>CACJRF010000036.1 GCA_902595755.1 uncultured Alphaproteobacteria bacterium | reverse complement strand
TTTATGTGAGAATCCGTGAATTCCGAGTGACTTTTGAAAAGGTTCACTGATTGCATCATAAAAGTTTGTAGGTATGTAGTTTATTATATAGCTTAAAAAATTAGTAATTGTAGAAGGCAAGATTTTCTTTAAATTTTCTATTTTTTTTGAGAATTTATATCTATTATAACCCAAAAATATTTCGTCACCACCATCACCAGATAAAACCACCTTGACTTTTGATGATGCAAGTTTGCTAATCAAATACGTAGGGATTATTGATGAGTCTGAAAAGGGCTCACTGACAATTTTTACCATATTCTCAAGATGTTGAAACATATCATTAGTTTTAACTTTAATTCCATAATGGTTAGTTCCAATTTTATCAGCAACTAGTCTTGCAAAATTTGACTCATCATACTCCTTTTCTAAGAAACCAACACTAAAAGTTTTTATTTTTTTCGATGCATTTTTTTGCATCATTAAAGCTACTAAACTTGAATCAACACCACCCGATAAGAAACAACCTATCTCCACATCTGCTACCATCATCTTTTTTACTGATTCTTCTAATGACTTTTTTATATTATATTTATGATCTTGATAAGATAAGTTTGTTGTACTTTCATTAGGTTTAATTTCGAAATAATTTTTTTTCAGAATGCCTTTATTTGAAAAAGTTAATACCTGTGCTGGCATGACCTTAAATGTGTTTTTGTATATACTTAAAGGGGCAGGTACATAACCTAAAATTGAATAATAAAATGAAGCCTTTTTACATATTTCTAAACTTAATTTTGGATATTCATTAATTGTTTTTAATTCTGAACCAAAAACTAAGACATTTGAATCATAGAAGTAAAATAACGGTTTTTCTCCTAATCTGTCTCTGACTAAATGTAGCTTTTTATCTCTTTTATCCCAAAGGCCAAAAGCGAACATTCCCTCAATCTTTTTTAATGCTACTAATAATCCATATCTACTTATTAATTCAAGTAAAACAATTGTATCAGTTTTATTTTTAAAGTTTATATTAAACTTTTTTATGAGTTCGTTACGTAACTTTTTAAAGTTATATATTTCTCCATTAAACGTTATTACATATCTACCACATGACGATATCATTGGTTGATCTCCATCATTTGATAGATCTATAATAGAGAGTCTTCTGTGGCCCAAATGTATTCTTCCATCGTTAGATGACCAATATCCAAAAGAATCGGGACCTCTATGATCAACTGAGTTAGTAATTTTTTCCAATATTCTTCTGTTAAGATTATCAGATTTTTTTAGTAAGATGCCAGCTATTCCACACATTCTAATTAAACTTTCTAAAAAGCTTTGATAAATCACAAAGATGATACAGTCTTAAACAGATAATTAACAGAAGTGGATAAACTAACATTAAATATCTAGGTGTAGAAACATTAATTAGGCTTATTGATAGTAAATATGCTTGCAAAATAAAAATATATAAAAGATCTTCAATTATAATTTTTTTTTTAAATATATTTAAAATATTTATTAAAGTATAAACCAGCATAACTACAAATAGAAAATAAAAAAATAATTGTACAAAAATTAATAAAAAATCTTTTGGTAAATTAATTTCACCAGAAACTTTTGATAGTTTGTCGTAATGAGGAGGTTCTTCTTCAATTTTTTCTAAGTAAAGTATCTTTGATCCTATGGACCAGTTACCTAAATAATGAAAAAATGATAAATTTAAATAATCCAAAAAGTTATTTTTTAACATATACTTTACAAGTACCTTATGGTCAGAGAATATTTTTTCCTTAATGCCTATATGCAATTTAAGGTTTTCTAATTCAAAGGCTTGATATTGGGCTAGAACTTCGTAATCAGCAGACAACTCAGCTCTTAAAAAAGGATTATTAATTTTTGATAAAAAATCATGTACAGGCAAAAAATCCTTTTTTGAGGACTCTAAAATTTTTTTATATTCAGGTGGATATTTTTCAAGGTTAAAATTTTTTTTTCCCGATAGAATAAATAATTTACCAATAATTGAATTTGGTAAAACTG
>CACJRF010000035.1 GCA_902595755.1 uncultured Alphaproteobacteria bacterium | reverse complement strand
TTCAGTTTTATAAAACTTTTATGACAACTTATATTTAACTTTAAAAGAATCATAGATCCTTAGGTTTTATATAAAAATTAATACTTGAATTTGATTTCCTTATTTTATCCCAATCTGAGCAGTTAAAACTGACATTGAAAAAGGCAGAAGTTGTATACTCTGCTTTAGCCCTTAAATAGTGTTTATTTTGACTTCCAATAAAAAAGTTTGTTATAGAGTCAGATAGTAAGGGTTCATGGGAAACTACTAATACTTTATTTTTTTTTGCATGTTTGGAAACTGTACGAAATATATCAACCCCAGATGAGTGATATAGATCCTCTAAAAAGTTAATCTTAGGCTTATTAGAAATTTTTTCTAATAATAAATCTAACGTTTCTCGAGTTCTTTTTGAAGGAGAACAAAAAATTTCTTTGAATAGTAATTTTTTTTCTGTTTCTTCAAGAAATTTTAAGATGCTTCTTGTTTTTTTTACACCCTTAGCAGATATGGGCCTTGCCATATCGTCTCCGTTATAATTGCTCCAATCTGATTTGGCATGCCTTATTAATGATAGGTTTAGCATAAATATAACTTAACAATTTAGACTAAAATTTGAAGAAAAAAAAAGGGGAGCGTAAAGCTCCCCTTTTAATTACATTAAGAAGGAATACTTCTAGTATTTTAGATGTAATCTTGCTTGTATGGCAGATATCTCTGATGGAAAATCACTTTGAGAGGCATCAGTCCCATAATCACCATATGAATATTCGACCATCGCTCTAACATTCGAATTAAAATAATGGTTGAATCCAAAAGTATGAACTTGACCGGAACCACCATCACGATTTAATTCTGTACCATTTTCATCATAGTCTGTAGCATCTACGAACTCATACTGGTACTTGGGCATAAAACAATGAGCTTTACATTTAAAACCACTCAGTGCACCTTTTTTTGTACTATGTTTCCATTTACCACTAAATGCGTATGCTACACTTAGTGAACCACCATGGATGTCATGATCCTCTGCAGCGGTTTCGTCACCAGCATTTTGAACGAATGTATATTTTCCAACTTGGTATTCGCCTTGAGTAAAGAACTGACCGTAGATTGCGGAAAAGGATGGACCAAAAAAGTAGTGATCTTTAGCATTCACAATGTCACCGATATCAACGGGTTTATCGATTAATTTATGAACACCATTAGCTCTTGCACTATTAGTGTCATATTCTCCATAATCTGGAAGGGCAGTCGTACCACCACCTGCATCGGTTTCTAAATTACTTAGATCAAAGTATCCATAGTGAAACCCAAGTAATGCTGAGGCATTAGCAGCTTTATCTTTGTAAACTTGATATTGCGTAGCAACACTAAACCCTAATGATTCATTGCCAACTTCACCATCACTTATATTTTGCTCAATACCACTTTCTAAACCATGGAATAGAGTTGCTTTAAGATGGAATCTCTTACTAAAAGCGCCTGAGGTGTCATAACCAATACCAGCTCTATGACCAAAATTCATATTTTCGTTGTGCATTGGTCTTTCCATGAAAATTAAATTATTAGAACTTGTATTCTCATAAAGGCCAGCAGCAGCTTTTTGATTACCAAAAGTTACCTTACCAAGACCTTTTATTTTCTTGTATATAAGTGCATCCTTGAATACAACCGTTCTATCGGAGCGATCATCATTACCATCAGCAAAATCAGGTTGGAATGCGAATCCCCATCCATTCCCAACTTCACCTTTAATTGAGAACCTAAGTCTTCTGAACTCTGACCCCAATCCACCTTCAGCAACTTTTGCATCAGTCGTGGTAGCGGTTTGTGTTTCATAGTTTAATAAGCCACCAACATCATACATAAGTCTACCTTTTATTTGGAACTTATATTTTCCATCCATGCTTTTGACTCTAAGGCCTTTACCTTTTTCAAAGTAAGCTTTTCCTTTATCACCAGAATTCATTTGTTGCTTCATTTTTAATAACTCATTTTGTAGAGCATCGATTTGAGCACCATAATCCTGGGAAGTAGCATCATTAACAAAAGCTAATGATGTCATAACAGCTACACCTGTTAAAATTTTGTT
>CACJRF010000034.1 GCA_902595755.1 uncultured Alphaproteobacteria bacterium | reverse complement strand
GTGTTCCAGATACTCCATCGCCTATAGTTAATCCTGTTACGTTAGCTGTTTTTCCTGATCCTACATTACCACTTGTAATTGAACCGACTCCTGTAACGGTTAAATCCTCACCACCCTGTTGCCCTGTTAAAGTTATATTTGCAACCTCTACATTCGTGGTAGCATTATAGGTTCGCGTTCCTGTAAATGATATTGGCGCTTGATCTACTGTTAACTGATGGGTCCCACCACTTAAGGTATAGTTTGCCGCTAAACCTGTGCCATCACCTAACGCCAACGTACCAACAGTTACTGTCTTATTAGGAGCTACATTCGCATCCGTAACTGATCCCGTTCCACTTAACGTTAACGTCTCAGTCCCTACACGGCCGCTTATCGTCGTTAAATCAGACGCAACTGCATCTGTTGTGGCATCATATAAACGCGTACCACTCAAACTAATCGCTTTTTGATTAATAGTCACAGTTGCATCACTAATTGCATAGTTGGCAGCTAAGCCACCATTGGACCCATCTGCTAGTGCAATACTAGTAGGAGTTATTTGACCTGAGCTAGCTACATAAGTTCCGGCATTTGCACTATTGGTATCAACATCCCCAGTTAAACCTAATGTTTCAGAACCTATTAATCCTGAAGCAACAGTTAAGTTTGAAGAAGAGACTGTTGTTGTTGAATCATAAGTTTTACTTCCACTTAATGTAACTGGAGCTTGAGTTACTTGGAATGTACTTGCTGCATGTCCGGTTAAGGTATAGTTCGAAGCGAGCCCCGTACCATCACCTAAAGTTAATGAGCCTTCATTGATGTTCCCGCTAAAGTAATTGTTAACATTGGCTGAAGATAATGTTCCTGTACCACTACTCATAACAAGTGTCTCAGAGCCAACTGTATCGACTATGGCTGTAATGTCCGAAGTATTTATTGTTGTATTCCCATCATAAGTTTTATTCCCTTGAATAGATACAACCTTTGGGTTTACCGTAAAGTTATGCGTTCCACCCGTTAAGGTATAGTTAGAAGCCAGGCCTGCATTATCCGCTATGCTCATACCCGTTAAGTTACTAATCGTATAACTTCCCGCATTCGCTGAACTTAGCGTAGCTGTCCCCGAATGATTCAGTGTTTCGCCAGAGACTAAATTACTTAGTGTAATGTCCGCTGCTAAAGCATTCGTGTTCGCATCATACGTTTTAGATCCTGATGAGTTCAATACGCGTTGGGTAATATTGATCACTGTTGAGTTTAAACTATAGTTCGAGGCTAATCCCGTTCCATCAACTAAACCAAGATCACCATTACTACTCATCGCTATACCATTAGCAACATTAACACTAGCAGCCGTACCTGAACCACTCATTGTTAATGTCTCTCCTCCTTGCAAAGCATCAAAGCTGCTCAAGGTTGAACCTGCTGAAGTAGCTGTCCCATCGTATTGTCTAGATAACGTCGCGTTCAACGGACGTTGATTAATCGTTAACTGATGGGTTCCACCACTTAAAGTGTAGTTTGATGCAAGACCAGTGTTATCAGCAATTGATAATGTATTTAGTGAAACAGTTTTATTAGTGGTAACATTAGCGTCACTTAATGAGCCATTTCCAGACAGTGTAAGTGTTTCTGTGCCAACAAGATTACTTAGAGTAAGGTCTCCAGATCCAGCTGTTGTTGTTGCATCATACAGTCTGCTTCCTGAAGAACTCAACACTCTCTGGGTAATTGCAAAGGAATTACTTGTAATCGTATAGTTTGATGCTAATCCTGTTCCGTCAAGCAATCTAAATCCTGCTCCGTAGTCAGAGGCTGTTTTACTTGTCGCCGTTTCAATATCTGATTGATTTGCCACTACTGTAAAAAGGTCTTTGTTGCTAATACCTGACCCAACAACACTAGCGCTTGCCTTAGCCTTTGCGGAAGTCGCAGTTGTTTTTGTATTATCCGAATAAGTCATCACAAAATAAGCGATTCCAGAACCAGCCGTGTTCATTAATTCAAGTGCTCTTTGTGTAAAATCCTCAGTTGATTCTCCAGAATCTGGAGTAAGTTGGTGATTTGATGTTCCAGGCCAGTTTACTTTAGTACCATCTCCTCCGTGATCAGCTATCTTTTTGTAAGTAACATGAGAGTTATTGACATCAGAAACTAATAAATTACCCGATCCAGTAGTATAAGTCCCAACATTCACATTATTAGTATTAATATCATCATCCACAGTTAATGTTTCACCG
>CACJRF010000033.1 GCA_902595755.1 uncultured Alphaproteobacteria bacterium | reverse complement strand
AATAATATCGAATTTTTTTTCATTATTTATACCTGCTAAATTTGTATTCAGATACTTTATTTTAAGGTTTTGAGATTTTGCATGATTATTTGCAGATTGAATGGCTTTTTTATTGGTATCTATTCCAGTAACATTTGCACCTAGTCTGGCTAGGGGTTCACAAAAGATTCCACCTCCACAGCCAACATCAAGGATTTTTTGACTTTTAAGTGATTTATTGGAATAAGAGTTAATCGCGTCAGTAAGAAATTTAATTCTAATCAAGTTAAAGGAATGTAATGCCTTAAAGGCACCATTTTCAACCCACCACTCACCTGAGTTAGCATCAAAGATAAGATCGTTAACACTGGACTCTGTTATTTGCTTGCTTTTCATTTTAATCTATTTAGAACTGTAATAACTTATAGCTAATAAATAACTATTTGGTCAACTATGTCAATTAAAGTAATGAAATTTGGTGGAACGTCTATTGGTGACATTAGAAGAATAGAGCATGTCACAAAAATTATTTCAAAAAGAATTAAAGCTGGTGATAAAAAAATACTCATGGTTGTATCAGCGATGAGTGGTGTTACAAATAAGTTAGTTAAGGAATATGTAGATATTGAAAATAATATTTATAACCCAGAATATGACAGTATCATATCTACTGGGGAGCAGTATTCTTCTGCATTGATTTCAACTTTTTTAAACAAGAATATGATCACTTCAAGGTCACTTTTAGGATGGCAAATTCCGATCCATACAGATAAAAGTTATGGAAAAGCACGAATTTTAAATATTAATTCAACTTATATTAAAAATTTATTTAAAAAATATAAAGTTCTGGTAGTTTCTGGTTTTCAAGGTATCTCAGAAGATAATCGCATTACAACTTTGGGAAGGGGTGGATCTGATACAACTGCAGTTGCTCTTTCAGTAGCACTTGGTTTAAAAAATTGTGAAATTTTTACAGATGTAGATGGAATTTTTACTTCTGATCCAAGAATAGTTTTATCAGCAAAAAAAATAGATTTTATTACTTATGAGGAGATTCTAGAGTTGGCATCACTTGGTTCTAAGGTCCTTCACCCAAGATCAGTTGAATTAGCCATGAAATATGGTATTAAAATTCATGTAAGAAGTTCATTTAATAAAACAGAGGGAACAATTGTTTTGAAAGAAGAAAAAAAATTAGAGAAAGAGGTCGTTACGGGTTTAACATCCTCTGAAAATGAGGCAAAAATTACACTTAAAGGTATTCCGGATAAACCTGGTGTTGCAGCTACAATATTTGGATTACTTGCTAAACATAAGATTAATGTTGATATGATAGTTCAAAATATTACAGATGATGGAAGGTATGCTAGCTTAACTTTCACTGTTCCTAAAGAAGATCAGAAAAAAGCGGTAAATGAGCTCAAGATATCAAAAATAAAATTTAATAAAATTCATGCAGATAATAATATTTGTAAAGTTTCTATAGTTGGAGTTGGAATGAGGAGTAATGTTGGTGTTGCAGAAAAAATGTTTGAAACACTCGCAAAAAAGAATATAAATATTCAAGTGATATCTACTTCTGAAATTAAGATAAGTGTTCTTATAGATTTGAAAAAAAAGAATTCAGCTTTACGAGCTCTTCACTCTACATACAAACTTGATGATTAATGAGTAATAAAATTCTTTTAAATCTTTTTAAAAAAGGCAGCGAATTTCTTGAAACAAAGTATCCAATTATGGGCGGGGCAATGACTTGGCTGTCAGAAAGGAGCTTAGTCTCAGCAGTATCAAACGCAGGTGGTTTTGGTGTAATTGCAGCTGGCTCAATGTCAAAGATAGATCTAGAAACAGAAATTGACGAGACACGAAAAAGGACTTCAAAACCATTCGGTGTTAATTTAATTCTTCTTCATCCAGACATAGATAGACTAATTGATTCATGTGTTTTTAAAAAAGTTAATGCTGTCGTGTTCGCAGGGGGATTTCCAAAGAAAAGTCAAATTCTAAAACTTAAATCTGCTAAAATTAAAACTTTATGTTTTGCTACTTCGAATACTATTGCACAGAAAATGATTTCTAATGGTGTGGATGGACTAATACTGGAAGGAAATGAGGCTGGAGGACATATTGGGCCTGTTTCCATAAATGTTTTAGTTCAAGAGATTTTACCTTGCGTGACTTCAGTGCCTGTTTTTGTGGCTGGTGGCATAGGAAGAGGAGAGCTGCTTTTAAAATTTTTGGAGCTTGGTGCCGCAGGTTGCCAAATTGGAACAAGATTAGTTTGTTCACACGAGTCAATTGCTCACGAGAAATTTAAAGAGATTTTCATTAAAT
>CACJRF010000032.1 GCA_902595755.1 uncultured Alphaproteobacteria bacterium | reverse complement strand
TTAATATTTGGATTTTGCTTCATTTTATTTATAATTATTTCTTTAGACTCATCTGCATGTTTTTTTGATTCAAATTTGTTGATGACGATACTATGTAATTTTGTGATCCTTACAACTTCAATTGACAAAATGCCTGGAAGTTTATCAAGTAGTTCGTATTCTGCAAAAGCGTGCATAGCGTCTGCTTCAATTTCTGAGGCAAATTTTAGATTAACAATTCTTAAGTACATGTTAATAAAATAATATGATTATAAATTTTTGAAAGATTTTATTTTTTAATTAAGTTAAAGTTATTTTTCTGTTTTAAACTTTAGATATCCAATGAATTATTATATTTTTACAGATTTAGATGGAACATTGCTCAATCATGATAGTTATACATTGGGAAGGATTAAGAATTTTATCAATAAAATAAAGTTAAAGAATCATATAATATTTTCTACCAGTAAAACATTCTGTGAAATATTAGAAATTAATAAAAAATTAAATCTAAATTTTCCCTTTATAGTTGAAAATGGAGCATGTATTTTCTTTCCTAATAATTACACCTTTTTTGATCCTAATAAAACCAAATTTTTTAATTATAAAAATTACCTCGGATACAAATTAAGTGAATTAAGTCCTGAAGTTATAGAAAATAAACTTTGTAAACTACAAAAAAAATATGACTTCATTTTATTCTCTCAACTAAAATTAGATCAGTTATCTAAAATTACTAATCTTAAAAATAAATCTTTAATAAATTGTACAAGAAGGTTATTTACAAATCCTATTTATTGGAAAGATACAGAAAAAAAAATAAAGTTATTCATTTCAGATGTTAAAAAAATAAGTAATAGTTTACAAATTTCTAAAGGTGGAAGATTTTATCACCTTTCAGATCGTTATAATAAAGGTAGGGCTTTAATGAAGTTTCTTGAGATCATAAAATTTTCTGAAAAAAATAATTATAAGACTATTTCTCTTGGTGATAGTGAGAATGATATAAGTATGCTTGAACAAACTGACTATAGTTGTATTGTAAAAAGAGAGAAGGTTAAAATTTCTTTAAATAAAAATAACAATATTTATTATAGTATTAATAAAGCTCCAGATGGATGGAAAGAATCCATTGAGTTTATTTTGAAAAAGGAGAATAAAAATAGCTGATTTTTATCAAAACGGTATTGTTGCAACACTTCATAATTTTTCAAATAGAAATTATGATGAGCTCGAAAAAGAACTTATTGAATTTTCAGAATTTCGTCCAATAACTTTAATTTTACCTTCATTATTTTCAGAGCTGAAAGGTGAAGCTTTGCCAAAAATTATTAAAGAAATATCAAAAGTTAAATTTTTAAAGAATATTGTAATTGGTTTAGATCAAGCAAATGAATCTCAATTCATAGAAGCAAAAAAATTCTTCTCTATATTACCTCAAAAACATGATATTTTATGGAATGATGGCCCAAATTTAAAAAAGCTTGATCAGCAGTTAGCAGATCATAACCTTGCACCACAAGAACTAGGTAAAGGAAGAAATGTATGGTATTGTATGGGTTATATTCTTTCTCTTGGTAATACGGAAGCAATTGCGCTTCACGATTGTGATATTATTACTTATGATAGAAATTTACTTGCAAGATTAGTTTATCCTGTAGCTAACCCACGATTTAATTTTGACTTTTGTAAAGGTTACTATCCAAGAGTTTCAAAAAAAAAGGTTCGAGGAAGAGTCGCAAGATTACTTGTGACACCTTTACTTCGTGCCTTGGAAAAAACTATAGGTTTTAAGGAGTATATTTCTTTTATAGATTCATTTCGTTATCCCCTTGCTGGTGAGTTTTCATTCAGAAGGAGAGTATTAAAAGATATAAGAATCCCGTACGATTGGGGTCTTGAGATTGGAGTTTTATCTGAAATGTTCAGAAATTATGCTGGTAATAGATTGTGTCAGGTTGATGTTGCCGAGAATTATGATCATAAACACCAAAATATTTCAATTGACGATAATAGTAAGGGTCTTTCTAAAATGTCTATAGATATTACCAAAGCGGTAATAAGAAAATTAGCATCTCAAGGAGAAACTTTTTCTATGTCAATTTTCAGATCTCTTAAAGCAACATATTACAGAGAAGCATTAGATTTTGTTCAAATATATAAAAAGGACGCATTGATGAATAAATATGAAATTGATGTACATGAAGAGGAAACAGCTGTTGAATTGTTTGCTAAGAATATTATGATTGCTGGAGAAGTTTTCTTAGACTCACCTATGGAGTCACCAAATATTCCAACTTGGAATAGAATTGATACTGCTATTCCAAGCTTCCTTGAGAATTTAAAAAATGCAGTTAAAAAAGATAATGAGGTTTAACCATAATTAATGAAGGATTTAGACTATAATATTTTAAAAAACTACCTCAGTATTATTTACAAAAAAAAAGATTCTAAAGAAATCAATGAATTATGTGAAAAAATTGTAGAGATTTTCTCAAATAGTAAGATTGATAGATCTAATAA
>CACJRF010000031.1 GCA_902595755.1 uncultured Alphaproteobacteria bacterium | reverse complement strand
AAGATGCACAGAGGAGTTGATTTTGCGGCTAAGAGAGGAACGCCCATAATGGCAGCGGGGGATGGTAGAATTACCTTCGCAGGAAGAAATGGATCTTTTGGGAGATTTATTGAAATCAAACATCTTAATAATTTTAAAACGAGATATGCTCATATGTACAAATTTGCAACGGGTATTAAAAAAGGAAGAATAGTAAAACAAGGTGATGTAATCGGTTATGTAGGAAATTCTGGAAGAAGCACTGGTCCACATCTACATTATGAGGTTAAACATAAAAATAGAACTATAAATCCAATGAAATTGAAATTACAATCAAGCGCTAACATTGAAGATGATGATAGACCATTTTTTTATGCTAACGTATCTTTAACAAGAGAAAGGTTTCTATCGGCAAAACTTCAGAAGTCAGAAACCGCAAGAGTTGATTAAGTTAGATCTCATAAGGTTTAAGAGCCTCTATACCGTCGCTTGTAACATTTTTAGAGTTCTCATCTGCAGATACCCCCTCGTTTTGATCTGAAAAATTTTTCTTTTTTATTTCTGAATTTTGATTTTTTTGTTGTCTATCTTGTTTTGCACTATAAGCTCGCTCTGTTCTGCTAGGTTTTTGCAAAACCAAGTTAATATCAGATTTTTTATTTAATTCGTTTTTATTTGTTTTTTCTTGTGAACCATTCTCTGGTGGAACTTCATTTAAAAGTCTTTGATAATGCTCGGCATATTGATAATAGCCTTCAGCGACAATTCTGTCACCATTTGAGAAAGCATCCTCAGCGAGGCCAGTATATTTTTCAAGAGCTTTAGATATTCCAACCCTTGTTCTTGGGGTATTAGAATTTTTGTCGTTGAATGGTCTTAATGAGCCATTTGTTCTCTTACTACTAAATCTTGGTCTTTTTTTGCGGATTTTTTTTTTTTCAATCAATTTTACAATTAGCGATACGTTAATATTTTACAGAGTTAGAATAGATTATACTATGTATTTCGTACTTTTATATTGATAGACTACAACTCTGTCAATACCTTGTAAATCTTTTTCTTTTAAAATTCTTCTAAAACCCTGGTTTAAAAAAATGTTATCCACTTGTTTCAATTGGCCAATTCCAATTTCTAATATTACAAAACCATCCTTTTTTATATATTTATGAACTTCTTTTGCTATTTTAAAATAACTCCGAAGTCCAGTTAAACCTCCTTCTAAAGAAATCAGAGGATCGTGGAGTACTTCTTTACTTAATTTAGCAAGATCATTTTTTTTAATGTAAGGAGGATTAGAAATAATTAAGTCAAATTTATTATCTAAATTATCAAACCAATTACTTTGTATGAGATTAACCTTATTATTTAAATTAAACTTGATTAAATTTTTTTTAGCGACCAAGAGTGCTCTTTTGGAAATATCTAAACCCGTTGCACAGATATTTAATTTAGACATTAATTCAAGAGTTATTGTTATAATTATACAGGCTGAGCCCGTTCCAACATCTAAAATATTTAGTTTTTTTTTTGTGAAATCTTTTGATAAATTTTTCACCACGTCCACAATCAACTCTGTATCTGGCCTAGGATCTAATGTATCCTTTGAGGTTATAAATTGTCTTGAATAAAATTCTTTGACCCCAGATATTTTTGATAATGGTTTGCCTTTTAATCTTTTAAATAGATTTTCTAAAATTTTATTTTTTTCTGCAATTGATATTTTTAGATCACTATTAGATAAAATATCCACATAACTCTTTTTTAATATATCCTTTAATATAATTACAGATTCATGCCTTGGTCTTTCAAATCCGTAAACTTTAAGAAGCTTAGAGCTTTGCTTCATTAAACTTTCGATAGTAGGTTTCATTATTCCTCCAAAGATAGTTTTTTCATGTTGTCATCTGTTTTCAAAGCTGACATGATCTCATATAGAGCTTCACCATTTAAAATTTGCTCAAGCTTATAAAGTGTTAATGATATTCTATGATCAGTTACTCTACCCTGTGGAAAGTTATAGGTTCTGATTCTCTCTGATCTATCACCACTTCCTACTTGGGACTTTCTTTCTAGTGCTCTCTCACTTTCTTTTTTTAATCTTTCATTTTCAAATATTCTTGATCTTAAAACCGTCAAAGCTTTTGCTTTATTCTTATGTTGAGATTTTTCGTCTTGACACTGTGCTACAACTCCAGAAGGTATATGAGTTATCCTAACTGCACTGTCTGTTGTGTTAACTGATTGTCCCCCCGGACCACTAGATCGAAATATATCAATTCGTAAATCCTTTTCTAATATTTCAACGTCAACATCGGATGCTTCAGGCAACACTGCAACAGTTGCGGCTGAGGTGTGAATCCTTCCTCCAGACTCTGTAAGTGGAACTCGTTGTACTCTATGCGTTCCAGACTCAAATTTTAAATCCCCAAAAACATTATTACCTGATATTTTTAATATCACTTCTTTAACTCCATCATGATCTGTTTCACTTAAATCCATAATTTCAGTATTCCATGATTTAATTTCAGAATATTTTGTATACATTCTTAACAAATCAGATGCGAAAAGTGCTGCTTCCTCTCCACCAGTTCCTGCTCTTATTTCTATAATCGCATTTTTTTCATCGGATTCATCTTTGGGAATTAACATGAATTTTAATTCTTCGTTTATAGATATTAATTTTTCGTTAAGGATACTTTTTTCCTCTAATGCCTCTTTTTTAAGATCTTCATCATTGGAATCTATTATTT
>CACJRF010000030.1 GCA_902595755.1 uncultured Alphaproteobacteria bacterium | reverse complement strand
ACCCCGCCAGGTCTAAAATAAGCAGAATGTAATCTAGATCCTGACACCCTTTCATAAAATTCCATTAATACTTCTCTATCCTCAAATAACCAAAGAAAAGGTGTCATAGCACCTACGTCTAATGCAAAAGTTGTTATATTCAAAATATGATTAAGTATTCGTGTTATTTCAGAAAATATAACTCTTATATATTGACCTCTTTTTGGAACCTTAATACTTAATAGCTTTTCTATAGCTAAAGCAAAGGCATGTTCTTGGCACATAGGCGACACATAGTCAAGTCTATCAAAGTATGGGAGTGCTTGAATATAAGTTTTATTCTCAATTAACTTTTCCGTTCCTCTGTGCAACAAACCTATGTGAGGGTCTGCTCTTTCTACGACTTCCCCATCTAATTCTAAAATTAATCTTAAAACCCCATGAGCAGCAGGATGTTGAGGGCCAAAATTCATAATATAATTTTCTTTTTTAGTCATTTTTAGCTTTAGCCTTCTCATCACCTGGTAAATACTCACTCATACCTTCCCATGGACTTAGGTTATCAAAATTTCTATAAGCTTGATCAAGCTTTACAGGCTCTTTTATGACTTTATTTAATTCTTCATCATACCTTACTTGAGTGAAACCTGTTAATGGAAAATCCTTTCTCAAAGGATGACCTTCAAAATCATAATCAGTCAAAATTCTTCTCAAGTCTGGGTGTTCACTAAATCTTATACCAAACAAATCCCATATCTCTCTTTCATACCAATTAGCACAGCAGAAGACATCACAAATAGACTGAACAGATTCATTTTCAGATATTTTAATCTTTATTTTTAGTCTAAAGTTTTTTGTAACACTCAACAAATTATAAACAACAGTAAATCTTTTTGATTCACTAGGAAAATCAATTGCAGTTATGTCTATTAGCGTGTCAAGATTAAATGAAGGGTTATCCTTTAGAAAAAGGATAATCTTTTTTAAATCATTTTTTGAACACAGTAAAGAAATTTCATTAGTGCTAACCCGTACTTTGTATTTACAGAAGGTCAAAAGGTTTTTTATGAGTTCAGATATTTCTGCAACATATTGTCTATTTAAAGTTATCATGTCCTGTAAATTTTATTATCTCTCATAATTTTTTTTTGAAGTTGAAGCATTCCATAAAGGAGAGCCTCAGCTGTTGGAGGACAACCTGGAACATATATATCTACCGGAACAATTTTGTCGCATCCTCTTACAACCGAGTAAGAATAGTGATAATACCCACCTCCATTAGCACAACTGCCCATCGATATAACCCAACGAGGTTCTGGCATTTGATCATAAACTTTTCTCAAAGCAGGGGCCATTTTGTTTGTTAATGTTCCTGCAACAATCATCACATCGGATTGTCTAGGACTTGGACGAAAAACTATTCCAAATCTATCAAAATCATATCTACTAGCAGCTGACTGCATCATTTCAACTGCACAACAAGCAAGGCCAAAACTCATAGGCCATAATGAACCTGATCTTGCCCAGTTAAGAAGGTCGTTAAATTTAGTAATTAAAAAACCGTTTGAACTAATCTGTTTATTCAAATCATCAAAGTTATTAGCTGTTACTTTTTTTAGCTCCAATCTAAAGCTCCTTTCATCCACTCATATGCGAAACCAATTGTTAAAACGAGTAAAAAAAACATCATTGATAAAAATCCAAAAAGACCGACTTGATCAAAGGCTACAGCCCAAGGAAAAAGAAAAATTATTTCTAAGTCGAATATTATAAATAAAATTGCAACCAAATAGAATTTGACTTCGAACTTTGACCTTGAATCTTGGAAAGGTTCAAAACCACATTCATATGTGGAAACTTTTTCTTTATAAAGATTTTTCTTTCCAAGTACTAATGAAAAAAGAATAGCCCCTAAAGAAATAGCAGTAGCCATAAATAAAAAAATTATAATTGGTAGATATTCTATCATTTCAAATATTATATAGTATCAAATGGTAATTTTTCATTTATTTATTAACAATTTCTCTAACTCTTTCAATACTCTCTTTAAAAAGTGAATAACTCTCGCTTTTTTGTAATAAATCTGTTTTCACAGACCTAACAGTATTTGATAAAAAATCACATCCAACTTTCTTGTTATTACCTTTAAAATGATACCATAAGCCTCCTTCACCAACTTTACAATAGGAAAGTTCATCGATATAAACATGATCCACAATAATTACTTTAGCATTGAACCCTAGAGATCTAAGTACATTTAAGGCTAGTGGAACATTTAAAAGTGGAACTTCGTAAATTCTTGCTGAGCTTGTTATTATTATGGTCTCATTACTTCCTAATAATCCTTTTTTAGAATAAGGAACAATAATAAATATTTCATTACCTAATGCTTGTGAAACCTTACCACCTAAAACAGAAAATGCTAATAATTTTGATTCTGCAACATCGGCAATGCTAACCTGTGAACCTTCTCCAAAAAAAAGTGATCTAACTTCATCCGGAAGAAGAGATTCAATAATATTTTGCTGATAACCGTAATCGTCATAAAGTAAACTAATAGCAGCATCTAAATTCATTGGGGCTGGAACAACTTGTGATCTGATAAAGTCTTGCGCAATATTATTTTCCTTATTTACTGCACTAGCATATAATCTTAGTATTCTGTTATATGGAATTTCATAATAACCTATAATTTGGTCACCATATAACGAGAAAAACTCACATTTCTCAGGGTGTTTCAAAAAAACTTTAGATGAACGGTTTATAAGTGATGACAGAGTTGCACCACCTAAAGTTACAAATTTATCAATATCCATATAAACTGGATTGGCTTCTTGTAGTTGATTTGCATAAAATCTAACAGATTTTTGTTTTA
>CACJRF010000029.1 GCA_902595755.1 uncultured Alphaproteobacteria bacterium | reverse complement strand
TAAAAAGCAATTGGTTATAGTTCTTGCTTTTGTATCAACATTACCAGGAATTCCACAATCTATAATTATCAAAGGTTTTTGTTTTCTTATTTTAAGCAAGCTAGAAATTATTTTTTTATCCAAAATTCTAAAATTTCCTGAAAATCCAAAAATTAAAATGTCATAATCTTTTATTTCTCTAATTATTTGTAGAGTATTATTTTTATTTATAGCATCAAAGAATTGCTCGTCTGAGTTTTTAATTTGACTTGATTTTTTTATCTTTTTTTTTTCAAAATTATTAAATATTGCCTGTGCAATATCTGAATTATTTATAGTAACAATACTTACGTTCTTTAAATCTCCAAAAACTCTTCCAGAAACATTTATAGCTGCTTGAGTAATTTGTTTTGGCTTTGAAGAAAAATAATTTTGTTTGGAATTCATTTTTTATCTAGTTTATTGTTCAAAAATTCCTCAATCATATCTAAACTAAATGTCTCCTGTGAATCACTAATTAAATCTTTCCAGATTAGCTTTTTTTCTTTCCATTCGTTCTCTGCAAGAATAATACAAGCAAAAGACTTAAGTTTACTTGCTTTTGAAAGTTTTTTTTTGAAATTACCAGAGTTTAGAAAATTTATTTGAAGGTTATCTTTTGGTTTTAGATTTTTAATTAAGTTTAAAACTTCAAAATTAAATTCTGGGGAATTAGAAAAAACACTTATCGTAAATTTTTCTTTATTTTTTGAAACTAAGTTTAGAACTATTCTTTCAATGCCCGCTGCCCAACCAACACCTGTCGAGTTATTTCCACCTAACATATTAATTAGGCTGTCATATCTTCCTCCTGCTAAAATTGTATTTTGACTTTTCTCTTCAAACGTTTTGTACTCAAAAGCTGTATGATTATAATAATCTAGTCCTCTTACTAAGTTTGAATTAAGTTCAAACGTTATCCCAAGTTGTTTTAGTCCCTTAGTTATTCCATCAAAAAAGTCTGAAGATTCTTTGTCAAAAAATGAATTAATCTTTGGACATTCTTTCACAATTTCTAAATCTTTTGAATTTTTAGAGTCGAGAATTCTTAGGGGGTTTTTTTCTAACCTCCGTAAACTTTCTTCTGATAGATGACTTTTTTTTTTATTTAAAAATTCTTTTAACGATTCAATATATTTTCCCCTACTTTCCTTATTTCCAAGAGAATTTATCTCGAGTCTTAATTTTTTTCTTATCCCAATTTTGTTAAGAAAATTATCAGCTAGTAATATTACTTCTAGGTCAGACAAAATATTTCTGTTACCAAAAAATTCTACTCCAAACTGATTGAATTGCCTAAGTCTGCCAGATTGTGGTCTTTCTCTTCTAAACATAGATCCTATATAAAAATATTTATTTACTAATTTTTGCTGAAAATTATTAGAAATATATGCTCTAGCCACTGCTGCTGTACCCTCTGGTCTTAAAACTAAATGATCATCACCTTGATCCTTAAAGTTATACATTTCCTTAGAGACAATATCGGATGTTTCGCCTAATGATCTATTAAAAATTTGGATATGCTCCACTAATGGAGTTGCTATTTCTTCATAATTATAAAATGTACATAATTTTCTAAAAATTTGGCTTAAATATTGATGCTTGATCAATTCCTCACCAAATAAATCCCTCATACCCTTTACTGAATTAATTTTTTGCAAAACTTTAGACTTTTTTTTTTAATAATTCTTTTTGTTTCTTTTCACAAAGATCAACTAGATGATCAATCATACTTTTATCTCTTAAGACGTGATGTTTTTCTCCGTTTAAATAAATTTGGTGTCCACTTTTACCACCAGTTAAACCAATATCTGTTTCTCTTGCCTCACCAGGGCCGTTAACCACACAACCTATAACAGAAAGTGTCATTGGTGTGGAGATATGTTCAAGTCTTCTTTCTAACTCTTCCACATTTTTTATAACATTAAACTCTTGCCTCGCACATGAGGGGCAAGAAATTACATTTACTCCTCTATGTCTCAGATTTAAAGATTTTAATATATTAAAACCAACTTTTATTTCTTCAACTGGGTCTGCTGATAAAGAAACTCTGATTGTATCCCCAAGACCTGCCCATAGAAGAGAGCCCATCCCAATTGATGACTTGATAGTTCCTGTCATCAGTCCCCCTGCCTCAGTGATACCTAAATGTAAAGGATAATCACAAGCATCTGATATACCATAGTATGCAGCAACAGCTAAAAAAACATCAGAGGCCTTACAACTAATTTTAAAGTTATAAAAATCGTTATCCTCCAAAATTTTTATATGATTAAGTGCTGATTCAACCATAGCATCAGGACATGGCTCACCGTATTTTTCAAGTAAATCTCTTTCTAAGCTTCCAGCATTTACACCTATTCTTATTGCGCAGTTATTTTCTTTTGCTGCTTTGATTACCTCTTTCACTCTTTCAACTTTACCTATATTACCAGGATTAATTCTGAGACATGCGGCTCCTGCATCAGCAGATTCTAAAGCTCTTTTATAATGAAAATGAATATCTGCAATAATAGGGACATTAACATTTTTTATAATTTTTTTTAAGGATTTAGTGGATTCTTCGTCTGGACAAGAAACTCTAACAAGGTCAGCGCCTGCATTTTCAAGTCCCAAAATTTGATTCGTAGTAGCAACCTCATCAGTAGTTAAAGTGTTGGTCATAGATTGAACGGAAATTGGTGCATCTCCGCCAACATAAATATTTCCAACTTTTATTTTTCTAGTTTTCTTTCTTTGAATATCTCTCCACGGTCTAATACTCATTTTTCAAAACCCTAACATTTTTAACAGTATTAATTTTTTCTTTCAAAAAGAACCCTTTAGAAACCTGTCCAGATAAACCAAAGGGAGCAAAAAACTCTTC
>CACJRF010000028.1 GCA_902595755.1 uncultured Alphaproteobacteria bacterium | reverse complement strand
TTAGTGATGACTCCACAACTCCAACAAGCAATTAAACTATTGCAGTTAACGAATTTAGAATTAACTGATTTAGTGGAAAAAGAATTAGAAGAAAACCCCTTTCTTGAGAACCAAAATAGTGAAGAAGAAAAAATTGTTTCTGAAGATGAAGATATAACATCAAATATTGATGATTCTTTTGAAAATGGAGACTCTATTTCTGATGAGCCCTATAATCATGATTACGAAAATAGATGGGATAATGACACCTACGCAGTAAATTCTAAAAATCATGGTGAAGATTATAATGATCCGGGAACAATAATAGAAAGAACGCAAAGTGATAGAATATCATTGAAAACAATTTTATTGAATCAAGCTCAGTTAGAATTTAATAATTCAGAAGAGACAGAAATTGCAGAAATTTTAATTGATTATATTGATCCAAGTGGATTAATTATAGAAGATTTGACGGAAATTAGTAACTTTAGTGGTTTTCCCTCAGAAAAAATTGAGCAAGTACTTTGTAGAATGCAAACATTTGAACCAAGCGGAGTATTTGCTAGAAACCTAAAAGAATGTTTAACCATTCAATTGAAGAACACTGATTCATATAATCAAACAAAAAGACTAATAATAGAAAATATTGAGCTTCTTGGTAATGGAAATTTAAAAGGTCTACAAAAAATTACTGGATTAAATGATGAAAATCTTAAAACTGAAATAAAATTAATTAGATCTCTAAACCCAAAACCAGGAACAATCTATAATGATTCTAGTGATAACATCGCCCATCCTGATGTCATCGTGACTAAAAATAAAGATGATTGGAACGTTGAATTAAATAATTCTACTTTACCTAAGATCTGTGTAAACGATAGCTATATAAAAGAAATTGAAAAGCTTGAATGCAAAGATTCTGACAAAAAATATATAAATGAATCATTGAACTCTGCTAGATGGCTTATTAAAGCTATCGAACAAAGAAATGTCACAACTTTAAAAATAAGCTCTGAAATTATAAATCAACAAAAAGAATTTTTTGAGAAAGGTAAAAAATTTCTAAAGCCAATGATTCTCAAAGATGTTGCAAAAAAAATAAATATGCATGAAAGTACTGTAAGTAGAGTAACTTCTGAAAAGTTAATGATGACTCCAATTGGTCTATTTGAAATGAAAATCTTCTTTAGTGCTTCTATAAATAGTGTTAATACTGGTGAAACTCATTCTGCCGAGTCAGTTAGGGAATCTTTAAGAAAAATTATTAGCGATGAACCTTGTGATAGTCCTCTTAGTGACGAAATGCTTGTTTCAAGACTAAAAGGCGAAGGTATTAATCTTGCAAGAAGGACCGTTGCCAAGTATAGAGAATTATTAAATATTCCTGCTTCTTCAGTAAGAAGAAAAATTATGAAGATACAGAATATAAATATTTGATATAAGACTTTATGAGTATTTAATCTTTTTAAGTTCTTTAGCTTCTTTTAAAAAGTGACCAACTGTATATGTTTCTTTCTTTTTGATTTCATTTTCATCATTAAAATGAGTAATTTCAATCAAAGGAGAACATTCTCTTGTTAGTAATTCATTATTTTCAATATTTAATTCTCTTATCATTTTTTTCTCCATTTCTACAATATACTGTGCAAATTCTTTGCCATAATTTTAAATATGTTGCTTTTCTTTCTCTAACAACTGCCTAAAATATTCTATTTTTTTTTTATGTAAATTTTGAGTAGAAGTATGATTTAAATGAATGTGTCTTTGCCTTAACTTATCCCAAAAATTTCTTACTTTTTTAAGATATCTTTTTTTTCTAGATGGCTCTGACGAATGGTACCGTGAAATAGCCTCATTCCATGATTTATGTCTTTTAAATAATTTTTTTAAAAATTTCGCTGCATACTTTACATTTTCTTCAGGATTTAAAATATGATCTAAGTTTTTAAAATTATGACCATGAAATTTATAATTTATCTGCATACACCCAACATCAATATTTCTACTTTTTTGTAAACTTTCCTTCAGAAAGCTAAGAGTGTCTTTTTTGTTATCAAAATATTTTGATTTTCCATTTACATTTAATGCCCATGGCCAAGGATTGACTGAGTCACCTTCAATGACTCCTGATTCTACTAAAGAAATAGACGTAAGTAATTTATTAGGTAATCTATACTTCTTGTTATATTTTTCTGTGTAAACCTGACATCCTATAATATCATTAGATGAAACAATTAAAGGTACATAAATTAGTAAAAATGAAATTATTAATTTAATCATAAGATAATTCGAGCAATTTCAATGCCAGAATTATCTTTTAAATGTTGTACTACTCAATAAATTTCTTCCTTTTGTTATAAAATTATATGGATTAACAGATTTTCCATTAACTTTGATTTCATAATGTAGGTGTGCACCAACAGCTCGGCCAGTAGACCCCATTTTTCCAATAACTTGACCTTCCTTAACATATTGACCTTTTTTTACAGATAATTTGTGAAGATGTCCATAAAGTGTAGATACTCCATGTTTATGAATAATTTTAATTGATTTACCAAATGAGCCATTTCTTCCAGAGAAAGATACAAAACCATCTGCAGGAGCTCTTACCTCTTCTTGCCAAGTACCAGCCATATCAATACCGTAGTGCATTTGTCTTAACTTAGATTTTGGATGAATTCTATAACCATAGTGACTTGAGATATAATAATATTGCATTGGTGGTTTTAGAGGTAGATAAATTATGGCATCTTTAAGATCTTCGAGCAATTGGAATCTCATTGAAGTATTTTCAATAAGGTTATGCTCGTGCTCAAGTTGATTCCTCTTTAAAAAACTCTTAACATCAAGGTCAATATTATCTGGTTTCAGATTCAAAGCTTCAAAAACATCAATCAAACTAATGATTTCTCTATCAATCTTTTTAGTAAAGTTGATTATTTTTAATTTATTTGTTCTTGGAGCAATAAATGGGATAACTGGCAAGTCTTTATACGAGAAAGTATTTTTTTTCTTATGTTTAGGCTTTACCTTTAAGACCTCATTAGAAGTATAAACATGCTCGAATGCTATAAGCTCAGGGCTTGCTAGTTCAGAAAATTGCTCAAATAAAATTTCGTCATTTCTTGAATAGTCGTTTGAAAGTTTCTCTGGAAATTGCTTAATGAATATTTTTAATTTAGCTAATTTTTCAGAAAATATACTTACAGAATCACTATCCTTTTCTGCCCTTTCATTTTTTAAAAATACTTCCTCTTTAGACTTAATTTCGATATT
>CACJRF010000027.1 GCA_902595755.1 uncultured Alphaproteobacteria bacterium | reverse complement strand
TTTACTGACTCTGATAAACCAATTTTTAGTGCTGGTGAGTATTCAAAGTTCTCAAAGACATGATCGGATTTAATACTTATTTTTGAGTTAATATTAGAGTTATGAGCATCGATTATTTGAGGTTTAATTAAAGAGTTCTTCATTTTTCTTAGAAAAATAAAACCAGTTCCACGGGGACCTCTTAAAAATTTTCTCCCAGAACCAATGAGAACATCACATTTAAATTTTTTTACATTAACATTAATATGTCCAATTGATTGGCATGCATCAATTGAGTAAATGATATTAGGATTGATTGTCTTAATAATTTTTCCAACTTCACTTACCGACATCTCGTTTCCGTTATTTGATGTTACATGGCATATATTTATAAATAAAGTTTGTTTGTCAATCTTAGATTTTAGTTCATCAATATCAAAATTTCCGTCTTGATCAACTTTTACAACTTTGAATCTAATTTTATTATATCTTAGACTTATTATATTACTTTCATATTCATTACTAAAAATTATAATATTACTATTATTTTTTTTTTTTAATGAATTTATAAAGAGATTAAAGCCTAAAGTAGTGTTGGCTATAAAAGAAATCTCAGAGGGCTTGCAATTGATCAATTTTGAAAGATTAAAATAAAACTCGTTTAATTTCTCTGAAAAAATATTAGCACAGTGATATCCTCCATATTTTTTTTCTATCTTCAAATATTTAACAATAGCCTCATTTGAACTTGAAAATGTTCGACTAGATCCGGCATTATTAAAATTTAAAAAATCCATTCACTTTTTTACCTTTAATATGAATATACCAAAGAATGATTTTTCATCAGAAAAAAAGTTCTGTACTTTATATCCTGCACTTTCGATAAGTTGCTCAAAACTTTTATAAGTATATTTGTAGGAACTTTCTGTATGAATTGTTTCACCTACTTTAAAATCTATTTTTTTATCAAATAATTTTATACTGTGATTAATCATAGTGACTAAATGCATCTCAATTCTACTTTTTTTTGAATTGAAAAAAGCATTATGCTCAAAATTATTTTCATTAAAGTTTGTACCAAATTTATTATTTAAATTTTTAAAAATATTTTTGTTAAATTTAGCTGTTATTCCTTCTTTGTCATTATAAGCTTTTTCAAGAATTCTTTTATCTTTTTTTAAATCAACACCAATAACTAAGAAATTTTCTGACTTTAGGATTTTTTTAAATTTTAATAAGGTTTTTTTAGCATTTATCTTAGAGAAATTCCCTATAGTCGATCCTGGGAAAAAGCCAATTTTTGGCTTTTTTATATTTTGAATTTTTGGAATGTTTAGCTCTTGATTAAAGTCTGCAGAAATAGCAGTGATTTTAAGTTCTGGGAAATCTCTAGCTAGTTCTTTAGAATTTTCAAATAAGAAATCTTTACTTATGTCTATTGAAATATATTCAACAGGAGAATCAACAATACTAAGAAGTTTTTTTATCTTTTTATTTGATCCACTTCCAAATTCAATGATAGTTGATTTTGGGGGTAATTCTTTTTTTATCTTTTTGTCTTTTTTATCTAATATTTCCATTTCTTTTTTCGTAGGATAATAATCTTCTGATTTAGTTATTTCTTCGAATAGAATTGAACCTTTATTATCATAAAAATACTTAGGGTTAAGTTTTTTTTGGCTTGAATATTTTAATCCATCAATCAACTCTTTTTTTTCTTCTATCATTATATCTTGCTTATTAGTATTTAAATAATCTATAAAATCTAGATTCTCCATTTATTTATCCTTTCAAGTTTTACTTATTTTTTAATTAGTCTTAGCCCAACAAACTGCCACCTATTATGGGGATAGTAAAAGTTTCTGTAGGTTGCCCTGATATGATTAATTGATGTTGCAAATGATCCACCTTTTAAAACATACTGATTACACATAAATTTTCCATTATATTCTGATAACGAATCTTCATAGGATCTATAATTTTTATATGGTAAATATGGACTTGATGACCAAACCCATAGATTACCATAAAAATTATCAAAAAATCTTTCAGATGTATATGAATGTTCTTTGAAAATCTTATTTTCTATAAGATTTCCAGATTTTTTTGTGTTATTAAGTACATATTCAAGTTCGATTTCTGTAGGTAGAACAGTTTTTTTATACCTCGCGAATGCCATGGCTTCGTAAAAACTTATATGTGAGACAGGTGAATCTAAATTAATTTTTTCAACTCCATTTAAACTGAATAAAGATTTATTATCAATCCAATACATTGGCTTATTTATATTATTTTTATTAATAAATTCCCAGCCGTCTGAAAGCCAAAGCTCTGGGCGATCATAACCTTTATCTTCGATAAACGCTAACCAATCCTCATTCGTAATAAATTCAGTTAAAATAAATGGTGTTATTGTTACGTTTGAAGATGGCCTCTCATTATCAAAAGAAAATTCACTGCCTTCATAACCATATTTTGTTTCAACAGAATTATTTAACACAAATTCATTCTTTTTTCTTGAATCAGCATTTTCACCTATAGTTTTATCTATAAACCTTGGCTTACTTACATTTGAATATAAAATATGTTTTATATCCATCAAAATAAGTTCTTGATGCTGTTGTTCATGATTAAGAGCTATATTTAATAAATTTTCTAAATCCACGTTACAAATATCAAAAAGAAGATCTAAATTCTTATCAACATGCAAAGTATATTCATTTACTTCTTTGAGACTCGGTCTACTCAAATTACCTCTATTTTTCCTTAAATTGAAATGACCGACAGTTTCATAATAAGAATTGAATATGAAATCATATTCTTCATTAAAGAATTTATAGTTTTTGCAATATTTAGCTAAAATAAATTTCTCGAAAAACCAACTAGTGTGGCCAAGATGCCACTTAATCGGACTAACATAATTAGCTGTTTGAATAACTTGGTCATCAATTTCTAAGCACTCAACTAATTTTTTAGTTTGATTACGTACAACTTTTATATAGTCTAATAATCTATTAATTACTTCATTTGTTAAGAAATCTTCCATGTAACTTTATACTTATTGATGTTAATCATTACTTATTAAATTTTTATAGAAATCATGATAACTAATTATATTTTTGGAAACCTCAAATTTTTGTTTTACTATTTGGTAGCCTGCCAGACCTAATCTTTTTCTAAGATTAACATCTAGTATCAATTTTGTAAGGTATTTTGAAAAATTTTTATAATCTCCCTTTCTAACAATATAACCAGTGTAGCCGTGATTAATTGCTTCAGAGTTTCCACCTACATCAGTAGCAATGACTGGTAATTTATATGACATATATTCAAGAATAGCATTAGAAAAGCCTTCTTCATCAGAAGCTAAAATACCTATGTCAGATTCATTCATAATTTTATCTAAGTCCCTAATTTTACCGAGGAATTTAATTTTATCTTTCAGATTATAACTTAACGTCAAACTTTTTAATTCATTTACGTAATGAGGATTACCTTCACCAACAAAATTAACTTGAAAATTTTTTTCTTTTATAGACCTACAAGATTCAATCACAAGTTTATGATTCTTATAATGTATTAAATTGGCTAAAAAGATTATCTGAACAATTTTTTTGTTCTTATATTTTTTATAACATTTTTTAATCTTTACAGAATTATAAATTAGTTTCAATTTTTCTTTTTTGACATTTTCTTCCTCTATCATCTGCTCGAATATTGCTCTTGAATTTACCAGAATATTTTTCATATATTTATGTAAAATTTGGGTTTCTATAAATTTAACAAAAGGTAACTTTCTTTGATAGTTATTTAAACTTCTCCTTGTCATTAAAAATTTTATCTTCCTAAAGAAAATGGAAAGCCAACCTGCTAGAAGATAGGAATGAGGTAAATATAAATTTATAATTGAC
>CACJRF010000026.1 GCA_902595755.1 uncultured Alphaproteobacteria bacterium | reverse complement strand
AAATCAAGAAGTTGCAATAGCATTGACAAAAAAAACAAATGAAAACTCGACCTCAATTATGAAAAATAGAAATATTATTCATCAAAGAAGAGAATCAATTATGTCAAATAGTGAATCAGTAGAAATAAACAAATCAAAAATATTTTATAATATTTAAAATATTTAAATTACTTCTAATTTTAACCATTCAAATAAATTTATAGTTTTTAAAAACTTTTGCCTTAAATATTAAACATGCATGCAATCGAAATCTCAAAATTAGATAAACGCTATGATAATGGACTCAAAGCATTAACTAATATTAACCTGAAAGTTAAGAAAGGAGAAATTTTTGCTTTATTAGGTCCTAACGGGGCAGGCAAATCTTCTCTAATAAACATAATCTGTGGTATTGCAAAAAAAAATAATGGTAAAATAAGTATTCTTGGATTTGATAATATTTCTCAATATAAGCAGGCGAGATCATTAATTGGACTTGTTCCTCAGGAAATAGCAACTGACTCTTTTGAAAAGGTAATAGACACCCTAAAATTTAGTAGAGGTTTGTTTAATAAAAAAAAATCATCAACCTACCTAGATAAAATTCTCAGAGACCTCAGTCTTTTTGAGAAAAAAAACCAACAAATTAGAACATTATCTGGTGGTATGAAAAGAAGAGTAATGATTGCAAAAGCCTTATCACATGAACCAAAGATTTTATTTTTAGATGAACCAACCGCAGGTGTAGATGTTGAGTTAAGAAAAAATTTGTGGAAAAATTTAAATGATTTAAAAAAAAATGGTGTAACAATTTTTTTAACTACTCATTATATTGAAGAAGCAGAGCAATTGGCAGATAGAGTTGGAGTTATTCATGAGGGTAAGATAATTGTAGTTGAAAAAACTAGTAAATTACTTGAAAAACTTGGTAAAAAAACACTAAAAATATCAATTAAAAAAAAAACTGAGAGTTTAAAATTAATTATAAAAAAATATTCTTTAAAGAAGTCGGTGAGTCATTATCTTCTGAATTATGATTTAAATGACAAGAATATTGTTTCTAATTTCTTTAAAGACTTGAATAAAAATCAAATTGAATTCGAGGATCTAGAAATAAAAAAAAGTAGCCTGGAGGAGGTTTTTTTGAACCTAATAGATAAATGAATATAAGAGGTATTTTTGCAATTTATAAATTTGAAATGTCAAGAACCTTCAGGACATTTTCACAAAGTATAATTTCACCTGTTTTAACTACATCACTCTATTTTGTAGTATTTGGCTCCGCAATTGGGTCCAGGATTGAGGATATTGACGGAACTCCCTACTCCTCATTCATTATCCCTGGATTAATAATGTTGACTATTCTTAGTCAGAGTATTTCTAATTCTTCATTTGGGATATTCTTTCCTAAATTTAGCGGAACTATCTATGAAATACTTTCTGCACCTATTTCACCTTTTGAAATAACAATTGGCTATGTCTGTGCAGCCGCTTCAAAGTCTGTAATTGTTGGGATAATTATCTTATTAACATCAAGCTTTTTTGTAAATTTAAATATTATACACCCTGTATGGATGTTCTTTCTGTTGATTCTTATAAGTGTAACCTTTAGTCTATTTGGTTTTATTATCGGTATTTGGGCGAATGATTTTCAAAAAATTCAGTTAATTCCTACTTTTATTATTACTCCATTAACGTTTCTAGGAGGTAGCTTTTATTCAATTGATATGCTCCCTGAAATTTGGCAAAAGATTTCTTACTTCAATCCAATTGTATATCTTATAAGTGCATTTAGATGGAGCTTTTACGAGCATACTGATATTAGTATTATTGTTTCATTAACAACTATACTTGGTTTTCTTATTCTATGTTTAATTGCAATATATTACATATTTAAACTAGGATATAAAATTAAAGTTTAAAGCTACTATTATTTCTATTTAGCATCCTCTAGGATTAATATGAGATGAATATTCAACTCAGCATTAGTTAATTTGATAGTGATACTATAAACACAATTAATATTAACTTAATATAAGGATAAGATAATGGCTTGGACAAAACCAATGATTTCAGAAATCTCTGTTGGTCTAGAAATTAACTCTTACGCTTGCGCTGAGAAGTAATTATAACAGATATTAAAAACTTTAAAGAGCCCAGCTAATTAGCTGGGTTTTTTTTTGCCTTTTATAATTAAGAAAAATAAAATCTACATTTCATCGTTTTTAAGTGACGATCTAACGACTTATAGACAAAAATTATATTTATGCAATTTGACCTTTAAGGAATTGTTTGGAATTCCGCACTACAATATTGCAGTGCGGAAATAACCAATTTACTACTTACTAGCAGAAATTTTGTAGATTTCACCTTCATCTACTGCAGCATATAAAGCTCCATCAGGTCCTAATCTTAGACCTCTGAATCTTTTTGTAAGTCCAGTAGGCATGTGAATTACACTTTTGATTGATTGACCATCTTTAGCGATATCAACTACGTCAATTCTCATTCCAGATGGTGTGCCACCGAAACCAATACCCATGATTCCAACAGCCATACGACCTTCCCAGTAACCCCAGTTACTTCCTTTTAAGAAAGCAGCTGAACCTGTACCTTGAGAAAGACCATTGTTGTTCCAAGCTGGAGGCATTAAATCATCAAAACGCTCATCACTCATTGGCATGAATGCCGCACGTGCAGCTGGTAACATACCTTCTTTTTGGTTTGGCATGTATCCGCAATATTTATCTGGACAATCACCACGACCGGCTACGTTTGGACGAGGATCCCAACCACCGTTACCACCGTTTACTAAAGCAGTGATTTCGTCATTTTGCCATGGGCCATGTTCAGCAGTAAATGCTCTTCCATCATTTGGACGGAAATCAATACCTTGAACGTTTCTGTGACCATAAGTGTACATACGCTTATCAAAACCTCTTGGAGGTTTATTACCTGGGTGAGCTTTACCATCCGTATCAATTCTTAATACGTTACCACCTAATAACTTTGGTGATTGTGGTACTATACCTCTATGACGGTCACCAGTAGTTGCCCACAAGTAGCCTTCAGGACCAAAACGTAGTCTATTACCATTATGTGCACCTGGGCCACCGAATGGATGATCAGATT
Organism: uncultured Alphaproteobacteria bacterium; assembly: GCA_902595755.1. Lineage (GTDB taxonomy): Bacteria > Pseudomonadota > Alphaproteobacteria > Methylaequorales > Methylaequoraceae > TMED13. The sequence continues at coordinate 841 of CACJRF010000026.1, read as the reverse complement.
CAAATGGCTTGTACTGAATGTCTTTAACAATATCAGTACGATCAGTAACATTATTGTTCTTATCTAAAGTAAGTCTCATTACGATGTTACCATCACATTTTTCGAAATTAGTTTTACAACCACTTCCGTGATATTTATCTGATGTAGAAGCTACATAAACTCTACGATTTTTCTTAAAGTTTGGATCAACGGCTACACCCATCATCCCAGCTTGACCAGAACAAAATAGATCGCCATTAGTAGTTCCATAACCTTTAGAACCTTTCATTCCTAAGACGTTAACTACGCCAGAACCAGTTTTAACCGATAAACCTTTACATTTTTCAGTGAAAAACATATCTCCATTAGGAGCGAAGGCCATATCCCAAGGATTCTCAAGACCATTAAGAATGGACATTGCGCTAATCTTTGGGGTACCCATTGTATCAGCATGGCTAGGTGAAGCCATGAAAGCCGCAGTTGCGACTACCGCTGCTGATAAAAGTTTAGATTTTTTTAACATTAAATCTCCCTTTCATGTTATTATTATTTCTGCGCATGCAAATACGCAGCTAAGTTATCAATTTCCGTATCTGATAACGGTTGAGCCATCATGATCATCAATGATGAGTTCGGACCTACTTTTGTTCCTGCTCTGTAAGTTTTCAATCTATCTACAAGATAAGAAACTTCCTTACCTTTGATTTTGGGATAACTAGCTAAACCCATGCCTGCGGGACCATGACAGTTTCCACAATTCTGAGCATATCTAGCTTCACCAGCTTTGATGTCTCCACTTTCTGCAAAATTAAAACAGAAAAAAGACATAACAATAGATACTGAAAAATACAGAATTCTCATA
>CACJRF010000025.1 GCA_902595755.1 uncultured Alphaproteobacteria bacterium | reverse complement strand
TTTGATCACCAATACATGAAGCGTTCTAAATAATATTTGGTAATCATAAAATATAGGTATCCCTATTCATCCGTTCTTTTTCTTATTGAATTATTGTAATAATTTTGAAACAATTCCCTGCTACTAGATATAGTATGGATGATTCAACTTCGGTACTAAATAAGTCCTACAGGACGATCTGGATATCAGACATACATCTAGGAAGCTATGGCTGTAAAGCTGAATACCTTCTGGAATTTTTAAAAAATCTTAAATGTGATACTATTTATTTGGTTGGCGATATTGTTGATGGTTGGCGTCTAAAAAAAAAGTGGTACTGGCCACAAGCCCATAATGATGTTGTTCAAAAACTCCTTAGAAAAGCTAGAAAAGGTGTGAATGTTGTCTTTATTCCAGGAAATCATGATGAAGCAGCAAGAAAATACATTGGAGTAAATTTTGGCGATATAAAGATCCAAAAGGATGCTGTGCATTCTACAGTTGATGGAAAGAAATTTTGGGTTATTCATGGTGATCAGTTTGATGGTATTATGCAACACGCAAGGTGGGTTGCCCACTTAGGGGATAAAGGATATTCATTACTTTTAAAACTTAACGATATTTATAATAAAATCAGAAATTTATTTAAATTGCCGTACTGGTCTATTTCTAAATATGTGAAATTAAAAGTTAAAAAAGCTGTTTCTTTTGTTACTGCTTTTGAAATTGTTATGGCTCGAGAGGCAAAGAGAAGAGGATATGATGGCGTAGTGTGCGGTCATATTCATAAGGCTGAACTGAGAACAATTAATGGTATTATTTATGCTAATGATGGAGATTGGGTTGAATCTCTTACTGCATTAGCAGAAAATCATGATGGTAGCTTAGAAATTCTGGATTACTCTAAAAACTTTGAAACTCTACACTTAAAAAAATATGATAAAAAACAACTTATTTCCTCAATGTAATGAAAATTTGTATTGCGAGTGATGCTTGGAACCCACAGGTAAATGGTGTGGTTCATACTCTGTCAAGGACAAAAGAGTATTTAGAATCTCGAGGATTTGAAGTTTTAATGATTACTCCAAATTTATTTAAAACTTTTCCTTGCCCAACTTATCCTGAGATTAGACTTTCTATTTTTCCTAAAAGCAAAATTGAAGCGCTTTTGAATAAATTTAGGCCAGATTGTGTGCATATTGCGACAGAGGGACCAGTAGGGCTTGCTATGCGTAACTTGCTTGTTCATAAAGGTATGACATTTACAACATCTTTTCACACCAGATTCCCCGAATATATAAAAAAAAGAACTAAACTCCCCCTCTCTGTTGGTTATTCTTATTTAAGGTGGTTTCACAAAAAAGCACATAAAGTTTTAACACCTACTAAAAATATTATCGATGAGCTTGAAGGTTGGGGCATTTACAATACTACCATTTGGTCAAGAGGTGTAGATACTTCGATGTTTAAACCTTTAAATGCTAGAAAAAAAACCTCATCGAAAAAACCAATTCTTATAAATGTTGGAAGAGTGGCTGTTGAAAAGAACCTCGAGGAATTTTTAAAGCTTGATATTGATTGTGAAAAGTGGATTGTTGGTGATGGTCCTGATTTATTCAAATTACGAAGAAAGTATAAAAACGTAAAATTTTTTGGACATAAAAACCAGAATCAACTCCCATTTATTTATCAGAAAGCTGATGTTTTTGTATTCCCAAGTAAAACTGATACTTTTGGATTGGTTTTATTAGAAGCTATGGCATGCGGTCTTCCAGTTGCAGCATATCCGGTAGCAGCACCAAAAAACGTGATTGGAAAAAGCGGAGCTGGTGTATTAGATAGAAACCTAAAAAATGCAGTTATAGAGGCATTGAAAATACCTAGAAACATTCCATCAAATTATGCCAAAAAATTTCGATGGGATAATGTTGGAAAGACATTTCTTTCTAATTTGCAGAGTACTAGGCGTTCTAGACCTGGTAGTTATGTTTTTAGTGATAACCCACATAAAAAGAATAAAGGTTTAAAAAGACTTTTTTTAGCATTTAGAAATAGCCTGTCTGGATTTATGTTTGCCTTTAACGAAGAGAGTGCATTCCGACAGGAATTGCTATTATCTTTAATTCTAATACCTGTTGCCCTTTTTTCCTCAGCAACAACTTTAGAAAAAATTGCTATGATAGGAAGCGTATTTTTTCTTCTTACCATAGAACTTTTAAATTCAAGTGTGGAAGCAGCTATCGATAGAATATCATTTGAAAAACACGACCTCTCTAAAAGAGCCAAAGACTTAGGGAGTGCTGCAGTTTTTGTTGCTCTTGTTTTTGTATTCATGACATACACCTTTATCCTTCTTCCAAAAACTATCTTATAAAGGTGTATACACACACTTAAATGTTGAATATCCATTTACTTATCCTTCTTTAAATAGGTGTATATGCACTTTTTGACTAGTGTGCTGCGGGTTCAGGGTGCTTTTTTATATTTTCTTATCAAGACCCATTTGATAATATTTATGAATTATCTTATCTTGATTTTCAAGGAGCCAGTCGATTGAGGGCTCATTATTTACAGCTTTTTTGATAGCATTTTTAGTTGCTTTACGATGGATATCAAATAAAATTTTGTGATCTAGATTTTTGTCATCAGCAACTGATGGATTCAACCAAACTGAAACAATGACACCCAATTCGTTAACTTTATCTTTTGGTAAATATCCCTCTCGGACTGAATCAAGTACGCCATTTGCGATTGCTCCTTGAACCGTTCCCATCAGAATATTGGTATATTTATCATTATTTACTGTCACCTTACTTACCATTAGAGTTGCCGGTCTAACCATTATATCAGTATTCATAATGGCCAGGACTTTCGTGTGACCTTTTATCTGATTACCAAGTAGTGTTGCGAATGCTGTTCCGAATGGACCGTTAAGATCACCAACAACAACTTCAGGCTCTGCAGCTGTTCCTGGAGGACCCCCTGCCACTAGTGATTCCCCTACCCTTAAACTAAAGTTATTACTCATTTACTATCTCCTTTTGCATTAATTAACTTTGCTATTTTATTTTTTAGATCTAATCCCTCACAAGCTAGTTCAATATACTTAGGGATTTGGATATCTTTATCACCTTTTTTTCCTTTTTCGTAGTATTGTATCATTCTTCTTTTAAGACCGAGCATAGATGCAGCTTCTTGCTGTGAAAAACCATTCTTTTTTCTCCATTTTTTAAAAGAAACCTTATCCATATTTTTAAAATTAATAGCATTTTCAAACTAAATAGAAAAACATTTTTAGAAAAAAGTTATTGACAAATAGGTAATAAATGCGCAATTATTACTATATGCGTAATTATTGCGTGTGGATAACTTGAAAGGGTGATGTTATGCTTGGGCATATGATACTTTGGAAATCTGTTTTTAAGTCAATTCCAATAAATGAAAAAAAAAAGAAATAATGGCTTGGATTATTATATTTGTTAGCTTTATTGGACCGCTGTATGATTCCAATGGATATGTGACAGGAGTTCATATAGATGAAACACAAGTTTTTAAATCCAAGACTTCTTGTACATACACCTCTAATTTAATAAACGGAAAGCTTGGTGTTTCAATTCAAAAAGGAAATAATTTTACAAAACTTGAGAAGACAAAATCCCTTTGCATTACACTTAACGAATGGACTAATATTGCAAGAAGCAACGAAACTTATGATTTCAGTAAAATAGATATCGACCTTTTATTGGATGATTTCTAACGCACAAACCTACTAAATATGAAATTATTGCATATATATTTGACAGTGCGCAATTTTTTCGTATTATATATTTATTATTAACTTTTAATATGAGGAAATTAAAATGCAACTACTCAAAAAATCCAACCAACTTGATAAGTGGGGTAAAAAAAATAAGATCTCAAAAAAAAGATTCTCAAAACTAACAGGCACTAGCTTTAAAAGGTTAAAAAAATCA
>CACJRF010000024.1 GCA_902595755.1 uncultured Alphaproteobacteria bacterium | reverse complement strand
CCCAACAAGCTTGATTTGATAATGATACCAAAAGTAGGTACAATTTCTGATGTTTACGCTGTTGATATGCTATGTACTCAAGTTGAAGACGCAATGAATGTAACAAAGAGGATTGGATTTGAATTAATTATTGAAACAGCATTGGGAATGCAGAATGTCAATGAAATTGCTTCTTACGAGAGAAGACTGGAGTCATTACATTTTGGTGTTGCAGACTATGCAGCTTCTACGAAAGCAAAAACTACTGTTATTGGTGGCCCAAATCCTAATTATCATGTTCTTACTGATATTGACGGAGATAAACCAAGAGAGATGCATTGGGGAGATATGTGGCATCACGCTGTATCAAAAATGGTTATCGCTGCTAGAGCTAATGGCTTAAGGCCAATAGACGGTCCTTTCGGAGATTTTAATGACCCTGACGGTTATAAAGCTCAGGCCAATAGATCGGCAACATTAGGTTGTGAAGGTAAATGGGCTATACATCCAAGTCAAATTGATCTTGCTAACGAAGTAATGAGCCCATCTGATAAAGAAGTGAATCAAGCAAAAAGGATTCTAGAGGCTATGGAGATTGCTAAAAAAGAAGGAAAAGGTGCAGTTTCTTTAGACGGCAGATTAATAGATATAGCTTCAATAAGACAAGCAGAGGTTCTCGTTCAAAAAGCTAAATTAATTGAGGGTAGATAACCCAGTAAAATCTAATGCAAAATTTTCTAGACTTTGAAAAACCTCTTTTAGATATAAGGTCAAAGATTGAAGAACTTAGACATCTAAAAGATACTAGCGAAAATATTGCGAATGAACTATCTAATCTTCAAGATAAATACGATAAGGTTCTGGGCGATCTTTATGAAAACCTTACACCTATTCAAAAGGTTAAGGTTTGTCGCCATCAGGATAGACCAAAGTTTTCTCAGATAATAGATCAAATTTTTGATAAGTTTGAAATTATATCTGGCGATAGACTTTTTTCTGAGGATCGCTCAATCAAAGGTGGATTTGGAAGGTTAGATAATAAAAATTATTTAATAATTGGGAATGACAAAGGAAACGATATTGATACTCGAGTAAAAAACAATTTTGGTATGGCCAAACCTGAGGGTTATAGAAAAGCGCAAAGGCTTTATAATCTTGCAAATAAATTTAATCTTCCAGTTGTTACATTTGTTGATACTCCTGGAGCACATCCAGGAGTTGATGCTGAAGATAGAGGACAGTCTGAGGCAATTGCTAGCTCAATTCGTTGCTCTATAAATGTTAGATCACCAATTTTCTCCTTTATAATTGGTGAAGGTGGATCTGGTGGAGCTGTAGCCTTAGCAACTGGGAATAAAGTAACAATGCTTGAACATGCAATATATTCTGTAATCTCACCAGAGGGTTGTGCGTCAATATTATGGCGCTCGGCTAATGAGTCTGAAAAAGCAGCAGACTCACTGAAATTAACTGCACAAGATCTTCTGGATCTTGGTATAATTGATGAAATTATTAAAGAACCTATTGGGGGTGCCCATAGAAATCTAGAATCAACCTGTTCAGCAATAAAAGAAAGACTTTTAAGCTATACCCAAGAATTTGAGGGAAAGTCTTCAGAAAGTATTATTTCTCAAAGAGAGCAAAAGTATCTATCTATTGGTAAAGAATTCTTAATTAGTTAGTTGGTGACCTTACCGCAACAATTTTTATATTTTTTTCCTGTACGTGGACATCTTGCATTTCGGGATATTTTTTTTAAACTAAGGTTTTCCAAACATTCATTATCTTTATTTTCAATGCTTTGTGATTCATTTTCAGGTACATCAGTTTTGATCTCAACAAAGCTAACAATTTTTGTTACATTTTGTCTTATTTGTTTCATCATGTTCTCAAACATCAGAAATGCCTCTTGTTTATATTCGTTTAACGGATCTTTTTGTCCATATGCCCTCAAAGATATTCCTTGTCGTAAATGATCTAATGATAAAAGGTGATCCTTCCAACTTTTATCGATAACTTGTAAAAGAATTGATTTTTGTGCATAAATGAAAATTTGTTCTGAGTATTTAGTTTTTTTGATATTGATATTATGATCCGATAATCTTATGAGTTCGTCTTTAATATCGTTAATTTCAAAGCTTTCTTTACCTATGACCTTTTCTAAATCAATCTCGATATTCAATTCGTTTTTAGCTATTTCTATAAGAAGCTTTCTTTTGTTTGCATCTAACATATTAACGTCTGGTACTTCTTCAGATAGAAAGTCCTCAATAAAACTATCCCTCATATCTAAAATTAAATTATCGATCTCAACTTCATTAATGATCTCTTTTCTTTGATCGTAAATAATTTTCCTTTGTTCGTTCATTACGTCATCAAATTTTAGTAAGCTTTTTCTAATTTCAAAATTTCTTGCTTCAACCTTCTTTTGAGCTCGCTCCAAAGCCTTAGTTATCCAAGGATGTTGAATGCTTTCCCCTTCAGATAAACCTAATGTTTTTAGAACAGAGTCAAGTTTATCAGAACCAAATATTCTCATTAAATCATCTTCTAAGGAAAGAAAAAATTTTGATTCACCAGGATCACCTTGTCTTCCAGATCTTCCACGTAGTTGGTTATCTATTCTTCTAGATTCATGTCTTTCAGTCCCAATTATGTATAATCCTCCTGAATCTTTAGATAGTTTTTTCTCAGAATCAAAAGATTTGAGTGTTTCTTGCCCACCCAATTTAATGTCTGTACCTCTACCTGCCATATTAGTGGCAATAGTAATTTGACCTGGTCTACCTGCGTTAGCTACTATTTCGGCTTCCTTCATATGATTTTTGGCATTTAAAACTTCGTGCTTGATACCTTTTTTATTTAATATTTTTGATAATTCCTCAGATTTTTCTATTGAAACTGTTCCGACAAGACACGGTTGTTTTTTTTTTTGACAGTTTAATATTAGCTCAACAATAGCTTCATATTTTTCTGTTAATGTTCTATAAATTTCATCCTCATGATCTTTCCTAATCATTGACATATTAGTAGGTATTTCAACTACTTCTAATTTGTAGATATCAAAGAACTCATCAGCCTCGGTTTTAGCTGTTCCAGTCATGCCTGATAATTTTTTATATAATCTAAAGTAATTTTGATAAGTGACAGAGGCAAGAGTTTGATTTTCAACCTGTATTTGAAGATTTTCTTTTGCTTCAATAGCTTGATGAAGTCCGTCAGAAAAACGTCTACCTTCCATTGCCCTTCCTGTAAACTCGTCAACGATTAATACTTGTCCATCTTGAACTAAATAATCCTTATCTTTTTCAAAAATATATCTAGCTTTTAATGACTGATTAGTATGATGAAGTAAAGTAACATTATTTATATCGTAAAGACTTCCCTCAGATAGTAACTTATTGCTTCTAAATATTTCCTCAAGTTTTCCTACAAAGTCATCTTTGAGAACTACAGTTTTTGATTTCTCATCTTTTTCATAATCTGTGGGGTTAAGTTTTGAAATGATTTTATCTACTACATTATATAGATCGGAAGAAGTTTCTGCAGCACCAGATATAACAAGGGGTGTCCTTGCTTCATCAATTAAAATTGAGTCAACTTCATCAACAATTGCGAAATCAAATTTACTTTGAACGAGCTGCTCTTTTGAAAATTTCATATTATCTCTTAAAAAATCAAAACCAAATTCGTTGTTAGTTCCATAAGTTATGTCACACTCATAGGCTAGTTTTCTATCATTGTCTGTCATATTGTTAGATATGAATCCAGTTGAGAGTCCTAATTTATTATAAACTTGGCCCATCCATTCACTATCTCTTTTTGCAAGATAATCGTTAACAGTAACAATATGAACTGAACTTCCGTTTAAAGAATTTAAATAAGCTGCCAAAGTAGATACAAGAGTTTTACCTTCACCAGTTTTCATTTCAGAAATCATTCCGCCGTTTAAAACCATGCCACCTATAAGTTGTACATCATAATGTCTTTGCCCTAACGATCTTTTTGCAGCCTCGCGGACATTAGCA
>CACJRF010000023.1 GCA_902595755.1 uncultured Alphaproteobacteria bacterium | reverse complement strand
TACTAGATGACAAAAGTCCAGCCAATAGTCTAACCCCAGTTCCAGAATTTCCAAAGTACAACTCGGTTCTTGGTTCTTCATAATGACCACCGTTTCCGTGAATGATATAATAATTTTTTTTTTTCTCTATTTTGATTCCGAGTTTTTTTATCACTTCAAGAGTATTTAATACATCGTCCGATTCAAGCAAATTGAATATTTTACACTTTCCGATACAATACGATGCAAGTATAAGGGCTCGAATAGATATTGATTTATCTGATGGTACATTTAAATTACCTTCAAGGCATTTACTTTTATAAGATTTAAGGGTAAAAGGGTATTTCATTTATATTTTGATGTTAATTTATTTATATTCTGATTGAAAGATTATTATGGAAAATTCTGAAAAAGGTGCGAAGAGAAAATGCACAAAGTGTGGCACATTGTTTTTCGACTTTGGTAAGTTTCCGTTAACATGTCCTTCGTGCGGTGCAGAACTAAATTCACTATTAACAAACATATCAAAAAGAGGAAGGCCTCCTAAAAGTACTCAACCAGAAGTTGTTCCTAAGGAAAAGAGTTTAGAAATTGAAGACATTAACGTTGATGAACAATCTGATGATCAGGATAATGATGATGATGTTTCTTCAGTTGATGATATTGTTGAAATTGAAAGAAATGAAGAGTAAATTTCATACCCAAAAGAGTTATTGAACAGTAATGTTTGCTTGATTTAAATTAACATCATTTTATTATAACAATTATGAAATACATATTAGTTTTTGCTGTTATGCTTCTTTCAGGTTGTGGCACCATAGGTGGAGCGATATCAGGTGCAGGAGATGATATAAAAAAAGTTGGTGACTTAATAAAGTCTGAATAAAAAAGGGGCTGTAGCTCAGTTGGGAGAGCGTCTGGATGGCATTCAGAAGGTCGTCGGTTCGATCCCGTCCAGCTCCACCAAAAATTGAATTAAACTAATTAGTTTTCTGAAAAAATATTAATAGAAAAACTTGTTGACTAAAAATTTGATTCTTATATTAATAAATTAGACGCTTGTAATCTAGGTCAAACAAACTGCTCTGTTGAGGATTTATGAATAGAATGTCAATATTTAATAGCCCGTTTCTACTTGGATTTGACCAATTCGAAAGAACTATAGATAGAATATCTAAACTCTCATCCGATAGCTATCCCCCATATAATATCGAACAAATTTCGCAAAACAGCTTGAGAATAACAGTTGCAGTTGCTGGCTTCAAAAAAAATGAACTTGATGTGAGTTTAGAGGGAAATCAACTTCAAATCAGAGGTAATAAAAAAGATGATGAAAGGGATAGAATATTTATACATAGAGGTATAGCAACAAGACAGTTTCAGAGAAATTTTGTGTTAGCTGATGGAATTGAAGTAAATGAAGCATCAATGGACGATGGTCTTTTATTTGTTGACCTAACACAACCAATTAATAATGATCAATCAATAAAAATTGAGATAAAAGACACAAAAAAGAAAAAAAAAGCAAATTTAATTAGTCTGGGTAATGAGCATACTAGAACTTGACAAAATGAAAAATGAAGATTTTTTAGAGTTTGGCAATTCTTCTTTAGCATTTGTTAAAAAAGAAAACCATGAAAACGATAGTGTTGAAACAGATATTTTTTCTGTGTATTGTGCGGATGGTACATTACTAGCAGCATTTGAAAGCGAGGAATCAGCCATTGCTGCTATAATTCAATCCGGTCTAGAATATGCAAACCTTCATTAAAACTTAGATAAAAATTCAAATATTTTCACTTCATCATCTAGTTTTCTTAACTTAGTGAGCGCATCCTTTTTTTTTAAAAACCTTGAAATTGACGATAGTATGAGTAAGTGTTCTGACTCAGAATTTTCAGGAGCAATGATTGAGAAGACAATATCGACATCTTTTCCATCAGGCGACGAAAAATCTATAGCTTTTACAAGTTTTAGAAAAATTACTTTCGTACTTTTAACAGATTCTATTTTAGCATGTGGAATTGCAACGCCATTTCCTACACCTGTAGAGCCTAGTCTTTCACGCTCATTTAATTTTTCATTGATTAGGTTTGTTTCATTTGAATCCTCTGTAACTAAAATACTCGAAATTTTCTTAAAAAGATTTTTTTTACTATCTGTTTCAACTGCGTTGTAGATATTTTTTTTTGAAATAAACTCAACTAATTTCATTTTTTCGGATCTAACCAACCAATATTACCATCTGATCTTCTAAACAGAATATTTAATCTTTTGGTTTTAATATTTTTAAAAAAATATGCATTTTGATCGTTAAGATTCATAAGCATCATAGCTTCACTCACTGATAAAACTTTTATAATTTCCTCTGATTCAGAAATTATTACCGGCTCTTCTTCTTCTTTTATTTTTGATTTTTCTGTATCTCTCAGAACATAATTGTTTATTTCAATATTTCTTAAATCCTTTTTTGACCTGTGATCAACTAATTTACGATGATATCTTCTTAATCTTTTTTTTAATTTATCATTAGCAATATTAAATGCACCGTATGCATCATTACTTAAAGCATTTCCTTTAATAAAAATAGATGAATCAATATGCATATTAATTTCACATTTAAAATTAAATTTATCCCTAGAGAACAAAACATCTGCAGATATAAAATCAGAAAAATACTTTTTTAAGGTGTTGGAAACGTTATCTTTAGCATACATTGTTAAAGACTTTCCAACCTTAGTCTGCTTTCCAGATATCTGTATTTTTTCTTTATATTTCAAAAATCATTACCCAAATAAAATGTCCTAACATTTTTATTTTTAATTATTTGGTCAGGTTTTCCTTGAAATAAAACTTTACCCTCAAAAATTATGTATGCTCTGTCAACGATTTCTAGCGTACTTTTTACATTATGATCTGTTATTAAAACTCCTATATTTCTTCTTTTAAGATTTTGAATTAAATTTTTAACATCTTTGATAGCTATGGGGTCTATTCCAGCAAGTGGTTCATCTAATAATATAAAGCTTGGGTTTGATGCTAAACATCTGGCTATCTCTAATCTTCTTCGTTCCCCACCTGATAAAGACAAAGAATTCGCATGTCTAATGTGCTCTATCCCAAATTCAGATAATAGTTTTTCAAGTGTCTTATTTTTTTCTTCATTAGTTTTTTTTGTTTTTTCAAGAATTGCCAATATATTTTGTTCCACGTTCATCCCTCTAAAAATAGATGATTCTTGAGGAAGATAGCCAAGACCCAGTTTGGAACGTCGATACATTGGAAGTTCAGAAATATTATCATTATTTATTATTATTGTCCCACTATCAGATTTTGTTAAGCCCATCACTATATAAAAAAGAGAGGTTTTTCCCGCACCATTTGGTCCTAGAAGAGCTACTGACTCTCCTCTGTTAAGGTTAAGGGAAACATTATCTAATATTTTTTTTTTACTGTAGGATTTTGTTATATTCTTTACTTCTAATCCTTTATTATTTACTGCTACGAACGGCATATCTATTTGACCCATATTAATTTTTTGTCTCCTTTTCAATTAATGCTCTTACTTTACTCTCATTTGGACCTTTTTTAGGAGCAGGAAGAATCTTACTTATTCCACTTTTTAAATCAACCTCAGCATATTCTCCTGTCAAGAAACTATCTCCTCTTTGAAGTCTAACATTTCCAAATAATTTACAAACTTCAGTAATATTATTATAGATACCTTTATCGCTAAATGCTACTTCATTATTTGATCTAATTGAAACATTACTAAAACCTATTATTTTTTTTACTATAATTTTTTTATCTATTTCATGTAAATTCCAAACTAGTCTATCAGCTTTAACAATAAATTCATTTTCTTTCTGTGCTTCAGCCCCTCCTGTTGCTACTGCAACACCTTTGGACCTCCAATATTCCATTTTATTATTTGATCTTAAAATATTTTTTTGTGAAGTTAATTTGAGTCTAGAACCATTTACTTTAAAATAATCTTTTTTTACGTTATATTCTGCAAAATTACCTCCAATAATTTTCATTTTTTTGTCCTGAATAACTACGTTTTTTTTTGCTATTACATTTGCTATATCCATTGAGGAATCCTTCGTTTCATTATAATAAGCCTCTATTTTATCAGATTTTAAAGATAGGCTACCTGATACTGCTTGCGCATTGCCTAGAGCAACATACTTTTTACTATTTTTATGCCACTCGATTCCGTTATCTGCATAAATTTCAATTGGTTCATCTGTATTTGAAGTTGATTTGAATTGTTGAGAAATACAAGTGTTGTATTTTATTGATAAAAAAACAAAAACAATTAGGTATATTTTATTAATTTTCATTTTTAAGAAGTAGTTTGGTTTTTCCAGTAAAAATTATTTTATTTTCTTTATTTAATATTTTGATTCCCTGAGAATCTATTTTTGAGTTATTTCTGTAACCACTTACTGCTTTTTCTCCAAAAAGAATTTGATCTTTAAAGTCAAAGAGAACTTCTGTAGTAGAAAATTTTAAATCTAAATTATTATTAAATTTAACATCTCCATTAATTTTCAATTCTTGAATATTCTTGTCATAAATACCACTATTACCGCTAAGAAAATATCTATCATTGTCAATTAAAATCTCACCAACAGGATTTTCTAAATAAAAAGTATTAGATTCTTCTTTAAACCTTGTTGCTTTGCTTGCTGTAACTTTGAAGGGTTGTTCTTTTTTGTTAAGTCCCATAAAGATAGGTTTTACCAGAACTTGGTTAATCGACCCATCAATTTTTTCAGTATAAGAAAATTTTTCACCAACTATTTTTATCTGATTTTGTCTATTATTTATAATAATCAATACAAGCAT
>CACJRF010000022.1 GCA_902595755.1 uncultured Alphaproteobacteria bacterium | reverse complement strand
AAAAATGAGGTTGATGATACAAATATTAATTTTTATCTAAGACTAAAGACATTTCAAAAATTACTATCGAAAATTAAAGGAAAAACAATTGTTGATGTTGGATGTGGAACTGGAGATTATCTTTCAATAATTCCAGAACATTATAAAGAATATTTAGGCTTAGATTTTTCAAAGGAGATGATTAAAAAAGCAAAAAAAAATAAAACAAATACCAAATTAAATAAAAGTTTTAGAGTATTCGACATTAATAATCATAAAATTCAAAAAAAGTTTGATGTTGTAATAGCTTCTGGACTTATCGAATACTTTACTAATCACGATGAAATCATAGAAAAATTATTACAACTATGTAAAACTGGTGGCAGAGTTATAATTCAATATCCAAATAAAAATTTTTATAGATGGAAAAACAAAAAATATCAAAAATCACCAGGTAAAAATTTCTTTCATAATAGATTTTCAAGAAAAGAAGTGTTTGAATTCTTTAAAAATAAAACATTAATAATCGAGGACCTAAGGTACTATGCTTTAGAATTAATACCCCATTTTTCTAACGCTAAGCTTAAGTTATTAGCATCTAGATTAAATTTAATTCTACCAGAAGTGATATTAAATAAATTAGCATCAAATTTTGTTATTACTATAAAAAAATGAAGAATGGTTATTACATCTTTTACTATCATGATATCTCGTCAAACGAAATTATTCCTAATAATATAAAAACTAGTATCGAGCGCTTCAAAAATGAGATTAATTATATTAAAAATAATTTTCAGATTTTTTCATTAAAAGATGGTATTAAATATGCTTTAGCAAATAAAAAATTAACTAACAGGATTGCATCTATTTGTTTTGATGATGGATTCTATAGCATTTTAAAAAATGCGATGCCAGTTTTAGACAAAGCAAAAATTAAATCTACTATTTTTGTATGCGAGTCATGCTTAAAAGATGAAAATCACTGGCTTGATTCAATAATTATTTATAACCTATTCAGGAAAAAACAACTAAAAGAGCTTGAGACTTATTATAACTATAAATTTAAAAGTAATAACTTAGGAAGTTTTCTACGAATATATTCAGATAAAAATCTTACAAAAATGTTAACTAAACTAAGAAAAAAATACTTAAAAAAGAAAAAAATTTATCTTAGTTATGATGATCTAAACAAACTAAACCCAGAAATTTTTGATATTGGTTGTCATACTAAGAATCATTTTTATCTTAGTAACCTATCTCTAGCTGAGCAAAAAAATGAAGTTGACTGTAGCATAATTATGAAGAGAAAAAACTATGTAGATATTCTTGCAATACCATACGGAGATAAAGGATCATACAATGACAATACTTTGAGTATTATAAGTCAGAAGTTCTTTAATATAATACTAACAGGATCTGGTGGAATTAACCATAAATTAAATCTCAAACAACCAATTTTTGAAAGGATTGCCTTAAATAATAATAAAAAAAATATCGAAATCCATATCCAAGAAAGACTTAAAAGTAGAAAGTTTAATAATTTTCTATCAAGTTTAATTTCTAGGATAAATAATTGAAAAAAAAAATTTTATACCCTTTCCATGGCAATACAGTTGGAGGAAGTCATGTTTCAACTTTCTATTTAATTCAGGAAATAAATAAGTATGACGTTGAGATAGAGTTAGTCTTTGATAATAAACTTATGTTAGATAAATTAAATTTTAGTAATAATAATAAAACCTATTTACTCAAACTAGCAAGTAAATCATTATTAAATTTTCATATAGTAATTAATTTTGTTAAGATTTTTTTTCATTTAATTAATAGTAAGCCTAGCGTGGTACATATCAATGATTTAAGAACTGCATACCTTTGGATCATACCAACTAAAATTTTAGGTGTCCCGGTTATTTTTCATTATAGAACTAGATGGATAAAATCAAGATTTTCAGCTTTTTTAACATTTTTATCTAATAAAATTTTTGTTGCTTCAAACTTTATTGAAAAAGACATCCCAGAAAAATTCAGAAAAAAGATAGTTAAAGTAAATAATATTTTCTCACATAGAAAGCTTAAAAAAAAAAGAAGAGAAAAATTTAATGTATGTTTTGTAGGATCAATTCTACCACAAAAAAACCTTATTACTTTTTGTAATATGGCTGAAATATTAATTAAAAAAAATATCAAAGTTAAATTTTTGATAATTGGAAGAAAAACCTACTATTTTAATTTTTTAGAGAGTCTGTTAAAAAAAAAAAAGATTCTAAATCACTTCCTTTTCTCTGATTTTAAAAAGGATATAAATAAATATTTTGAATTAGCTGACATATTAGTTTGTCCTGAGATAAATGATGGATTTGGAAGAACTATAATTGATGGCATGTTAAACAGAATTCCAGTAATAGCTAGTAATTCTGGAGGACATAAAGAATTAATCAAAAATGGTGTGAATGGTTTTTTAGTAGAGACCTTTAATCATGAAAAATATGCTGAAAAGATAATTAAACTAAAAAGAAATTTTAAATTAAGACAAAAAATAATTAACAATGCTTTTAAATGGGGTTGTAAGGTATATCTAGAAGGCAAGTCAAAAACTGTAGACTCAATTTATTTAGAATATATGAAAATAGTAAGATGAAAAAGTTACTTTTTATAATTGAGAGTATAGAAATTGGTGGTACGCAGAAAAATCTTAAAATATTATTAGAATATTTAATTAACGAAAAATTCCAGATTGAACTATTAGTATTTAGAAGGTCTATTAAGGAAATAGAAGTCCCTAAAAGTATTAAAATCAGTAGTATTAATTTAAACAAGGAATCTAAAAATTTTTATCAAAAAATTGTGAATAATTATTTTAGGATTGTGAAAATAAGGGATAAGTTAAAATCTTTCGACCCAGACCTTACAATCTCATTTCTAACAACAACTAATATATTATGTTTAATAGCTACCACATTTTTGAGGAGTAAATTATTAATATGTGAGAGAAATGATCCGTGTAAGCAAAGTCTGAATCGTATTTGGTTATTCTTGAGAATTCTTTTCCTGAGGAAAAATATTAAAATTCTATGTAATTCCTTATCAGCTGTTAAATACTACAAGCGTAAAGGTTTAAATTCTCTGTATATTCGAAATTTTATTGAGATTCCAAAAAAAGATTCTGGTAAGATAACAATTGAAAATTTTATTCTTGCTGTTGGAAGATTACATGAGCAAAAGAATTATGACAAACTTCTTTTTATGTTTAGTAAAGTATTAAAATCATATCCCTCATTAAATCTAGTTATATTAGGAAGGGGTTGTGAAAAAAAAATAAAAGAAAAAATATTAGAAATAAAAATTCAGGACAACGTTCATGTTCTAGGACATAAAGCTCCTTACCTTTATTATAAGAAAGCACTTTTCTATATATCAGCATCTAAGTATGAGGGTGTAGCTAATTCCGTATTAGAGGCAATGTGCATGGGTAAAGCTGTAGTAATAAATGAAGAATTAAAATATAATTTAAATGAGTATATTGAGGATAAAGTGAACGGATATTTTGTTAAAATTGAAGAGTTTGATCAGATGATTACTTACCTAATGAGAAATAAATTGGAAAGAGAAAAGATAGGAAAAAATGCAGCAAAAACTATCAGAAGATTTAGTAATGATAGGATTTATTATGAATGGCTAAAGGTGTTTAGATTTGAACTTTAAAGATATGGCTATATCTTTTATCAATTTAATCAAAAGTACTGTTTTAGAACTAGAATTAAATATAAATATTAATTTTTTTAAATATCTTTCGTGGGAATTTTTCTTACCAAAGAGATATTGGCCAAAGTTTGTAAATATATTTATTATCTTAATTTGAGTTTCATTTAGTTCATACTTCCATCTATTTAAACCCTCAAATTGTATACCTTTTTTTTTAGTTTTCGTTTCATTTTTCAAACTTGTTTTCTTATAATAAATATTTCTTGTCTGACTTAAAAAGAATTTTTCTGAAATCTTATTTAAATGAAGAAAATGATAAATTTCATTTAATTTATGGTGATTAAGTATTATTTGTTCATAACTTACTAGATGAGAATCTTTAGGATACGAAGTCAATATTTTTTTAAATTCAATAGCATTTCGATTCCAAGACAGTGCACCTCTTATAATTGCTTCATTATTAATCTTTTGATTAGTTTGTCTAGAAAATGCTTTGGCCATTGATAGTGAAACAGAAAGCGAATTCCTTTGAATAATTATTAGTTTTGTTTTAGGTAAATTTTGTTTGATTAGATCACTTCCTTCCCATGTATTGGTTTTATAGCAAAAGTATGATATATCATCTAATTTGGGTCGATTAGAATTATGTATCCAATGCATAAAAACTGGAAGTAAAAATAAATACTTAAAATTCTTCTTTAAAAATATTGTCTCAAGAAAATTTTCAAATTCTTTCAAGAAACTTTGTCCAAAATTCTTCATTAAAAATTTTTTATCAAAATACTTTCCACCTCTAAGAATCTTCTCCCTAAAAATAGTGAAATTTGAGATTTTATGATATTTTCTTATAAAAAATTTATCATTCCAGTTGATTTCATAAATCCTCGGATGAATGCCGATCAATGTATTTGATATTGTTGACCCGCCACGAGCATTTCCTATCACATAAACAATTTTAGTAGATAAATTTTTAAATATATTATTAAAATCAAATTTTTTAAATTTCATAATTTACTTTATATAAAAAAAATCTCATATTACCTTAAATAAATAATTATTAATGAAAAATTTAGATTTATTACCAAATGTTGTTTTTGTTGGAGCTGAAAAATCTGGATCTACAACTATTCATAGAGTCTTATCAAAGCATCCAGATATCTTTGCAATTCCCAAGGAAACAGAATTTTTTACATTTTACAAAAAGAATAAAAAAAGAAGTTTTTTTATAAATAATTTAGATGATTATAATAACCTTTATAACAAAGCCAGAGGTAAGAAAATTAGACTTGACGTTTCAACTACGTATCTTCATTCAAATTATGCAATAAATACAATAAAATCATTTGTAAACAATCCAAAAATAATAA
>CACJRF010000021.1 GCA_902595755.1 uncultured Alphaproteobacteria bacterium | reverse complement strand
AGATGTCATTTCCCATAAAGTATCTTTTTCTTCTGAACTGTCAGGAATATTCACTCTAAGAAGATTTTCTCTTATATTCTTTGCAGAAATTACCTTGTTTGGAAAAATAATACTAGCCCTTTCAATTACATTTCTAAGTTCTCTTATATTTCCAGGCCAAATATATTCCTTCAAAGCAGTTAAGGATGATTCATCAAAAGTCGGTATTTTTGAACCAGTGTTTTTAATTTCCGATAAAATATGCTTAAGAAGTTCAGGTATATCATTTTTTCTCTCCGATAATGTTGGTATTTCAATAGGAAAAACATTAATTCTGTAAAAAAGATCGGCTCGAAATGAACCTTCATCAATTTTTTTCTCTATATTTTGGTGAGTTGCACAAACTAGTCTTAAATCCAATTCTATTTCATCTTTTCCACCAACTCTTTGAATTGTTCTAGTTTCAATTGCTCTTAATAGTTTTGCTTGAAGTGACATAGGCATATCACCAATTTCATCTAAAAATAGAGTCCCTTGATTTGAAATTTCAAATCTGCCTTCTCTTTTTGAATCAGCGCCAGTAAAAGATCCTTTCTCATGACCAAAAAGTTCAGATTCTAATAACTCAGATGGTATTGCAGCACAATTCACATTGACCAACTTACCTTTTCTTTTTGATGATTCATGTATAGCTCTTGCAACTATATCTTTACCACAGCCCGTTTCTCCTCTTAGAAGAACCGTTGAGTTAGAATTAGAAACCATATCAACTAATTTTTTAAGACTTTGTGTTGCTTCGCAACTTCCTTTGATAATTTCTGACATTTAAAAACAACTTTCAGTAAAATAATGTCAGAAAAATGACAATAATCAAATCCAATTTTTAAAAGAAATAAAAAAAGATATCTAAAACATTGATTTTATTGACTTTAAAAAAAAAAATTAAAAATAAAATTGAGTTGGCAACATTTTTGCTTCTACGAATTTATGAATAATTATAGGAAATTGTAATATGGAGAATATTTTAATAGTTAAAGAATCATTTGACAATATAAACGATTTAGAGAAATTTTTTTCATCTAAAAATTTAACTTTCAAAATTTTAGGAAGCGATGAGCTAAATCAAATAAATTCTCCAAAATCAGTTTTGATTTGTGATAAAAGATTTGAAAAAAATGTTAAAGGGAAATCATCCTTATTAAAGTTAGCTAGAAATATTGGTAGTACAAAAATAATTATTCTGAACTCTGATACAAATGAGAATTACAGTATGGACAGCGAAATGGGTGGTTCATTTGTAAATATAGGCTTTAAAGAAATGGATGAAGTGATAAAAGAGATTATATTTCAAGAAATTTCAATAAAGAAATATAGTTTTTCTGACTCAAAAACAGTTTCATTAATTAAAATTGCTGAAAAAGTAGCTAGTACGGATGTTACTGTTTTTATCCATGGACCAACTGGTACTGGAAAAGAAGTAATCTCAAACTATATTCATCAAAAATCTGAACGTTCAGAAAATCCATTCATAGCTGTAAATTGCGCGGCAATACCTGAAAATATGCTTGAAGCAATGTTATTTGGACATGAAAAAGGAGCATTTACTGGAGCATCCTCAGCAAATAAAGGAATATTTAGGGCTGCCGATACAGGAACTTTACTTCTTGATGAAATTTCTGAAATGCCATTATCATTACAAGCAAAGTTATTGAGAGTTCTTCAAGAAAAAAAGGTTACTCCAATAGGAGGTCAAAGAGATATAGATGTAGATGTAAGAGTAATTGCAACAACAAATAGAAATATGATTAATGAAGTGAGAGAAAAAAAATTTAGAGAAGATTTATACTACAGGTTAAATGTTTTTCCCATCGGGACACTAAATTTATCTGAGAGAAAAGATGATATTATCCCAATTAGTGTAGCTCTACTTAAAAGGCATTCTGGAAAAAGTAATCTTCCTTACATTGACAAATCTGCACAAAATATAATTAAAAATTACATTTGGCCTGGGAATGTTAGAGAACTAGAAAATGTTCTCCAAAGAGCAATCGTACTTTGTGATAATAATGTCATAAGTGAAAAAGATATAATGATAGATCTTTCTGAAGAAAATAACTTTTTTTCTAATACAGATGAAAATATTAACAACCAAAAAGTATTACAAGCTTAACATTGGAGAAAATTATGAAGCCCACACTTACAAATTTAAAGCCCTCATTAATTGAAAACTCTTCTAATCAGAATCAGATCAAAGATATTCAAGAAAATGTAGTTTCTTTAACTCCAAAAATTAATTATCAAGAAGATAAAAAATTTTTGGAAAATATTCAATCAGCAATTCAAGATGTTTCAGATAATCAAATTAAAAGTGCTGAACTCACAAAGAATTTTGAACTTGGGATAGAAAATGATTTAACTAAAGTCATGATACAACAACAAATCGCAAGTTTAGGTTTTCAAATGACTCTTAATGTCCGTAATAAAGTTTTAAGTGCATATAAAGATATTATTAACATGCCAGTTTAATAAATAAAGAAAGAAGATAATGGCTGAAGAATTAAAAAATACAGAATTAGCAAACACTGCATCTGCAGTTACAAATCAAGGTTTGGTTGGAAACATTACAAATACTTTAGATAAAATAAGAAGATTTTCAAATGAACCTGCAGTGCAAAGATCGATACCTGTAATGATTACACTTTTTGTGATTTTTCTAGGTTTGATTTTTTTTATCTCATTCAAAGAGCCATCAAGAACTACACTTTTTTCGGCATTACCTGAGCATGAAAAATCCAGGGTTGTAGATGTTCTCCGAAATAATGGAATTGATGTCTCAATCGATCAAACAACTGGTGAAGTTCTTGTTCCAAAACCAGATTATTATGAAGCAAAAATGAAATTAGCTGCTGAGGGACTTCCTAGTTCCGTTCCACAAGGTTATGATATTCTTGAAAATATTCCGATGGGAACAAGTCGTTCAGTAGAATTCATGAAAATGAAGCAAACACAAGAGATAGAATTGGCTCGCTCAATAAATGAAATTTCCAATATAATTGGAGCAAGAGTTCATTTAGCAATTCCTGAAAAATCTGTATTTGTAAGAGACACCGCCCCTCCAACAGCTTCAGTATTTGTTAAATTATCTGATGGAAGAGTTTTATCAAGAGAACAAATAAGATCGATTGTGCATATAGTTTCATCGTCTATTCCTAATATGTCATCGGATAATGTAACAGTAGTTGATCAGTATGGTGCCTTACTTTCAAAACCTGAAGATGATCCAAACCTGGCTTTAACCGACAAACAACTCTCTCATAGGATTAAAGTTGAAAAGTTATATAGAGAAAGGATTCTTTCTTTAGTTTCACCTATAGTGGGTGCCGGAAACTTAACAGCTCAAGTAAATGTAGAAATGGACTTTACATCTAATCAAACAACCGAAGAGGTTTTTGATCCAGAATCTATATCAACAAGAAGTGAGCAGAATAGTTCTGACGAATCAACCGATAGACCTGCTAGAGGTATTCCAGGAGCTGTAGCAAATCAAGCACCGTTGGCGGCTGATCTTCAAGTTGATGCTCCAGTAACTGGTGAAGCTGCAGAGTTTAAACAAAGGTCATCGAGTAATGTTAAAAACTATGAAGTCAGTAAAAAACTCAGCACAACTGTTGGTCAAGTTGGAAGAATTATGAAAGTTAAAACAGCTGTTTTAGTAAAAAATAAAATGGTAGAAACTCCTGAAGGTTTAAATTCAGAACCCATAAGTGACGAAGATAAAGAAAAAATATCATCCCTTGTCAAAGAAGCTGTAGGTTTTAATGTTGATAGAGGCGATAGTATAGTGGTGACAAGTGGTGATTTTATTGAAGAAATTCAGGTCCTTACAACAAAATGGTATAAAGAGCAGTGGTTTCAAAGTTTAGTTGGTCAACTATCAACAGTTTTAATATTAGCCATTATAACTTTTGGAGCTTTAAAACCTTTACTTAATAGAATTTTAGTACCATCTGCTGGAGTTGGAGCTGGAGCAGGTGCCGTTACAAGTGAAGATGATCTAGAGGCTCAAGAGTCTGATGAGGTAGAAGTAGAAGAAGGAGAATCATTAGAGGATATTAAAGCTAAATTGAAACCTAAAAAAGCATCAATTTCTGCTGAAATGCTTGACACAGCAAATACTTACGATGATAAGGTTGCAGTAATAAGAATGATAGTTGGAGATGAAGCTGGAAAAGTATCAAATGTATTCAGACAATTAATGCAAAAGGATGTATAGTTCAATTAAGGAGTAAAAAATGGCAGAGAAGACTCAAGAAAAAAATAATGAAGAAGAAGAAAAGTCTACCTATGAAAAATTGAATAATACTCAGAAGTGTGCAATTCTTATGATGCTACTTGGAGAAGAAGAAGCATCTGAGATTCTAAAAAACCTTGGTCCAAAAGAAGTGCAACAGCTAGGTAAAGAAATGTACAATGTTCAAGGTTTAGATCAAGACACCGTGAATCAAGTACTTGATGAGTTTCTTACTGTTATCAAACAACAAACAGATCTTGGAATGGGGTCATCTAATTATATTAAAAATGTAATGACAAAAGCACTTGGAGAAAATAAAGCACAGTCTGTTTTGGGTAGAATTACTCCAACTGAAAGTAATAAACCCATCGAAATATTAGACTGGATGGATGCAAGATCCGTTGCTGAGTTAATTTCTGATGAACATCCGCAGATTATGGCACTAATAATTTCTTACTTGGAGGCAGGAGTAGCAGCTGACGTTCTTGTTTTGCTTCCTGAAGATGTTCAGTCAGATATTATTCACAGAATTGCAACTTTAGAAACAGTTCAACCTGACGCGCTTGCTGAACTTGAGAGAGTTATGCAGTTAAAATTCAAAACAAATACTTCTTTGAGAGCTTCATCAGTTGGAGGTGTTAAAGCTGCTGCATCCATAATGAACTATACAAAACAAAATATGGAACAAAGAGTTATGAAGAACCTTGGTGAAAAAGATAGAAATCTAGCAAAGGAAATTCAGGAAAGTATGTTTACATTTGATACTCTTATTCTTATGGATGACAGAAGTATGCAAACTTTACTTAGAAATGTTGATCAGGAAATACTTATTATCGCACTAAAAGGAACAGATGACGCACTTAAGGATAAAATCTTCTCAAGTATGTCTCAGAGAGCTGCAGCAAACATTAAGGATGAAATGGAAGTTTTGGGTCCTATAAGACTTACAGAAGTTCAAGAAGCACAAAAAGCTATAATAAATGTAGCAAGAACAATGTCAGACGAAGGATCAATTGTACTTGCCGGAAGAGGCGGAGATGATTTTGTATGATGCAAGTAAAAGAAGAAAATCTTGATTCAACAAAAGATGATGATGAAAATAAAAAGTCTGAAGCACTCAAAACGGAAGAAATTTTAAGCCTTTTGAGTAAACAAAATAGAGATTTTCAAAAAGAATCAGAAATATCATCAAATATTACCAAACTTTATAAAAAGATCGACCTTGTATCTTTAGCTAAATCTAAAAGTTTTGATAAAGATAAAAAAAATGAGATTAAGGAAAAAGAATTACCTGATGAAACTGAATCAGAGGCAAAGAAAACAGATGACAAAAATATAGAAGAAACCGAACAAGATAAGAGGTTAGAAAAAAAATATACTGAGGCTGAAGCTAAAGTGATGGCTAATAAATTAGCTAAAGAGTATTACGATAAGGGAATGCAATTAGGAATTAAGAAGACTAAAGAGGAGCTTCAGAAAGGAGATCATGAACTTGCCGTTTCACTAAAGAATATTGCTGATAATTTATTACTCAAAACACCTGAATTTTCTGAAAAACTCAATTTATCAATAGTTGAATTGTTGAAAAAATCAATTAATGAAATTTTAGGATATGAGATTGATACAAATTCCGAATTTTTTAAAAATAAAATTCTTTCAATGGTTGATACGATTAATACATCAATAGAAAAGATTGATGTTATTTTAAACG
>CACJRF010000020.1 GCA_902595755.1 uncultured Alphaproteobacteria bacterium | reverse complement strand
TATAAATAACTGATTGATTAATTTTCTTTTAAAATGTCTTCTCTTATGCCATGGGTCTGGGAATAAAATAAATATCTTCTCAAATTCAGAATTTCTGATTTTTTGATATAAAGATGAAAAATCTAAGTTTGAAAAATAAATATTTTTAATATTCATTATCTCTATTTTTTTTAAAAGTTTAATCGATCCTGTCAAAAATGGATCGCAGGCAAGAAAGATTTGATTCTTAAACTTTAAAGATTGAAAAATGAGATTCTCACCAGTTCCAAATCCAATCTCCAAATTTTTCTTTTTTTTTAAAAAAAAACTACTTTTTAAAAAATCATCAATCTCTTCTTCTGTAAAAAAAAAAGGAGACTTAATTAAATTTTGCAGATCGAAATCTTTAGTACCCTTAACTAACCTTCTTCCGTAAAAAGATAGCATTTACTTATAATCGTCACCTAATTTTTCAGCCATATTTAGATTCTCCCAAGAAAAATATCCTTTTGTTTCATCAAAGTTTCTTCCAAAGTGACCATAAGCTGAAGTTGGTTGATATATTGGATGATCTAAGTTGAGAAATTTCTTAATGCCCAATGGAGATAAATCAAAGTTTTCTTTAATAACCTCGATTAATTTTTGATTGTCAACTTTTGACTCTAAATCAGTTTC
The DNA here is from genome assembly GCA_902595755.1 of uncultured Alphaproteobacteria bacterium. Classification (GTDB taxonomy): domain Bacteria; phylum Pseudomonadota; class Alphaproteobacteria; order Methylaequorales; family Methylaequoraceae; genus TMED13. Next base: position 6,048 of record CACJRF010000020.1, on the reverse strand, counting down.
TACGTAAATTGATATGGGATCTGAAACTCCAATTGCATATGATAATTGAATTAAACATTTTTTTGAGATTTTTGCGGCAACAACATTTTTTGCTATAAACCTTGCCATGTAGGCTGCAGATCTGTCTACTTTTGTATAATCTTTACCAGAGAATGCTCCTCCGCCGTGAGGTGCTGAACCACCATATGTATCTACTATTATCTTTCTTCCAGTCAATCCAGTATCACCATCCGGACCACCAATTACAAACCGTCCAGTGGGATTTATTAAAATATTGTTTTTATGAGGTAAGATATTTGAGGGGATTGCTTTTTCGATTATCTCAATAACTTTATCCCTTATCTCAATATTTGAAGCAGTTTCATGATGCTGAGTTGAAACTACAATTGATTCGACTTTTTTAGGAACTCCGCCCTCATAATACATACTTACCTGACTTTTAGAGTCTGGAAGAAAAAAACTTTCATTATTTTTTCTATAACTCGATAACTCTTCAAGTATTGTATGTGCGTAAAAAATTGGCGCAGGCATCAAAGACGGAGTTTCAGAACATGCGTAACCGAACATTATACCTTGATCACCAGCACCTAAAGATTCTTGCTCACCTTCTTTATCAACACCCATCGAAATATCTGCAGACTGTTCATGAAGATAATTAAATATTTTTACACTCTGCCAATCGAATCCAGTTTGTTCGTATCCAATTTCCTTTACCTTTTCTCTTATTTTATTTTCTATAGTTTCTTTATTAATGTTATCAGAAATACTTTTCACTTCACCAGAAATAACAATAGTATTTGTAGTAGCAAGAGTTTCGCATGCTACTCTTGAATTTTTATCATACTTCAGATAAAGGTCTAATATTACGTCAGAAATCTGGTCACAAACTTTGTCTGGATGACCTTCAGACACAGATTCGCTTGTGAAAATAAAATTGTTTTGGTTAAAAGCCATAAGAAGGGTTTTTTATATTTTATATAAAGAAGATTTTCAATCTTTTTTTCTATATTTAAAAATTAAATCCATAATGATTGAGAAAAAAATTATAATAAATATTAGAAGAATTACCGAAGTATTACCTACCTCCATAAAAAATGTTTTGTTATTGCCTAAACTTATATTTGATTGAAGGTATCCAGTTGAATTCAATTTTTTAGATTTTAGAATCTTTCCATTTTTATTTATTATCACAGAAATTCCAGAATTTGCTGATCTCACTAGGGGCACACCTTTTTCTACAGACCTAAATATTGTAGCTGCAAGATGCTGTGATGGTCCAGTTGTTTGACCAAACCATGCATCATTAGTTATATTAATAAAAAAATTTATTTTGTTAAAACTAAATGTCTGAAAAATCGATTCAAAACAAATAGATGGTTCAATAAAAATAGACTCATTATTAAAACTTAATTTAATGCTATTTTCTTTTAAACCTGAAGTAAAATTCGTTGAACCTGGTGTTACCTTCAAAAAATCTAGAATATTTTTGAAGGGAATAAACTCACCAAATGGGACAAGTTTAATCTTGTCATAATATTGAACCTTATCGTCACTCAGAATAAAAAAAGAGTTATAAACTTTATACCCTGAATCATGAAACTCTCTTCTCAAACTACCTGTTATTAAAATAATATTTTGGGGTAAAACCGTCCTTAGATATTTTAGAAGTTCTTTCTCTTCATTTAAAAACAGCGTTAATGCAACTTCTGGCCAGACTACAATTATTTTTTCATTAGATATTTGTTTTTTTGTTAAATGAATTAACTTTTCAAAGTTTTTTTGATAAAGAGCTCTATTCCATTTTTCCTCTTGAGGGATATTAGGTTGTATAATTCTGACTGGGTATTTTTCTTGAGCGCTTTGATAATCATAATTTGATGTAGGAATAAAATATAAGAAAAGTGGGAAAAAAATGATTATGAAAAAACAAACTACTTTTTTAGTATAAAAACTAGATACCAGAACAAGCCAATATATTGTTAGATAACTTAGACCAAAGACTCCAATATAAGAGGCTATTGAAATTAACTGATACTGAAAAGACCATATATGAGCAGTTAAACTTAATGGGAGCCCACCAAATAAACAAGATCTCACCCACTCGGAAGAAAATAATATAACTGAGACTAAAGAAATTTTTAAAAATCTTAAATCTGGATTAATTCTTCTTGTTAAATAAATTAACATAGTAGAGACTGCAAAAAATATACTCATCAATATTGGAAATATTATTAGTATAAAAGGTGCAAGTATAAAATGTTTTTCGTATATTAAGAATGGAAATACTATCCAATGTAAACAACCAAAAAAGTAACCTGTACCAAATATGACCCCGTCGTATAGTGCATTTTTTTTAGTTCTATTTGTCTCTAGCTTTTTAAGAAAATAACAATAACCAAAAATCAATAATGGAGTGAGGTAAATGGAGTAAATAGAAAAACCCGCTAAAACACCCGAAAGAAAAAGAATAAGAAGCTGATTTCTAATTTTAAAACTACTTAACATTTACAAGCAGTCTCTTAATTTTTCTGGTATCTGCATCTAAAATAGTAAATTCAAGTCCTGACTTATGTGATATTACTTGGCCTCTACTGGGTATTTTTCCTATCAGGTTAAAAACTAACCCACCTACGGTATCAATATCCTCTTTGTCAACACTCTCAAAAAAGATCCCCAACTTTTTTTCAAATTCATCAACGGTTAATCTTGCCGAAACTTCATAAGTTTTTTTTGAGATTTTTTTTATAATATCTATCTCTTCAAAATCATGCTCATCTTTAATTTCTCCAACGATTTCCTCTACTAAATCTTCGATCGTCACCAAACCGTTGGTCCCTCCAAATTCATCAACAACTATGGACATATGAATTTGCTCAGACCTCATTTTTAGAAGCAAATCTAAAATTCGCATGGAAGGCGAGGAAAATAAAATCTTTCTAATGATAGTCCTTGATATTTTAATATCTCTTTTAACCTTTGTGGACTTATTAATTTTCTCAAACAAATCTCTAATATGTATCATCCCAATAACTTTATCTAAATTCTCCTCGTAAACTGGTATTCTTGAATGTTTTGTTTTATTTATAAAAGTTATTAATTGATTTATCTTAATACTTGACGATACTGAGTCTATATCAGCTCTCGGTATCATTACATCTTCTATACATTTATCATTAAGTTGAATAATATTTTTAAATATTTTTTTTGTACCATCATCTATACTTTCTACTGAATTTCCATTATCTTCAATAATATCCTCTAAGACATCCTTAATATTTTCTTTGTTTGAACTGAAAAAAAATGATTTGATTTTAGATATAAAGGACATTTTAATAAGGGGAAGGTATCGAAAGTTGTTTTAAGATAGAGATTTCTTTTTCCTGCATAATTTTTGCTTCGGATTCTTTTTTATGATTGAAGCCGAATAAATGTAGCAACCCGTGAATGCATATATGTATAAAGTGATCGGAAAATTTTTTTTCTAACTCTTTTGCTTCTGACTTAATTTTTTCTAAAGATATCACAATATCACCCAACAGTATAACGTGCTTAGATCCACCTAGACAAAACTTTTTATCTTGGGCAAATGATAATACATTGGTTGGTTTATTTATTTTCCTAAATTTATTATTTAGTTTTTTTATATCATAATTGTTTGTTAGAAATATCGACAAATAATAGTCCTCTTGATTTTTTTTCAGTGTCTCAAAAGATTTTTTTACAGAGCTAAAAATATAGTTTTTTAACTCCATTTCTTCTGATTTTAGTTTTTTATGAAAATCAATTTCAATCATTTTTTTTTTTGGAAAGGTATTCTTTTCCAACACCTTCACTTTTTTCAAATTTATCATACTTTGATACTATCTTTGATACCAATGGGTTTCTAACTACATCTTTTTCATCAAACTTAATAAAACCTATATCTTTTATATTATTTAAAATTTTAATGGATTCTCTAAGACCAGATTTTGTACCAGAAGGCAAGTCTACTTGAGAAAGATCGCCGTTAATTATCATCTTAGAGTTTTCTCCCAACCTTGTAAGAAACATCTTCATTTGTATCGAAGTAGTATTTTGAGATTCATCTAATATTATAAATGCATTAGAGAGGGTTCTCCCTCTCATAAAAGCCAGAGGTGCAATTTCAATAAAGCCGGATTCAATCTTTTTTAAAACCTCGGAGAATGGGAGCATATCGTTTAAGGCGTCATAGATTGGTCTAAGGTATGGATCTATTTTTTCTTTAAGGTCGCCAGGTAAAAATCCTAACCTCTCTCCTGCTTCTACAGCAGGACGAGTAAGTATTATCTTTTCTATCTGTCCTGTTTTGAGCATCCAAACTGCGAAGGCGACTGCTAGGTAGGTCTTTCCAGTACCTGCTGGACCACAACAGAATATCATTTGCTTGTTTTTAACACAATTCAGATAGTCAGCTTGCTTACGGGTTCTTGGTTTAATAAGTTTTTTTCCTGCTTGGAAACATAGCGACTCTATTTTTTCAACATCGTTGTCAACTTTAGACGCTTTTGAACTTTTAGCAATTTTTATAAGACTTAGAATTTCTCCATCATCAATTTCGTTATTTTTTATAGCTAAATTATATAAGTTAATTAAAAGCTTTTTTGCTAAATTTACGTTTTCTTCTAAACCCTCTATCTTAATTATATTTCCTCTAGTGATAATCTTAACATTTAGGCTGTTTTCAATTTGATCTAAAAATTTATCTCCATCGCCATAAATTGTTGGCAAAATTAAATTATCTTCAAATGAAAAAGTCTTTGAAAAATTTAATAAATTTTTTTTAAAATTTTTTTTCAATCTTAGACCTAGTTGATGATCTTTCCATGAAATGAAAATGAAGTCAAATTTTCAAGATTTACTATTAATTTTCTTCCAATTATATCCACATTTGAAAACACATGGACGGGTTGAAGATATTTTGTCCTTCCTACAAATTGATTATTTTTTTTTCCAATATCTGTAAAGAGAACTTCTTCATTCTTATCTATAAAAGTAAGGTTAAATTCTTCTTGCTGTTTATTAAGTAATCTTTGTATTTTTTTAAGTCTTAAATCCGCAACATCTTCATTAATGATATCCAGATGTTTTAATGATGAATGAGTCCCTGCTCTTGGAGAATATTTAAAAGAATAAGAACTAGCAAAACCTACCTGCTCTATCAAATCAATTGTTTGATTAAAGTCATCTTCTGTTTCTCCAGGATAACCAACTATAAAATCTGAAGAAAAAGCCATATTATTGATCTTGGATTTTATTTTCTTTACTAATTTTAAATAATCATTTCTCAAATGATTTCTATTCATTTTTTTTAATATACTATCTGACCCAGACTGAATTGGCAAATGAAGAAATGGCATTAATTTTTTATTGTTACAGTGCTCATTAATTAAATCGTTTTTTATATCATTAGGATGAGAGGTCAAATATCTAATTCTTTCAAGACCGCTAATACTTGAAATCAAATTACATAGTTTTGATAATTTAACTGAAACCTCTGCACCATCTTCAAAAATATTTGAATTATATGAACTTACATTTTGGCCAAGTAAAATCACTTCTTTAGCACCCATTTCTGCAAGCTTTTTAACCTCAAAGAATATTCCTTCAACAGGTCTTGAGAATTCAGCACCTCGAGTGTAAGGAACCACACAAAAAGAGCAGAATTTATCGCATCCTTCTTGAATTGTAACTAGTCTGCTAACCTCATGAGAGTTCTTAATAGGTAGGGATTCAAATTTTTCCTCGCATAAAAAATCTGCATATACGTATTTTTTATTTTCAACTTTAAGGGCATCCACTATATTCTGATAATTCTGAGGCCCAAATATTAAGTCTACCGATTTATTTCTTTTCTTAATTTCATCTCCTTCAGCCTGCGCAACACAACCAGTAACAACTATTTTCATCGAGCTTCCAGATTTTTTTTTATTCTCTTTATATTTAGAAATTCTTCCGAGATCAGAAAAAAGTTTTTCTGCTGCCTTCTCTCTAATGTGACAAGTATTAAATATTGCAATATCACTTTCC
>CACJRF010000019.1 GCA_902595755.1 uncultured Alphaproteobacteria bacterium | reverse complement strand
CTCAAAGAACAAATAATATATTAGCAGTTGGTGCAACTGAGGAAGAAAAAGGTTTCGAAAGTACAGTAAATCTTGATGAGGTATATTTTTTAACAAAATCATTATGGGAATGTTTTCCTAATATTGAAAATATAGAGTTCAAAAAGTTTACAGCAGGCCTTAGACCATCAATGATTGACGGCTACCCGGTTATTGGCCCTTTAAAGTCAATCTCAAAGAATATATTATGTAATTTTGGACATTACAGACATGGTATTCTATTATCACCAATTAGTTCTAAGATTTTAGCTGATTACGTATGTAATAATGATGTTGAAAAAAAGTATAAGTTTTTTTCACCCGAGAGATTTAATTTATAATTTTTTTGTTTATTCTAAAACTATGAATACTGAAAAAAATTTTTTAATAAACGGTTTAAATTACAAATACAGGCTTACTAATTTTCAATTAAGTTGCTTAATCGAGAAATTTATCGAAAAAAAAGGTATTGATTCTAGTAATATTGCAGTAGCACTAAATGAGACGTTAGTCAAAAAATCTGAATGGAATAAAACTAAAATATCTGAAAATGACAGAATTGAAATTGTTGTTCCATTTGCTGGAGGATGAAATAATGGATAAGTTGTTTATAGATGGTATAAGTTTTGAATCAAGATTAATAATGGGAACTTCTCTTTTTCCAAATATTGATATATTAAATAAATCTTTGGAAAAATCTGGTAGTGAAATCATTACAATGGCAGTTAGAAGATTAAATGTTTCAGGCGACAATGATTTTATTAAACAGGTAAAAAAAAAGTTTAGATTTCTTCCAAATACTGCAGGGTGTTTTACAAAAAAAGAAGCAATATTAACTGCTGAATTAGCTAGAGAACTACTCCAAACAAACTGGATTAAACTAGAACTTATAAGCGATGAAGAAATGTTACTTCCAGATCCAATTGAACTTTTTGAAACGTGCAAAGAACTCATAAAAAAAGGTTTTAAAGTTTTTGCATATTGTTCTGATGATCCTATCCTTTGTAAAAGACTTGAAGATGAGGGGTGTGTTTCAGTCATGCCTCTGGTTTCTCCAATAGGTTCAGGTTTGGGTATAAGAAATGAGCATAATTTGGAGCTTATTAGAAAAATGTGTAGTGGACTAATTTTTGTTGATGCTGGTATAGGCCAACCTAGTGATGCATCAAAAATCATGGAACTTGGTTTCGACGGTGTTTTGCTTAACTCATCTGTTGCAAGGTCTTTGGATCCACCGACTATGGCTGAAGCAATGAAGTTAGCAGTTGCCTCCGGAAGATTGGGTTTTAAGTCCGGTTTGATAGAAAAAAGTAAGTTAGCTTTAAATAGCACCACATTTAAAGGAAAAATATCTAATTTTTAACCCCAATAGTTCTTAGAAAATCATTGATAATCATAATATCTTTTTCATCAATGATTTTTTTCCCCCTAGCAACTTTTAAAACTGCATTCCAATTTGTTAATGAGATGAGGCTAATTTTTTTCTTTTTAAATTTAAAATTCTTTTCTATTATGCCATAGTTAAAAATGACAAATAGGGCTTTTGTATTACATTTGGCATTTTCGAGCGCCTGAAAAAATTTTAATTTACTTCCACCATCAGTCATTAAATCCTCAACTAATATTACATTTTCTTTAGGTTTAATTACTCCTTCGATTTGTGAGTTTTTACCAAATTTTTTTTTTTCTTTTCGTATATAGGTCATTGGTAAGTTTAATTTTGATGCTATTAATGTAGCAAAAGGAATTCCTGCAGATTCTCCTCCTGCAATGTTGGAAATTTTTTTTAAATTATTAAGAGATTTTATTTTTTTCACTGCAAGGTTTGTAATAGTTTTCATTTCTTTTGGAAAAGATATTAACCTCCTGCAATCACAGTAAATCGGGCTTTTTTTCCCCGAAGTTAATTTAAATTGTTTTTTTGGGCTAAAATTAATACATTTAAGATCTAGAAGAATTTCAGCCGTGATTACTGTTTCATCTTTTAATGGCATAAGTTATGACTTTATCGAATTTAATTTTTGTATTATTAATATGGATCTCTAATAACACAGATTACCAAATCAGTAAATTTGATTATTCAGTAAATGTAATTGATAAAAAAATAATTCAAGAAAAGGTTTGTAATGGTAAATGCCCAATTATTGCTTACTTTGATCCTAATCATGGTGTGTTTATAGCAAAAGGTAATCTTGAAGAGCCCTGTTATCAATCTATACTTCTTCATGAAATGATTCATGCTTTTCAGTTTACTTTGAATAAAAATATTGCAAATGCTTTTAAAGAAATGGAAGCTTATTCTTTACAAAATTTATATCTTGATCAAATTTCAGAAAAAAAAAACTTACTTAGAACTTTGAATTTAAAAAGTTGTAGATCAAAACAATATAATACATTATTCTAAAGATTATGACAGATTATAAATCGGATTTAGAAATTGCTAGGTTAGCTGATAAACAAAAAATTACTAATTTAGCAAAGGAAAGACTTTCAATTGATAGCGATAGTTTAATTCCTTACGGTCATTATAAAGCAAAGTTAGACTCTGATTATATCAAATCTAATGAAAGTAAGCCAGAGGGAAAACTAATTCTCGTAACAGCAATGACACCTACAACAGCTGGGGAAGGAAAAACAACTACGTCGGTTGGACTAACTGATGGCCTGAATCATATCGGTAAAAATGCAATGGTCGCATTAAGGGAACCAAGTTTAGGCCCGTGTTTTGGTATGAAAGGTGGGGCGGCTGGAGGAGGTTATGCTCAAGTTGTTCCGATGGAGGATATTAACCTTCACTTTACCGGTGATTTTCACGCAATTACATCTGCTCATATGCTCTTATCAGCAATGGTTGATAATCATATATATTGGAATTTAGAACCAAATATTGACTCTAGAAGAGTTTCTTGGAGAAGAGTTGTCGATATGAATGATAGAGCTTTAAGAACTATTACCAGCTCGCTAGGTGGAATTGCAAATGGTTTTTCTAGAGAAGATGGTTTTGATATAACAGTTGCCTCAGAAGTCATGGCAATTCTTTGTTTGTCTAAAGATTTTGATGATCTTACGAACAGATTAGGAAAAATTATAGTTGGGTATACTAGAGACTTAAAACCAATTTTCTGCAATGATATTAAAGCCGATGGAGCGATGGCAGTTTTACTTAAAGATGCCCTGCAACCAAATTTAGTTCAAACACTTGAAAACAACCCTGCTTTTATCCATGGTGGGCCTTTTGCTAATATTGCTCATGGTTGTAACACTGTAATTGCAACAAAAACAGCATTAAAACTTGCAGACTATGTCGTAACTGAGGCAGGATTTGGAGCTGATTTAGGTGCTGAAAAATTTTTAAATATAAAGTGTAGGAAATCTGGTTTATCTCCTTCTTGTGCTGTAGTTGTAGCTACAGTTAGAGCACTTAAACTTCATGGAAATGTTGATCCAAAAAAGCTTTCAGAAGAAAATTTAAAGGCTGTTGAGGATGGATTACCAAATCTTATTAGACATTTAGAAAATTTAGCAAAATTTGGCTTACCTACAGTGGTAGCACTAAATAGATTTCCAACAGATACTGAGGATGAGATAAAAAAAGTAATAGAGGTTTGTAACTCATTTAATGTTGAGGCAATCTTAGCAGAACATTGGGCAAAAGGTGGGGAAGGTGCGGCTAATTTAGCTGAAAAGGTTGTTAATATAGTTGAAAATAATAAAGATAAATTAAAATTTCTTTATGAGGATAATGATTCTCCCCAAAAAAAAATAGAAATTATATCAAAAGAAATTTACAGGGCTAGTAATGTTTCTTTTTCTCAACAAGCTTTCAAAAAGTTAAATGAAATTTCCTCTATGGGATATGACCGTTTTCCTGTATGTATGGCAAAAACTCAATACAGTTTTAGTACTGATCCTTCACAAAAATGTGCGCCAATAGACCATGAAATTAATATTAGAGAAGTTCGTCTATCAGCAGGAGCCGAATTTATTGTTGCAATAGCTGGTGATGTCATGACTATGCCAGGTTTACCTAAAAAGCCTGCTGCATATGAAGTGAAAATCGGGGATGACGGAAAAATACAAGGACTTTTCTAGTAAGCATCAAGATAGATTTTCATAAATTGATCAGAAATAATTTTAAGAGAAAACTGTTCTTTGACTAACTTTCTTCCATTTTCCCCATATTTTAACATTAATGCTTTGTTTTTTAATAACTTTTCAATAGCTTTAGAAAGAAACTTATAATCTTTTTTTGGGACAAGAATTCCGTTGAAGTTATTTTTACATATTTCTCTACAACCTGGGACATCGGTTGCTACTAAAGGTAACTTGCAACTAGCTGCCTCTAATAATGATTTAGGTAAACCTTCTCTGTAAGATGGAAGTATGGAAATTTTTGATTTTTGTAAATATGGTATTACGTTATCTACTTTATTTATCCAAAAGCACATTTTTTTTTGAACCATTGAAGTGATAATAGATTTATCAACTGATGATCTATTTGATTCATCAGGATCTCCCAAAATTAAAATTTTTGGGTATATTTTTTTTTCTCTAAGAATCTTTATTGCCTTCACGATTTCATTAAATCCTTTATCATATAATAATCTAGAATGAAAAATTATATCATAAATTTTCTTGACTTTTTTACTGCAAAATTTTTCAATATCGACTCCTGAACCTTTTATAATTTTATAACTTGTATTTCTTAATAAGTTCTTATCCAAAAAGAATTTTTTATCCTCATTATTTTGAAAAATAAAGATAGAATTTTGTTTTCTTAAAGTAAACTTCATTAGATAAAGATATATATTTTTTATTAAAAAATTTTTCTTACTTTTTTTTATAAATAAATAACCCAGCCCTACCACACAAAGAATAATTTTTGTATTTTTACTCAAGAAATTAGAAATCAATGAAACATATAATATTGGCTTAAGAGCATTCGCTTGAATTATATTAGGCTTGAATTTAAAAATTATGGTTAATAGCTTTAAAATACATAGAAACTCTTTGATTGGATTTATTGATTTGCGATCAAAGTCGATATGTTTCGTTTTGAAACCAGCATCTAGTATTTGTTTTTCTTTTTTTTTAAATTTTGTTACCACTAAAACGTCAATATTTTTTTTTAATGCATCTCGTACTTGTTCAATTTTATGAGAAATAAAATATTCATCTTCACTTACAAAGTATAAGAGTTTATATTTTTCAGAGTTCATATGTTTATTTATTTAGTTATTAGTATTATAATAATCACAATATTGCTTTCTATTTTTGTGAATTTTATACATTTATCACAATACAAATTTAAAAAATATTTAAAACTTTTTATTTTTATATGTTTAATTCTTTTTTTGATTTTTTTAATGAGATTTAACCCAAAGATTGTTTCGATGATACCTTTGGTATTTGTATTGTTTTTTAAATGGATGCCTGTTTTGACTTTTTTGAAAAGCATTTTTTTTAGTAAAAAAACAGAATCAGTAAATTTTAAAAAAATGGATAGGGACGAAGCACTAGAAATTCTTGGTTTAGATAGAAAAGCAACTAAAGATGAAATAATTCAAAGGTATAACAAACTTATTAAAAAAAATCATCCTGATTTAGGTGGCTCAGAATGGATTACAAAAAGAATAAATAAAGCAAGAGATATTCTTTTAGGTTGAGATTTTTTTTTTTTATATTAACCTCTGTTGCAATGACAACAAAAGTAACAAAAGCCATATTTCCTATTGCTGGTATGGGAACAAGATTTCTTCCTGCAACAAAAGCTGTACCCAAGGAGATGTTAACTGTTTTAGATAAACCTGTACTTGAATGGGCTGTAATTGAGGCAGCAAAGTCTGGGATTGAACAAATGATATTTGTTACCTCCTCAAGGAAAAGTTCTATAATGGAGCATTTTGATAAATCAGTACTTTTAGAGGATTTGTTAAAAAAAAAACAAAAAAAAAAAGAGCTAGAATCTATTAATATTCAACACTCGTTAGGAAGTTTTTCATTTGTTATTCAAAGTGAGCCTAAAGGACTTGGACATGCAGTTTTATGTGCTTCAAGACTTATAAATAAAAATGAAAATTTTGTTGTTATTCTTCCAGATGACATAATAATGTCAAAAATTCCTGTTACTAAACAATTAATAGATTTATCTAAAAAAAATAATTATTCATCTGTAATTGCTCTAGAGGCAGTTGATAAAAAACAAGTATATAAATACGGTGTTATTAGTTATTCAAAAAAATATGGAAAATCCTATAAAATTATGAACCTAGTTGAAAAACCAAAAGTTTCAGAGGCGCCATCAAATCTCACTGTGGTAGGCAGATACTTATTGAATGAAAAAATTTTTGAGAATCTAAAAAAAATGAGATCAGGACATAATAATGAAGTTCAATTAACTGATAGTCTAAATGAGTTAATTGAAAAACCAGGTTTATTTGGTTTGAAATTTGATGGCGAACGTTTTGACTGTGGTAATAAATTAGGTTTTATTGAGGCAAATCTTAAATTTGGTTTAAATGATAAAGATATAAAAACAGAATTAAAAAAAATTATTAGAAGAATATGAAAATTACTATAATTGGAACTGGTTATGTTGGTCTGGTATCTGGGACGTGTTTTGCAGAGTTTGGAGTTAAAGTTGTATGTGTAGATAAAGATACAAAAAAAATTAATAACCTAAAAAATGGTGTTATCCCGATCTTTGAGCCAGGACTTGATGAATTAGTCAAGAAAAATGTTCAAGCCAATAGACTATCCTTTGAAACAGATATAGGAAATTCTATAGATGGAAGTGACGCTATTTTCATTGCCGTGGGAACACCATCGAGAAAAGGTGATGGGCATGCGGATTTATCTTATGTTTTCAGTGCTGCAGAAGACATTGCAAAAACACTTAACCATTTTGCCGTAATAGTAAATAAATCAACTGTTCCAATTGGAACAGGGAAAAAAGTATATGAGATTATAAAAGAAATAAATCCAGAATTAAATTTTGAAGTGGCATCTAACCCAGAGTTCTTGAGAGAAGGTTCAGCGATTGATGACTTTATGAGACCTGATAGGGTAGTTATTGGTTGTGAAAGTGAAAAAGCGAAAGATATTCTAAAAGAATTATATAGACCACTCTTTTTATTGGAAACACCAATTTTATTTACAAAGAGAGAAACTGCTGAAATGATTAAGTATGCAGCAAATTCTTTTTTAGCAACAAAAATTACTTTTATAAACGAAATTGCAGATTTGTGTGAAAAAGTTGGTGCTAATGTAAGTGATGTTTCTACTGGCATTGGATTAGACGGGAGGATAGGGAAAAAATTTTTACACCCTGGTCCCGGATATGGTGGTTCATGTTTCCCCAAAGATACTCTTGCTTTAGTAAAAACAGCCCAAGATTATAATTCTCCTATTGGTTTGGTAGAGCATGTTGTAAAAAGTAATAAAAAACGAAAACAAAATATATATAAGAAAATAATAAAAACACTTCCTAAAAATATTGATAGTAAAACGATAGCTATTTTAGGTTTAACATTTAAACCAAATACTGATGATATGAGGGATAGTCCAAGTCTTGACTTAATTCCTAAACTTATAGAAAAAAAATGTAAGTTGAAAGTTTTTGATCCTGAAGGAATGAACGAAGCAAAAAAGTATTTTATAGATTTTTCCAATAGTATTACTTATTGTAAAGATGCTTATGAAACAACAAAAGATTCCAATGCTTTGG
>CACJRF010000018.1 GCA_902595755.1 uncultured Alphaproteobacteria bacterium | reverse complement strand
GAAAAAGGAAGTCCAACAATTATAGGAGACCATGTAACTGTTGGTCACAATGCAACTATTCATGCTTGTGAGATTGGTGATTATTCACTAATTGGAATGGGATCTGTAATATTAGACCAAAGCATAATTGAAAATAATGCCTTTATTGCAGCTGGAGCAGTTGTAACTCCTGGGTCACTTGTTAAAAGTAAAGAGCTATGGGCAGGTAATCCAGCAAAGTTCATCAGAAAAATTACTAAAACAGAAGAAAAATTATTAGTAAATACTCCAGATGTTTACTATCAACTTAGTAAAGAATTTTTAAAAAAATAGTTTGAGATTTGATTTTTTAATTTATAATTCTCTTGGAGGAATAATGTTTAATAAAATCCGTAATATCATAATAATTTTTGCTTTCGGTTTTATCTATAGTTGTGGTGTAGCAGACTATGTATTAGATTCTGAGGACTCAGTGCCTAAACTAGAATCTGATCTGGATCTTGAACTTAAATCTGCTGAGGATCAAAATTTTTTAGAAAGTGAAGTTTTGAATGATGAAATTGATATTGAAAATGTAGATAAAAATGACTCAATTTCAATTAAGGATTCTGAACAAAAATTAGAATCTTCTCCAGTCAAAGAGTATGATAGCATAATACTAGGTGAAACTGATCAAAAAAATGATCAAGTAAAAGTAGATGAAAAGCCAAAGATTTCTTTACCTCCTATACAAAAATTAGAGCTCAGAGACAAAATTCAATATAGAATAGCCACGATAAACTTTCCTTCTGGATCCAGTTTTGTAAATTATAATGGTCTGAAAAAAATAAAAAAAATTGTGAAACTTGCGAAAGAGAGAAATGCTAAGATTAAGATAGTTGGGCATGCAAGTAAACGAACTAAAGACATGCCGCTAAATAAACATAAGCTGGTTAATTTTTCAATTTCTCATAAAAGGGCTCAAAAAGTTGCAAATATTGTGGTAGAGAAATATAATTTTCCAAGTGAAAATTTAATAACTGAGGCAGTCTCAGATTCCAAACCTTTGTATAGAGAAGATATGCCGGCAGGTACGACTGCAAATCAAAGAACAGAAATTTTTATTATTTATTAAAGAGTGTTGTGTGGCACTAAAAAAAAAAAAGATTGCAATTGCAGGTATCGGAACTGTTGGAAAAGGTCTTCTTAAAATTTTAGAAGTCAATGGAAACGGTTCCTCAGACATAGAGATCACGGCAATTGCATCCAGAAAAAAGATTAACATACCTAAAAAATCCTTATTTAAAAAAACTTGCATTTTTAGTGATGCGGAAGAATTTTTAAAATATGATAATTATGATATTCTTGTTGAATTGATTGGAGGTGATAATGGAGTTGCCAAAAAAATTGTTTTTAATGCACTTAAAAAGAAAAAGCATGTTGTAACGGCAAATAAAGCACTTATTTCAAGATACTGGAAAGATTTAAATAAAATTTCAAATAATGTAGGTGTTTCGTTAAAATTTGAAGCAGCAGTAGCTGGTGGTATCCCCATAATTAAAATCATCGATGAATTTTTAGTATCTAATAATATTAGCAGAATTTATGGTATCTTGAATGGAACCTCAAATTATATTCTTACAAAGATGTTAACAACGAATAAAAAATTCTCAGAAATTCTTAAGGATGCTCAGAATTTAGGGTACGCCGAATCAGATCCTACTTTTGATATTGATGGTATTGATACAGCACATAAGTTGTCAATATTATGTTCATTAGCATTTCAAACAAATTGTGATCTGAAAAATATAAAGGCTGAAGGTATTAGGAATATTGATCTTTCAGATCTTAAGTATGCAGACTCCCTAGGGTATAAAGTTAAAATGGTAGGTATAAGTCAGTTAAAAGGTAAAGAAATTAAAAATTATGTTTATCCATGTCTTGTAGCTAAGAATAATTTTATTGCGAATGTTGATGACGTATACAATGGTGTTGTTGTAGAATCTAATTTCTGTAAGAAAAGTTTTTTTCAAGGAGAAGGTGCAGGTTCGCTTCCAACAGCTACCTCAGTCATAAGCGATATAATAAGTATTATAAAATTAAATAAAACTGGTTCAAAACATAAAAAAAAATCAAATTTTAAAATGGATACTGTAGAAAATAGATTTGGATCTTATTATTTAAGATTTACTACCGAAGATAAACCTGGTGTAATATCTGGAATAGCAGATGAATTTAAAAAAAATAATATCTCAATGAAATCTATGCTTCAAAAAGAGTCAAAAAATAAAAATTCTAAAGGTGCGACAATAGTTATTACTACTCATGATTGTAATGAGAAAAATATGTTTTTAGCCTTAGCGAAAATAAATAAAATGAAATTTATTAAAAAAAAAACAATCTATTATCGTATAGAAAATTTTATAAGTTAAATTATTGAGAGTGTATCTAGAATATCTTTACCGATTATCGGTAAGCAGTAATCTCTAAATTTCTTTGTCACATTAAACGTTTTAGTATCATAGAATTCTTTTTTCATCACCTTAGTTTTTCCTGCAACATCTTCCAATTTATTCATAATAATCTTTATATTATATTTAGCGTCAAATCTCTCTCTTTCTTTAATTGCTACTGAAAAAGGTGAGCTAGTTTTAATTGAAAATTTTGTAGCCATTAAACCTATATTATAGGCCTCTTTTTGGTCAACTTCTGAAACTGCACCTAAGAAACTTCTTTGTGCGTAGCCTAATGTGTCAGCTCTAACTCTTTTTATCTTCAATTTTGTCTTTAATATATTGGAAAGATAATCTCCTAAAACACCAGAGCCAGAAAGCTGAATGTTACCGTGGGCATCATACTCATTATTCTGAATAATTTTTTTTGATATTAAATTCCCTTTATTGTCTTGTATCCCTTCTGACACAGCAATAATACACCTTCCATATTTATCATAAATTTTTTTCACTTGCTCTAAAAAGTCTTTTATTTTGAATGAATATTCTGGAAGGAAAATTAGGTGTGGTCCATCACTACTTAATTTTCTTAACAAACTTGAGGCTGCTGTAAGAAATCCAGCATGTCTTCCCATAACAATTCCAAGGTAAACACCTGGTAGCGATCTTACATCGTAATTTATTCCTGAAAATAGTTGTGCAACATATTTTGCTGCTGAGCCAAAACCAGGTGTGTGATCATTTTTAACTAGATCGTTATCAATTGTTTTTGGAATATGAATACATTGAGTGCTATAGTTTTTCTCTTTAACATAATTTGAAATAATCCTTAGACTATCTGAAGAGTCGTTTCCACCAATATAATAGAATCTTTTAATTTTTTTTTTATTTAAAATCTTAAGTATTTCATGACAATATTTTTCATCAGGTTTATCTCTAGTTGAACCAAGGGCGGCACCCGGAGTATTTTGAATTTTTTTTAAATTCACATCATTAAATTTTGATAATTTTATAAAATTATTGTCAATAATTCCTCTAACGCCGTTGATGGCGCCTATAATGTTTGAATTTTTATTCTTTTCTCCATTAATTATGCCTACTAACGATTGGTTAATCACATTTGTTGGACCACCACCTTGGGCAATAAGTATATTGTTATTACTTTGCATACAAATTTATGATAATTGTTAATAAATAATGGATAAATTAAATCAAGTCGCTGTAAAAAACAATAAGTTAGAGAAATATTATTCTTTTAAAGGTAATTTTTGGTCAGAAAGAAACCATGATAAAACTCTATTTAATTCGTTAAAAAATAAATTTCCAAATGAAGATATTCTTCTCCAACTGTTAGTATCTAGAAACATTGCTCTTCAGGATATTGATGATTTCATCAATCCTAAGCTTAAAAATTTATTACCAGATCCTCATACCATTGATGATATGAAAAAAGCTTCTGATAAAATCTGTAATTTTATTAAAAGAAAAAAAAAGATAGGAATTTTTGGGGACTATGATGTTGATGGTTCATCATCTACTGCTATTGTCTGTAATTATTTAAAATCTATTGGTGCAACTTTTGAATATTATATTCCTGATAGAATAGGTGAAGGTTATGGCCCCAATAAGCAAGCCTTTGATATTTTGAAAGAAAAAAAATGCGAACTAATACTTACACTTGATTGTGGAACATCTTCTAATGAAGAGATTAATCATGCTAATAGTAAAGGTATTGACATTATTGTTGTTGACCATCACCTAGAAGGAGACAAGCTTCCAGATGCTTTTGCTATTGTTAATCCAAATAAAAAAGCAGACAAATCAAATTTAAATAATCTTTGCGCAGCTGGTGTAGTTTTTTTTTTGATTATTTCAATAAATAGGAGTTTAAAAGAAAACAACTTTTTTACTAATTCTGAACCACCTAATCTCTTAAAACTTTTAGATCTAGTCGCATTAGGCACTATTTGCGATTTAGTTCAGTTAGATTTAGTAAATAGAGCGTTAGTTAAACAAGGAATAAAGGTTATGAATAAACTTCTAAATTCTGGTATCAAAAGTTTAGTTGACTGTTCATCAATAAAAGATGAAATCAGTGAATATCATTTAGGATTTGTTTTAGGCCCAAGAATAAATGCAGCAGGTAGAGTAGGTGATTCAAAACTAGGCGCTACTTTATTAATAAATAATAGAAATGATTTAAATTTATCAATTGCCGAAAAGTTAAATTATTATAATCAACTTAGAAAAAAAATTGAAAAAAAAGTTGAGTTACAAGCCATCAACCAAGCAAATAATAATAGTGAGGAAATTATTTGTGTTCATTCAAAAGATTGGCATCCTGGAGTAATTGGAATTGTGGCTGGAAAGCTAACCGAAAATTTTAAAAGACCTTCAATTGTAATTTCAGAAGATGAAAATGTTTGTAAAGCTTCATGTCGATCAGTTAAAAATTTTCACATGGGTGATTTTATAATTAAGGCAGTTCGTGATGGCTTTCTAATATCTGGAGGAGGACATGAAATGGCCGGAGGGTTTTCCATTTTAAATGAGAAAATTGACGCTTTTAAGGATTATATAAAGAATAAATTTTCAGTATCTGATATTCATCATGAAAAAAATTATGATTTGGAAATAAATTTATCTTCTGTAAATTTAGATCTTTATAAAAGTATTACAAAGCTTCAACCGTATGGAATGGGTAATCCAAAACCTAAATTTCTAATCAGAAATTGTATTAAGACTTTTGTAAAACCTGCTGCTGAAATACATCTTATTGTTTATTTAAATGACATATATGGTAATTCGATTAAATCCATTGCTTTTAACTGTATTCAAACTGAAATTGCTAAAATTTTAACTGATGAGGATGAGAAGGAATTAGATGTTATTTGTACTTTACAACTAAATAGGTGGAATGGAAATGAAAATGTTGAGCTTATAATTGAGGATATTTTGAAAAAATGAATTAGTCAACAATTCGCATTTGACTATAATAAATTTTACAATCTTTGCCGTCAGTACTAACTAAGCATTGGAGATACTCTGTCAATCTTGCATTTGAGCAACCTGCTTCTTTATATAGAGAAATTCCATAAAAGTTTTTTTCAAAGAAGACTTTAAATTTATTAAGCTCACTATTCATAATTGAGGGTGAATTAGAAAACTTTTTCTTTATTTCGTTCACACCCTTCTCATACGGAAAGATTATTTCATAACCTCTAACATTACATACATTATTGACAGCCTCTTTGGCAATTGAAGATATTGAAAAGATAAAACAAAAGACAAATATATAATACTTAACCATAATAATTTAATTTACATAATTCAAAAAATAGATATATATATTGTTATTAAAGTTTTTCAAGTTTTTTTGTCCCCTTCGTCTAGTGGTTTAGGACACCGCCCTTTCACGGCGGCAACACGGGTTCGAATCCCGTAGGGGACGCCACATCTTTTTAAATTAATTTATCAATTTGAAACTTACTGGAATGTTAATATTATCCTCAACGTTGCTATCACCATGACGAGCTGGCAAGAACTTCCAATCCCTAATTGTTTTTACACTAACTTTATCAAGAACCTCAAATCCACTCGTTTCCTTTACGTGAACGTTTAAAACATTACCATTTTTATCAATGTGAACAGCTAACAGTAATCTTCCTTGCCATCCTTTTTTTCTTGCAATTATTGGATACTCAGGGTGAGGATTTTCAATAGTTCCAATTTTATATTTTGCCCTAGATTTGATATTTTTAGAAGTTGGACTTGTAATATTCGTATTAATATTAATTTCTTTATTAAACTTACTTTTTATTTGATTCTGAGAATTATTAACTATTTGCTCAATATCATATTTTTGTATTTTTTTTTTATTAACATCATTGATAGAAGTATAGTTAATATTTTGTAATTGATTAGTTTTCAATTGTTTAGTTTCTACTTTGTTTGTGGAACTTATATTTTTATCAATTTTACTATTTGTGTTTAATTGAGAAGTTGGAAAAATTTCTACAAGATTCACAACTGTCATGGACGTATCAGATCTGATAAATTTTTCATCATAAACAATATAGGTCAGAACCAATGAGTGAATGGAGGCTGATAAAACGAATGAGATAATATTTTTTTTTAAAAACATTAATTAAAAATCCTTACTCAGCTTAAACATCATATTAAATTCAGATAAAGGATATGTATTATAAGCGTTATAGGTCGAGGCACTTGCAACAGCATAGTTATAGTAACTTTTATCAAGAACATTATTTGCTAGTAAGGCAAATTTGAATCCCTTAAAATTACCTTTTAGTCCCATATTCAATAAATAATATTCAGGCATCTTAACTTGAAAATTTCTTGTATCATTAATCATTCGCGTACTACCTTTGTAATATAAATTTGTTGAAAAATTTAAATCCTCTAGTATGTTAAATGTAATTTCAAATGTGTTACTTATGCTTGGTACTCCTGGTATTTCTTTGCTTTTATAATTTCCGCTTCTCATTTTAGCCTTTGCAAAGGTAAAACTATTGTCTAACGTTATAAATGAATTTACCGGATAATTTAATGAAGATTCAACCCCATATCTTTTGCTAGGGTCTAGGTTTTTATTAAGAAAATCTACAGAATCATAGTAGATTTCACTCCGTAAGTTCATATAATAAAATGTATTATGAAAAGAGAAACTTTTATTTTTGAATGAATGGCCAATTTCATAATCGTTAGATGTTTGGGTTCTTAATTTAAAATCATGACTTACATTAAACGGAGTATGTCCGACTCTTTGATCAACATTTGGGTATGTGAAACTTCTTCCTATTCTTGCAAAGATAACACCCATTGAATTTAAGTTTCTTTCATAGCCTAAATGTAATGCATATTGGGGATCATAGGTTAATGAATCTCTATTGTTTGTTCTGAATGCCCCAGAGGCAGGGCCTACAAAATCTGATGCCTTTAACCAATTTCCTTGAAACCTTGCTCCAACACCTACTTTATTATTTGAATCAATTTGGGACTCAAAATTTGAATAGAAACCTAAATTGGTATCTGAGAATTTATAAACCTGTTGAGTAGCTCCACCAGATGTTGGCATTCTATCAGACCTGTAATAAGTATAATTTAAATCGATACCTGATATATTATCAAACGAAAAGCCAAATAACTCATTTCTTAACTTAACTTTTGGATTATAAGATACGACATTCATTTCAGTATCTGTAATTCCAGTTGAGAAAAAAAAGCCCTGACTTTTATTAAATCTATAACTACCGTCATTAATTAATTCTAAATCTTCATTAGGAGAGTATGCAGTGTTAAAAAAAATCTTTTGCCCGTAATTTGTGGCAAAATCTCTTGGTGTGTCTGTTGACCTAGGATCTATTGGGAATCCATTTTGGCCATTTAGTGCGCCACCTGAGAATGTATTTACGGGAACATCACCTGGCAATTCAATGTATTGATCGTGTGCAACTAGGTTTAAATGAATAGAATTTTTATCATTAATTAATCCATTTATTTCAATGTTACCATTTTTTTGACGAAGTCCATTATTTCGTCTATACCCATCGGAAACAATATAGTTTGAGTTGCCAGTTACAGAAAAGTCTTTTATTGATTTTGTTCCTGATACAAAACCTTCAAATTTCCCATACGATCCAAATAATGTTGATATAGAATATTTGTCCTCAAAACCTGGCAGTTGATCCGTAATTATATTAATTGCTCCGGCCGTAGCATTTCCACCATAAAGAACTCCGGCACTATTTCCCTTTATAACTTCAATTCTTTGAACGGTGTCAGTTGGTATATTTGTAAAATCTACGAATGACAAATCTATATTTGAAAGTTTTTGACCATTAAGTAAAATAACCGTGTTAGATTTTGCTGTATCTGCAAAACCTCTTACATCAATACTTTGGTAAGCACCAAAACCACTACCATACAGATCTTTAAATTCTATACCTGGAAGTCTTGATATAATTTGAGGTAATGTTTCTTCTGAATAATTTTGAATGTCTTCTCTAGTGATTATGTGTGTAGTACCTCCTGAGAGTTGATTCTTAATTAACTTAGACGATATCACTTTTATTTCATCCTCAGTTTCCTGAGCTCTTAATGGATTGAGTGTAATAATTAGTGAAATAAAAAAAGCTAAAAATGAAATATATTTCATGTTAATCCCTTCAAATTTTAGAACCATTTGGTTCAAATTAATAAAAGCGGGATTAATCCCACTGAGGTTGACACGTCACCTCAATGGTAAACCATAATCAGAAGACCTACCCGTAGCCTGATTGAATGACGCTGTTTTAGCAGGTTTCCTGGCTTGTCGCTTACGGATATGTCGCCTTCCCAATTAATATTCAGTGGCATAATGACATAACACACGACTTACAGTAGCGGGGGCTGCACCAGATTTAAACTGGTTTCCCTTTTAACTCTTGCGAGCACTAAACATAACTCATATATTAAATAGGCAATTATTAATGTCAATTAATTATGACTAAAACTTCTATTTTAAATATAGACTACAGAGAACCTAAACCTGATAATCTTTTCCAAATTTATATTGGTATGGGTTGTTTTTGGGGTGCAGAAAGAAAATTTTGGAGTGTTGATGGTGTTTACTCAACAGCAGTTGGCTACGCTGGAGGAAATTCGGAAAACCCGAACTATGAAGATGTTTGTTCTGGAGATACGGGCCATGCTGAAGTTGTAAGAGTTGTTTATGATCAAAATATAAGTAATCTTGAAATGATATTGAGTGTTTTCTGGGAGTCACATGATCCAACGCAGTTCAATAGACAAGGAAATGATATTGGTACTCAGTATAGATCAATTATTTTAACAGATAACGTGGATGAGTTACCAATAATAAACCAAACCAAACAAAAGTATCAAAAAACACTTAAAGCTCAATCAAAGGGAGTGTTAAAAACCGAGATTGGAGTTTTATCTAAATTTTTTTTAGCTGAAGATTATCATCAAAAGTATCTTCATAAAAATCCGAATGGATACTGCGGATTAAAGGGCTTAAACATAAAATATTTTTAAATAAAAAATTTTCCTAAACCGTAGGTGAATATTAATAATCCGCCAATTGAGTGAACTA
>CACJRF010000017.1 GCA_902595755.1 uncultured Alphaproteobacteria bacterium | reverse complement strand
TTTTTAAAAAAATTGCTAAGCATTTTCTATTTTAAATAAAGTACTACAACTAACATAATATTTGTGAGTAGTTGCATTACCATAATTAATAGCATAAGTTTCCAAGATATAGGATTGCTTACGTTCAAACTAAATTGAGGAAATGTTGCTTCTTCTTGTTTGACTGACTTTGATTTTAGTTTAGATTCATTTTGACTTTTCTGAGAAGTGTTTGAGGAAAAATAGTCACCTGTTTTATTGTTTTGTTCAACATTAATTTTAGTAATTGTTTCAGTATCTTCAAAATTTTTATTAAATTCTTTTTTTTTCTCAGTCACATCATCTGAAATACTTCTTTTGTGTTCGTCTTTATATTTATCTTTAGTTGAAGTTTCACTAAAATTGGTTTTTTCCGAATTAACGTTATCTATCTCATAATCGTCGGTCTTTGAAGATTTTTGAAAAGACTTTTCTTGCTTTTGCGAAGATTGAGGTGTCATTTGATTCCTCATTTTTTCGATTCTATCTCTTATGTCAATTACTGGTTCATTCATAATTTTTTATAATATAGATGAATTTATGCATTTAGTAAGCCAAAATTATTAAGATAAAAATTTTTTTTTTTTTTTTTTTATGATAATCATATGATTTTAAGGAAATTTTCCAATGTTTTCAAGAGATTCTGATAAACCTACAAAAACTACATCATCATCGAGTGTAATAGGTACTGAAATGCAAATAAATGGAAATATAAAGTGTAGTGGAAACCTTGTTCTCAAAGGTAAGGTTAAAGGCAATGTTGAATGCGATCATATAAATATTTCATCTGAAGGAAATCTGAAAGGTAATATTAAAGCACTTCAATCATCAATAGGTGGAAATTTTGAAGGAGATGTTTTTGCAGATACACTTTCAATAGAATCTACTGCAAATATTAAGGGAAAACTTCACTATAATAACCTTAAAGCTCAACCAGGAGCAAATCTTGAGGTTGAATTAATAAGGGGACTAGATAACCCAACTAAAAACCAAGTAAAAACAAGATCAAAGAAAGGTAAATAATGGCTGATACTCAATCAATTATAGGAAAAGGAGCTATATTTAAAGGTAAAATATCAAATGCCTCAACAATAGAAATTAATGGAAGAGTTGAAGCAGATATTAAATCTGATAAAGTTACTGTTGGAAAACAAGCTTCGCTCGAGGGCTCCATCGTCTCTGAGTTAGTCGTTATATCTGGTAATTATCAAGGAAAAATTAAAGCTGACTCTGTCTGGTTAACAGACTCATCAGTGATTACAGGCGAAATAAATTATAAGTCTTTGCAGATGGATCGAGGAGCTGCTCTAAATTGTAAAATTGTTCATAATTGGGACGAAAAAAAACTTAAGACTAATAGAGATGATAATAAAGAAGATTCTAGTGATTAAAAAACAGGAGATTAAAATTGGCTGATATTTCTTATATTAACAAAGACCTTGTGATGGAGGGGACTCTTGAGTCGAAGGAAGGACAAATAGTTATTGCAGGTCAATTCAAGGGTAATATAACAGCAAAATCAGTAGTAATTGAAAATTCTGCTCACGTTCAAGGAAATGTAAATAGCGAGCATCTTAAAGTAGAAGGTAAAATCACTGGAGATATTACTGCTGACCTTTTGGAAGTATCTAGTTCAGGAACTATTGACGGTAAGCTTAAAACTAACTCTCTGTCAGTAGATACAGGTGCCCAAATATCAGGTAATGTTGGAAGAATCTCTTGATTTTTCAAAATTCTTTTGAGTATTTATACAGTTTTTAAAGAAATCAATAGCAGTTTGTTCACCCTCTATCTTTGACAAAAAAATAGAAGAAAACCTTCCTGCTGCCATTGCCACAGCCCAAAGATCTTTTTCATCACATGCATATCGATATAAAATACCTTCAACTTCATCTCTTATGACAGCATACTTTTTTTTTTTTATGTCAATCTTTTTTGGGAAATTTATAATCTTATTAGAATTGTTCATAATTCCAAAACGACAAAAAAATTAAATGTTTAAAATTTTATTTATAAAAATTCTTAATTTGCTATAAAATTTAAAAAATATTATGAAAAAAAAACAATCTAATCTTCCAGTTAAAGCTAAAAGTAATGAGGTCATTAAAGTTAGCCAAGACAAAATTAGTCCATTTGATATTACTCAAAAGCTGCACCACTTGAAGAATCGTTCAGAGGTTAGGAAATTTTTGCCTGATATACTAGGAAGAGTTCTTGCCAGAACCTGGATAGATGCAGAATTTAAAGAACAATTTCATGAAGATCCCCAAAAGACTTTAGAATTTAATGGTGTTTACCTACCAGAGGATATGTCAATTGAATTTCAAAAACCAAATTCAGATAGACCAAGAATAGTAGTTTATGAACAAAGACCTAATTCTAAGTTCAGACTTAGAGTTTTATATTTACAATTAGTTATGATGGCAGGTAGGTGATTTTTTTAGTAATTCCATTTTTTTTGCTTGTTTATTTTTCAAATGTAGAAGTTTATTCTGAAACTGATGAATTAAATGATGACAAATATTACCAAAAGGGTGTTACTCATTATGATGATGGAGAATTCAAAAAATCCTATATAGTTTTTTTCAACCTTTCACAAAAAGGTCATAAAAGTTCAATTCATAATCTTTCAAATATGTATTTTGAGGGTATCGGGACAACTCAAGACTATCAACTTTCATTGAAGTATACCTGGTTATGCTCATTAAATGGAAATAAAAAATGTATTAATAAAATTGATAAAGTATTAAATAAACTTAATGAGGACACAATTATGATTGTAAAGACTGAAATTGAGGGTATGTTGGAGAAACAATATATCGATGATAGTGATGAATACGCAGCTTTCAAGCTAGCTTACTGGTATGAAAAGTTTTCTCCAGAAATTGATTTAGAAAAATCATATTTGTGGTATTCTGTTGCCGTGAGTTCTGGTAATTACAAAGCAATGAAACTTAGAGATAGAGTGGGTGAATCTTTAGAAAATGAAATATTACTTGAGCTGCAAAAAGAAGCTTTTGATATTTTTACTAAGCAAAAATATCTAAAAGAAAGTAAATCTGGAGACTCATTATGAAATATAAAGTTCATTGGATTATTGATGGAATAATGGAAATAGAAGCTTCATCAAAAGAAGAAGCTGAAAATATCCTTCAGAAAGATTTGGAAGACTACGTAAAAAATTCTGATCAGTTAATGAATAAATTTATTGCAAAATCAATCCAAGGTACTGGATATGGTGCTGGCACTGATGAAGTGAAGGATGATGAAAAATCAGATGATGAAAAAAATACTTAGTCTTTTAATATTATTTCCATTGTCATACCCATTAGAACTAGAAAGTAAGCCTAAAGGAAGAACATATGCACCAGAGGAAGGAACGTTTGATAGAAGAAAACGTATAGTCATAGAAAGAAAGTGTAGATTAATAAAAGAACAAAAGATTCCTGATGATGTTATATGCACATATCAACCGCAACCAAAAGAAAAGGGCGAGAAAGATAAGCAAATTTACCTAGGATCACCTGGTTTTGCGTGTCAAAAGGAAATTACTTGTCCCAAAAAGTAGAATTTTCTCTTTCTTACTTCAGGAATAAAATTTGGGTATTATTAGAGCCAGCAAAAGAAAATGATGTTCTTTCCAGATTTGTTGATATCTTTTTGTTGATTTTAATTTTTTTGAATGTTCTTATGGTCATTCTTGAGACTGTTGAGGATCTTTTTTTAAACTACAATAAATTTTTTAGAATTTTTGAATATTTCTCAGTTTTAATATTCTCTTTAGAATATGTGGGACGTTTTTGGTCCTGCGTTGAAGATAATCATGATGGTGATAGTTTTCTAAGAATTAGAATAAAGTATTTATTTAGTTTTCCAGCATTGGTTGATCTGATTGCGATAGTTCCAAGTCTTTTGGCATTTATTTTCCCATCGGTAGATTTGAGATTTATTAGAGTCCTAAGAATTTTTAGATTTCTAAAATTCTCTAGATATTCAAGCTCTATAAATAATTTGTTAAAAGTAATTTGGGATCAGAGAAAATCTTTTGGAGCAGCTTTTTTTATTCTATTCATAATGTTAATCTT
Source organism: uncultured Alphaproteobacteria bacterium (assembly GCA_902595755.1). Classification (GTDB taxonomy): domain Bacteria; phylum Pseudomonadota; class Alphaproteobacteria; order Methylaequorales; family Methylaequoraceae; genus TMED13. Next base: position 11,061 of record CACJRF010000017.1, on the reverse strand, counting down.
AGCTTCGAGTGGAATATATCTTGTTGAAAAAGATGCTCAACCTGAAAAATTTGGGAGTATCCCCCAAGCCATGTGGTGGTCTATTGTTACTTTAACTACAGTAGGTTATGGTGATGTTTATCCCGTTACTACATTAGGAAAAATTTTTGGTTCAGTGATAATAATCCTTGGAATTGGAACTGTGGCGTTACCGTCGGGTATTTTAGCATCCGCCTTTAGTGAACATACAAGAAGAAGTCAAAACAAGTACAAGAAAGAACTAGAAAATGCACTCAAGGATAATAAAATAGACAAATCTGAAAGGAACCAATTAAATAAACTTGCTGAAAAGTTAAATCTATCTGATGAAGATATTCTTACTATCGAGAGCTTTTATAAATCAGGTAAGAATTAACCAACAGATCCAATAAAATTAGCTATTCCTGTGCTAACTCTTCTTGCACACTCATATAAAGACTCAAGTTTTTTAAATATATTTTTTTCTTCATCAGAGTAATCTATTAAAGTTTCACTAAGATAATCTGACTTATCTTTAAAGCCACTATTAGATGTTTTTATTTTACCAGTTGGAAATATTTTTCTTAGTATCTTAACTGCTTCAAAAATATCAAATCTAATTAATCGTGCTACTATCTCATCTTTGGTTGTTCCCATTTGATCGCTAAAGTTGGGAATTTTTACAGAAAGAAGAAAAATCTCATGAAAAATTGCAACTCTTACACCATGCATGAGAAGTAACTCGTCCCTAACTTCTTTTTCAATTACTCTTCCCCTACCAACAGCAATTCTTCCCCTATGCTTTCTTCCTAAAAGCCAATTTCTTATTTCCATATATTCTTGATGAATTTTTCTATAAACTTTATTTAACCTCCAGTGAACATCAAACTCTTCCAATAATTTTGCTACATCCTTCATATTCTCACTTCTAACGGAATTTGAAGTCCTTGTGGACCAAGATAACCACATTCCAGGATCATAGCAATCGATATATGCCTTTAATACTTCGATGTCACTAAAAGCAAAAGCATACTGTACCATATCCATTATTCTTCTAAATCTTTCAGATGATTTAAAATATTCATTAAAAATTTTAGGATCTTTTCTGATAAATGTTCCGATACCTCCAAGAGTATTGGCTAACATTCCTAACTGCTGAAGAATCGAGTTCTGGGGGATTGCCCTAGTTTGACTTGGGTGATAAACAAGTGTTTTCACAGAACTATCAAAGTGTCTTTTTACAGATCTAGAACCAGTTGAGTGATTTAGGTTTGAGCCAAAAACACTGAGTAAAGCTGCATAGTTGGGATCATCCATTATATCTGTATTAAAGTTTTTAATAGTATTTACAAATTCAATACCGAAATCAGGTGAGTTGTATAATGAATCATTATCTTTTTTAAAATCTATCTCAAAGCAAAATTCAAAAATTCTAGTAATAGCTGCAAATGACAAATCATGATTCATAAAATATTGGTATCCATCTCCTCCCTGAAAACTCATCTCTTGGACAAGGTCAATATTCCATTCATAAAGTTTTTTTCTAGTATAATTACAGCAAACATACCTTAACCTATCGTTAAGTGAGACAGGATGCCCTCCTCTTCCAATGGATTCTCCATGGGTATTAAAAATTAAAAGTTTAACTCCTGAAATATTGTTATCTACGAGTGTACTTGCAATTTTTCTTTGAAGATTTTCAATAGAAAGAACTGCAGCTGTTTGTCCTAAGTATCTTCCAGCATCTGAATATCCTGTTTGAACGGTAATTTTTTTTCTTTTTAAAACATAACTTCTGTAATGTTTATTTTTTAGTAATGTAGATATTATTGCGTGACCGTTCTCAAGTCCCTTTTCAGTTTCAAATAATGGTGAGATATCTACCTTTTCTTCAACACCAAACATTTTGGAAAAATAAAGAGCTGTCATAACAGTAAGAGAATAGTCGCATTCAGCAATTAAAAATCTTACTGGTTGATCTTCATCAATATATTTTAAAACCTGTTTTATTAACATAAAGTATCTTCTTGCATTCATATTTTCTTCAACAATACTCCCAAAATTAATCTTTACTGGTTTTACACTGTCAATACGTTTAGATAATTCTCTAAGATATGTTCTCTTATTTGAAGGATCATCTGGGTCACCTGTCAATTGTATCTCTCTTGATATAGCGTTATTTAGTTGGTTGGCATTTAGTCTAAATTGTGTTCTCCCCAAGCCCAAACCGCAGTTTAGAACCAAAATTTTAAACAATACAAGGTCATTAAGTATAGGTTTAATAATTTTAGTTTTTTCATTCCAAAATTTATTTATTATTCTATCTATTTCGTTAATAAGTATCTTAGAACTTGTTAAAAGTTTATTTTTATTAAGATGCATAAAATTTGATACAACTTTAATTTTTTCTAAGTCACTTAAAAAGTCTTTATCCTCAAAATATTTAAGGGCTTTCTGATTACATTCAATTGCTTCGTTTAATCTATTTTTTATTAATTTAAGCTCATAATTCAACTTTTTTGAATTAGACTTATCTATTATATGATCAACTTTTTTTTTATATATTTTCAACTGATTAATTTTTACCAATAATCTTTTTGCATATGAATTATTCCAAAAAATATCTCCCCTACCATCCACATCATAGCCTACCCATGTATTTAGTCGTAAAATCGTTGGCTCAATCTTATGGTATTCATTAGGGTAAAGATCCTGACTCACTTTAAGAAAAACACTATAAAAGGTTTCTAAAGATTCTTGAAGGAATTCAAGTGCTACCATTGATAGTGAGTGTTCGTAATCTAACGTAATATTTTTTTCTGGCCTTTGTTCTGTTTTAAAAATTTGTTTTATTATAGATTTTAATTTTTTCTGATTTTTATCTTTATTGGAGAATCCGTAAATAGCTAGATTAGCTAACTCTTTCATCATCTCATGTGTAGTCCCAAAAGTAGGATGTGCTGTGAAAACAATTCCAAAAATTTCCTCTCTAATCTTGATATTAAATTCAGTAAAGGTGATTTGGGATTTATTATCAAATGCTAAAGATTTGACGATTTTAGCAATTTTTTTTTTATTTTTCTCTGTATCTAGACAACCAACATAGGATTTTAACCTATCTGCTCTTAGTCCAAGAGAACCTACAGCAAGTCTTTGAATTAATGCTTCAAGAGCCGAATAATTGAGTTTATTTTTTTCCAACATTCTCGAAATATCTAATGCGAGCATTGTTATTGAATTTGAGAAAGGATCTTTTTCTGCACCTGATCTTATCCTATCAAGATCTTTTTGTAGTGCTTTTCTTAATTGTTGCGTATCTATATCCTTATCAACAGGAAAACGACTCCATGTCTCAGGTAATAATGGTTTTCTATATAAATCCATTTCTGAGTGTGATAATTTTCTTATATTAGTACTTGTCATTTTAATAAAAATTATTTAATTAAGACTTATATCATAATTAAGAATCTAGGGAAGCCTTATAATCCATTAATAATATCATGGCAATATTGAAAGAAAAAGTTATAGACATTCATCATTGGACAGACAAAACCTTTAGTTTTAAGACAACAAGAAACTTATCGTTTAGGTTCAAAAACGGAGAGTTTGCTATGATAGGTTTAGAAATAGATGACAAACCACTTCTCAGGGCATATTCGGTAGTAAGCCCTAATCATGAAGATCATCTTGAATTTTTGTCTATAAAAGTTCCAAACGGACCTCTTACAAGTAAATTACAACATATTGATATAAATAATGAAATACTTATCAATTCTAAATCAACAGGAACACTAGTTTGTGACTATTTACTCCCAGGAAGAAATTTATATCTTTTTTCTACTGGAACAGGTTTAGCACCTTTTATGAGCATTGTTAGAGATCCAGAAACATATGAAAAATTTGAAAATGTAATACTTACTCATACTGTAAGAACAATCAAGGAACTTGCATATAAAGATTTGCTACAAAACTTAAATCATGACGATACATACTCATATGTAACTAAGGGAAAATTTGAGTATTTCAATACGGTGACCAGAGAAAAATGGGAAAGAACAGGACGAATTACCGAGTGGATTAAAAATAAAAATCTTTGGGATGCGGTTAAAAAAGAAAAGTTCGATCCTGAACTTGATAGAGTTATGATATGTGGCTCTGAGGAAATGACTTATGAACTTAAAAAGATTTTTGAGAGTTTCGGGTCTAAAGAGGGATCAACAAAAGTGCAAGGAGGCTTTGTTATAGAAAAAGCTTTTGCAGAAAAATAAGTAGGAGTAAATTTGTCGAAAATCAAGCTAGTATATTTTGACTTCAATTTTTGGAGAATCGATATTTTAAGACTAAGTCTTGCATATGCAGGTATAGATTATGAGTTTGAAAGAATTCCAAGAAAAGACTGGACAAAATTTAAGGCCAAACAACCTTTTGGTCAACTACCTGTCATGTACTATAAAGATAATGTTTATTGTCACACACATTCTCTTGCAACATTTTGTGCATCTAAATCAAACCTTTATAGTAGTGACGAAAGAAAGCAAATAATAATTCATCAGGTTATAGATTGGGCGAATGAGATAACATATAGAATAGCTCACTCAATTAGAGAAAAAAACCCAGATAAATCAAAAAAACTTAGAAGAGTATTCATTGAAAAAGATTTTTATACCTGGTTTGGATATCTTGAGGATTTCTTTAAAAAAAACTCTAATAATTCATTCTTCATTGGAGAACTATCAATTGCAGATATAACTGCGTGGAGAGTTATTAGATGGTTTTTATCAGGAAATCTAGAGCAAATTGATATTAAATTCATTAAAAAATTTCCCAATTTACAAAATTTTTATGAAAAATTTTCTTTGAATGAAAATTTTAAAAAACTTCAAGAGTTTCAAGAAATTATGAATTAGGATTTTGTTTGAATATTGATTGGAAAATTTGATTTCATCCAAAAAAGTATTAGTAGACCAGGAATTCCTAAAAAAGTCGATATAAGAAAAAAGTATCCCCACCCCACAAATTCAACCAAGAACCCAGCTGGTGAAGATAATACCGTTCTTGCTATACCCATTATTGAAGAAAGTAATGCATATTGAGTGCCTGTATACTTTTTATTACACAAGACGGACAAATATGCTACAAAGGCTGCCGAACCCAGACCTCCAGAAAAATTTTCGCCAGCAATAGTTAAGATGAGATAGTTAAATTCTGCACCAACTTTATATAGTAGAATATATAGTAAATTAGAGATTATTTGTAAGAATCCAGAATAAATTAATGCATTTAAAATACCTTTAGTCTTTACTAAATATCCACCAAAAAAAACTCCTAATACTGTCATTACAACACCAAAGATTTTACTAGCGTTTGCAATTTCGAGGTTTGAAAACCCAATCTTTACATAAAAAGGATTTGCCATTACCCCAGCAACAACATCCCCAAATTTAAAAAAGAAAATAAAGCTTAAAATTAATATAATTTTAGAAAAGCTATTCCTGAATATGAATTCTTTAAAAGGTTCTAAAATACTTTTATTATGGTTGTAAACTTGTTTTGACTTTTTTGTATTAATTAAAAATATTACTAAAAAAACAACACTCATAATAAAAATTGATAACGTAAAAAACACCTCGAACCAAGTCATTATTTCTTTTAAATAAAGCGTACCAGCTCCTGAAATAATACCACCAAATCTATAACCTAATTGTGTCATAGCAACACCCGCACCCTGTGACTTTTCATCTAGCATCTCTATTCTAAATGCATCAATTACAATGTCCTGACTAGCTGATAAAAATGATATTAATAATGCAATAATAGCTATTATCAATAAGTCCTCATTAGGTTCTAAATAACCAAGAAATAATAGACTAGGAATTAGGAAAAATTGTATTAATAATAGCCAAGATTTTCTATGTCCGAGATAATTATTTAAAAAAATAACATTATATTTATCTAAAAATGGTGACCAAAGAAATTTTATACTCCAAGGAATTGAAGTTAGAGCAAATAATCCTATGGTTGAAATATCAATATTTTCTCGTGTTAGCCAAATAAATAATGTTGAAAGAATAAGATAAAGAGGTATTCCACTTAGAATTCCCATTAAAAAGATTGAAATGAGCTTCTTTGAAAAATAAAATTTTAGTATATTAATGTTCATTAAACGTTGTAATTTTTTTTTTTTTAACAATAATATATATATGTTATCTAACTTTATAAAATTTTTAATAGTCTTTACATTTATATTTTCGTTAAATAAATCGTATTCCGCTGATATCCCTAATTTAAAAGGTACATGGATTGGAAAAAACAATACTCTTTCAAATCAAAGAGGCTTTAGAACCTGGGAAAAGAAGGTTGAAATTATAGAGCAAAAAGATAGACGTTTTAAAGGCACATTTTCCTACACCGATGGTACAAAAGATTTCTTTGGTGTGATACATCCTGATAATGAGACATTTACCTGGGTAGCAGCCAATAGTAGAGGTTACAATATTGGAAGAATATTAGAAAAAAATAGAATAAGCGCCTGTTATGTTGAGTCAGGGATTGATGCGACTGCAGGTTGTGCTGATTTAACTAGAAAATAAGTTTTATTCAACCTTACAAAACAATTCTTTCATCAAATTTGAAGGTTTTTTCTTAGCTAGTACTGAAGTCCCTTTCCAATGAATTTTGTTGTTATCTAAAATAACAATTCTTTTAAAATATTTTAAGGCTCCTTTCATATCAGAAGTAACAGCTAAAACAGTCACCTTATTCAGAATAGCTAGATCACTAATAATTTTAAAAATTAAGTTTGATTTTATAGGGTCTAAACCTGCGGTTGGTTCGTCTAAAATCAAAAACTTCGGATTGTGTGAAATTGCCCTGGCTATCGCAACTCTTTTTCTCATACCTCCGGATAATTCATTAGGAAATAAAAATGCATCATTAGTTGAAAGACCAACATTTTTCAGAATTTTTTTCGATTTAAGGATTAAACTTTTATTATCCTCATTTCCTAAACTTTGAAACATTACGTTTTGCCATACATAAAGACTATCAAATAATGCATCTTTTTGAAAAACTACTCCAAATAAATTATTTACCATCGATTTATCAGTATTATTAGCTGAACTTTGATTTATAAAAATCTTTCCCTTACTAGTATTAATAAGACCTACGATTGATTTTAGTAAAGTTGTCTTGCCCGAAGCTCCCCTTCCAATAATACATGTAGGCAAACCTTGTTTTACTTCGAATGATACATTAGATAGTACATTTGTATCTTCATAAGAGACAGAAATATTTTTTAAAACAATTTCATTTTTCATATAAAAAAATATAATTTAAACAATAAATGAATCTAAATTATAGCGTTAACAACATAAATTTCAAAGAAGGAACAGTAATTATTGCAGGAGCAGGGCCTGGAAACATAAAATTGGTAACTATCAATACCATTCTTGCTCTTAAATCTGCAGATGTAGTAATTTATGATTCTTTAATAAATAAAGCACTTTTAGAATATTGTAAAAAGAATGTTAAATTAATTTTTGCGGGGAAAACCTCTACTAATCGAGCGTGTTCTCAAGAGGATATTAATGAATGGTTAGTAAAGTATGCTAAAAAGAGTAAGAAAGTATTAAGACTCAAAGGTGGGGATATAAGTTTTTTTAGTAGAGGAAGCCAGGAAATTACTTATTTGAAGAAAAATAAAGTTAAATTCAAAATATTCACTGGAATAACCTCTGCTCAAGCAGCTTTAAAAGAGGTTAAAGAAAAATCGTCAAATACTAAACTTTGTCTAAACTTTATAACTGGTCATAAGAAAATAAAAACTTATAGCAGGCAAATTAATTATGATTACCTAGTAAATACAGAAGGAAGAATTCTAGTTTACATGGGAGTAAGTCAAATTGAATCTATAAGAAATAGCCTAATTAAAAATGGAATGAAAAAAAATACCAAAATTTCAATAATATCAAATGCATCATTAGAAAACCAAATAATTTATAATACAAACTTAATGGATGTTACTAATTTTGTGGAAGAAAATGAAGTCAAACCACCTTCTATAATAATTATAAAATAATACGCATGAAATCTCTAAGATATTTAATTGAATATATGTTTGTAAGAATTTTTTATATGATATTTAGAATTCTAGGCTTCCACATCTCATCATTTATTGCTGGAAAAATATTCAAAATATATGGTTTTTTTTCAAAAAGAACATCGGCAGCAATCTATAACATTGGAGATGTAATTAAAGGGATAAACACAAAAGAGAGAAAAAAGATTATTATTAAAATGTGGGAAAATTTTGGAAGAGTCATTGGAGAATATCCAAACCTAGATAAAGTTCGTGTAATTGACAATGAAAGTATTAAAATAATAAATCTCAGAAATTTATTAGATCCTTTAAAAAAAAATAAAAACTGTTTATTCTTCTCAGCCCATCTCGGTAATTGGGAATTAACATCCCATGCTCTTACAGAAAATGGGTTTAATATAAATTTTATTTATAGAGCCCCTAATAATAAATATATAGATATTTTATTGAGGAGAATAAGGTTAAGCTACGGTGTTGGATTAATTAAAAAAGGTCCTGAGGGTGCAAGAGAATGTATAAAAGTTTTATCCAAAGATGGAGGTAATATTGGAATGTTAATTGATCAAAAGATGAATGATGGAATATCAACTAAATTCTTTAATAAAAATGTAATGACAGCTTCTGCAATTGCAAAATTTGCATTAAAATTTAAATGTCCAATAATACCAGCTTTTTGTATTAGAGAGTGTGGTACAAAATTTAGAATTGAATATTTAGAACCAATTAGCTATGAGAAGATAAAAAGTCTGTCATCAGAAGAAAAAATCATGAATTATTTAAATAAAATTGTTGAAGCATGGATTAAAAAGTATCCAGATCAATGGATTTGGGTACATAATCGTTGGTAAGATTTTGTAAAACGAGATCAGCAACTCTTTTAACTTCATTCAAAGGTTTGTAGGAGGATTTTTGAAAGTTACCGTCAAAAATTCTTGTATATTTTTCTTTAATTAAAAAATCACTAAAGTCTCTTAGTTTTCTCTTTATATTTTTAAGTTCGACTATATATATAGATTTACCCGTATTCAAAACATCAGAAATCATACCAACAGAATCCTGGGTAACGATAAAGAAGTTGGAGGATTTTAGTAATTCTGGGTAAGGGTTTACGTCACCCTCAGAATAGCAAATATGAGAACTATACTTATGTTTAATTATATAATTTTTTATTTTTTCAGGAGTCCTTCTTGAAAAACAATAATTTATAATATATTTATTTTTGAATTTACACAGAATATCAACACTACCCTTTATATCCTCAATAGTTAAATTAGAACTCTTACCAGAACCTCCTATTAAAACTGAGATGATTTTTTTTACCTCGAGTTTTTTAGCTTTTTTTAAATGATTAATTTGCTTTGATAATGCACCAACTGTAAAAATTGTATTTTTATATTTTTTCATCTTTTTATGATCGTGATACGGAATAATTATATTTGTAAATTTATCTCTGCTAAAATATGGATCTAAAATATGATAGTTATGGGTATAATTTTTTTTAGAAAATAATAAATTATATGGTGCAGCTGTTCTACCACATGAAATTATTAAATTATAATTCTTATATTTCGAAAGCTTGACAAATTTTATTAAATTTAAAATAAAAAAAATTAATATATTTGGAAGATAATGAAAGGTTTTTTTTTTAACGATTAAGTAGTCACATTTAATTTTTGCTTTTTTCCTAAGTTCACTTACTAAAGTCTCACATTGATTTTTACTGCTAATTTTTTCATCACATATTATAAATGCATTTATCATTTTTTCTTTCTTCTATTTTTAAGAATAATATAGATAAAATATTTATATAAGTAAGCAAGATAAATCATAAAGAAAAAAGCATATATGTTGTCACTGAAAAAGTGGCCGCCCATTGAAATTCTACAAAAAAAAACAAGTAAACCTAAAATATAGTTACATAATAAAAATATATGATTTCTTAAAATTAATGATCCAAACATCAAAGAAAAAGCTCCGGATGTTTCCCCACTAATCCATGAGCAATTTTTATAACATTGATCTGATTTTATAAAAGGTTGCGAATATTTTTTCTCTCCTCCAAATTCAACTATATATGCTGGTCTTGCTCTACCCCAAGTATCCTTGAAGTAGAGATTTGCAATCAATCCACACCCAAGTATTGGGCCGATAACAAATCCAAGAAGCGCTAATTTAAATCTTAAATTATATCTATTATTAAAATTATATTTTTTTTTCATAAACACTATTAATAACAACATAATCAAACTAAAAATTGGTATTACTATCATTATAATTTTTAGATTACTTCTAAGTACTTTTATAAAAGTATATTTTTCTGATATGAATTTATCATCTACAAAAAAATACCTTGAGATATGAATATCTAATATAGGGAATACTATGAAAATAATGGTAGAAAAAACAAATAGAATATTTACGATTTTAAGGTGTGATGATAGGTTACTTTTTATCATTACTTTTATCTTCTTTGAAGAAATTTATAAATCTCATCTTCAAAACAATAATCGCAATAGCAAGTATAAGTATAGCAACAGCTTCGTAAATTAATATAGCTGGATCTAAATCCTTTTTCTGTAGAATTATTAGTCTAGAAATTGCTGTTATAGCAATTATTAATGGGTATGTAATTCTTATCTCTTCCTGAAGAAGATAAACTCTTATCATTCCCATAACTTCAACGTAAATAAAAAGTAATAGCAAATCTGCTAGTTGGATTTTTCTAATTTCAACCATATGTGAAATTTCTTGAAAAAATCCAATTAATGAACCAATAAAAATTAAAAGAACTGCAAATACTTGAATAAATCTAATGATTTTATTTAGGTCCATTTTAACTTTATATCCTTGAAATACATTTTATTAAGTAATCTATTTGTTTATAGGTATTATAATAGTGGAATGATATGCGCAAAGCATTAGATTTTTTATTTTTATTGAAAAAAAAATTTCTTTTTTCAACAAGA
>CACJRF010000016.1 GCA_902595755.1 uncultured Alphaproteobacteria bacterium | reverse complement strand
TTACAAGTGGCTTCACCACACCTAATGGTTGTGCATTCTTATATCCAATATATAAATTTAGTTCCTATCTAAAGAAAAATGGGATTAAAATAAAAATTTTTAAAACTGTTTCAAGATCTATTTTAGATTGTGATATCATTTGCGTAGATAGTAAGTTTTATAAAAGGTTTTGGTTAAATAGTAAAAAGACTATTTTTGATGACTTAGAGAGATTTTCTAAAAGAAGGCTTTTTTTTTTTGATACAACAGATAGTAGTTCATGGATTCAAACAGAGGTCCTGCCATATGTAGACTATTACTGTAAGAGTCAAATTTTTAAAGATCTTAATTTGTATAAAAAACCTTTATATGGGAACAGAATCTATAGTGATTATTTCAATAAGAAATTTAATATAAAAGATAATGATGAGTCCATATCAATACCTATCCCAGAAAAGTATTTAAATAAAATAAAAGTTTCTTGGAATTCTGGATTAGCAGATTATTCATTATTCGGACCTTTAAGAATGTATCTAATGAATTATATTAAACCAAGTTTTTTGATGAATAAATTAAAGGCCGAATCTGTTCTCAGAAAAAGAACAAATAATTTTCATTGTAAAATGGGAGTTAATTACTCAAAGGACTCAATTAGTTGCCAAAGAAAGTTAATAAAAAAGATTTTAAATATTGAAGCCAAAAAATTAAATAGAATTCAATATTATAATGATTTAAAAAACTCTAAAATAGTTATTTCACCTTTTGGTTGGGGTGAAATAACCCTTAAGGATTTTGAAACTTTTCTCACAGGTGGAATTTTAATGAAACCAAAAATGAACCATTTGAAAACTTGGCCTAACTTTTTTACTAATGACACATATGTAAACTTTAATTGGGATGCATCCAACTTAACAAAAAAAATAGAAAGTATCATTTCAGATTATAATACTTTTGTAAAAATAGGCATTAATGGTCAGAAGAACTATCTAAAGTTTATTGATAATATAAATTCACCAAAACTATTCTATAAACATTTAAATAGTATTATAAATTTACCATGAAAATTAATTATATTAACGACCCAAACTTAAAAAAATGGAAAAAAATATCTGATAATGAAATTAAATGTTTCTATGCGGGAGAACCTAAGTATGCTTTCGATATAATTAAATACTTTTCAGATAGAAATTTTAAGGTAATTAAGAATTACTTAAAAAAAAAATCCTCATTCTTTAGTATCGTATGTATAAGTCAAAATTCATCATTTATTTACGTTGACCACATAAGAAGTTATCCGTTATTTTATACAAAAACTAAAAAAAAATATATATTCTCAAATTCTGTTTACAAACTACTTAAAAAATTCAAAAGGTTAAATATTAAAGATGATAGACTCACTCAACAGTTCTTTAATTGCTCCTATACATTAAATGATAGAACCCTATTTAAAGATATTAGACAAATTAACCCAGGAGAATTGATATACCTAGATGGCCAAAACTTTGTTAAGGAAAAAATTTTTAACCTCAAGTTCCAAAAAAAAAAACTAGATGTACATACTATTGAAAAAAGATTAGATGAAATTTTAAATGAAGTGTTTATTAAAATTATAAGAAAAAATAAAAATAAGAAAATATTTGTTCCTTTAAGTGGGGGACTTGACTCAAGATTAGTGCTATCAAAATTAATAGAATTGGGTGCTAAGAATATTTCGAGTTTCAGCTATGGAAATCCTTATAACTCTGATGCAATGAGGGCAAAAAGAATTGCCAATCGTCTTCAAGTAAATTGGAAATTTATTGATACAACAAAAGAAAACTCAGAATTATTCTATAAAAGTAATATAAGGTCTAAATATTCATTAATGGCTTCAAATTTTCAATCAATACCGTCCTACCTTGATTTCCAAGCTATTTATCTAATGAAAAAAAAAAAAATCATTAATCATAATTCAATAATAATTAATGGACAAACTGGTGATTTTTTATCGGGTGGACATTTACCAAAAATAAAAAAAAAAATTACTAAAGATCTGCTTCTTAATTCTATTCACGAAAGGTATTTTAGGTTATGGCTTGATAAATATAACAAAAATAAAGTAAACGATTTTGCCTCAATTGAGGAAACATTGAGTCATTCATCAATAAATATAAACCAACCATTAAATAAAGAAAAATTTTATTTTTTATTTTTTTTCTGGGAATGGTTTGAAAGGCAGTGTAAGTATGTATGTAATGGACAAAGAGTTTATGATTATTTTAATTTAGATTGGGAACTTCCTTTTTGGAATAAAAAATATCTCAATTTTTGGAATTCTGTTCCTTCTAAATATTTAATTAATCAAAATCTATATAAGAATTTTCTTTTAAAATATGATTATAAGAAAGTTTTTTCAGAATTTGATACAACAAGAAATACATGGCCTAATAATAAACTTTGGATCATCGTAGTAGCTAATATCCTAAAAATTATTCTAGGTCAAAAATTTAAACTTAATTTTTATAAGAAAATGTCATATTACAGTTCCTACAACTATGTTTATAGATTATTTGGAAAAGATTTTTACGAAAATAACTATAAAAGCTCAAGAAGCCCTGAGTCTTTTATTTCAAAAAAGTTCCTCAAAGAAAGTAAGTTCATATAATGTGTGGTTTAATTGCTATATTTAATTTTAACAATCTTCGTGTAGATAATAATATTATGGAAAAAATGTTATTGGATATACAGCACAGGGGTCCTGATAGTAAAGGTTTAATAAATGAAGGTTTTTATTCATTAGGTTTTAGGAGATTATCAATAATTGATCTAAGTGATTCTGCAAATCAACCTTTTCAAGATCCATCAGGAAAATATCAACTAATTTTTAACGGTGAAATTTATAATTATAAAATTCTTCGCAAAATTCTCAAATCAAAAGGGTTCAGTTTTTTTACAGAAAGTGATACTGAAGTTTTACTTAATTCCTTAATTTTTTGGGGTGAGAAAGCCTTAAATAAGATTGAGGGTATGTTTTCATTAATCTTTATCAATAAAATTAGTAGAGAAATAATTGTTGCACGCGATCCTCTTGGTATAAAACCTCTTTACTACTATGAAATGAAAGACAGAATTATTTTCTCAAGCGAGATTAAACCATTCAAACATATTAAACCTTTAGAATTAAATGAATCCAAAATTTATGAGTATTTCAAATATAAGTATATTGGTGGTGAACACACTCTATATAGAAAAATAAAAAAAGTAAAAAAAGGAAATTTAATGAAAATTTCTTTTGATGGTAAAATAAAAAAAAAGGAATTTTATTCAATTAATAAAGAAAAGTTTCATAATTTTGATATTAAAGATCTCTATCATGAATTAGAACATTCTATAATTAGTCATACACATAGTGATGTAGGTTACAATTTGCAATTAAGTGGTGGACTTGACTCAAGCATAATTGCTGCAGTTCTTAAAGATAATACAAAATTAAATTCTTATGGTATTTCATTAAAAGATAATGAAAGATTTGACGAACTAATCTTTCAGAAAGCTATATCTAAAAAATTTAATACTAATCACTTACCAATATTTTCTAATGCAATTGATTATCCAGAATTACTGATGAAAGCAACATTCTACTTTGAACAACCAATTGTTCATAGTGGATGCCCTTTGATATATCTATTAACAAAGTATTCCAAAAAAACTTCCCCTGTTTGTATTAGTGGAGAAGGAGCTGATGAATTATTTTGTGGTTATTCAAGGTATAATATAAAACTTAATCAGTCATTAGCATTTCTTTTTAGAAATATTAAATTTAATACTAATTTATTTTCCATGATACCTTATGTACGAGGAATAGTTAATTTAATAAAGAATGATATTGTACTTTCAAAATTTAATAATGGTCTCGAAACCTTTAAATGGCTTGTTCCTGAACTAAAGAAAGAAGAAGATTACAGGTTTGAAAAAACACAAAAATTCGATAAGTTAATCGATAAGATTCACTATGTAGATCAAAACTTTTATCTGGAATCTTTGTTAGATAGGCAAGATAAACTTTCAATGGCAAATTCTGTGGAAACTAGAGTTCCTTATTGTAATGTAAAATTATTCAAAATAATGAATAGTATTGATAATTTTTTAAAAGTTAAGGGGCAAACAAAAATTCATTTAAAGAAATTTGGAGAAAATTTTTTTGATAATGATTTTATTTACAGAAAAAAAAATGGTTTCAGAATACCTCTCAAAGAATGGTTAAAAAATAAGAAATCTATCGGAAAATACCTTGATTTATTAACCGATAAAAATTTTAAAGAGAGGGGTTTCTTTAAGAATGATATTGTTGAAATAATGATTAAGGAACACATTTCTGATAAAAAAGACTGGTATAAGGAATTATTTACACTTATCAATTTTGAATTGTGGTTTAGAATATATATTCTAAAATCTTTGTGAAGTTAACTTTCTATAAAAATAATTTATACTTTCATAGGGAATGTCATTTTTTTTTGCAATCTTTATTATTTCACCTGTTATATCGTCAATTTCCGTTTTTCTTTTTCTCTTAAAGTCAAGTGCCATAGAACTCCTAAATTTATTTGGCAATTCTTCAATTAACTTAAACTCCTCATTAAATTTACCGCTATAACCATCAGACTTTGCTATATTTAAAGTTTCAGAAAGAACATCCTTAAGTTCCTCTCTGGACTTTTTTGATTTTAATATATCTCCTAACGTTCTAAATTTATATGATGTAACTAATGATATTACATTTAACCTAACAAGTTTTCCCCATATAAGTTTTTTATAATTAAAAAATTTTTTTTCTAGTTTAAAATTTTCTAGTAACCGTATTAGATATTTATCTTTTTCAAATCTCTTATCTAAGTTTAAGCATCCTCGTCCACTATGATGTATAAAGGTATTTCTTGAGCGTGAGATACTTACATTCGAAATATTTCCAATAATAACTCTATCTACACCAATTCTTTCTAATTTTTTAATATGTCCTATTCCATTTTGAATACTTATCACACGAATAAGATTTTTATTTGAAGAAAACTGACTTACGAACTTAGAAATTGAATATGATTTACAACACAAAATTACATTAAATGGCGTATCAGGTATTATTCCTATACTTTTACAATTAACGTTTTTTTTTTTTCCATCAATTTTTTGATAACTAAGTTTACTTGAACCTAACAATTCATTTGAATTCTTGCTACTGAATATATGAATATTGTCAACTTTTTTTAAGTTTTGATGAATAAACGATCCAACTGATCCATACCCAAAAATTATCAACTGTTCCATTTATATTTTTTGAGTTGGTCTTCAACAAGATTAATTCCCCAACCAGGTTTATCATTCAAATAAATTCTTCCATCTTTGATCACTGGAATTTCATCTACAATTTCATCTTTCCATGGAACATCGTCGATATCAACTTCCATAATCTTAACATTATTTACTAAAGAGCAAAAATGCAAACTAATATTTGTGGATAGATGTGAATAATAATTATGCGGAGCAACTGGAATATCAAAAAAATTAGAATAATTTGCAATTTTTAAAGACTCAATTAAACCATTCCAGATTACATCTATAACTACAACATCAGATACTGTATCTGTAATTAAGGGATGGTACTGACTAAAAGTATATAAGTTTTCTCCCGAGGCTATCAAATTCTTTGAAAGCTCAGTAATATTCTTAATTGTTTTATGATTTTGTGAATCAATTTCAATCCAATATAAATCATAATCATTGAGTTTAATAATTAACTCCTTTAGTCCTGGATAATTAAAATTATAATTAAGGTCTAAAAGTAATTTTTTATTCTTTGGAAGGTTTTTATGGAATAGATCTAATAACATTAATATTTTTTTTTCTAAAGTAGATGAAAGGTTTAGATCACCCATATTTTGTTCAAAATTAAACCCAGGCATATGAACATGTGCATTATCATTTTCATTAAATATAATAAGATTTGTTTTAAAGTAATTTATACCAGAGTTAGTGAGGTCATCTACACAAAATTTCTCTAAATCTTTAAACGTTGAAATTTTATTTTTATTAACTTTGTCCGCAGATCTTACACGTGTCGTTCCACAATGAGACCAGTATACTTCAAGAGAGTTTCTTAGTTTACCACCTAAAATGTCATAAACAGGTTTGTTAAGATATTTTCCTTTGATATCCCATAAGGAATTTTCAATACCTGATATAGCTTTTTGAATCAATCCAAATGGAGTCTGTTTTGTTTTAGAATATAATTTTGACAATATGAAATTAATATTCAGTGGATCCATCCCTACTATAATTTCAGCTAAATTCTCTATGGTAGATACAAGACCTTTAACTGAACCATGAGAATCTGTTATTTCACTATAACCAATTATACCATTATCAGTTTCAACTCTAACAAATATCCAAGGTCTCCAACCTGCATCACAGACTATACAATTAACACTTTTGATTCTCATTTCGATTTTAAATAGATTCTAGTTTGTTTTAAATTATATTTTTTTACTCCAATTTTTGGAAGATAAATTTTTTTTTTATTAATTAGAATCTTTAAATTTTCGACATCAAGTTTAGTATCAATTGACATTCCATCAAAATCATTTGTGACAAGTGGAAGAATTTTCTTTCCCTCTCTACTATAATATTTTGTAACACAGTATTTTCTGGCAAACTCTAGTGAGCTATTTTGATAATAAAATTTTGGTAAATCTTGATATTGTTTTGCATGAAATTCAACTTTCTTATTATTCGTTAGAAGAGGCTTTAAAAATTTATTTTTGATACTCCACATTTTACCAGGATGCTCTTTACATAAACTTACAGCTCTAATTGAATCAGCATTTTTATTATTCCTTAACATTTTATATGCATCACGTATTAAGCTTACTTTTCTCTGAGGTGTTGTTGTTCTTAGAATAGCAAAGTAGTCAAATTCTATTTTTTGTTTATTAAACTTTTTGAATGTGTATTTTAACCAATCAATATCAGGTGATAATGAACCTGATATGCTTTTTGGTCTCATAAATGGTACTTTTGCACCATAGTGTTCAGCTATATCTGCTGTTTTATTACAATCAGTAATTACAAAAATTTGTTGGAAAACCCTGGATTTTATTGCTGATTGTATTGCATAAGCTATTAATGGATGATCATAAAAATTCATTATATTTTTATTTTTTACCCTTAAAGATCCAGATCTTGCTGGAATAAAAGCTATAGCATTTTCATTGTTTTTTGAATACATAATCTGCCGTAAAACTTGTTTTAGATGGTTTCAAATGTTGGAATTCAAATACTTTTTTGTAACCATATTGCTTCATTTTCTTTAAAATATATTGACCATTATTATCATTTACTTCTATTACCATTCCCTTTAAATATTTTGAACTCAACAAACGTTTTGCTCCATCAATTACGTTGCACTCAAATCCGTCAACATCAATTTTCATATAGTCTGGTTTTTTAAATTTATATTTATAGAAGATATCATCAACGGAAATTACCTTTATCCATTGAGATGTTGATATTTTTGTTACTTTCCTGTCTCCTTGATATATTGATAAGTCTATTAAAGAAGAATTCTCAGTTGTCCCTGGTTTTGGTATGATGTGTGTTACTAACTCTTTGAAACCTGATTTTTTATCACAAATTGCTTGTATTACACTAATTTTCTTTTTAATTTTACCATTTTTTTTATTATGATAGATTGTTTTCAATATTGTTTCAATACTCCAAGCTGATGGTTCGATCATTATTACTTCGCAATTATGCCTAAACGTTGAGTAAAATCCCTCAAGACCATTAGCTGAACCAATATCTAAAAAAACATTACAGCCCTTTAGTTCATCTAACCATTTAAATAAAATATCATTTTTATTAATTCCAAAATTATGCCATCTTCTGAATTCTCGAAAAGAGCGACAAACTATAGATACTGTTTTTTCATTAAATTTTTTTTTGAAGACTTTTTCCTCTATCTCTTTATCATACGAAATACTACCGCCGTTTTTATAAAAAATATATATCATTCTTACTCTATTCCAATAAGGTCTAAGATAATTCAATAAGAAAGTAGGAAAAATAAACTTTATTAGTTTTAAAATCATGATTATTAATATTAATTTTTTATCTTATAGAACAAATCTATGAAAAGTTTAAGAAAAGAAAATTCTTTTTTTTGATTAAATGATCTTAAATGATGATTTTTAAAGGGAATCATTGATTTAAGCCCAATACCTAAAACGTTAAGTTGTTTTTTATTTAGTCCTTGTAAATCTGACAGTGTTAATGGTGGAGGGCATTTAATAATATTTCCGAATGCTTTTTTTTTTATATATTCAAAAATATAAACAAAACGATCTGATTTTGATGGTTGATCAGGACCATGAAAACTCCTCTTATCAAATATAACTAAATCACCTTTATTTCCCTTAACTTTTAAAACATTATTAACGATAGAATCTTTTATTTTCTCTGGATAACTATCTAGTGAAAGTCCATAGGATCCTCTTAATTTTTCTGAACCTACTGAATATGTGAAGCATCCCTCATCTGTTTTCTTTAAATATAAAATAACTCCAACAGAAAAGCATTCATTCATTAATTTTTTGGTTACAATATATTTTTTATTTTTCATTAAATCAGTTCCAATTTCATAGTCAGAATGAAGTGGAAAATATATTTTATTATTACCTAAATCATATTTAGCAAAATATTCTCCTATTAATATTTCATCATCAACAAATGACTCAACAAGTTTGATAAGTTTCCTATTTGATATATATTTGACTGCATAAGAATCATACAACATAGGATCAAAAGTTTTTTTATTAAAATCTTTAATTGAATATCCTTTTGAACCACCAATTGAAGGTTGTGACAAAACTGAATCACAATTTCTTATAGTTTGTTCTATATGATTTCTATTCCAGAAATTTTTTATTAATAAAACACCAAATTTATTGAAAATTTTTAATGACTTTTTAAAAAAAACTTTTGATGATTTTTCATAATCAATTGATATATCTTGAAGTTTAAAGTTATTCATTTAGAGCATCCCTCAGCAATTTTAATAATCTTATTATAATATCTTTCTCTTGTTTTGCCATCTAAAGGATCTATCCATTTTTTAAATAACTTTTCTTTCATATATAAATTTTCTTTTTTCCTACAACTAATTCTAAAAAAGCTTTTTTTTATTAATTCATAAAGTTGATTTTCTGTATTTGCAATTATAAATAGCTTGTAATCATTAATAAGTTTTATCCTTTTTTTATAATCAGACTTAGAGCATTCATCAAAGTTTGGGATAATTATTTCTCTACCCAATACAGCAGCTTCTAAAATCACTGTAGAACCAAAACTTATTATTAATTTCGATCTAAGGATAATATCCTGAGCATTTTCATTAAATGATAATTTTAGATTTTTAATTTTATCAAGGTTTTTATAACCAAGAGTATCACAGATTTTCTTAAAATAACTTATTTCATTATTATCTTTTCCTTTAACGTTAATATTTATTTCTTGATTCTCTTCTGCAAATTTTAAAATACATTTTGTTGTATTTCTAAATAATTTTTTCCATCCTCCCTTAAATTTTCTTTTAGCTATATCATCAACCACCCAATCATCTAGTCCAATTATTTGTGGAAATAAAAAAAAGGATAGATCTTTTCCGGTAGTTTCTCTATTCTTAAAAATTTCGTCCATTCTAATGTTTCCTAGTACATCTATTTTTTCTTTTGGGACATCCATCATAAGTACTTTTTTTATTACCTCATTATGAAGGAGATAGTATGATGCATTACATTTATTTCTTCTAAATCTTTGAATCGTAGCTTTATGCTGATTGACATTATATTTGAAACACTCTTTATGTATAATTGTGTAGGGAACCCCAATCTCATCAAACTTATTTCCTATTGGTATATCAAACCTATACCAGAAGCTTCCTGAAATAACTATTTTAATATTCTTAATATTCTTTAGTTTAATTAAAAAAATCTGCAAAACTTTAGAATTTTTATATGGATATTCATGAGAATCTAGATTTGATAAAAAATTTATAAATGACTGCCAAAATATAGAAATTGTAAAGATCGAAATATTCTCACATTTATCTAACTCTTTGATATCTGATTCGAACCTATGACTAGATAATGCTAAAATATTAATTCCTTTTTTTTTTTTTTTAATTGGTTTTATAGGGAAAAAGAATACAAATAAATCTAGAATCTTAATTTTTTAAAATAAAAAAAAAAAAAAAATTATAATTCTCTTAAAAAATAGTAAGTGTAACCCTGAATTCATTTTTCGATTACATCTTGAATAGATGTACTTGGAAGTCCATCTTCTTCAGCTAAACCATAATCTTTTTCAACACGAACACGATCATTAAAGTGAGGTGTTGATACCTCTAGAATTATGCAATCTGTAATTGCTTCTTCTTGATGAACAAATCCAGGTGGAAAATGAAAGCAATCACCTTGTTCCAAAATTTTTTCTTTTAGCTTTCCACTTTTGCAATCATCATATCTTAATAATAACTTTCCTGTTAGCAAGTATCCACATTCATCTTTTTTGTGATGATATTGTAGATTTCCCTTTGATCCTGCATTCATTTCTAACCTTTTAAAAGTATATTTTCCCTCTACCAAAGCGAGTAAAATTTCCTTGCCCCAGTTTCTTTTACCCAAATTCCTTGGTTTAACAAAAATATTTTTAAGCTTCATCTTTCAAAATCAGTTATTTTAATTAAATGTTCATATTTTAAATTCTTTTTTATTTTTTTTCCTACAATTTTCTCAATATCAAAAGAATTCAAACCTCCTCCAGGGCATTTTACTTCAATATCTTCATAAGTTAACTTTTCACCTTTCATTAATTCCCTAGATGTATAAAGACTCTTGGATAGCTTAAAAATAGCTTGATTTTCTGATTTTAGAAACTTTTTTTCACCAGACCCCAAAGCTTCATCGATTCTATTAAGGTCTCTAACAAGTTTACTCATTCCAGAAAATTCAAGTGAAAAAGACTGATCGGTTCCTTTCCATGATCTATTCAGTGTAAAATGCTTTTCAAATATTCTTGCACCGAGAGTGTATGCAATTAACTCTGTAGAAATGCCATTATGATGTGAGGAATAACCAATGATACAGTTTTTAAAACTTTTTTTCATATCTTTGATAATATTTAAATTAACATCTTTCGTTTCTGTTGGATATGATGAAGTACAATGCATTATTGCAAAATTATTTTTTTTTTTTCTTAATAAGTTATAGACTCTTACAACGTCTTTTTTAGTGGAACCACCTGTTGAAATTATAATTGGTTTCCCAAAACTAGCAACGCATTCAATCAGCTGTTTGTTATTAATATCTGCTGAAGCTATTTTAAAAAGAGGTATATCAATCTCTTTATGTAAAAAGATTGCACTGTTAACATCAAATGGGGTGGAGAAGAAAATCAGACCAAGATCATTTGCATATTGTTTTAGTTTTAAATGCTGAATTTTATTGAACTCAAGATATTCTCTATGTTCACCATATGTGCGTCCAAAGGAATTTTCACTATTATAAGGTTGGTTAAACATTTTTGAAGTAAATAGGGTTTTGTTATCTCTCTTTTGAAGCTTAACTGCATCTACTCCAGCATTCTTAGCTGATAGAAAAAGCTCTTTGCACTTATCCAAAGATCCTTGGTGGTTTGAACCAATTTCAGCAATAACAAATGGCTTATCTTTTCCAATTAGTGTTTTGTTAATACGCATAATTTATCTAAATCTATATACTAAGTTACTGAACCTTTCAATTGAATTTAGAGGAAGGGTACTAACTTCACGATCAAATAGTTTTAATCTACCTTTTAAAATATTATCAGAAATCTTAAACTTAGATACTCTTTGTTTAAAAATATTCTCCATTTCTTTTTCATCATAACAAACATCGAATAAATGAAAATAATTCTTTAGAAAATAATCATCGTAAAAGTTTGAAGATCTAAATTCTTTAAAAATTGTTAAAATTACAGGTAAACGAAGTATAGACGCTTCTAAAAGGGCTGTTGATTGAATTCCAAAAACTAGTTTAGTTTCTTTTAAGATTGAATGTAGATTAGATTTATAATCTACAGATAAATTTTTGACTGAAAAATAATTCTCTTTCAACCATTTAATATTATTTTTATACATAGTTTTTTTACACCTTATTATGAAATTGTATTGAGGATATTTTTTTGATAGCTCGGCAAATTTTCTAAGGATTTTATTATGAAAGGTTCTACCAGTATTCTGATCTTTCAAGAAAGGAGAATAATAACCAAAAGAGAAGAAGAGAATATTTTTTTTTTCTTTTATAGGTAAATTTTTCAGACTATCCATTCTTAGAAGACCTATTGTTTTAATTTGAGAGTTTTTTAAAATATTCATTCTTCTAATACAATGATCTACTTTCTTATTTGGAGAAACGAATACATCACCCTCAAAATTTTTAAATTTCTTATATTTTTTGATAAAAACATCACATTCATCTTTTCCAACAGCCGCAAGACTTTCTCTAAATATACAGAAAAACTTCACATTATATTTTTTAAAAGTCTTAATTATATCAAATTGATTCTTATATCTAAAATGAGGACTAATAATTATTTCTAAACAAAATTCTTTTTGAATTATAGAGCATAATAAATCTAAATATTTTCTATAATTATTTCTAAGTGTGAGTAATTCTAAATCTTTTGAATTATAGAAATCAGAGTCTAACATTCTTCTAAACTTAATCGGGAAAAAGACTGAAAAGATAAAATTCAATATAAAGTCTGGAAATATTATTAAATTAAAGTTTTTCCTTAAATAATTAGTATCTCTCCTAAAAGCTGTATTATTAATTGAGAGTATACCTACTTTTTCTTTTTTTATTTTAGAAGATCGAAATAAAATATAAAATCTAATTATTGAGATTGTTAAACTTTGAAGATTTATTAAGAAACAAAATCTTAAAAAAAAAAGAATTATTTTCTTAATTATAAAAAAAATAAGAGTCATTTTTTTGTATCAGGTTTTTTTAAAAAGCCATGTTCTAATTTTAAGATCTGATCAGATATCTTAAAGAAAGAGTCTGTATGTGATATAATGATTATTGTCATCATTCCCTTAAGCTCAGAAATTTTTTTAACCAAAAATTTTTCGGTATCCAAGTCTAATGCAGATGTTGGCTCATCAAGAATAAGAATTTCAGGATTTTTGTATAGAGCTCGTGCTATAGATATTCTTTGTTTTTGCCCACCTGAAAATTTATTTCCACGCTCTCCTACAGGAGTTTCTAATCCAAGAGAAAGGTCCTTTAAAAATTCATCTACTCCAGAGTATTTTAAAGCAAACATTAATTTTTTTTTGTCAATCTTTTTACCCAACAAAATATTATTTTTTAAAGAATCATTGAAAAGAAAAAGGTCTTGCGAAACATACCCTATTTTATTCCTCCATGAAGGATGGCTTAAACTTTGAACCTTCTTATTATCTATAATAATTGATCCACTCTCAGGGGTTAAAAGTCCTGTAATGAGATCAATCAGTGTTGTCTTTCCTGATCCAGATCTGCCGTAAAGACATAAAATTTTATTTTTTCTTATATTGATATTTATATTTCTAAGTACTTTTGGTTCAGATTGATTCCCATATTTATAATTTATATCTTTAAAATAAATATTTTTTTTAAAAGATGAAATCTTATCTTTTTCATAAATTTTCTCTTTAAACTTAGTCCCATGTTCTAAAAATTGGTTCAAAAATTTATATGGGTATTCTGCTACAGCAAGTCTCTGCCACTCGTTTTGAAAAACATTGATTCTTTGTACACATCTGTAAAAAAGAATTACTAAAATTAATAAAACTTCAAAATTTTTGAGTGTGCCGTAATTGATGAATAAATATAAAAATACAAGAATAACAAAAACATTAACTAACTCTTGGACTCCCGTGATTATTCTTTTAAAAAAAAGTAATCTTTTACCAGAATTAAAAATTTTTGTTAAATTAGTTGATAAAAATAATTTTGAATTACTAATTAAATTCATTGATTTTATAGATTTGATACCTTGAATAAAATCTAATAAAAAGGTTATAAAAGAATTCATTTGTTTTGTTTGATTTTTGCTGCTTTCTTTAGCTTTTCTAATTAAATTTGAAATTAATAAAAACACCAAGATGCCTACAGTAATTGAAAAAAGTGTGATTTTAAAGTCAATTAACATTGCCATAAATAAAAAAATTGAAATTTGAACTGCATTTGAAACTATCCTACAAGCACAATAGAATACATTACTAGCATTTAATACTTCCGTACCAATTAAATTTGAGATTGCTCCTATTGGCTTTGTGATAAAATATTCCCACCTTGAGTTAAAAACTATACCCAATATTTTCTTTCTGAAATTAATTACAAGTCTAAGTATACTTATATCTACAAATAAATTTGTCAAAAAAGTAAGAATTATTTTACATAACATTAGAGAAAGAATAAAGATTAATAACATTTCAATAGTGGGGTTTATTGACAGATAATTAAATATCTGATCAACATACATTTCAATTCTTGATTGCTCTTCAGATTGATTTTTGAAGGCAATATTAAGTAAAGGTAATAAAATTATTATTCCAATGCTTTCAAACAGTCCCGCAAAAAGCATAAGTAAAGAGCTTATGATTACATTCCTTTTAAAGGTTTTTAAAATTTTTAAAAGAAACAAAAATCTGGAAACAAAGAATGACATTTTATATTGAACTTAATTTAATATTTTAGAAATTTTTTAGCAATAGTGTTATAAAAAAGATTAATTATTATCAATCTGTTTTTACCATTATTCTAAATTTCTGATATACTGTATTTATGGTTGAAAAATTAGTTTTAAGAAATTCATCAAAAAAAGATGAAAAAATATTACTAGACTGGAGAAACAATTTTGAAACAAGAAAAAATTCGTTTAATAATAAAATAATATCTAAATCTGAACATTCAAAATGGTTTGCTAATATAATTAGTAATAAGAAATTTAAGGCAATTATAGGTGAGTTAAATAAGAAACCCTTTGGTGTTGTAATTTTTGAGGTAATCTCATCAAGTGCTTTTGTTTCTATTAATTTAGCTCCAGAGAAACGAGGGTTAGGTTTAGGATCAATGCTCTTGAATCGTGCCTGTCTGAATTTTAGCGAAGAATCAAATGTGATATTACGAGCAAAGATAAAAAAAGATAATTATAAAAGTTTAGAATGTTTTAAAAAAGCAAGTTTCACTCCTAATAAAATTACATCAAATATTGTTTACCTTGAGAATAAAATATGTCTGATTGGAGCAATAGAAAAGATTAGATCTAAAAATAATGTAAATTGGATGAATTTAATGAGATTAGCCTTTTCAGTAGCACCGAACGAGGCAAAAAAAATAATTAGAAAAATTGATGATGATGATAAAAAAATTTCGAAACTTTTAAAAATTTTAGGAAAGTAAATTGACTAATTTTTCAATTGAAAAAAGATCGATTGGTACTGATTATAAACCATATTTTATTGCAGAAATGTCATGTAATCATAATCAATCATTAGAAAATGCTTTAAATATTGTTAAAATTGCTAAAAATTTTGGGGCTGATGCTGTAAAGATTCAAACTTTTAGTGCTGATTCAATGACAATTAATTCAAATAAAGATGATTTTATTATAGATGATCGGAATAGCCTGTGGTTTGGAAGGAACCTCTATGATCTGTACTCTGAAGCACAAATTAATTGGGATTGGGTAAAAAAAATTTTTGATTTATCGAAAGAATTGGATATTCAATGTTTTAGTTCAGTATTTGATGAGAAATCACTTGATTTTTTAGAGGATTTAAATACCCCTGCTTATAAGATAGCTTCATTTGAAAATAATCACCTACCATTAATTAAAAATGTTTGTTCTACACACAAACCAGTAATTATTTCGACTGGTGGATGTACCGAAGATGAAATTGATGAAATAGTAGAGAATGCAAGAGAAGCGGGTTGTAGAGAATTGGCAATACTTAAATGTACCTCCGACTATCCTGCAGATGTTCAAGATGTTAATTTATTGACTATTCCATATATGAGAAAAAAGTTTGGTTGCGAAATTGGACTCTCCGATCACACAAAAGGGATAGGTACATCTATAGGTGCAATCGCTCATGGGGCTTCAATAATTGAAAAACATTTCTTACCTAAATATATAAAAAAAAGTTTAGATTCTGGATTTTCAATTAATGAAGAAATCTTTGGTTTACTAATAAAGGAGGGAATTAACGCTTGGAAATCTCTAGGAAAAATAAATTTTGAATTAAGTAGATCAGAGATTAATAATCTAAAGTTCAAAAGGTCAATATACGCATGCGCAAAAATTGAAATCGGTGAAGTTTTTACAAACTCAAATATTAAAATTATAAGACCAGGAATGGGAGCAAAACCAAAAAACTTCGACAAACTAATTGGAAAAAAAAGTAACAAAAAATACGAGGTTGGTGATCCGATTAATTAGATATTATAAAGCTCCCTAAACCAAAAACCATCTTTATTGGTCTTAATACTTAATATATGATTTAGAAGATGATCATTGTCAAATAAAACTCGATTAGACTTATAACTACAATCAATAATTTTACATCTGTTTTGAAGTTCTTTTTGAAATTCTTTTTGAAATTTATCTTTGTAAACATCGAAAAATATAATTGGTTTATCACTACATAATGCTGAAACAGAAATACTTGACAATATATAATCAAATACAATTATATCGTAATCTTTATAAACTTCCTCAAAAGAGGTTTCAGATAATTTATGATTTGATAAAAGGGGATGATGTTTTTTTGGTATTATACCTTCGGGATGAGGAAGATAATCAATATGAAGATTTGATCGTTTCAAAGTTTTAAAAATATCTTTTTGTAAGGAAAAAATTATACTATCCGGAAACATCGGTTTGAAATATTGAAATACACCTCTTAAAAGTGTTGGAGCAAAAAGAACTCTTTTTGGAATGAGATTGCTTTTTACAAACTTTTTTTTTGACCTGTCATTTTTTTTCCTAATATAATTGAAATTACAATTTAGTAAGCTAAGTTTTTTTTCCGAAAAATTTTGTTCAGCTAATTTTTTAAATTTATATGAAGGTAAGTATATCTTTGACGAAGCAATCATCTCAATAAGTTCTATTTGAATTGTATCCCTGAGAAGAAAACCTATAGGATTACCATGAGTAATTCGATTCATACCCTTATTATTACTTTTCAAAATCAATCCAATCATCCTTGATGAATATTTTCCAGCAGAACTAGCCCAAACTTCATCTACTGTTCTATCTAGTTTAAAATTAGAGTAATTTTTCATAACAATTAAAAAAATTTCACTTATATTTTTTTTAAAAAAACTAAATAGGATTTCTAATTCTTTGACACTTATTTCAAGGTTGCCAAGAACTTTGTAAAAAAATGTATTGATGAGTTGACCAACTGAAACCTCATCAGAAATATTTTTATTTTTAAATAACATTTGTGGATATACAAATCTTATTTTGTTATTAGGATTTATAGACTCTAGAATTTCATTTAAAATCTTTTCATTAAATTCAATAACTAGTGACTCTTTTTTATTTCTAGAGATAGACCAAAATTTAAAATTTTTTATAATAGTTTTTATAAAGGCCAGCCTTGGTAACTTATCTAAGTCTATTCTCCATTTTGCGTATAAGCT
>CACJRF010000015.1 GCA_902595755.1 uncultured Alphaproteobacteria bacterium | reverse complement strand
TATCCTTTTTATATTACACTTAAAGTGTGTAACATAAACACAATCAAACCTTAGTAATGTAGGAATTAATCTTAAATCTGCTTCAGTTATCATATCTCCAATGAGATACTTAGACTTGCTAAGAATTTTATCTAGATCATCAAGTGTTTCAAATAATTTTTTAACCGATTTTTCATATACTTTTTGCTTTAAAGCAAAGCCACTTTTATATACTCCATTATTAATATTTTCATATATAAGTTCATTTATTTCTTCAATTTCCCTTTGATTTTCTGAAGGAAAATAATCATTTTGATTGCCTGTAAGATCATTAAAATTAGAATTGAAAATTCTTATAATAAGAGAGGATTCATTGTTGACAATAGTTTCAGTTTTTTTATCCCATAAAATAGGTACAGTAACACTTGTGGTAATAGTTGGATCTGCTTTTTGGTATATTTCTCTTAAAAACTTTTTACCATATAAATGATCTTTTGTTGCTCCCGGAAAACTAGTATCAAATTTCCATCCATTATCTAACATATCAGGATGAACAACACTCACACTAATGTGTGAATCTAAACCCTTTAAGTGTCTATAAATTAAAGTTCTAGTTGCCCATGGACATGCATAGCTGACATAAAGATGATAGCGTTTAGACTCAGGCTTAAATCTTTCATGATGTTTGGAGATAGTGTCTAAAAATGTTCTTGGCAAGCGATCGTATGCTCCTAATTTATCTGAGGTTATAATTGATCTTATAACCCATTTACCGTTAATTAATTTTCCCATAACTATAATTTGTTTTTATTTTTATCTATGATAATAAATTAACATGAAAGTTCTAGAGCATTTAGCTTATGGTAGAGGAATTTTATTAGTAATATTTTTTATAGGGGTAGTGATCTGTTGGTTTTACAAAAAAAGAAGTAAATAAGATCAATGACTTAAAAAAAATAATTTGACAAACATAAAAAGATTTAATAATCTGATGTAACATTCAAGTCAGTACCGAACTCTTTTTGTCAGTTTTTTTTTTGTCTAAAACATAGCTAAGAATTTTCCTATAACATTCATCCTACCTTCTAAAGGAACCGAAAATAAAAAATAGTTGAAAAAATAAGACTTACTTTTGTGATGCTACAATTGCTTGTTCAACGTCTTCAATAATATCGTCTATGTGTTCAATACCAACGGAAATTCTTATTAAATCTTCACTTACGCCTGCTAACTCTTTTTGTTTTGGGGTTAATTGTCTGTGCAACGTTGATGCTGGATGACATGCAAGTGATTTAGCATCACCCATACTTAGTACTCTTAAAATCATTTTAAGTGCGTCAATAAATTTAGCACCTGCATCTTTTCCACCTTTTATTCCAAAACTAATAATACCGGATGCATGTCCATTAGTTATTTCCTTACAGATATGATTATATTTATCGTTTGGGAGAGCAGCATAATTTACCCATTTGATACGATCGTGATTCTCTAAATATTTTGCAAGTGTAAGTGCATTTTTGCAGTGTCTTTCCATTCTCACTCCTAACGACTCAAGGCCAAGCATTATTATATAAGCGTTGTTAGGTGATAAACATGCTCCCGTTTCTCTCAATGGAACCACCCTACAACAACTAATAAATGCAGCTGAACCAAAAGTTTTAGTATAAATAATTCCATGATAAGAGGGATCTGGTTCATTGAGCATAGGAAACTTATTTGGTTGCTTAGTCCAATCAAATTTTCCTGAATCTACAATAATTCCGCCAATAGTTGCTCCATGTCCATCTATATATTTAGTTAATGAATGAATAACAATATCTGCTCCATGATCAATGGGTCTGCATAGATAGGGTGTTGCGACTGTATTATCAACAATTAAAGGAATATGATGTTTATGAGCAATATTTGCAAATTTTTTTATATCAATAATATTTCCAAATGGATTGCCAATTGACTCACAGTATAAGGCTTTTGTATTTTCATCTATTGCTTTTTCAATGCCTTCATAGTCCTCTCCGTCGACCATTTTTACTTTGATACCCTGCTTTGGAAAACTATGAGTAAAACAGTTATACGTACCTCCATATAACTGATTAGTACTTACAATATTATCTCCTGACCTTGTAATAGTTTGAATAGCATAAGTAATTGCAGACATACCAGATGCTAACGATAAAGCAGCAACCCCACCTTCCATTTCTGCCAGTCTTTTTTCGAGTACTGCATTTGTTGGGTTCCCTATTCTTGAGTAAATGTTTCCCTCAACCTTTAGATCAAATAAATCAGCTCCATGTTGTGTGCTGTCAATTGTGAATCCTGATGTCTGATAAATTGGGGTCGTTGCTGACTTTTGGTCATTTTCATCTGAATTATAACCATAATGAAGTGCAATTGATTCAAGTTTCATATTTTAGTCCCTTAATTTTTCGAGAAGCTTAATGCTCCATCATTAATTTTTGTATATTTAAAGCTTATATACTCGATTAGATAGTTTTGGTAGAATTTATATGTTTTATTAGGAAATTTATCCATTGCTCTTAAAACATAATTTGCTTGGATAGACGGTTTTGATGCCTTACCTAGATATTTTGGTGTACAACTAATTAATTTATTTTGTTTTATATAATCTATAGTTTTGCAAATACGTTTGCTCACTATCTCGCATCTCGCTGTCCAGCTAAAATTAATATATCCAGCGTGAGCAAAAAGATTAGGTATTCCACTAAACATCATACCTCTGTACCAACTAGTATTATTTATATTTATTTTTTTGTTATTGATAAGAATATCAATTCCCCCTAGCAATTGTGTATTTCCACCCGTAGCCATAATTGTAATATCACTTTCGACAACATCACCATTCTTTAACTTTACGCCATTTTTTACCCATTCACTAATCCCCTCCCTTATTGTAGTCACTTTTTCAGATTTAACTGCAGTAAAATAATCATTATCCAAACTACTTGCAGGTCGTTGATCCCAGTAATCATATGAGGGAGTTGTTGTTTTATTATAATAAGAATTTTTTGAAATCATTATTTTTCTTTGAAACTTTTTAAAGATTCTACTTGAAAAATAGTCCCATAAAACCTGAATAGTTTTGTAATTTCTAGTTGATTTTTTTTGACTATCAATATTTACAATCCATGCTGGACTACGCTGAATTAATGTTACTTTTTTTGCTTGTTTAATTATTGAAGGAGCCATCGTAATAGCAGTGCAACCACTCCCAACTATTGTTACATTTTTATCTTTACAATTTGTATTTCCCCATTTTTGGGTATGAACAATTTTTCCTTTATATTGTTTCTTACCTGGAAATTTTGGTAAATGAGGATCTTTACGGTCTCTAGACCCTGTGCAACAAATTACATATTGACTACAAAATGTTCGATTATTAGTTTTTGTTATCCATTGATTATCTTTCCATATCAATGACTTTACATCAGTATTATATACAACATATTTTTTAAAATTAAATTTTTGTGCTACCCGTACCAAATAATTTTTAATATCTTCACCGCCTCCGATTATTGGTCCTTTCCAAGGGTCAAAACTAAATCCATATGTATACATATCGTTATCTGCACGAACTCCAGGAAACTTCATTTGATCCCATGTTCCACCTAAATCGTTTCTCGATTCAATAATTTTAAATTTTAAATCTGGAAAATTTTTGTGCAGATAATAAGCGGATGTTATTCCTGCAATGCCAGCACCAATAATTATTACGTCTATTTTATCCATTTTATTTCTAATAAAATCTCCATGATACTAAAAAATAGTTCTTGTAAAAGGTTTTGAAGCTAAAAAGATTATTCATAATATTAATCTACATTATAATATATATAAATACCTATCAATTTTTCAAATTCTAATTAGGTATTTTTTACTAAACAAACCTAACCTTTTCTAAATCTTTCAGACATTTTACAGTGTGTTACCTTCACCAGAAATTATTTTAAAATCCTCTGCATAGTTTCTTAGCTTAGTGATAATTGTCTCTTGTTGAATTTTTGATGATTTAGCCAACATATTTACTATTAGAGTATGAAATTTATTTACAGAAATCTCTGAGAAGTTTTCATAGGATGGATTAATAATCATATGTCCTTCCAGCAGAAGTTTGTTTAAATAATTTGTTAACTCTACTTCAGTTGGCTTAGTTTTTAGGAACTTTATAAAGACTTTTTGTCGTAATGTTCGGTTATGTAAACGAATTCTTGAGTCATTCAAAGTCTCACTAGTATAAACTTCCAGTACTTTCTTTTGAGAATCTTCTAGAGCCCCAAAAAATCTCTCAAAATTAGATATCAAAAGTTCAAAACGTTCTTCATATAACATATCTTTAGCTTTTGAAAGGTCAATCATCCTCTCTTGTCTTCGACTAAGCATTCTATTTTCCATAAACTTGATGTTTTCGTCAGTTTGGTATTGAACAAGGAATTGTGATACATAAGGTGTTATACCAGTTACAGTCTCGTTGATCAAAGATCTGCCATTATCAATAAACTTCTTAACTTCAACAGCAGAATATTGTTCATCTTCAAGCTTATCTGCAATATTATAAAAAAATTTGGAGTATTTCGATAGCATTGCTGTTCTATGCCAAGTTACCATCTCAGAAACCTTCTGATTAAGTAAAACTTTTTCATTATCGTCAAGGTCAAGAAAATATGAAATCTCATCTTTGATAAACTCATCCACAAATGTGTAAATAAGTCTTGTGCTTGAGCACGTTGCAAGAAGGAAAATTAATCCAAATAAAACTAAGGTATTATAAAAATTGATAGGTGATTCTTTTTTATCTAAACTAAATGTCATTAATCTTCCATTTTGGACATATCAATTTTTCTTACTCAGTTTAAGTTCTTTCATCGCCTTATTAAATATCTCTAAAGCTGATTCAGTTCTTATATAGGCTATTAATATTCCTACAAGAATATCTGGCCAAATAGAGGGATGAAAAAAGGTAATTATCCCAGTTAATATAATAGCTATATTTGCTAACGCATCATTTCGTGCTGATAGAAATGCTCCTCTTGTTAAACTTCCACTAAAGTTTTTAAACCTTATTAAAATAAATGTACATAAACAATTTACAATCAGTGCACCAAAAGCAACCAAACTCAGTTCTATTGGTCTTGGAGGCTCTTGATATAGAACTTGTTGCCAAATAGCCCATAATGCCGTTAGGCCAGGTAAAAGCATTATTATGGATAATATAATACTTACTTTTGCCTTTTTAGCTGAAGTTAATGAGATAGCAAAAAAAATTAAAAAGTTGATTGAAGCATCTTCAATAAAGTCTACTGAGTCGGCAAGAAGCGATACAGAACGTATATTTAATGCTGCTATAAATTCTACAAAGAAATATAGCAAGTTTAAAACTGCAACTAATAATACTGCTTTTTTAAAAGATTTAATAAATTTCATATTATGATCATACTCGTTTATTTTAAGAAATAGTAAGTATTAAGTATCTATAATTAAGATTTATTTGAATATTAATAATACATTAATAAAGTACTAAGAGTTTGTTAAGTTAAGAGTGATATATTTTACACTGATATTAACTTTTTAAAGGATATAAAGATGGCTTGGACAAAACCTATGATTTCTGAAATCTCTGTTGGTCTTGAAATCAATTCTTACGCTTGCGCTGAGAAGTAGTTTCAAACTATAGATAAATTTCTTTAAAAAGCCTGGCTAAGTAGTCAGGTTTTTTTTATTTGTAAATTACTTATTACACAATAATTTAAGACTACTATATTCTTCACTATTTGATTTTATATAAGTCCAGTTATTTTTCTCTTCCTTATTAGACATATTCTTTTTGTAAGTAAATTTTCGACCTCTTCCCATATCAGTTTCATACTCTATGATACTCAAGACTTTGTATCTTTTTAAATTACAATCATACTTTGAGTAGTATTTAGTACTAAGATTTCCATTTTTTTGAGGTTTCTTAAAATCTTTCATACTCCAAATATGAACTATACCATCAATTTTTTTAACCGTATCAATATCATAATACCGTACATATTCATCCCCCTCCTCTAGCTTTTTCCATTTTGATAAGCATGGAAAAGAAATAGCTAAAGTTAGAACAAAATATACATACCTAGAATTAAATAGTATTTTCATTTTTTGTTTTTTTTTCTCCATTTTCTGGGCTCTAAAAATGAACCTTCCCACAGTCCTAATTTATTTTTTTGAGCAAAAAGTTCATCATTTATGTATTTTTTTGAATAGTATCTATAAGCAATAGCCCACCCAGACTTTACCATTTCTTTATTTAGATTTAGTTCGTCAGTATAACAAGTAGCAATAATTCTCTTATATTTATCAATATTCTTTTGTTTACATGTTATTTCTTTGTTCTCTACTAAAGATTCTAAAAAGTTCTTCGATTTAATCCCACAATTATATTTTTGCTGATTTACCTCGCAATTTTGCTTAATTTCTGGGGCATCAATACCATGCAGTCTATATTTAATATTATTAATATGAATAGTATCCCCGTCTACAACTCTTACTTTATTTGCATACGTAAAATTAACATTGTAAAAATATACAATAACAATTATTAACAAATATAAATAGATTCTATAGATTTTTAAATTTGAGATAATTTTTTTCATTTATAATGGTTTATAAATTTTTTTCCCTTAATAAAAAACATAAATTGCTAAAAAAGCAAAAAAGAATCCTACAAGATATATAATTAAAGAAAAAATTAACATAACCCAGCTTATTTTTCTTAATTTATTGCATAAATCTGCTTTAAATTGATCAGCAGGACATGAGACATTTCTTGATCGAATTTGAAAAAAAAATCCTAATATAATCAATACCCCTGAAATTATAAATATAGACTCTTTGTGGTCCGATATAAAAGTTATTGATGGAAATATTCCTATAAAGCCAGCTAATGTCGTTCCCATACCTAAAGTCACCATCAGGGCTGGAAGTGCACAACACACTAATGTACCAAATGAAGTAAATAAGGTTAGCGAAGGAATAAAAGTCTGAAACCAAATTGATTCATTATTTTTTTTCACTAGTAATCTCTATTACAGAATACCCAGCATCAGCAATAAGCTGCTCGATAATACTGTTTTCTAATTTTTTATTTTCATTAAAATTAATAGTTATTATCTTATCACTTAAATCAACTTTAATTGATTTAACCGCATCATTTTTACCAATAGTTTTTTCTAAGGCTCTGGCGCAAAAATCACAAACTAAACCATTTACATGAGCATAAACAGTAGAGCTAGGATCGTTAGCTAATGAATATTTATAGAATGATGCTAATAAAATTAAAAATAAAAATAGATTTTTCATAGAAATTTTCCTTTCTTAATATCTAAAAATATAATTGAACATAACTTTTCCACTCAAATTAGCGCCAACTTCAAGGAGGTGAACGTCTTTAAAAAATCGAAAATGAGGAGTGAAAATAAAATTTTTTTTAAATTTTGGTGTGTGGTCAATCTTCATCATTAACCATGTATGAATATCACCATAATCACCAATGTAAGGAGTTATACCAAAATGAAGAGATTGAGTATAAAATTTATCTATTTCAGCAGCATAAGTATATCGATTAGCATATTGAATAAAATACCTTTGATCTTCCCAATCTGTTGAAATCCCGGCGAAACCAGCAATACCATTTTTACTATCAAATCTCCCTTTATCACTATATGCATTCCCTAAACCTGACTTTAGATAAAAATTAGCCTGCGAATCTGGTTTATTCCATCTCTTTATAAGATTATTCATTTGAATTAGATTCAAGCTGAATTGATTTTTACGCCAATACTCAAATTTATAACCAAATGATGCTTTTGCTGTAGGTGAATAATGTGCATGCAGACTGTTTTTCATACTATTATTCATTAACATCAAAGTTAATCCTCCTGGATATGAAACAGGTCTTGATTTAACAAAATCTGAATAAAATAATGCTACCAAAAAAGATAAGTAAAAATATTTTCTCATATAACTCCTTAGTTAAATTAAACCACAATTTTGTGGACGAAATAATTAAGAGTTATATATTGGTGGCCGTTCAGGTGGATTTATGATTAGTGAAGTAAAGTTTGTAATGTCAGTATAAATTTCTTTACTAGAACATGAGAAAAAATTATTTTTTTCTTCATTCGATATCATAATAGTGTTTTGAAGACTCGAAATATGTAAACACAGACATATAAGATCGCAGTCATGAGGACAAGAATTTTCATCATTATTCGACTCATTTGCTATAGGTTTGGGGTTTTTCTTTAAACTATGACAATCTAGGTGTAAATTTTCGGTAAAATTCATTGTCTCTGAATGACTCTTGTCTAAAGAATCTGCTTTAACTATTTTGTCATCTAAAAATGTTTTGAAGAAGAAACAACATGTTAGAGCAAGAATTAAATATTTCATAATGATCGATATATAGTTAATCAATAATATTAGACTTTTTCATTATATTTTCAATCAAATATTTTAAAGAAGATATGGAAACAATACGTTAAATAATGTTAAAATAATGATCCAATATTAATAGTTTATGAATATGCACCTCAGAGTTTATTAAGATTAAAGTAATATATTTTTCTCTAATATTAACTTTTTAAAGGATATAAAGATGGCTTGGACAAAACCTATGATTTCGGAAATCTCTGTTGGTCTTGAAATCAATTCTTACGCTTGCGCTGAGAAGTAGTTTCAAATTATAGATAAATTTCTTTAAAAAGCCTGGCTAAGTAGTCAGGTTTTTTTTTGTCAAAAATTTCTAGATCTACTATATGTTTGGTAACTTAAAACTCTACAGACCATAGATTAATAAACCTTTAATATTCTTCAAAATCGACAATAATTGGAAAGTCATAAATAAGGAGTTTCAGCTAAATTCAGATTGCTCATAACATTTAATCTCTACTCTTTAATCTTCATTATACCTCATATATCTAAATTTAAATTCTAGATTTAATTTATGATTATTGACAATAAAAAAATGTTATATTATAACACTTTATATTATTTTTTAATTCATTCTTACTGTGGAGATTAAATTGTTAAAAAAAATTTTATACCTTTCAACCTTGGTATTAATTCCAAGCATTGTATTTGCTGATAAATTAGAGTCTATATTCATCGTACCTGATGTATTTGTTACCTCTAAAATTAAACCAACTACAGAATATGATGGTGAAAGAGGCAATATTTTATTTGAAGGTCACGATATCGAAAAAAAAAGAAAATATTCGATTGGTGACATGTTAAAAGATCTACCCGGTGTTTCCACAAATGGTCTTGGAAATGCTTCGCGTCCAGTAATAAGAGGTATGAAAAATTCAAGAGTAAAAATTCTTCAGAATGGCGGTAGCACAACAGACGTATCTGAATTTGGTGAAGATCACATAGTTGGTTTTGATCCAATGCTAATTGATAAAATTGAAATTATTAAGGGTCCTGGAACACTATTGTATGGTAATAATGGATTTGCAGGAGTTGTTAATATAATAAATCCTCTCATAGCTGTTGATAAACCTATAACAGATCAAAATATGGAGGCAAATTTTGGCTACAGAACATCTGGTGGAGAACTCAAAGGAAGTCTTAAAGCCGCACAATCAGTAGGAAACTTCACTGCTAGACTAACAGGTAGCCTACTCAGCTCAGGTCCCTATGATTTAGCAAATACTTCAGATAAACAACCAAATTCTTCAAAATTTATGGGATCAGGGGGTGTTGGTTTAACGTATAATGACGGTAAGAATTATTTTGGATTTTCTCTAGATAAACTTGAAGCCGTTTATGGTAACCCTGGTCCTGAAGGGGAGGAAAATATGACATCTTTGAACCCAACTAAGAATACATTTAATTTTCAGTCTTCACTTTCATTAAATAACGAATACTTTAACAAGTTTAATTTACAAGGAACGGTATCTGAATATAATCATTCTGAAAGAACTGGTGATGGAAATAACCACAATATTAATTTTTTCAGTGATTTATATGAAATTAAAACTTCTCTTAATCACAACTCAATCATTGATGGTAATAGTGACGGGTTGATTGGATTCCATTTTCAAAATTATGATCAAGGAGCCTTAGGGCAAGAGGAAAGTCATCTTGTACATACGAGAACATCTAGTTTTGCATTATTTGCTCTTGAAAGCTTTAATTTTAATTTATTTGATTTGGATGTTGGAGGTCGTTTAGAATCTGTTAATTTAAAAAATACCAGTTTGGAAAAAGGGTTTTTTCCTAGTGCATTCTCTTCAACCATTAAAAGAAAAATTTTTAACAATAGTAATGCTTTTGCTGGATTTGATTTTACTGAAAGAGCACCAAATGCAGTTGAATTATTTGCTAATGGTCCACATCATGCACAAGAACAATTTGAAGTAGGAGAAAGCACCATGAGTGTTGAAACTTCTTATAATTTTTCTTTAGGATATAACTATAATGATGGTCTTGATACCCTAAAAATTGAAACCTACTATAATTATATTGATGATTTTATTGCCGCAGATAGAGATGGAACTACTACAGTAGTAGAGGGTGAAGACATGAACAACGTTAATTTCACTCAATATAATGCACTTTTTATTGGTTTAGAGGTCAACGGTCAGTATGCTTTAGCAAGAATCGATGATTTTGACATTATTTCTAATTTTATGATGGATTTCTTGAAAGGTTACAGAACATCAAATGATAAAGCTTTATCAAGAATCCCCCAAACAAAGATGAACTTTGGCATTCAGGCTATTAATGAAGATTGGGATGCAAATCTGGCTTACTACCATTATTTCGATAAGGATTTTATAGGGCCATTTCAAACAAGAACTGGAGGTCACTCAAGATTAGATTTTGATCTAACAAGAGACTTTAATTTTTCTGATCTCTCAGGTCATTTAATGTTTACAGCCTCTAATCTGTTAGATACCGTTGGAAGAAGTCATCTAGAGGCGAAAAAAGCGAATGTACAATTACATGGAAGAAGCTTCATGTTTATGTTAAAGATGTTTTATTAATGTTTAAATTCTATTCATCATATGCTTTATTATTTAGTGGACTGACTCACTTGCTTTGTTGTGGAGTCCCTATTCTCTTAGGTACAATATCCGTTCTTACTAATGTTGTTTTTTTTGAGTCAGTTGTCACTAATCTAAGTATTTTGGAGTCTTTGGAAGGTTATCTATTTGCGCTTACAACATTAATGTTTTTATCACTTATATCTTTTGAAATTTATAATAAAAAAATCAAATGCTCTGAGTTAGAGAACTGTTGTAATGAAGATGAGTGTGATGATACTAAAAGAAGAATTAAAACAAACATTTTAATTGCAAGTTTCCTTTATATTTTGAATAGTTCTATCTTTTTATCAGAAACTATCCTCTAGTTAATGATTTATAATTGTAAAAAAATAGATAATCTAAACGACTTGAAATTCAGCAAAGATCAAGTAGCTATCTATAATCGTAATAGTCCAAAAGGTTTTGATACTTTTTTTGAGAATCTTTATGTTTCACCTTTTTCTGTAAGAGGAATAGTTAATAAAAATACTGCTAAAAAGGATATAGAGGAAATACTTAGCTCACAGATATCTGAAATATTAAAAAAAAGTGAATTTTATAAAAATTGGATCTTGGATATGAGTAAAATATGTAAACTTTTTTGTAATTTTAAAGACGATAAAAGTATAAGTTTTTGGTTAGGAACTCAAAGAGGTTGTAAAAGATATCATGTAGATATGGTCCCATATAGACTTTTGGTTACATATGCTGGCCAAGGTACTGAACTACTTCCTAATGAAGGTGCAAATCGAAATGCCTTCATCGATGGCAAACCGAACAAAGAGATTTTAAAAAACAAATCTTATTTGAGTAATTTAAATAAATGGGATATTGCGATATTTCGTGGAGGTCAAAAAGGAATTCTTCATAGAACGCCGGAATCTGCATTAAAAGGTAACTCTTCAATTTTAATGAGATTAGATGATAAGTCATTTTACAAAGATATTAATAGAATAAGTAATCTTAAAAATTAATATTTAGGTTTCTTAGAGAATTTGAACTTTATATTTGTCTTTATACTAAATTATTAATGTATCTATCAGTAATATGATTCTCAAAGTATTTAAGATTGAGAGCTTCACCAGTGGTTAACTCTAGTAAAGGGTTAATTTTATAAATACTTCCGTGACTATGAATATTGGATTTAAGCCATTTTATTATATTTTTAAGATTTCCACCTTCTAATAAAGTATCATAGTTAGATATGTCTTTTCTTATTTTTGCTGCTAATTGTGCTGCAATGAACGCTCCTATACTATAGGTAGGAAAGTAACCAAAGTCGCCTCCATACCAGTGAATATCTTGTAAACAACCATTTGAATCATCAGTAATCTCTAGATTCATAATTTTTAAGAACTCTTGGTTCCATAAATCCGGTAAATTTTCTATATTTTCATTTTCTTCTATTATTTTATATTCGATATTAAATCTATGAATTATATGTAAAGGATAGTGTACTTCATCTGAATCAACTCTAATATAATTTTTCTTAACTAGATTACGAATTTTATAGATTTCTTCTGAACTCCATAGCTTCGGATTTTTTTTCAATTTATTTACTAGTGTTTTATAAATAAAATTACTCAAAGGCTTAGATTTGATAATTTGCATCTCAATGAAAAGTGATTGACTTTCATGTAAAGACATTCCCCCTGCAAAACCTAGAGGTTGATGCGACCATTTATGAGGTAATCCTTGTTCGTATAAAGCATGTCCGGTTTCATGCATCAAAGCAT
This sequence comes from uncultured Alphaproteobacteria bacterium, assembly GCA_902595755.1. GTDB lineage: Bacteria > Pseudomonadota > Alphaproteobacteria > Methylaequorales > Methylaequoraceae > TMED13. The sequence continues at coordinate 9,273 of CACJRF010000015.1, read as the reverse complement.
CAAAACAGGAAAATGAGTCTTTTTCGTTAAACCTGGTTGTAATTCTTATATCATCTGTGCTTCCTCCGCAAAAAGGATGAAGACTCTTGTCAATTCTACCTCTTGAAAAATCAAAGCCTAATTTCATCATGAAGATTTTTGATAATTCAAATTGATCATTTTCTGTTAAGAAGTCTTTTAATTGATAATCTTTGTTCATTTGTTTTTTTTCAATTAGAGGTAATTTTTTTTTTATAAATTTTTCTATTCTATGAAAAATTTTAAATAAATTTTTAGATTCAAGTGATCTGTCATATTTAGAGAGTAAGCAATCATATTTTTTTTTATTTTTTATTTGAGATAGTATTTCTGATTCTTCTTTAATTAAATCGACAAGTTTTTTTAAAGAATCTTTAACAATATTAAAATTAGACTTTTCTTTTGCTTCTCTCCAATTTCCCTCGCATTCAATAGATAATTCAGCTTTTTTCTTAATCATTTCAGCAGAAATGGAATTAAAATAATCAAATTTATCCATCATTAATTCAAAATTTAATTTATCTAGTTTACTTAATTTTGATTTATCTACTTTTTTAAACAATTCATTTTTTTTTATTTCATTAAAAATGTTGTCTTTAAAATCGTATAACTTTTTAATTTGTTTTACTCTTTGCCTTCTTGATTTTACGGGCATATATGTGGCCATATCCCAGCTTAATAAACCATTGATATCGTTTATTAAGCTATATTCTTCATAGAAATTCTTAAGTTTTAAATACGACATGGAACTATACATAATGATTTATATGATACACAAACTAAATTATTTAAAATTAATCACCGCCAACAAATACATGGTTTTTAAATAATCCTTTTTCTATTGTTCCATCTTTCCTAATCATTACACCATTTCCATTGAACATATTTTTTTTAAATTCTCCTTCGTATTTATCGCCATTTTGATAAACAAGTACCCCAAAACCTTCCTTAATGCCATAACTAAATTCACCAGTAAATTTATCTCCATTTGAAAAAATTTGGATACCATTACCATGGGGAAGATCATTTTTGTATTGTCCAATATATTTTTCTCCATTAGAGAATTTTGCCTGTCCATCACCATCAAATAAACCATTTTTAAAAGTTCCTTCATACTCATCACCATTTGAAAATGAAAACTTGCCTTTACCATTTTGAATTCCATTCCTAAATTCACCTATATATACATTTCCATTTGCATAAAGATAAGTACCTTCACCATGATATTTGTAGTTTTGAATTTCACCAACATACTTTTCACCATTTTTATGAATAATTGATCCAGAGCAACGTTTACTGTAATCACCATTACATTTTGGTAAACTTGTTCCTTGACTGTAATTGACAAAAATAAGAAAAAAAAATATCGATTTAAAAATAAATGTCATATATTTAATTTAGTAAAGCTTTTATAAAAGTCCATAGGTAGTAAAAATTGGTTTTGATAGTTAATAAAAAATCTTGGATTTACATAATTGTTTTTAGTTAAGTAATCAGAAAGTAATCAAAAATCGTTAATTATATGTTATAATTTAACAAGTATGAAACTTAAAAATATTTTACAAATTAAAAGTTTAGAATACGAGGTTGATAACCAAAAAATTATTAAAGCTAATAGTTTTAATATAAATTATAAAGAACATAAGCTAATCTTAGGAAATTCAGGTTCAGGTAAAACTACACTTTTAAATCTAATGTCAGGTTTATTGAAACCCTCTGGTGGTGAAATTTTATTTGAAGGAGTTAAATATTCTGCTCTAAATGAAAAGGACTTGGATATTTTAAGAGCTGAAAATTTTGGGTTTATTTTTCAGAAATTAAATCTTATAGAGTATTTGAGTGTTAAACAAAATATAGCTTTAGTTAATGATAATTTAAATTCATTCAACATTGACAAAATAATTAGTGAACTTGGTTTAGCTGAGAAAAGTAACCAAAGAGTTAAAAACCTTAGTTTCGGAGAGGCTCAACGTGTAGCGATAGCAAGAGGAGTGATAAATAATCCAAAAGTAATATTTGCTGACGAACCAACCTCTGCTTTAGATGATACAAATACTGAAATAGTGATGAAAATGATTTTCGATTACGCTGACAAAAATGATTCAACTTTAGTTGTTTGCACTCATGATGATAGAGTTAAAAGTTTTTTTTCAAACCCAATGGTAATCAAATAATGAGCGATTTAAATTTAGTATTGTTGTCGTTAAAATCAAGGCTTTCAAGTACTATTCTTGCAGTATTATTAACAACTTTTGGGATATCAATTAGCATTATTTTGGTTCAATTCGAAAACCATATTAAGACTAGGCTTAACAATGATGGAAAAAAAATAGATATTGTTATTGGAGCAAAAGGTAGTCCTCTACAAATTGTTTTATCCTCAATTTATCATATAGATCTTCCTACAGGAAACATACCCCATAGTTCTTTGAAAACAATATCAGAAGATCCACTTGTTGATAAAGTTATCCCTTTAGCACTAGGTGATAATTGGAAAAATAATAGAATTGTAGGAACTACATATGAATATTTAGAACATTATGGTGCAAAATTAGATAAGGGAAGAAATTGGCAAAAAGAATTTGAAGTTGTAGCAGGTTCATCAGTCAAAATAAATTTAAATCAAGAATTTTCTGGATCGCATGGATTAATAGACGGCAATAATAGTCATGATCATGGAAAATATAGAGTTGTTGGAATTTTAAAACCAACTGGTACAGTTTTAGACAGATTATTATTGACATCCCTGAAATCAGTATTGCAAATTCATGGACAAGATATTGAGGATAATGAAAAATATCATCATGAGCATGATAAACATGAACACGAGAACCATGAGCATGATAAACATGAACACGAGAAACATAAGCATCAGCCAAATAAAAATAAGCATAAAACTGATGATCATGATCATAACAGTGAGCAAAAAAGTAATTGTGTAAACAATAATCAAGACTTTATCGAACCAGAAATAACATCATTATTGATTACTACAAAAAGTCCTATAGCTAATATTAATCTTCCAAGATCAATTAATAAACAAAGTCAATTACAAGCTGCTAATCCAGCTTTTGAAATTACAAGACTATCTGCTATGTTAGGAATAGGTTCTAAGAGTTTTAAACTATTATCAATTATAATAATGCTAATAGCTGTATTAAGTATATTTACTGGACTAGCAAGTAATTTTGAAAATAGACTTCGTGATTTAGCAATTTTAAGAGCCATTGGGTATTCAAAAGCTCGTGTTTTTAAAATTATTTCTTTTGAAGGAATTATAATAGTAATTTTTGGAATAATAATTGGTCTTTGCTCAAGTTTTTTAGTATTCAACCTTCTTGTGGATATTATTGCTCCATTAAATAACTCTAATGCGAAATTTAATTTTTCAATTGATATAGTGATTATAATTTGTCTGGTATTTTTAGCTGGACTTTTTGCAGCCTTTTTTCCTGCTTATAAAGGATCCAAAGTAAGTGTTGCAAAACAATTAACTCAATAATAAATTATTATATTATACAGACTTACTAAAATGATTTTTAAATTGATTCATAAATTACATTTAGTTTTTGTTGCATTATTTTTACTTCCAATTTTTTCTACAAACTCTTTGGATCAGGAAAGTATAAATGATGACTTTATGGAACAACAAAATGAATTATTAAAGTATGTTGATGATTTTATAACACTCCCAAAAGGTGGAACATCTTGGAATATTTTTGGTGAGACTGGTATGAAAGAATACTCTTTTAATGATAAAGATGGTAATGAATATATTGGTTATCGTCCTGTATTTTCTGAAAAAATTAGGAAGCTTGATTCTCAAGATATATTAGTGCAAGGTTACATGTTTCCGTTGGAACAAGATGATGAGCAGAGCTTATTTTTATTGGGTCCTTTTCCATTAAGTTGTCCTTATCATCCGCATACACAATCAAATTTACTGATAGAGGTTCATGCAAAAAAACCAGTCCTTTTTTCTTACGACGCGGTAAATATAAAGGGTGAGTTGGAATTAGTAGCTAAGGATGATGAATATAATATGTTTTATAGGTTAAAGAATGCAGAGTTAGTAAAAAATTAATTTTTTTTCATTCTTTTTCTTTCATTTGAATCAAGATATTTTTTTCTTAATCTTAGATTAAGTGGAGTAACTTCAAGAAGTTCATCTTCGTTGATATTGGAAATCATTTCTTCTAGACTCATTTTTAATGGCGGGACAAGGATTACTGCCTTATCACTTCCAGAGGCTCTTACATTTGTAAGTTGTTTACCTTTTAGAACATTTATTTCTAAATCATTCTCTTTGTTATGTTCACCAACTATCATACCTGAATATACTTTAGTTTGGGGTTCTATGTACATAATTCCTCTATCTTGTAAATTAAAAATTGCATAAGCTACTGCAGAACCTGTTTCAGTTGAAATTAAGGAACCACTTTTTTTTTCTTGTATTCCACCTTTAAACATTTCATAAGACTGAAAAACTCTATTAAGAACTCCCGTTCCTTTTGTTTCTGTAAGGAATTTACTTTGATACCCTATCAATCCTCTTGATGGCGCTTTAAAAATGATCCTAGTTTTAGCAGAATTAGATGTTTTCATTTCTATCATTTCTGCTTTTCTTTTATTCATCGAATTTATTACACTACTGGAAAACTCTTCATCTAAATCAATAGTAACTTCTTCTACTGGTTCATATTTGATTGAATTTTCTTCTCTTATTAAGACTCTAGGCCTTGATACTGATAACTCAAATCCCTCTCTACGCATGGTTTCAATTAAAACTCCAAGTTGCAACTCCCCTCTCCCACCAATTTCAAATGAATCTTTTTTTTCGTTTTCTTTGAAAGTTATAGCTACATTAGTTTCCGATTCAGCAATAAGTCTTTCCCTTATAATATTTGAGGTAACTTTTTTACCTTCCTGTCCAGCAAATGGAGAGCTATTTACAGTAATTGTTATAGACATTGTTGGAGGATCAATAGGTGTAGACTTGATTGGTTTGTTTATAGGTAGGTGTGAAATTGTGTCTGAAACAGAACATTTTGTTAATCCTGCTATACAGATTATATCACCAGCTTTTACTTCACTTACAGGAACTCTTTTATTCCCTTCAAAAGTCAGTAATTTTGTTAATCTACCATTTTCTATAATATCACCCTGAAGATTAATAGCTTTAACAGAATCGTTTACTTTTGCCGTACCACTCTCAACTTTTCCAGTTAAACATCTTCCTAAAAAAGGATCTGAGTCTAATAGTGTAGTTAACATTGTAAAAGGTTCATTAATATTTGAATGTGGTTCAGGAACTGATTCAATAATTAAATCTAGTAATGGTGATAAATTTTTTTTTTCTTCTTTCATATCTTTGACACACCAACCATCTTTACCAGAAGCATATAAAATTGGAAAATCAAGTTGTTCATCTGTTGCATCTAAAGATAAAAACAAATCAAATACTTCATCTAATACTTCATTAGCCCTACTATCTTTTTTATCAATTTTATTGATTATAACTATTGGTTTTAAACCTTGAGAGAGGGCTTTACCTAAAACAAATTTAGTTTGTGGCATTGGTCCTTCTGAGGCATCAGTTAATAATATTACGCCATCAGCCATACAAAGGACACGCTCTACTTCTCCTCCAAAATCAGCGTGACCAGGAGTATCAATAATATTAATTTTTGTTTGTTTCCAAATTATTGATGTCGGTTTCGCTAAAATAGTGATTCCTCTTTCTTTCTCAAGATCTCCACTATCAAGAAGTCTTTCCTCAATTTTTTCATTAGTTCTAAATATTCCGCTTTGTCTAAAAATTGAATCAATTAGGGTTGTTTTACCGTGATCAACATGAGCAATAATGGCAATATTTCTAATCTGCGAAAACATTTTACTATTTAAAAAATCTTATCTGGAAGTTCTATTAGGTTTTATAAAATTTTAATGTATTAGCTTTTTTAATTGATATCTACTCTTTAATCAATTTTTTCAAAATTTTTTGGACATTTAGTGTTTATATCATTGTAAATTAACTTATCTTGCCCGTTAATTGTATTATATAAACAAACTTTTTGTCCATTTTGTAAATAGGATTTAGCTAGCCCCATTCCCATAGGCCCAGAAAATGTTTGAACATTTGAAATTTCATTATTTTGGTTTGCAATTTTTCCTTTAAGAAGATTCCAAAAGTCTTCATAGTCTTGATTTTTAAAATTTCGCAAACTAATAAATTTTGCATGTTGATTTTTATTTTTAGGATCTACTTTTATACCCCATAACGGATTGTAATCATATGGAAGTTTCCCATATCGTAAGTCAGCAATTACATTATCAATATCTGGATGTAAAAAAATGTAGTCTTGTGAAAAATATGAAAATCTTCTTATATCTTGCCTCAATTTTGAATCTTCACCTAATTCGGGATAAATAGTTTCTTTATTTATTACTTTTATTTTATTACCATTTATTAGTTTAGATTTTGAGAAGATTGGCTTATAAACCGCATCAACATAATAATTTCCATTAAATTGATATACAGTTCTCCACAGTATATTATTCCCAATTGTAGGGTTAAGTAAAATACGTTCAATTTCATGACCCCTATTTTTTGAATTATCAAATACAAAGGATTTTACTTGTTGGTATTGGAAAATACATAATATTAAGTATGAAAAAGATAAACCAAGTCCAATTCTAACAACTTTTATTGATTTTTTAATAATACATATGAGGAAAAATATAATAATTATAAATGTGAATATAGGGTCTATAATTGATATTATATTCCATGATACTCTTGTATTAGAGAATGGCCACAAAAGTGATGTTCCATAGCTTGTACATGCATCCAGTAATCCATGAGATAAAACACCAACAAATGAATAAATATAAATATTTTTAAAGTTGGTAAATTTTTTTATTAATGGAAATAAAAAAACAGCAGCTAGTAAGCTTATGATAGGAACAAAAAATAATGAATGAGTAAAGTGTCTATGATACTCAACTGAAAGTAATGAATCTTGTTCAGATTTTATTAAAATATCTAGGTCTGGGATTAACCCACCAACAAGCCCACAAATAGCAGCTACCTTAACATTATTTTTATTAGAAACTGCACAAGCAATGCTTGCTCCTAAAACACCTTGAGTTACTGGATCCATTTTATTACATTTTTAATTATTTAATTTATATTATTATTGTTTAAAGTTTTTAGTTAAGTTAAAAAATTAAAGGGTCAGAAACTTTAAAAATATAAAATACTAGAGTACCAATAGTTCCGGATAGTAATAAGTAATAAATTAATGGTATAATTGTTATACGAATAACATCACCTTCTCTATTTATTAAACCAACTGTTGCAGAAGCAGCCACAACGTTATGAATAGCAATCATATTACCTGCCGCTGCACCAACACTTTGTAGTGCTACCATTAATGCACCAGATAATCCTAATATTTTTGCAGTTTCAAACTGAAATTGACTTAGCATTAAGTTGCTAACTGTATTTGAACCAGCAATAAAAGCTCCAATAGCTCCAATTGTTGGTGCAAAAAAAGGATAAATTCTCCCAAAAAAATTTGCTATACCTTCAGCCATAGCAATTGGCATACTTGCTATGTCATATGAATTTACACCAGAGTTAATCATTACTCTAACTAAAGGGATTGTAAATATTAAGACAAAACCTGCACTGAATAAACTTTTTGAAGAATCCTTTATTGAACTTGAAATCTTATCTAAATTCATTTTGTGCATAACAAATGTTATAAAGCAGATAAAAAGTAGGATTCCGCCTGGTAAATATAACCCAGAGAAACTAGCATTTATTCCAGTCTCATTTAAAATATTCTTAAATTCTAATGTAATAGATAATAATAGTTCTTTAAAATTATTATTAATTCTAGATAAAAGTAATAAAATGGCTAAAAATATATAAGGAGACCAAGCATTGACACTACTTATTTTTTTTTCATTTTTAACCTTCTCTTGAACGTTTAAACTACCTTTCCAGTTATCTGGCCACTCTGAAATTAATGGAAACTCCCAATTATCTTTGGGGAGTAGGAATTTTTTATTTGCAGCAATCGTTACAATAGTTAAACCTATTAAACCACCAATAATTGAAGGAAACTCTGGCCCTATAAATATACCTGCAAGTAAATATGGGATAGTAAAACTTAATGCAGCAAAAATACAAAATTTAAATATGGAAAGCCCTTCTGTCCAAGATTTATTTGTTCCAAAAAATCTAGTCATTATAATTACAAGTAATAATGGCATTAGCGTTCCACAAATTGCATGTATTATTGCTACCTCAGCGACGATTATATTAAAAAAAGATTCCCAAGAAGAACCCATTTCAACTAAGTTTTTTGTTATTCCAGTTTTGTCAAGACCACCCTGGACACCAACAATTAATGGTGTACCAACTGCACCAAAAGAGACAGGAGTGGATTGAATCATCATTCCAAAGATGACAGCAGCAAGTGTTGGAAATCCAATTGCTACCATTAAAGGTGCAGCAATGGCAGCAGGAGTTCCAAAACCGGATGCTCCCTCAATAAAACATCCCAAAAGCCATGCGATTAGGATTACTTGGACTCGTCTATCATTACTTATATTACTAAAATTTTGTCGAATAGTCTTTATAGCACCAGAATATTTAAGCGTGTTGAGAAGCATTAATGCTCCAAAAATAATCCATAGAATACTAATCGTTATTATTAGGCCTTGGAGGGTAGAAGCTAATATACGATTAAAAGTCATACCCCAAAAGTAATACGCAATAATAAAAGTAATTAAATATATTATAGGCATTGTAATTTTAGCAGAAATTCTAAAACCAACTAAGAGAACTCCCGAAAGAAGTATCGGCATGAAGGCTAAAAATGCTAGCAAATTAATACTAAAATTATTTTCCAAATTAACAACCGTGATTATGTTTAATTTTTATTCAATATTAAAAAATTATAAATGTCTAGTGTTAGAAATTCAAAGAAACTATAATTTTTTTTTCATCTTCTTTTTGATTATAATTTTAGATGTAAATTGATTATTTGTAATTTTTTTTTTTGAAAGATTTTTTTACTTTTCTAATTGGAATCTTCTTAAACTTTTCCCTTTTATTCTTAACATTTTGAAATTTAGTTTCATTGGAAGATTGACTTACTTTAACTTTATACCTTTTTTTTTTTTTAACAAAAGAATCTTTTTTAATAATATTATCTGAGACTGTCTTTTTTTTGTTTACAT
>CACJRF010000014.1 GCA_902595755.1 uncultured Alphaproteobacteria bacterium | reverse complement strand
ATAGAGTAAGAGAGGGTTTCCGATTATAACATTTGATTTTGTGAAATTTGCTTCGTACAATAATTCAATCAAGTCTCCATTTCTAACATCTCTTTGAAAATCCATTGTGTAGCTTAAATGATGAAGATAGTTTTGTAATATTTCTTTTGGGATACCCGCAGATTTTAGAGTGGAACTTAGACTATTTTTAACTTTCATTCTTTTTCTTATAACCTTTGTTTCAGTGGGTGCATCTTGATAATAAAAAACAAAATCTTTATTTTTATTCCTTCTAGAATTTAATTGCCTGTAATCCTTAATATATGTGTTTATTTCAATAATTTGATCACTTTCATCAGACATCAATTTTAAATTTTCTTCAATTTTGTAGTCAATAAAGTCATTTACTCTATCAAAAACGAGTTTTGCCTCTTTTTTATTTAGAAACTTTTTTAAAGTTACATTTAATGACTTTTTATTTTTTACTGTCACAGCAGTTGATTTGAAAATTTCATCTCTTTCAGGTATTGGTTTTTGTTTAGGATTAGGTATGCCAGAAAATAGCATTGTTTCGAAAATTGGAATTAGACTCAGATTCAAATTTTTCTCGTCATCTAAATAGTCACTAGTTATATTCTGATCAGTATATTTTGCTACTTCTAGTTTATTACCAACGTCAGTAATTTTTTCATCCCTTTTTTTAGTTAACTTAAACTTCTCATCTATATCAAAATCTTGATTATTTTCATCAAAAGATAGTTCTTCTGTTAGTTCAATTAAATCTTCATCGTAGACTGACCTAAGAGAGTCATAACTATTGAATTTTGATATATTATATATGCTGAAATATCCAAAAATAAATATGATTATAAAGTTGATTTTTTTTCTATCGAAACCTTGCATAACTTAGATTTTTAACTCAAAAATAATTTTTAAAAAAAGATTGACCATTTATTCTTTAATGCATATAACAAACTTCACTAATTATCAAATATTTTTTTTGATGACCAAGCTATTTGAAAATTGAATATAAAGGAATGTGTAGGTGGTGAATATTTCACCTAACACATTCAGTAACGTAATGTTACATGCTTTGTGTTGGGTTCAACAATCAAGTTTACTTGATTATATCAAACTTGAGAGTTTGATCCTGGCTCAGAACGAACGCTGGCGGCATGCTTAACACATGCAAGTCGAACGAAGACCCAGAGCTTGCTCTGGATCTCTTAGTGGCGAACGGGTGAGTAACGCGTGGGAATCTACCTTAAAGTGGGGAATAACTGTTGGAAACGATAGCTAATACCGCATAATCCCTTAGGGGCAAAGGCTTCGGCCGCTTTTAGATGAGCCCGCGTTAGATTAGGCTGTTGGTGAGGTAATGGCTCACCAAACCTGTAATCTATAGCTGGTCTGAGAGGACGATCAGCCACACTGGGACTGAGACACGGCCCAGACTCCTACGGGAGGCAGCAGTGGGGAATATTGGACAATGGGGGAAACCCTGATCCAGCAATGCCGCGTGAGTGATGAAGGCTCTAGGGTTGTAAAACTCTTTCAGAAGTGAAGATGATGACGGTAACTTCAGAAGAAGCTCCGGCTAACTCCGTGCCAGCAGCCGCGGTAATACGGAGGGAGCTAGCGTTGTTCGGAATTACTGGGCGTAAAGAGCGTGTAGGCTGTTAGGTAAGTCAGAGGTGAAATCCCTAAGCTCAACTTAGGAACTGCCTTTGATACTATCTTACTAGAGATCGAGAGAAGTTAGCGGAATTCCAAGTGTAGAGGTGAAATTCGTAGATATTTGGAAGAACACCAGTGGCGAAAGCGGCTAACTGGCTCGTATCTGACGCTGAGACGCGAAAGCGTGGGTAGCAAACAGGATTAGATACCCTGGTAGTCCACGCCGTAAACGATGTGTGCTAGCCGTTTGTGATTTATCGCAAGTGGTGCAGCTAACGCGTTAAGCACACCGCCTGGGGAGTACGATCGCAAGATTAAAACTCAAAGGAATTGACGGGGGCCCGCACAAGCGGTGGAGCATGTGGTTTAATTCGACGCAACGCGAAGAACCTTACCAGGTCTTGACATCCTGATTATGGTTGTTAGAAATAACTTCCTTCAGTTCGGCTGGATCAGTGACAGGTGCTGCATGGCTGTCGTCAGCTCGTGTCGTGAGATGTTGGGTTAAGTCCCGCAACGAGCGCAACCCTTATCTTCAGTTGCCATCAGGTTATGCTGGGCACTCTGAAGAAACTGCCGGTGATAAGCCGGAGGAAGGCGGGGATGACGTCAAGTCCTCATGGCCCTTATGACCTGGGCTACACACGTGCTACAATGGCAGTGACAATGAGCAGCGATAGCGCGAGCTTCAGCTAACCTCAAAAATCTGTCTCAGTTCGGATTGAACTCTGCAACTCGAGTTCATGAAGTTGGAATCGCTAGTAATCGTAGATCAGCATGCTACGGTGAATACGTTCCCGGGCCTTGTACACACCGCCCGTCACACCATGGAAGTTGGTTTTACCCAAAGACGACAAGCTAACCGCAAGGAAGCAGTCGGCCACGGTGAGGTCAGCGACTGGGGTGAAGTCGTAACAAGGTAGCCGTACCGGAAGGTGTGGCTGGATCACCTCCTTTCTAAGAGAATTCTAGAATACGTTCTAGAATTTAGAATATTATGTTCACCACCTTCACATTCCTTTATTGAAGTTTCCAAAAGGGCTAGTAGCTCAGTTGGTTAGAGCACACGCTTGATAAGCGTGGGGTCGGAGGTTCAAGTCCTCCCTGGCCCACCATTTTAAGGGGGCGTAGCTCAGTTGGGAGAGCGGTAGCTTTGCAAGCTATAGGTCGTCGGTTCGATCCCGTCCGCCTCCACCAACATAGCCAAATGAGTGTTTTTTGAAATGTGAATAATGATTAAGTATTGAAAAATTTAATTTCTTCTTTTTTATATTTATGTATAAAAAAAGTTTGAGAGTTCAATAAAGTATGAAAAGGGCGTTTAGTGGATGCCTTGGCATTGAGAGGCGATGAAGGACGTAGCACGCTGCGATAAGCTTCGGGGAGTTGCGAGCAAACTTTAATCCGAAGATTTCCGAATGGGGAAACCCGACTCTTTAGAGTCATTACATTATGAATTAATAGTAATGTAAAGCAAACCTAGTGAACTGAAACATCTTAGTAGCTAGAGGAAAGGACATCAACCGAGACTCCGTTAGTAGTGGCGAGCGAACGCGGAATAGGCCAGTATAGTAATTGTCATAACCAGAATTAGTTGGAAAGCTAAGCCATAGTAGGTGATAGCCCTGTATGGGTAAAAGCAATTATTATCTTGAGTAAGGCGGGACACGTGAAATCTTGTCTGAACATGGGGGGACCACCCTCCAAGCCTAAGTACTCCTCAGTGACCGATAGTGAACAAGTACCGTGAGGGAAAGGTGAAAAGCACCCCAAGTAGGGGAATGAAATAGTATCTGAAACTGAACGCCTACAATCAGTAGGAGCCTCTTTAGAGGTGACTGCGTACCTTTTGTATAATGGGTCAGAGACTTAATCTTATGTGCAAGCTTAAGCCGTTAGGTGTAGGCGTAGCGAAAGCGAGTTTTAAAAGAGCGATTAGTTCATAGGATTAGACCCGAAACCGAGTGATCTAGCTATGGGCAGGTTGAAGGCACGGTAATACGTGCTGGAGGACCGAACCCACGTATGTTGAAAAATGCGGGGATGACCTGTGGCTAGGGGTGAAAGGCCAAGCAAACTCGGAAATAGCTGGTTCTCCGCGAAAACTATTTAGGTAGTGCGTTGCGATGAGGTTGCCGGGGGTAGAGCACTGGATAGAGAATGGGGGAGCGATCCTTACTGACTCTAACCAAACTCCGAATACCGGTTAACTATGCGCAGCAGACAGACTATGGGTGCTAAGGTCCATAGTCGAAAGGGAAACAGCCCAGACCACCAGTTAAGGTCCCCAAGTTATGGTTAAGTGGGAAAGGGAGTAGAAAGTCCAATACAACCAGGAGGTTGGCTTAGAAGCAGCCATTCCTTTAAAGAAAGCGTAACAGCTCACTGGTCTAATTAAGTCTTTCCGCACCGAAGATGTAACGGGGCTAAAACCATACACCGAAACTGTGGACACTCTTTTGAGTGTGGTAGCGGAGCGTTCCGTAAGCCGTTGAAGTTGTGTTGTAAAACACGATGGAGGTATCGGAAGCGAGAATTCTGACATGAGTAGCGATTAATAGTGCGAGAAACACTATCGCCGTATATCCAAGGGTTCCTGCGCAAGGTTATTCCACGCAGGGTAAGCCGGCCCCTAAGGCGAGGGCGAAAGCCGTAGCCGATGGGAACCAGATTAATAATTCTGGGCCTGCTAGTAGTGACGAATGTTAAATGTTGTAATTTCTTATCGGATTGAGATTGCAGCTAAGATGTTCCAGGAAATAGCTCTAGCATATAGACCGTACCCCAAACCGACACAGGTGGATAAGTAGAGCATACTAAGGCGTTTGAGAGAACGATGTTGAAGGAACTCGGCAAATTACTCTCGTAACTTCGGGATAAGAGAGCCTTAACTATGGGCAACCATAGTTAAGGGGCACAAACTAGGGGGTAGCGACTGTTTACTAAAAACACAGGGCTCTGCAAAGTCTTCAAGACGAAGTATAGGGTCTGACGCCTGCCCGGTGCCGGAAGGTTAAAGTGATGTGTGCAAGCATTGATCTGAAGCCCCGGTAAACGGCGGCCGTAACTATAACGGTCCTAAGGTAGCGAAATTCCTTGTCGGGTAAGTTCCGACCCGCATGAATGGCGTAACGACTTCCCCACTGTCTCCAACATTGACTCAGCGAAATTGAACTCTCCGTGAAGATGCGGAGTACCCGTGGTTAGACGGAAAGACCCCGTGCACCTTTACTATAGCTTCGTAGTGGTATTAGTGAATTGTTGTGTAGGATAGGTGGGAGACTTTGAAGCAAGAGCGTCAGCTTTTGTGGAGTCGTCCTTGAAATACCACCCTATAATTTACTGATATCTAACCATGTTCCATGAACCTGGAACTGGGACCCTGCGTGGTGGGTAGTTTGACTGGGGCGGTCGCCTCCTAAAGAGTAACGGAGGCGCGCGATGGTAGGCTCAAATCGGTCGGAAATCGGTTGTAGAGTGCAATGGCATAAGCCTGCCTGACTGCGAGACTGACAAGTCGAGCAGAGACGAAAGTCGGTCATAGTGATCCGGTGGTTCTGAGTGGAAGGGCCATCGCTCAACGGATAAAAGGTACGCCGGGGATAACAGGCTGATACTGCCCAAGAGTCCATATCGACGGCAGTGTTTGGCACCTCGATGTCGGCTCATCACATCCTGGGGCTGGAGCAGGTCCCAAGGGTATGGCTGTTCGCCATTTAAAGTGGTACGTGAGCTGGGTTTAGAACGTCGTGAGACAGTTCGGTCCCTATCTGCCATGGGTGTTGGATACTTGAGAGGAGCTGTCCCTAGTACGAGAGGACCGGGATGGACGTACCTCTGGTGTACCGGTTGTGACGCCAGTCGCATCGCCGGGTAGCTAAGTACGGACGGGATAACCGCTGAAAGCATCTAAGCGGGAAGCCTCCCTCAAAACTAGGTATCCCTTGAGAGTCGTGGAAGATTACCACGTTGATAGGCTAGGTGTGGAAGTATGGTGACATATGAAGCTAACTAGTACTAATAACTCGAATGAACTTTATTGAATATTCTCAAACTTTTTTTATACATACTTAAATCATTTCTGTGATTTTATGGTCCGGTGGTTATGGCGAGGGGAGAACACCCGATACCATTCCGAACTCGGTCGTGAAAACCCTCAGCGCCGATGGTACTTTGTCTTAAGGCACGGGAGAGTAGGTCGTTGCCGGGCCTTAAAATCACAGAAAATTAGATAAAGCTTTGACGCGGGGTGGAGCAGCCTGGTAGCTCGTCAGGCTCATAACCTGAAGGTCGCAGGTTCAAATCCTGCCCCCGCAACCAAATTTATTTAAATAGCTTACTAATTATTTTTTTTGTAAACGCATCACGTCCTTCTTCATTAAGATGTAACAAGTCACTAAAAAACCTGTAGTCATCAAAAGTATCACTGAAATCATAAAAATTTTGGTGGCTTACACTTTTGATTCTTTTAATAAAAGGAATCATTTCAACCTGTCTTTCAATTATTGCTTTTGAAGTAGGAGAGATAAGTGAAATGATTTGAACATCATTTTTTAATTTTTCATTTAAATTGTTAAATTTTATATAATTATTATTTTTAATCAAAAAATATGGTTTATATTTTTTATTCATGAAATCCTGAATCTCATTTTTAGATACTTCACCAAATAAAGGTGGTTGGATATAATTAACAAAAATTTTGTGAAAAGCGTTTAAAAATTCAGAGGTATTTAAAAAAAATAAATTACTTAGTTTTCCAATTATATAATCTCTTTTATAATTTAATTTTAGCATATTCCTGATACCTTCTGATTTATGATACATAAACCTATTATTCTGAATCTGATCATTTCCAGAACTCAAACAACTTACTTCTATTAAAATTTTTTCAGGAAAACCATAAATATTTATATAATCAAAAATTAAAATATTCAGAAACTCAAATGATGCTCCTTGCATAGCTAAAACTCTAACCTTTTTATTCAACTCATTACTTAATAATTTTTCATCAAAATGTCTATAGGCCCTAGAATTTCCAATTATTAAAATATCGGCTTTACCTTTTCCAAAGTAAAGTTCTGCAATAGGTAAAGAACTATATTTAAGTGATGAAAATAAGATTTTTGAAAATACCCTGTCACCCATGTAGAAAAGAAACAAAACAATTAAAATAACTTTAAAATTTTTCATGTTCTAGAATTGAAAGTAAATAAAATTAGATCCTTTAAAAACACCTAAAAAAGATATTAACCACAATAAAATAGTTATTTGAATGATTCTAAGGAAAGTTCTAGTTTTTTTCTTCAATTTATTTTTTTTTACTTCAAATATATCTAAAATTATAAATATACAAATAAAAATAGAACTAATTAAAAAATTAAATAAATCAAATGAAAAGTTTAACCAATAACTATCTATTGAAAAAATTTTAGTGAAAAAGATATAAGCGGTATCTAAATCTTTTGCCCTAAAAAAAATCCATGCTAAGGATGTCATAGAAAATACATAAAAAATAGAAATTGAAACTGGGAATGGTTTTTTTGGTCTAATGATATTTTCAGTTATTATTAAAAAACTATGAAAAAATCCCCAGATAATAAAATTTACAGATGCACCATGCCATAGCCCTCCTAATATCATCACAATCATGATGTTTCTAAAAGTTGATAATTTCCCTTTTTTATTTCCTCCAAGTGGAATATAAAGATAATCTTTTAACCAACCTGATAAGCTTATATGCCATTTTGTCCAAAAGGATCTCATTGAATGGGCAAAGTAAGGTTGCGTAAAATTTTTTATTAATTTTATACCAATAACTCTAGCAAGACCGATTGCTATAAGCGAGTAGCCTCCAAAATCAGCATAAATTTGAAAAGAGAAGAAAAAAGATGAAATTAATAATACTGCACCACCAAAATTTTGTGGATTATTAAAAGGTTCTTCCACATAAATACCTATTCTATCTGCTATACATAATTTTAGAAAAAACCCAATAATAATAAGTTCTAAGCCAAGAATTAAATTAGCAGCTTTGATTTTTGTTAAACTTTCAATCTGTGGTAACATTTTCTTGCCACGCATAATTGGTCCCGCAATTAGTTGTGGGAAAAAAGATATAAATGTTAAGAATGTTAAAAAGTTTTTTTCTGGTTTTAATTTTCCTTTGTATACATCAATTGTGTATCCCATCGATTGAAAAGTATAAAACGATATTGCAAGTGGTAAAATTATACTTAAATAAATTGGATCATAATTCAGACTAAATATTGTGAGAAGTTTAGAAAATGATTCAGAAAAAAAATTAAAATACTTAAAAACACCTAAGATCAGTAAGTTAAGAATAACTGATAAACTTACTAAAAACTTTTTATCTTCTGATTTTTCTATTTTTAAAGATATGAAGAAATCAATGAGGGATGATAATATAAGAAGAAATAAAAACCTCCAATCCCAAGTAGCATAAAAGATATAACTAGATACTAAACATAATACTTTTTTATATTCATCTTTAATAATTTGATAACTGAAAAAAAATAAAATTATAAAAAATAGGAATGTAAGACTTGTAAATTCCATAAAGATTATTTATCAGCTATAGCAATCAAAGTATCATTTGCATTAAGCTTTGATAGAAAATTTGCATATTCTTTTTTTATTTGCCTATTTTCAAGTTTAGCAAGGTAACTTTTATGTCCACCAGATTTATTATTAATTAACCAATTCATATGATTTGCAATATTATATCTCTGGATACCATCTATATTTATTTTTTTAAATCCAACAGATTTCAAAAGTTTAAATAAAGAATCTTTTGTATGTAAAATTAGATGTTGACTCCATAATGTAAAATCTTTGAATGATTCCACCTTTGCGTGAGTTAATAAAAAATCATTAGCATGGGGAACCTCAATTATAATTTTACCTTTACTTGAAAGAAAAGTTCTCAATTTTTTTATCTCATTTATTGGATCTGGTAAATGTTCAACAACGTGAAATGATAGAATTACATCAAATTTTTTTTTTTCTAATTCCTCAAAATTCCTAAAACATTTAATTTTTTTTGATTGTATATATTTTCTATAATCAGTTTGTAATTCAATACCTGTAATTTCCTTTGAGATTCTTTTTGCTAAAAATAGAAAATCTCCATTCCCACAACCAAATTCAAGAATGGTCTTATTTTTAATGAACTTTTTACAAAAACTTATTCTTCTATTAGCATCCTCAAGTCGTTCAAAGGACGGGTCTCCTGTAATTTTTTTTTTATTATCTCTATAATTGCCTAACTCATATTCATTGTCACCAACGTAATAGTCATCGATATATATTACACCTGACTTTTTATCTAACCAAACATTCTGTTTTTCTTTATCTCTGGTTTTTTTACTAAATTTAATTCTTGAGCGCTTACTAGTTAAACCTAATTTTTGAAGAGTACTATATATTTTATTCATCTTTATAAGCTAAAAAATGTATATTATAATATTTTTAATTTGTTTCAAATAACCTTAACCTCGTTTATAAAATAAATATACTCATAATTTATGGCATGACTTTAGATACTTTCAGAAAAATAATTAAAAAACTCAATAAAATCAGCTTAAAATTTACGTATATTTTTTATTATATTAAACTCTTAAATTATAAAGGCTTTAAGGTCTTAAATAAAAAAATAACTTTACATTCCTTTAAAAAGTCAAAACATTTAAAAGATATTTTTTTTTATGGTATGGAGTCTCATGAAAAAGAAGTTCTATATTTATTAAAGAATTTAAAATGGGATTATAGCCATTTTATTGATGTAGGTGCGAATATTGGTTATTTTTCAATGCTTGCTGAAATATATTCATCTGGAAATTGTAAAGTAATTAGTGTGGAACCACTTTTAGAGAATGTGAAATACCTTTCAAGTATAAAAACTCTTAATAATTTTCGTTTTGAAATAGTAAGTAAAGCTTTATCAAGAAAAGAAGGTAAATCAATTTACTATAAACCAATTAAAAAACATAATTCTTATCTTTCAACGAGTGGTTCACTTCTAAAAAAAAATGAAAATACTAGCGTAGAAAGAATAGATATAGAAACAACCACATTAAAAAAAATAATTCCCAAAGATTCTAAGAAAATATTAATAAAACTTGACTGTGAAGGTAGCGAATTTGATATACTAAATTCATCTCAAAGTTTACTGAAAAATGCGAACTATGATTTTATTATAGAGATTCTAATAAATGATATTTATAAAGAAAAGATTTTTAAAATTATGAAAAAAAATGGATATTTTTCCTATTTATTAACTAGCGAAGGAGTTATTAAAGAAAGCAACCTAATTACTATACCTTCAAAATCTAACGCAGGAAGAACATACTGGAGAAATCATTTTTTTTCAAAAAATAAATTAGAGAATAATAATGAGATTCACATTCTATGATGATGAAATAAGATATTATGATTAATATTTTAAGTAGATTTAAAACCTCACTAATGTTTGCAAGATATTTTGGACGTAACTTTCGACCGGACACTTTTTTTGCAGCTAAAATTTATTTTTATTTAGCTAAATCGCTTAACTATGCAGAATATTTAAATAGAAAAAGACTATCCGACTCATTTGCTATTCAAAATAAAAAGATCAAACATAATGAGGGGTATTATATTGGTAATTTTAAGAGGATGAAGGATGGTAAAAAAGTTATGGGGGCTATTAATTATTTTAGAAGAAAACATAAACTTATAAATTGGAAAGAAATTGAAAAAAAATCTAAGAAGCCTTTTCTTCTGAAAAAGGAGGTTAAACTAAGTAAACAGTTACAAACAATTTGTATACCATTAGTTAAAATTATTTCTAAATATATCGGTTGTTATCCTGTTTTTTTAAGAGCAGAGCTATGGTATTCTCCGAACAAAAAAAATTTTACTGGCAGAAGCCAAAATTGGCATATTGATGGAGAAGATACAAAACAGATAAAAGTATTTATTCCACTCGAGAAGGTAGATAAATTTTCAGGTCCACTAAACTTTATTGATGCATCTAACTCCTACAATATCTATTCTAATTTAAAAAAAAATAAAATTATTAAAACTAGAAATACAAAATTGTCTGATGATATAGTAAAATCCTTTGTTCCTGAAAAATTTATAAAGAAAATGACAATGGATCTTGGAGAATATGCGCTACTTGACACATGTAGATGTTATCATTTTGGCAGTAGAAAAGATAAAAAACCTAGAAAACTAATTTTTCTTCATTTCACTTCACCTTTTGCAGAAAATTTTCCAACAATTTTCAGGAAACCCCACTTAGAAAAATCTAACGAAGAAGAAAGATTACTTTATGGTTATGTTGGACAAGATTATAAGGTCCTAAAAAGTGAAAAGATAAAAAGATGGGATTTTAAATTTTATTAAGAAGAAAATTTTGTTTGAAGTTATTAAATATATATCAAAAAATAATGGACCGCTAATTCTACATGCAGATTTAATAAGTTTAGGTAGAGAACTTATAAAGTGTAGGGGGAAGTTAATTGATAAAATTATCAAAGAGTCTGAAAATTCTTATTTCTATATTCCAACCTTTACATTTTATGAGGATGAGGTCTTCACTATTGATCTGCGTTCAAATGTTTCAGGAGTATTATCGAATGAGTTGATAGATAATTTAGATAAGAAGCAATACTCTAGGACATTTAATCCAATTCATTCATTTGGATTTACAGAAAATGATATGAATCCTTCTGGAAGTAATATTAATACAAAATCATTTGGTAAAGGTTCAATTTTTGACTATTTTTATAAGGAAAATCTAATGCAAATTTATCTAGGAATTAATCCTAATAATAGCTACACGATCTTTCACCACTGCGAGGCCTTAGTTGGTGTAAAATATAGAAGGTGGATAACAATAAAAAAAAAAGTAAAATCTACGGATAATGAGGATATTGAAACTGTAAGCTACCAATATTTTGATAAAATTAAACCCATAGAGATAAATTTCGTAAAAGTAGTCAATGATTTAGTTAGTAAAGATATTCTAAAACAGAACAACATAAATAAAACACCAATTCTTTACGGCAAAACTAGGACGATGGTAGATTTTGTTTGTGATATGATTTCAAACAACGAAAACTATTTACTTGTTTAGTTTATTTAAAATCAGATCTACCATTTTATCAATGCTACCTATATTTTCTTTATTAATTTCTTCATCCTGAATTTTAATTTTATATTTATTTTCAAGATAAATAATTGTATCTACTATTCCGAATGAGTCTAAATAACCCATTTCAACCAATGATTTATCCGTTGGGAGTTCTTTTGAATTTAATTGAGGGTTACCATCACAAAGATATTTTATAAGGTCTAATTTTATTGTATTATTATCATGTAACATTTTAAATTTTATTTAAACCTACAATTGACTGTGCCATAATATAAGCCATATTTTCTCTAAAACCTAGCCGTTTTGATGAAAATTCATTTACAATTTTCTTCTCAAGAGAAATAAACGCATTTTTATTAATTAAGTCTATGTTATCATAATTATCTGCAAGCTCCTCTGCTGACTTTGAAAATTTATTATTATAAAAAAAAGCTCTTGCCTCTGGTGCTTGGTAGGCTATTTTTGGTCTATTAGCTATACTTTTGGGTAGGATCTTTTCGAGTTCTTTTCGAAATTGTGACTTAGTTCTTACACCGACTGATTTTTTTCTTCCATTAATTTTTGACATGTAATCAACAAAATTATTATCAAGATAAGGGTATCTTCCTTCGACTGAGTTGGCCATTGTCATCCTATCTCCTTGAGAATTTAATAGGTAGTTTGATAACAATGTTTCAAATTCAATTATTTGAGCTTTTTCATCAAAATCAACTAAACTTATATTATCACAAATTAAGGGTAATATTTCTTCAAGAAGACTTTCAGGGCTATAATCTTTACTTAAATTAAAGTAGCTTGACACTTGCTTAAACTGAGCCCACCTGACTAGGTGAGAGTAAAATATTGGATTATCAATTTCTAAATGAGTTTTATAAAAATCCTTAATCAATTCAAAATACCTACTATTCTTAAATTGAGGTAAATAACTATAAAGTTTTTTAAGAAGTAAAAATCTGAATTTTGATTTAGGATCCTTTTTCCAGAATCTTCGAATTCTGGACTCAAAAAATAAATCATATCCTAGTAATATTTCATCAGCACCTTCACCAGTCATTATAACTTTAATGTTATCGTTCTTTACAACTTTACTTAATAGGAAAAGTGGAACAGGTGCTGTCCTAAATAAAAGTGATTCCGAGTGCCAGATTGTTTTATAAAAATTGTCTGAAATTAATTTAGAATCAACAATAATACTTTTATGTTCAGTTTTAAAGAGATTTACAGCTTCATTTTGCCATTGAGTTTCGTCGTATTCATCATCTGTAAATTTTATAGAGTATGTTTTCAAATTATAATTTAATTTGTCCTTAAGTATTTTAACTAAGGCTACACTATCAACCCCGCCAGATAAATATGCACCAATTTTTACTTCTCCATGGATTTGTTTCGAGATCGCGGCATCTAATCTCTCAATAATACTAAAATGGATTTGACTTTGATTATTAAAAAAACTTTTTTTATATTTAGAAAGTTGTGTTTTTCCATTAGACCATACTAAGTAATGTCCTGGAGGTATTTGTAATATATCTTTGAATGCTGTTTGCTCCCCTATACATGTCCAAAATAGACATGTTTGCGCGATAGCCTTTTCTGATATTTTAAAACTTCTTTTACATACTTCTATTATTCCCTTCATTTCTGAACAGAAATAAAATTTTTGATTATCTGAATGATAAAATATAGGTCTAATTCCAAATCTATCTCTAAACAAATAAAGTTTTTGCATTCTTTTTTCAAATATAAAAATTGCAAACTGTCCGTCTATTAGCTCTACAAAATTTTTCTTATGATTTTGAAATACCCATAAAAGGACTTTAACTTCACTGTTGAATTTTTTTTTATCTAATGAAAATTTTTCAATCAAAGATTTATAATTGAAGATCTCACCATTAAAACCAATAATGTAGTCATCATTTTCTATAGGCTGATGACCACTGCTTATTGCCTCAATTGATAACCTATTTACTCCGAATGCATAGTTATCCGAAATATTTACATTTTGTTGATCTGGACCTCTATGTAGTGTAACCTTTAACATTTTGGAGATATCATTACCAATATCGCTTTGATTGGGATTAATTATACCTGCTATACCGCACATAAATGTTTTTAAATTTAAAGGCTATAAATATTTATTAAAAGATTAAGAATACACAAATTATGCATCATATATTGATAAGTATCAAGCAAATATGTAAAAGAATATGAGTATTTTAAAATGACTGTAGGAAAAAGAATATTTAAATTAGCTGAAAAACTTTGGCCTATTCATAGAAGTATTACGGGTGAAGGTTTTAGAAGATCACTAGAATTGATAAAGTCTGAAATCCCTGAAATCAAGATTCATAAAATTAAATCAGGTGCAAAAGTGTTTGATTGGACTATCCCACAAGAATGGAAAGTAAATGACGCATGGATTGAAACACCTACAGGTGAAAGAATTTGTGAATATAGAAAAAATAATTTACATGTCCTCGGATATAGTATTGGAATTAAAAAGAAGGTTAAAAAAGCTGAATTAATTCAACACTTACATTCAATTGAGTCTATGCCAGAAGCAATACCCTATGTTACCTCATACTATAAAAAAAATTGGGGATTCTGTATAAGTGATAAAGAAAAAAAAAAGTTAGTAGATGGTGAATACAGCGTCTATATAGATGCAAATCACTTTGACGGATTTTTAAATTACGGGGAGATATTAATACCTGGTAAAAGTAAAAGAGAAATTTTTTTATCCACATATCTATGTCATCCATCTATGGCTAATAATGAGCTCTCTGGCCCTTGTGTCACCACTTTTATTACTAAATGGCTTCTAAAGAAGAAAAATAATTTTTCCTACAGGATAATTTTTATTCCAGAAACAATTGGTTCAATTGCGTACCTTAGTAAAAATTTGTCAACTATGAAAAAAAATATAATTGCTGGTTTCAATATAACGTGTATTGGAGATGACAGGCAATATTCTATTGTTTTAAGTAGAAAAGAAAATACATTATCAGACAAAGTCGCTCAAAATGTCTTAAATAAAATAGCTAAGAATTATAAGATATATTCTTGGAGAGAAAGAGGTAGTGATGAAAGGCAATATTGTTCTCCGAATGTTGATCTTCCTGTATGTACTTTGATGCGTACTAAGTTCGCAGAATATCCTGAATATCATTCATCATTTGATACGTTGAATAGAGTGGTAAATATAAAAGGGTTAGATGGTGGTTTTAATTTTGTAAAAAGTTGTATAAGTATGTTAGAGTCAAATATTTATCCAGAGACTAATTTTTTATGTGAGCCACAGCTTAGCAAAAGAAAACTCTATCCATCCATATCAAATCTTCAAACTAAACAAAAAGTTTCTTTAATGATGGATCTTATTAGTTATTCTGACGGGCGAACCAGTTTGTTGGATATGTCTAAGCTCTTTAATACAGACTATAAATTACTACTAAAATTAGCTAAAGAGCTTGAGAGAAAAGGAATTTTAAAAATTTCTTTTTAAAAAAAATAGTTGTATTATATTAAAATACAATATTTTAAAAGTTATAAAAGTGCCTTCTAAGTTTACCATTTCATCTTACAGACCAGGAAATTTCAATTATAGTTTAAATGAAATAGATGATTTTATAAGTTATAAATCATGTCCGTGCTGTAAAAGTAAAAAAATTAGTCAAATATTTACAATAGGAAATTCCCTTAAGAAGATTAGTTTATCTATTTGTGATAAATGCTGCCACGTATTTTATAATAATTTCGCGAGTGAGAATTTTATAGATAATTTTTATCAAAGTTTTTTTTCAAAATCAAAAATTTATAAAAATAAAGAGGTAACAAAAATTAAGCCTTCTTCCAAACTTTATAATTCAATTCAGCATCTAAAATTATCTAAAAATTCCAAAATTATTGATATAGGATGTGGGCATGGCTCAGAACTTCTATTTTTGAAGGAAAATGGTTTTTCAAATTTATATGGTAGCGAAATGAATAATGCAAGAGTTACTAATGCTAAAATTAACTTCCCACGTACAATTTTTAGTGGTGGTTATAAAAATATCCCTAGTATGAAATTTGATATAATTTACTCAAATCATTCACTCGAACATATAGTTAACCTAAATTCATATTTTAAGAAAATAAATTCTATTACAAAAAAAGATTCTTTAGTTATTGTAAATGTTCCAAATAGTCTTCACGAAAATATTTTTTATCAAATATTATATATCGGTCATGTTCACTCATTTACGCCAGAATCCTTAAAAAATTTAGGTAGAACCCATGGATTTCACAGTATTTTTCTAAAACCAACTAGAAAAGATGAAATTAAAATTATTTTCTCAAAAAATAGAAAAAAATTAAGTGATTTTAAAATTTTTAATCATCAAAAATACGATATATCGTTTTTTAAAAATAGGTTTTCAAGACCGTTCAATATTACATCTAAAAAATCATTCTTTACCGATGATCGATCTGGAGTCTACTCTAATTATAATGATATTGAACGGAGGAAAAGAACCTATATGAAACTTACTAAATATGATCAATTAATATCATTAATTCTGAAGTTCTTTTTTGATATTTCGAGAAAAAAAAAAATAGTTTTATTTCAACAGATTTTAACGTTTCTCCTATATAGACTAAGTGGAAAGAGGATCTTACATTTTGGTTTCTACAAGTTGATTAATCAGGATAATGGTAGTCTGAAGTTTCCAATTAAGCTAAATGATAATAAAAACCCATTAGTTTTATTAAAATAGATTTTTCATGGGACTTCTTCTTATTCATTTAGGATATTCTAAGGCTGCTAGTACCACAATATCAAAGAAAATATTAAGTAGTTTTAACAAATTCATCGAGCTGAAGTTAGGACATACTAATAGGAGTATTAACAAGAATACTATTGATAGAATAATAAAAGATATAGTAAAAAAAGGAAGTTCTGATTACTTTCTTAATTTTGGATTATGGTCGGCTTTAG
Source organism: uncultured Alphaproteobacteria bacterium (assembly GCA_902595755.1). Classification (GTDB taxonomy): domain Bacteria; phylum Pseudomonadota; class Alphaproteobacteria; order Methylaequorales; family Methylaequoraceae; genus TMED13. The sequence continues at coordinate 7,509 of CACJRF010000014.1, read as the reverse complement.
ATAGATATTATTCAGAATATTTTCTAGTGAATCTTCTTAGAAAAAAAAAAGATATCAAATTCTCAATCTGTATTAGAAATCAGATGGATTGGTTGAAGTCATATTATTTACATGAGATAAGTTGTCAAAAGTTTCCAAGAAAATCAAATTTTGATGACTTTATAAAAACCAAGCTAACTTCTGGGTATGGAAACCTACTTTATCAACTAAATTATCTAGAAAAAATAAAAGTATTAAAAAAAAATATTCCAGATAGAAATCTTAAGATTTTTATTTTTGAAAAAATTAGCAGAAAACAAAGTAATATTTTAACTGATATTTCTAAGTTTATAAAAAGAAATATTTCTTCAATTAAAATAAAAAATGAAATGGATATAAATGAAAGTATTTCTGGTAAATTTATGGTTAGATTAAATACTTTTGGATATTTTAGAGAAAAGTATGGAATACTTCCTAATTTAAGATTTTCAAATTTCCTAATTATTAAATTCTTAAAAAAAATTGATTTGTTTAATAGACCTTATCAACCGAAGTGCTCCAAGCAAAGTGAAAATCTCATTAAAGATTTTTTTCGTAAAGATAATAAGAAACTTTCAATCCTACTTAAAGAGAATTTAACAAAATTAGGTTATTAAATGAGAATTGCAGTTATCCCCGCAAGAAAAAATAGTAAAAGAATATTAAATAAAAATATTAAGATTTTTAAAGGTTTTCCATTGATTTACTGGTCGATTAAAGCTGCTAAAGATAGTAAAGTTTTCGATAAAATTTTTGTTTCAACTAATTGCAAGAAAATCTCAGAGTTGTCCATGCGATATGGAGCAGAAGTCCCATTTCTAAGGTCTAATAGTATGGCAGGAGATCATCTTGGAGTAATAGAGGTGGTCAAAGATTTTATTGAAAAGATAGAGAAAGGTCAGGAGTTATCTGATATATGCATGATAAGTGCGGTAAGTCCGAATATGGACCCTATTTTTATTAAAAAGGCATTAACGATGATGAGAAAGTTTGACTGTGATTTTGTTTTTTCTGCATGTAAGTATCATTCACCTCCACAAAGAAGTTTTTTAATCAATAAAGGATTTATTAATATGATTGATGAAAAAAAATATAATACAAGAAGTCAGGATTTACCCGAACTATACCATGATGCTGGACAATTCTATTGGGCCAAAAAAGAAATATGGAAAAAAAGAAAGAAAATATTTACCAAGAATTCAATTGCTCAGCTTGTTCCTTCTTTAACATACTCAGATATAAATAATAACGAGGATTTTAAAAATGCTAGTATTTTAAGAGAAACTCTTAATATTAAGGATGAAAAAGTCAATCAAACAAAGATTTGGGAAGGTCCATTTGGTAATAAATATACAAAAAGACATAATCCAAAACAAATTAATTCAGAGATTTCATTTTTTAAGAAAATTTTTAAAAGTGTAGACAGAATCACATCAATACTAGAACTTGGCTGCAACAATGGAAGAAACCTTGAGGCGTTAAGAAAGATTGATGTAAAATTTGAACTTAAAGGATACGAAATTAATGAAACAGCAATAAAAGAAGCCCAAAAAAAAAAATTTGATGTATCAAAAAAATCAATCAGTTCAAATCTACAAAATAGTAAAAGCTATGATTTAGTTTTTACAAAAGGTGTTTTAATTCATATTCCTCCCAACAAATTGGATAAGGTTTACAGTAACATGTATAATCTTTCAAAAAAATATCTTCTTGTTGCCGAATATTTTAACCCAACACCGATGAAATTAATCTATAGAGGTAATAAAAATTTAATGTTTAAAAGAGACTTTGCTAAAGATCTTATTGATAAGTTTAATTTAAATCTTGTAGATTATGGATTTGTTTATAAGTATGATCCAATAAATCCTCAGGATAATTTGAATTGGTTTTTATTGAGAAAATAAAATTTAGTGTTATATAAATTAAAATTATGATGACAAATGTTTAAAGTAAAAATATTAGGTGCTGGCTCAATTGGTAACCACTTAGCAAATGCCTCGAGACATTTAGGTTGGGTTGTTCATTTGTATGACAAAGATGAGGAGGCGTTGAAAAGAACAAGAGAGTCAATATATCCATCTAGGTACGGATTTTTTGATGAAGATATAAAACTATTTGCAGGTACAAAGTCTAGAGAGGTTTATGATATCATAATGGTGGGGACACCACCAAATAGTCATATAGAGTTAGCAATGGAAGCTTTATTGGAGAAACCAAAAGCTATTTTGATTGAAAAACCTCTAACAAATCTTAATAATAAAAATTTTGAACAATTTATAAAAAAAATAAATTTAACAGACACTAAAATTTTTATCGGTTACGATCATGTGGTTGGGGACGCTTCTAATTATCTAACAAAACAACTAAAAAGCTTGAATCTTGAGGATTTAGAGTTTTTAGATGTAGAAATTAAAGAGCATTGGCAAGGAATTTTTAATGCCCACCCATGGATTAAAGGTCCTGAAGATACCTACCTTGGTTATTATGAACAAGGGGGTGGAGCTTGTCTTGAACATTCTCATGGATTAAATATGTGGCAACATATTGCTCTATCTGTAGGTGCAGGAAAAATAAAAAAGGTTTCAGCTTATATGAGCTTTAATAAATTTAATGGTTTAAATTATGACAAATTTTGTTCTGTAAATATTGAAACTGAAAACGGTTTATGTGGAAGATTGATACAAGATGTTTTAACATTTCCACCTTCAAAAAAAGCAATTCTTCAGTCTAAGCGGGGAAGTTATGAATGGTACTGTAACTTTAATAAAGATGGTGATAGAATTGTAGTTAAAGAAAATGGTAAAACAGTAGATAAAATGTTTAAAAAAAATAGGCCAGATGACTTTATTAATGAGTTGAAACATATTAGTTATGTTATTCACAATTCAAAAGATCAATCACCAATTTCAATAAACAATGGTATTGAGACTATGAAAGTTATAGAAGCTATTTTTGAATCTGACCAAAAAAAAAAATTTGTTGAGGTAAAATATTAGTTATGAAGTTTTCTTTTAATGAAAAACTTTTTGATAACCTTTTTGTTCTTGATATGGCTAATAATCATCAAGGATCATTAGATCACGGTAAAAGAATCATTAATGAATTTGCAAAAAGGATTAAATGTAAGAAAGATATAAATGTAGCTTTCAAGTTTCAATTTAGAAACCTTGATACATTTATTCATAAGAATCATATTAAAAGTTCCTTTAATAAGCATATACATAGATTTGACTCAACTAGACTTGATTTACAAACATATCAGCAATTATTTAATACTATAAAAGATAATAAACTTATAACATGCTGCACACCGTTTGATGAGCAATCTGTAGATCATATACTTGATATGAATTTTGATATAGTAAAGGTTGCTAGTTGTTCTTCAAGAGATTGGCCGTTATTAGAGAAAGTTGCAGAATCGGGAAAGCCAGTAATTTTATCAACTGGAGGTTTAACTTATAATGATATTGATGATGTTGTAAGCTTTTTTGAACATAGAGGGGTAGATTTTGCAATAATGCATTGCATATCTATTTATCCTACACCTAATGAAGATTGTAATCTGGCAAATATCAGAGAGCTTAAACTAAGATATCCTGGTAAAATTATTGGATGGTCGACACATGAGGACCCAAATAATTACGAACCAATACAAGTAGCGTATTCAATGGGAGCAAAAATTTTTGAAAGGCATGTTGGTATTAATACCAAAGAGCATAAGTTAAATAAATATTCATCAACTCCTGATAATGTTGATAAATGGATTGATTCTTTCGTGAGAGCAAAGGAACTAATTGGTCACTCTGATAGAATTGAAAATTTTAGTGAAAAAGAGAGTATTCTTGATCTAAAAAGAGGAGTTTACGCAAAAAAAGATATATCACCTAAATCTTATTTAAAATTAGATGATGTTTATTTTGCAATGCCAGCTTATAAAAATCAGTTAACTAGTAGTGAATGGAATGATTCAATTAAATTAAAACAATCGGTTAAGAAAGATAAACAAATAAAACTTTCTGATATCTCATTTAAAAAAGAAGAAAAAAAAATATTAAAAGACGCTTTACATACTATAAAAGCCATACTAAACAAAGCTAATGTAATACTCAATTCTAATTTCGAGGTCGAGTATTCACATCATTACGGTGTAAAAAATTTCTACAAATATGGTGCTACTATAATTAACTGTATTAATAGGGAGTATTGTAAGAAGCTTATTGTGATGTTACCAAACCAAAAACATCCAGCACATTTTCATAAAAGAAAAGAAGAAACATTTCAAGTATTATATGGAACACTTACAATTTTTGTTGATGGCAAAAAACATATTTTATCTCCAGGTCAAACATGTTTGATACAGCCAGGAGTATGGCATAGCTTTAGCTCGAATGAATCTTGTATAGTTGAAGAAATTTCAACCACTCATTATAATAACGATTCATTTTATAAAGATAAAAAAATTAATAGCGTTGAAAGAGACGAGAGAAAAACTTTTGTGCAAAACTGGGGTCGTTTTCAAATCTAGATAAAAATTATGTTTGATAACAAAAATGTGCTTGCGATTATTCCAGCAAGGGGTGGCAGTAAAGGAATTAAACTCAAAAATATAATAAAAATAAAAGGAATTCCTTTAATTGGTTATTCAGCAAAGGTTATTCAAAAGATAAAATTTATAGATAGAACAGTTGTATCAACTGACTCACAAAAGATAAAAAAAGTTTCAGAAAAATACGGACTAAATGTTCCATTTATGCGTCCAAAAAGAATTTCTGGTGACCGAATAAGTGATGTTGATGTAATCAAAGATGTTTTGGGGAAAGTTGAAAAAATTGATAAAAAAAAATATCATTTGATTTTACTACTTCAGCCAACAGCTCCATTTCGCAAACCAAAGCATGTTAGAGAATGCATAAAAAAGTTATGTAAAGAAAAGTTAGATTCTGTTTGGACTGTATCACCAATTGATTTAAAAAATCACCCAAAAAAACAATTAAGAATAAAAGAAGGGAATATTGAATATTATGAAAAGGGTGGTGAAAAAATAATAGCAAGACAACAACTTGATTTACTTTACATAAGAAATGGTTATTGTTATGTAATGACAAGAGAATGTATTGTAAAAAATAATTCACTAAAAGGAAAAAAAACAGGTGCAGTAATTATTAAAGATTTTCCAATTAATATTGATGAAAATTTAGATCTTAAATTAGCGAATTTTTTTATAAGAAATAGGTGATGAAAAAAAATATTTTAATTACAGGTGGCACAGGGTCCTTTGGAAAAAACTTTATTAAGAAAATTTTAAAAAAAGATCTTTTCAAAAAAATTATTATTTTTTCGAGGGATGAGTTTAAGCAGACAAAAATGGCTCAAGAGCTTAAAAATGATAAACGTTTAAGATTTTTTCTTGGAGATGTAAGAGATAAAGAAAGACTTACAATAGCTACGAAAGATACTGATATTATCATTCATGCAGCAGCTTTAAAACATGTACCTATCGCAGAGTATAATCCCTATGAATTTGTTAAAACTAATATTATTGGTTCAGAAAATATAGCAAAGGTAGCCTTACTAAATAAGGTGAAAAAAACAATTCTTTTATCAACGGATAAGGCAGCCAACCCTGCAAACCTTTATGGTGCAACAAAACTATGTGCAGAAAAAATTTTTATTTCATCTAACTATTATTCAAACAGAAATGATTGTTCATTTTCAGTTGTAAGATACGGGAACGTAATAAATTCCCGTGGTAGTGTCCTCCCACACTTTAAACAATTAATTGATCAAGGATCAAAATATCTTCCCGTAACAGATAAAAGGATGACAAGGTTTTTTATAACGTTTGATAGAGCAATTGATTTTGTACTTTATGTAATAAAACATTCAATTGGAAGTGAAATTTTTGTCCCTAAGCTCCCTAGCCTAAAAATTTTTGATTTAGCAAAATCATTAGTTAGTCAGCAAAGAATAAAAATTATTGGAGTTAGGCCTGGTGAAAAACTTCATGAAAAAATGATTACTTGGGATGAAAGTAGGCAAGTCATAGAATTAAAAGATAGTTATGTAATTCTTCCAGATCAAACATTTAAAAAGATAGATTATGTGAAAACAGATTATTTTAAAAAAGGAAAACTTCTTAAAAAGAACTTTACTTATTCAAGTGATTTGAATGATAAGTGGTTGAAGGAAAATGAAATAAAAAAAATTTTAAGAGATGGTTAGGAAAGTTTTAAATTATAGTAAGCAATCAATTTCAAATAAAGATATTGAATCAGTTATTAAAGTTCTAAAGAGTGATTTTTTAACAACAGGACCAATGATCGAAAGGTTTGAAAAAAACTTTTCTAAATATACCTCATCCAAATATTCTATCGCTTGTTCAAGCGGTACATCAGCCTTATTACTTTCTTACTTATCATTAGGATGCGATAAAGAATCAGTAGTATTTGTTCCAAACATTACATTTACAGCTACTGCTAGTGCAGCTAAGTTTTTAGGTGCAAAAATTATTCTAGTTGACTGTGATGAAGAAAGTGGTTTGATCCTACCCAAAAGTTTAGAAAACAAAATAAAAATTCTAAGTTCTTCAAAAAAAAAAATGTTTTGTGCAGTTGTTCACTTAAATGGGCAGTGTTGTGATTTAGAAGAAATAAGTAAAATTTGTAGAAAATATAAAGTACACCTTATAGAAGATGCCTGTCATGCCTTAGGTGCAAAATTTATAGATTCTAAAAAAAGGAGGTATATTGTTGGTGATTGTAATTTTTCAGATTTTTCAACATTTTCATTCCATCCCGTAAAAAATATAACCATGGGTGAAGGTGGAATGATAAATACAAATTCTAAAGAACTATTTGAAAAGGCTATACTTCTAAGAAATCACGGAATACTTAAAAGGCTAGAAGAAAAAAATCAATCGGATTCTAAATGGAAAGATCCTTGGTATTACGAAGTTCAGGATGTAAGCTTAAACTTTAGAACAAGTGATATTAATTGCGCATTAGGTTTATCACAATTAAAAAGAATAGATACACTAAAAAAAAAAAGAGAAAAGATTTACCAAAGATACATAGAAGCATTTGATTCAAACAAACCTTATATTGAGGTTGTAAAAAAAAATGATAATTCTATACCCGCTTGGCATTTATGTGTCTTAAGAATTGATTTTAATTATTTCAAGATTACTAGGAATGAACTTATGAATCTTCTAAAAAATATGAAAATAAATACCCAAGTCCATTATATACCCTTAAGTAGGCAACCAGTTTATAGTGAAAAAACTAAAAATAGTGATCTAAAATTCTCCCTTAAATATTACGAAAAAATTCTTTCAATACCAATGTATCCTGATATGTCTATAAGGGATGTTGATTATGTAATAAGGAGTTTAAAAAAAATTTTTAAATTAGTAAGATAACTAGTAGGAGATTAAAATAAATAATTTAGAATTTTTAAAAGATTATCCTAAAATTAATAATTTTCAGCTTTGCC
>CACJRF010000013.1 GCA_902595755.1 uncultured Alphaproteobacteria bacterium | reverse complement strand
AGCTTCTTGAGCTTGGGCATCAGGAACATTTTCAACTGCCTTTTCCATTTCTTCTTTTGCTTTTAGCTTTTCTTCTTTAGCTTTTAACTTTTCTAAAGTTTTCTTCTTTGGTTTATCCTGCTTAGTTTGCTTTGGAATTGCGGGTTTTTTTAGTAACCCTTCATTTGCTAAAAACCCTGTTACTCTTTCGGTAGGTTTTGCTCCAACAGATAACCAATATTTTATTCTTTCTAGGTTTAAGTTAACTCTTTCTGGATCATCTTTTTCTCTCATTGGATTATAGGTTCCAAGTCTTTCAATATATCTTCCATCTCTGGGAGCTCTGATATCTGCTGCCACAATTCTAAAAAAAGGTCTTTTTTTAGATCCTCCCCTTGATAATCTTAATGAAACTGACATAAATACTCCTTTCTAATTTCTAAATTTATTTGTATCAATCATTTTATCTAAGTTATTAAACTGACCTGTCTTCATCATATTTTGAATATTTCTATCTTTTCCCATTTTCTTCATCATTTGGCTCATTTTTTTAAACTGCTTTAGAAGTTTATTTATATCTTGAATACTAGAACCTGAACCTTTGCAAATTCTATTTTTTCTAGATGCTTTAATAATATCTGGGAATATTTTTTCTTTTTTGGTCATAGACGTAATTATGGCTTTTTGTTTTTTAAAAATATCTTCGTTTTCTAAAGATTTTTCAACTTTTTCTTTTAACCCAGACATACCTGGTAAATACTTAAGAATTCCCTCGAAACCACCCATTTTTGTGAGTTGTTCTAGCTGTTTATAATAATCTAGAAGTGTGAACCTTCCTTTAAGAAATTTTTCTTGAAGTTCTTTAGCTTCTTTTTCATCAACCTCTTTTGCAGCTTTTTCAACCAGAGTGACCACATCTCCCATACCAAGAATCCTATTAGCAATCCTATCAGGATGAAAACTCTCAAAATCATCAACTTTTTCACCAGAACCAAGAAATTTTATTGGCTTAGAAGTTATGTGCTTCATAGAAAGTGCCGCTCCACCCCTAGAATCGCCATCTATTCTTGTAAGAATTATTCCTGAAAGATCAACTGCCTCTGAGAATGCTTTAGCTGTGTTAACTGCATCTTGTCCAGTCATCGCATCACTTACGAGAAGAGTCTCATTAAATTTAAACTTTTTAGAAATATTTTTTATTTCGTTCATCATTTCTTTATCGACTTGATTTCGTCCTGCGCTGTCAAGTATTAAAATATCAAAGTCCTCGTTTTTTGCTTTATCAACTGCAATAGATGCAATCTCTAGTGGTTGCTTCTTTGTTTGAGCTTCAAGGGTTTCTATATCATTTGCTTTTCCTAAAGATATTAATTGTTCTTGTGCAGCTGGTCTGTATATGTCAAGTGAAGCCATAAGAACTTTTTTGTTTTTATTATTAATTATCCATTTAGCTAATTTTCCGGTAGACGTTGTTTTTCCAGACCCCTGTAACCCCACCATGAGTATGAGAATCGGTGTTTTAGCATTCAAATTGATTTCAGAATTTTCTGAACCTAATATATCTGTTAGTTCATCATTTACAATTTTTATAACCATCTGGGCAGGAGAAACACTTTTTATAACTTCCTTTCCTCTAGCTTTAATTTTTACTTTCTCAATAAATTCTTTAGCTACTGAAATTGAAACATCTGACTCTAAAAGTGCAACTCTGATTTCTCTCATTACTGAGTCTAGAGTTTCTTCATTAATAAATCCCTTACTTTTAAGTTTATCGAAGATTCCTGTGATTTTTTCTGTTAAACTTTGAAACATTAGAGCAATTTTTTCCTACAAACAAAAAAAGTCAGTGCACGAAACTCGTGGACTGACTGAAATAATAATTGTTTTTATAACAAAAAAGATTTAATTCTTAAAGGTATTTTAAAATAAAAAAATGAAAAGTTTAAATTTTATAAAAATGCACGGTTTGGGAAACGATTTTGTAATCTTCAATTCAACTGAAAAGAAATTGCATGATCCTAAATTTATAAAAAAGATTTCGGATAGAAAAACTGGAATTGGTTGTGATTTAGTAGTTATTACAAAAAATTCTGATACAGAATATTGCGATATATACGCAAAGTTTATTAATTCAGATGGAACTACGGCAGAAGTATGTGGAAATGCTTTGAGATGTTTAGGAAAAGAATTATTTAAATTAAAACAAAAAAAACATTTAGTAATCGAAACAGAAAAAAGAGTAATTGATATTGAAGATTATGGAAATGGAAATATCTGTGTTGATATGGGAAAGCCTAAGTACGTTTGTAATTCCATTCCCTTATCTTCTGAAAACAATAATAATAAAATAAGTTTTGATTTAGAATATTTAGAAATAGGTTATGCTTTAAACCTTGGAAATCCCCATCTAATTTTTTTTGTTGAGCAGTTAAATAGGAATCTTTTAGAGAAAAATTCAAAAGAAATTGAAAATTCTGAATTTTTTCCGGAGGGTATTAATATTTCAATAGTTAAAATTATCAATAAACAATTAGTAAAAATTATGACTCACGAAAGAGGTGTTGGGGTGACACAAGCATGTGGTTCTGCAGCTTGTGCAAGTGTTTTGATTGCTAAAGAAAAAAACCACGTTACCGATAAAGTTTGTGTTGAAATGACAGGTGGTAAGTTAAATATTGAGATAACCAGTAACAATAATGTTTTAATGATTGGCACAGCAAAAAAAGTTTTTGAAGGTATTATAGATATAAAAAATGGAAAATAAAAATTATGTAAAAAACAGACCTAGAGTGGTTAATTTAGGCTGTAGGTTGAATTTTTTTGAATCCGAAATCATCAAAGATATCCTGGTCTCAAAAAAAATAAACAATACAATTGTGGTAAATACTTGTGCTGTAACAAACTCTGCAGTCTCAAAATCAATTAATGAAATTAAAAAAGTATCAAAAAAATTTCCTAATAGTAAGATTATTGTAACCGGATGTGCTAGTCAGATTGATAAAAAAAAATTTAGAAATCTTCCCAATGTTTCAAAAATAATAGATAATAAAGTTAAGACAGAATCTAACAGCTATACTCTTTCAAAAGACAATCAATTTAATAAATATAAATTTCCAAATTTTAATAATCTAATCAGTACAAGGACAAGGGCAACTCTTCAGATTCAACAAGGTTGTGATCATAGATGTACTTTTTGTATTATACCTTTTGGTAGGGGGGATGCCGTAAGCTTGCCTCTAGGAGATGTAAATAAAAGACTAAGAAATATTATTTCCTTAGGTTATAAAGAAGTTACATTTACAGGAATAGATTTAACATCATATGGAAGTGATCTTCCTGGCAAACCTAATCTTGGAAATTTAATCAAAAGAGTTTTATTGGATAATCCAAATCTAAGCAGATTGCGCCTATCTTCTATTGACCCTGCAGAGATTGATAATGAATTGTTGGATCTAATGTGTTACGAAAAAAGATTATTACCTCATTTCCACTTATCTATCCAATCAGGCGATAATTTGATATTAAAAAGAATGAAAAGAAGACATAACAGAGAGGATGTAATAAGAGTATGTAAAAAAATAAAAAAACTAAGACAAGAGGTAACTTTTGGTGCTGATTTAATTGTAGGTTTTCCTACCGAAAGCGAAATTCACTTTAGTAATACACTGGAATTAGTGAAAAGTTGCTCTTTATCAAACGTTCATATTTTTCCTTTCTCTCCAAAAGAAAACACACCTGCTTCTAAGATGCCTCAAGTAGATGAATATAAAAAAAAAAAAAGAATTGCTAAGCTTAGGATTACTTGTGATGAGGTGCTTCAAAAATTAATGCAAGAAAAGAAGGGGAAAAAAATTAAAGTTTTATTTGAATCAACAAATTTAAGTTACACGGATGATTTTTTTAAAGTTAAAGTAGAAAACAGCTCTAATAAAAGGTTAAAAAAAGGTGAAATTATTGAGGTTAAAGTTCTAAGTAATAATGAAAAATTTTTGAAAGCAATTGTTTAATGGTTTTTGGGTGGGTAAAAAAACTAAAAAAAGGATTATCAAAATCATCTAGTAAAATTTCTGAGGGGATCAATACGATCATTAAAGGAAAAAAAATTGATGAAAAGATAATAGAAGAATTTGAAGAATTACTAATATCTTCTGATCTCGGCGTAAAATTTTCTTCAGAAGTTGCTAATAAATTAAGATCTAAAAAACTTATTGATTCCTCGACAGAAAAGGTAAAAATCTTAATAAGTGAGATGCTAATTGAAATTTTAAAACCACTCGAGAATAAAAGAAAAACTATTTCTCCTTTGCATATAATTTTAGTGGTAGGTGTGAATGGCGCTGGAAAAACAGCAACAGTTGGAAAAATTGCAAATAAATTTTTATCAGAAAAAAAAAAAGTTGGTGTTGTTGCAGCGGATACCTTTAGAGCTGCAGCCAAAGAACAGTTAAAAATTTGGGCAGATCGAACCAATTCATCTTTTTTTTCTGGGGAGGAGTTTTCTGATCCAGCAGCTTTATGTTTTGAATCTATAAAAAAGGCCCAAGATATGGGATTGAATTTTTTAATAGTTGATACAGCTGGAAGACTACATAATAAAAAAGACCTGATGGATGAGTTATCAAAAATTATCAGAGTTATAAAAAAATTAGATGAAAAATTTCCTCATGAGGTCGTACTGGTATTAGATGGTAATATAGGCCAAAACTCTATTAAACAAGCTGAAATTTTTAAAGAAATTTGTAGTATAAATAGTATCATAATTACAAAACTTGATGGTACAGCAAAGGGAGGGGTTTTAGTACCCATTGCTCAACAACTGTCAATCCCAATTTCTTATATTGGTGTAGGAGAACAGAAAGAAGATTTATTAGACTTTAATGCTGATAATTTTTCTAAAGCCCTTCTAGATATAAATTGAATGTAAAGTATTATTCTCCAAAAACTTATGTATATTAATACTTAACTGAAAAAAGAAACTTCTAATGGAACATAAATCAAAATTTATTGAGGATTTTAGTGTTGGCATGCAGTCAACAATGGAAAAAATTGTTACACTCGAAGATATAAAAAAATTTGCAGATGTTAGTGGAGATTTTAACCCAGTTCATTTAGATGAAGAATTTGCAAAAAAAACAATTTTTAAAGGTAGAATTGCTCACGGTTTTTTAACAGCAAGTTTTATCTCTACAATCATTGCTACGGAATTACCAGGGCCAGGAAGTATCTATTTAAAACAATCACTTAAATTTTTAGCTCCTGTTTATATAAATGAAAAAATACTTATCAAAGTTAGGATAATCGAAGTAAATATTGAGAAGAGCAAAGTAAAACTGAGTACCGAATGTTTTAAAAATAAAACTTTGGTTTTGACGGGTGAAGCTGAAATATTGATTCAGGCTAAAAATAAATGAAGAAATGAAAGTTTTTAGATCTTTTAAACTTCCAAAATCCTATCATAAAGCAGCAATGGCAATTGGAAATTTTGATGGGATTCACAAGGGACATTTGGCAGTAATTAATAAAGCCAAGCATATTGCAAAGGAAAAAAAATTAAAACTTGGTATTTTAACTTTCGAGCCACATCCTAAATCTTTTTTTAGAAAGCAGTATGATTTCTTTAGATTAACGAACTTTAGAGAGAAATTTCTAATTCTTAAAAATCATAAAATTGACTTCTTAGTTAATATTAGATTCAATTCTGATTTTTTAAAAATATCAGCTGATAAATTTATCTTGAACAACTTGATTAATGAATTGAAGGTAAGTGATGTGATTACCGGATTTGATTTTGTTTTTGGGAATAATAAGAAGGGAGATGTAGAATTGATGAAATCTTATTCCGATAAAACAAAAAAATTTGAGTATCATGAGGTTTCAGAAATCAAACAAAATAATCATGAGATTTCTTCGTCATCAATAAGAAATTTGCTTCGAAAAGGTATGATAATAGAAGCAAATAATATGTTATCAAGAAATTGGTGTATTTCTTCCGTAATTATAAGTGGGAAAAAAAATGGTAGAAAAATTGGATTTAAAACAGCTAATGTTAAAGTAAATAAATTTTGCAACTTAGCTTATGGTGTTTATCTTGTGAAGGTCCAAATACCAATGATGTTTAAAATGAAATATTTTTATGGGATAGCTAACTATGGTGTTAAGCCCACAGTTGAAAATATAGACCCATTATTAGAAGTTCATATATTTGATTTTAATGAAAATATTTATTTTTATAGAATGAATGTTGAATTTATAAATTTTATAAGAGCCGAAAAAAAATTTGAATCTCTTGAGAAATTAAAAAGTCAGATTATAAAAGATATACAACAGGCTAGAAATGACAGACTATTCAAAAACAATTAATTTGCCAGCTACAAAATTCTCAATGAAGGCAAACTTATCAAAAACAGAGATGAGTTGGATTGATTTCTGGCAGGATAAAAGGATTATTGAAAAAAAAAAAAAAATTACAGAAAAAGCATCCAAATTTATACTTCATGACGGTCCACCTTATGCAAATGGCGACCTCCACTTAGGCCATGCACTTAACAAAATATTAAAAGATATAGTTTGCAGGTTTAGATATCAAAAAGGTGAGGCAGTTCATTATGTTCCAGGATGGGATTGTCATGGTTTGCCAATTGAGTGGAAGGTTGAGGAAAAGTTTAGAAAATCAGGAAAAGAAAAAGAAGAAGTTGATCTAATAGAGTTTAGAGAAGAGTGTAGAAAATTCGCTGGAAATTGGGTAGATAAACAAAAAGCTCAGTTTTCAAGGTTTGGTCTGAGTACAGACTGGAAAGAAATATACTTAACTATGAATAAAGATGTTGAGGTTACAATTGTATCAGAACTTATTAACTTTTTAGAATCTGAGCAACTTTATTTAGGCTTTAAACCAGTAATGTGGTCTGTTGTCGAACAAACAGCACTTGCTGAAGCAGAAATTGAATATAAAGAAAAAACTTCAAAAGCAATTTATGTTAAATTTCCAGTATTAGGAGAGGATAAGTCAATAGTTATTTGGACAACAACACCGTGGACTATTCCATGTAATAGAGCCATAGCATACTCCAACACACTTAATTATAAAATATTAGAAGTTAGAGATAATTCGGATAATACAAATTTTAAAGTCGGTGAGGAAATATTAATATGTGAGGATTTAATAGAGGAGTTTGTTCAAAAAACAAAAATAAAAAAATTCAATATCAAAGGTGACGTATGTTCTGAAGAAATAGAAAACATTGAATGTTCTCACCCTTTAAAAAACGGAGGTTATGAAGATTCAGTTAAAGTTTTTCCAAGTTCGCATGTCACATCAGAATCTGGTACTGGCTTTGTACATATAGCACCAAACCATGGCATTGAAGACTTTGAAGTTGGAAAGAAATTCAATATTCAAAATCTACCATCTGTAAGTGAAAAAGGTTTATATACTGAAAATATAAAATTATTTAAAAATCAACATATTTATAAATCTGATGATTTAGTAATTGAGAAATTAAAAGAATACAAAACTTTACTTGGTATTGAAGAATATATCCATAGTTATCCGCATTCTTGGAGATCTAAAGCCCCACTAATTTACAGAGCAACATCTCAATGGTTTATATCAATGGAAAAAAAGGAACTTAGAAAAAAAGCAATTGAAGAAATAGAAAAAGTAAAATGGATTCCTATTGGGAGTAAAAATCGAATAATGTCAATGGTAAAAGATAGGCCAGATTGGTGTGTATCTAGACAAAGGATGTGGGGGGTGCCAATCACAATATTCGTATCTAAGAAAACTGGAAAGCCTTTAATAGATAAGAATGTAAATAACAAAATACTAAAGGTGTTAAAGGAAAAAGGTGTTGAGTCATGGTTTGAGCTTCCTAATGAATTTTTTTTAACTGACAGTTATATGCCAGATGAATATCATAAAGTAGATTCAATTTTAGATGTCTGGTTTGATTCTGGATCTAGTCATGTTTACGTATTAAAAAATAACAAAATAAAAGATAAGGCAGACCTTTATTTAGAAGGTTCAGATCAGCATAGAGGTTGGTTTCAAACATCTTTATTGGAGAGTTGTGCAAATTATGGAGAAAGTCCGTTTAAGGCAGTTTTAACGCATGGATTTGTGATTGACGAAAATGGAAGAAAGATGTCAAAGTCTCTTGGCAATGTAATTTCTCCAAGTGATATTATAAATAAATATGGTGCTGATATTTTAAGGATATGGGTTGCAAATTCCAATACAAGTGAAGATGTAAAAATAAGTTTTGAAAATTTAGCAAGACAATCAGAAAATTACAGGAAAATAAGAAATACAATAAGGTTCATCCTTGGAAACATGAGAGGTTGGAATAAAAAAGTAACAGATTATAATGATTTCGAAAGTTTAGAAAAATTTATATGTCACAGACTTTTTAAATTAAATAATGAAATAAATTCACTTTATGAAAAATATAACTTTAATAAAATTTTTCAGTTAGTGTTAAGCTTTTGCTCACAAGAACTATCCACACTATTTTTTGATATAAGAAAAGATACACTATATTGCGAAAAAAGAGATTCTTTAAAAGTCAATCAAACAAAAACAGTTTTGAATTATGTTTTTAATTGCTTAATAAGATGGATTTCTCCAATTATACCATTTACTTCTGAAGAAGCGTGGCAGTCATGGAAAAACGAAATTGATGATGGAGCTATAGAAAGTTGTCATTTGCTACAAGCTGAGACTTTGCCAAATATTTGGGAACAAGAAGAACTTGAATTTTTATGGAAAAAAATCCTTTCAGTTAAGGATTTATTTTCTTTATGCGTAGAAAAAAAAAGAAATTCAAAAGAAATAAAGTCAGGTTTAGAGGCCAAGGTATTAATTTATTTAGGAAGTAATTATGAAGTTATCAAAGAAAAAGTAGATTTAAGTGAAATATTAATTTCTTCAAATGTAGAGCATGTTGAAAAATTTGATAAAAGTTTTGAATCAGATGAGGACAAAAATTTTTTTATAAAGGTCGAATCTGTGAGTGGTAACAAATGCCCTAGATGTTGGAAATATTTTGAAATAGATGAAAAATCTGTATTGTGTAATAGATGTAAAAAAGTGCTCGATGAGTAAAAAATATATTTTTTGCATAGTTATTTTTATTTTATTACTAGATCAAGTTTCAAAAAGAATAGTTGTTGAAAACATAGAAATTTTTGCAAACAATTTGGAAATATCAAAATATTTTAATTTGGTTTATGTTGAGAACAGAGGGGTGAGTTTTGGTATTTTTTCTGAACATGATAAATCCTTTTATTTTGGTATTCTATCAATGCTTGTTTCCGCATACATAATTTATTTATTGGTTAAATCAAACGACTTAATTGAATCATTAGGTTTATCACTAATTTTAGGTGGGGCAATTGGAAATGGAGTAGATAGATTGTATTATGGATATGTTGTAGATTTTATAGATTTACACTTGAACAACTTTCATTGGCCTGCATTTAATTTTGCGGATACTTTTATAACTTTTGGTGCAATGGTGTTTGTTTTTAGCATTATTTTAAATAAAAAAAATTAGTAAGTTTTTGTTATATTATGCTTTCCAAAATTATAAAGAAATGTTATGTATTGAAATAATAAACTACAAAATATTATAATAATCTTCTAAATGAACACAATATATAGTATAGTAAATGAATTTTAACAGATTATCGCAACTAAATATTTTAGCCTTCGCACTTTTTCTTAATTCTTGTAGCTCGATAGATAATACATGGGACACAATATCAGAATCTGTTTCAAGTGCTGGCGATTACATATATGACTCTGTTAATTTTTGGGAAGATAATGAAGAACCAGAACAATCAGATGCTATAATAATCGAAGAGGCTGTCGAAGTTCCAGATTATGCTCTACCAGATCAAGATTATTTAGATCAAAATATGATGCAAATAGATAGACAAGCTCAAACATTTCAACCAACTCCTTCAACTCCTTATTTTAATCCAATATACAGGAGTCAAAGACAATATTATTATGTAGGTCCAAACGGAACGCC
The DNA here is from genome assembly GCA_902595755.1 of uncultured Alphaproteobacteria bacterium. GTDB lineage: Bacteria > Pseudomonadota > Alphaproteobacteria > Methylaequorales > Methylaequoraceae > TMED13. The sequence goes on along the minus strand of CACJRF010000013.1, from coordinate 19,692 downwards.
ACTCCCAGCACCTGCGCCTCCTCCGTTTCCACAATACTCAATAGATCAATCTAACCCTATGCCTTTTTCGTACACTAACAACTTTGGTTATCCAATGAATAATAATAACTTACCAAATAGTACTTCTCCACCCAGAATGCTAAAAACTAATCCTCAGATTAATGCACCCACACCAATGAGTAAAGATGAAGAAATGGAACTATTTGGTATTCAGAATAATTGCATTCGTGTAATAGAAGATTATGTTAACGGCGGTTATATGTGTGATGATTTTGAATAAAACTTTCAAGTTAGTTATTAAGTTCTCAATTATTCTGCTCATAAACTCATGTGGCACCATAAAAGAGTATGTAGGGTTATCCGATGAGGATGTGGAAAGAGAATTAATCAATTCTACTCCGGAACTTGTATTACCTCCAGATTTCGGTAAAAAAGCGACCAAAAGTGGAATTACAAATAAAAAAAATGATTTTGCAGGCCAATCGCCAATGGCTTTCATACCAAACCAACAAACTGTTCAGCCTAGGGTGTCTAATTTCATTGCCCCAAACTTTAACCTACCATCGTCAAAAACACCATCAGATTCATTGGAAAAGTTCAAGCAAAACAGAAGGTTTACAATTGGTGAATGGGTCTACGGAGAATATGTACAAGGCTATAAAGAAGGAAACATATATTATAAACCTGTGTATGACAAAGGTTATAATTTTTCAAGAAGGTACCTACCAAATCAAAATATTAATTCATTTAGAGCACCAATTCAGCAACCCTTTGGATACTTTAACCCGAAACCTTCAACACAAGAATTCTCTAATAGATATGAAACTAATATAGAAAATTTTGGTGATCTTCCTATATTAGAATAGATGAATTTTAAATTTATATTTTTAAGCCTGCTAAGCATGCTACTTCTGAGTTCGTCCGGAGTTTTTGCTAAAGTCAAACAATTTTCCCTATCAAATGGGATGAAAGTTGTAGTTATAGAAAATGATAGAGCTCCCGTAATAGCTCAAATGATATGGTATAACTTTGGGTCTAATGTTGAACAAAAAGGTAAAAGTGGCCTTGCTCACTTCATGGAACACCTAATGTTTAAAGGAACAAAAAAGCACCCTGATAATTACTATTCAAATTTTATCTCAAAGATCGGCGGAAGTGAGAACGCCTTTACAAGCTATGATTATACTGCATATTATCAAATATATCCAAGTGAGCATTTCGAAAAAATTATTGAGCTTGAAGCCGATAGAATGAAAAATTTAACACTTACAAAGAAAAATGTTGAGATTGAAAAAAACGTAATATTAGAAGAGAGATTTCAGAGAATAGAGAGTGATCCATCATCACTACTGGACGAATCAATGCGAAGTATTTTATATCCTAACCATCCCTATGGGAGGCCAATTATTGGTTGGAAACATGAGATTGTGGAATTAAACTACGATGATATTAAAAGTTTTTACAAAACACATTACGAGCCTAGGAACGCTATTCTTGTAATTTCTGGAAATGTAAATCTTAAAAAAGCTAAAGAAATAGTCAAAAAAAACTTTTCAAAAATAAAAAATGTTAGTACATCAGAATTTAAAGAAACACTGGACCCTGATTTGAATTCACAAGTTTTTGTCGAAAAAAAACATCCTACCGTAAAACAAGATATCTGGAAAAAGCTTTACAGGGCTGATTCTTACAACAAGTCTATCAAACGTGGTATTGCTCTCGATCTTGGAATGAAGATTATTGCTGGAGGAACATCAAGTTTATTGTACGATGAGTTTGTTAATAGAAAGAAGATTTTTTCTATGGTTGGTGGTTTTTATCAAGGATTATCAAGAGGAGAGGGTTACGTTTATTTTTATGCAATCCCAAATGAAAAAATTGAACCAAAAAAAATTGATAACCTAATAATGGATCAAATAAAAATACTTGTTAAAAATGAACTATCTTCAGAAAGGCTTGAAACTGAGAAAAAAAAATATCTTTACGATAGTATATACAGAATGGACGGTATTCTTAAACCTTCAGAGATTTATGGTGAGGCTCTTACAGTGGGGCTTAAGCTATCTGACATAGAGAACTGGAATAAAAACCTCGATGATGTAACACTTGAATTAGTTAAAGAAGAAATGTTCAAATTTATTGAAAACAAAAACTATGTAATTGGAAGTCTACAAAATTGAAAGTATCTATTTATATACTTTCTATTCTACTTTTACTCTTTCAAGAGACAAAAAGTATCGATTTCAGTGAATTAAAAACTAAGAATACATCTTTTTGGTTCGTAAAAGATAACTCAATCCCGATAATTAGTCTAAGTTTCTCATTACGAGGTGGATCCTCCCAAGACCCCGATGGAAAAGAAGGATTAACATATCTTATGACTTCAACAATGGATGAAGGAACAAGTAAGTTTAGTGGGTCCCAACTAAGGAAGTTTAAAAAGCTCAATGGTATAAAGTTAAATATAAGTACCCAAAAAAACAAAATTGAAGGCAGTTTCCAAGTAATTTCCTCTCAAGTAGATCAAGGGTTTGAATTGTTAGACCAGGTTTTGAACTTTCCAAAGTTTGATAAAAGTGATTTAGAGAAAGTCTTAAAACAAATAGAAGCCAGTCTAAAAATAGATCAGTCTGACTTATCAACTCTATCAAATGATAAATTTAATGATATTTTCTTTAAAAAAAATAATTTTTCAAAAAGAATCAAGGGTACCAAAAAAACACTCAATAATATAACCAAAGATGATTTGATTAAACATCATAAGAATTCTTTTAATTCAAAAGAGTTATATATTGGTGTGTCAGGAGATATTTCAGAGCAATCAATCAAAAAAAATATCGAAAAAGTTTTTGGAAAGTTTTCTATTGAAAATGTAAGTCCAAGTTTTGAAAAATTTGCTGATCTACCTAAAGGACAAAAAGTTATTCAATTAGAAACACCTCAAAGTTCTGTAGTTTTTGGACATCCGGGATTAAGTAGAAGCGATAAAGATTACTTTTCCTTCAGACTAGCTAATTATATTATTGGAGGTGGTGGATTCCAATCAAGATTATATAAAGAAATAAGAGAAAAAAGAGGTCTAGTTTATTCTATTTACTCATACCCTATATCTTACAAACATGACGGATTCATTATGGGAGGTTTTCAAACAAGAAATAAGTCAGTTTTTGAAACAGTAAATAGGGTCAAAGAAGAATGGTCAAAAATAAGTAAGCGAGGAATAACTAAGAAAGAATTAGATGAAGCAAAAGCTTATTATAAAGGATCTTTCACAAGAAACTTCACAAGTACGGTTTCAATTGCTAAGCTATTAAATATTGTACAATTTTATGATTTGGGAAAAAATTATTTCAGTGAGAGAGATAAAATTATAGGAAATCTGAAGTTAGATTATATTAATAATATGATAAAAAACAAATTTAATAGTGATAATTTATTCTTTTTAATTGTGGGTTCTCCAGAAAAACAAAGATGAAACTAAAACAAACTTTTTTTAATTCGCCAAAAGTCTCTTCGGAAGATAAAGCGAAATACAAAAAGGAAAAACATTCTATAATTAAAAATATAAATGAAGATAAATTCGGATTTCTTCAAGAACTTAAGAAACCAAGACTGAATGAAGTAAATAATTTAATAGATCATCTTAAAAAATTTGACAACGTTTTGTTTTTGGGGACAGGAGGTTCAAGTCTTGGGGGTAAAACACTTGTTTCTATAAGTGATAATTATTTCCTTACAATTTTAAAGCCTAAAATTTTTTTCATAGAAAATGTTGATTCACTGTCAATTTCAAGTTTGATGGAAAATATTAATTTAGAAAAAACAGCTGTTGTAGTTATCTCAAAATCAGGAGAAACAATAGAAACAATTTCACAGCTATGTTTTATCTTAGATGAATTTAAGAAAAAGAAAATTTCTACAAATAAAAAATTCATAGTAATAACTGAATCAAAGGATAGTACCTTGAAAAAGATCAAAGAAATTAAAGATTTCTCATATCTTGAACATTCAAGTCTTATTGGAGGAAGATTTTCTATATTTTCTATAGTAGGTTTAATTCCGGCAAAACTCTCTGGATTTAATATTGAACTTTTTTGTTCAAGTGGATTGAATTTTTTTAAAGAAATAGCTTCTGATACAAAAATTTTTGACTATTATTTTAATTCTTCGCTTAATCAATATGTTCTCAGTAAAAATGAAAAACGTACATCTGTGATTATGCCATACGTTGATTCCTTATTTAATTTATCTTTATGGTATAAGCAATTACTTGCCGAAAGTAGTGGAAAAAATGGAGTAGGGATTACACCATTAAATTCAATAGGTACAGTTGACCAACATAGTCAACTTCAGCTCTATTTAGATGGACCAAAAGATAAAACCTTTAGCTTTATTTCTAGAAAAAAAATTAAATCTAACAAATTTGATTGCTCATGGATAGGCAGCAAGCTAAGTTTTTTAAATCAGAAATCCTTAGAGGATTTGTTTTATTCAGAAATGCTTGCCACAAGCGAGACCTTAATTAGAAAAAAATTACCAGTCAGAAGAATTGAACTAGAATGTGTAGATGAAGAATCTATAGCTGAATTAATTTCTTTTTTTATTATTGAAGTAATATTAATATGTAAACTCCTTGAGGTGAATCCATTTGATCAACCTGCAGTAGAGGAAGGTAAACTATTGACCAAAAGGTTTTTAAATGACATTTAAAATAAAAATCTTGCCTGATTTTGTAGTCAATAAAATTGCAGCGGGTGAAGTTGTAGAAAGGCCAGTATCTGTTGTAAAAGAACTAATAGAAAATAGTGTTGATGCAGATTCTAATAAAATTGATATTCATATAAGAGGTGGCGGAAAAAATGAAATTATAGTTGTAGATAATGGTCTAGGCATACTGGAGGATGATTTATTATTATCCGTTAGAAGGCATGCTACTTCTAAAATTCTTAATGAAAATTTAACAAATATTTCTACACTTGGATTTAGGGGAGAAGCCTTATCCTCTATTTCTTCGGTTTCCGACTTTTTTTTATCAACTAATAGTAATAATAATTCTTTGGGGTTTGAAATAAATTTAACTGCGGGAAAGTTAAAAAGTAACAAACCCATAAATAAGGTTAGAGGCACCACTATTAAGGTAAAAAACTTATTTTTTAATATTCCAGCAAGATTAAAGTTTTTGAAATCTGATAATTACGAAGCACTTTTAATAAAACGAATTGTTCAGAAATTTTCACTCTCTTTTCTAGATATTGAATTTAATTTATTTATAGATGATAAAAAAACTTTCCAATCACCCGCTATCAAAGAAAAAAGTTGGGATGAAAAATTACTTTTAAGATCTACTAAAGTTTTAGGAGAAGAATGCTTAGATAATTCAATAAAAATTTCTGAAAAAAGTGAAAAATTTCTAATACGCGGTTTATTGGGTATTCCAACATTCAATTTTTCAAACTCTAATAATATATTTTTCTTTGTAAATAATAGAATAGTTTCTGATAAGTCTATAACTTCTATAATCAGAGTTGCATACAGAGACTTTCTTACACACGACAGGTTTCCACAATTAGTATTATTTGTTGATTGTAGTTCTTCAGAAGTTGATATTAACGTTCATCCTATGAAACATGAGGTTAGATTTAGAGACCTTCAATCTCTAAAATCTTTAATTATTAACTCAATAAAGAAAAATTTAGAAAAAACTAACCATCTAGCAAGCTCAATAAATTCCAAAAAGGCTATCAATCAATTTATTTTTAATGAGGAAGCTCAAGAAAAAATTTTTCTTAAGGAAAAAAAAATTAAAAGCTCACAGTTTGAAAGTAAATATAGCGATCATAAGAAAAATTATGATGCACACGTTAATAGCCAATATCCGCTAGGCTTTGCTAAAACCCAGCTACATGATACATATATAATTTCTGAGAATAAAAAAGGAATAGTAATTACGGATCAACACGCTGCCCATGAAAGAATAGTATATGAAAAGCTCAAAAAGGACTACTATGGCAATGAAATTAAAAGACAAATTTTGTTGATACCTGCCATAATTGAGTTAGATAATTTAGTTGTTAAAAACATTGAAAAAACAATTAAAATAGCTCATCAATACGGAGTGAAAATTGAAATATTTGGCAATAATTCAATTATAGTTCGTGAAATTCCTGTCATTCTTGGAAATTGTAATATAAAAGAATTTGTCTTGGATTTAATTGATGAATTAGTTGAAACAAGTAATATAGATTCTTTAGAGGAAAAAATTAATAAAGTTTGCTCCTCAATGGCTTGTCACGGTTCTATAAGAGCCGGAAGAAATATGGAGGTCGACGAGATGAATGATTTGCTCAGAAGAATGGAAGATACACCTTTCTCTGGACAATGTAATCATGGAAGGCCAACTTATGTAGAATTAAAATTAAATGATATTGAAAAACTATTCGGAAGAAAGTAGTTAAATTTTAATGAAAAAATAATATGAAGACTTAGAAACTTTCTTTTTTTTTAATAATCTTAGTTCCTTAAAATATTGCACTTTATTCTTCACTGAAGTCTCAAATATTAGAATACCATTAATTTTTAATAAATTTTTTAAAAGTAACATTCTTAGTATTTCTGATGGATCATACATTTTATAAGGAGGATCAAGGAAAATAACATCTGCTTGTTTTGTTATTGATAAATTTATATCGAAAAAATTATAATTAAGAAGATTCACATTATTGATGTTTAATTTTTCACAATTCATTCTTGTTAAATTTATTGCCTTTTCTGAATTATCAATGAAGGATATATTTTTACCACCTCGAGATATAGCTTCTATTCCTAAAGAACCCGTTCCACAAAAAATATCTAGAATATCAATTTCTTTGTATTCCTTGTGTTGTTTGTATAATATGGAAGACAGTGTATCAAATATAACTTCTTTTCCCCTATCAGAAGTTGGTCTAATCACATTATTATCTGGACTAATAAGAATTTTGCCTTTGAGTTCACCCGAAATTATTCGCATCTTTAAAATCAATTTTGTCTAAATATTTTTTTAATTTACTATCTTTAATTTCAGTTATACCTCCAGGATTTAGCTTCCCAACACTAAATGGTCCGTAGTGAGTGCGTTTGAGTAATTTTACCGTTAACTTAAAATAAGATAATATTTTACGTATTTCTCTGTTTTTCCCCTCGTAAATTTTAATTTCTAAGATATTATTATCTTCAAAATTAGTTAAATTCCTCACCTTTAGTCCCTTGTACCTAATACCCTTTACAGTGATGCCGTTTTTTAATGACTCAAGACTATTACCATAGATTTTACCAGATACGTTTACAATATATTTTCTTTCAATTTTATTTTTAGGTCTTTCCAGAAAGTTAGACAATTCAGGGGAGTTAGTAAGTATCAGTAAACCCTCGGACTCTATATCTAACCTTCCAACTGACATTACTCTTGGAATTTCTTTTGGTAAAATTCTAAAGAAACTTTTTTGCCCATATTGTTCACGTGTTGAACAAACATATCCTTTAGGTTTGTAAAAACACCAAACTTTTAAACTTAACTTTTGAATTGGTTTCCCATCAATTTTAATTCTTCCAATTTGACTGTCTGATATAATAAATTCTGCGTAAGGATTATCATCAATAGTTACCCTACCCATTTTTATGATTTTTTCTGCTTCCGCTCTTGAGCAATACCCAGAATGACAAATTATTTTTGCTAATCTTATTTTTTTTTTCACGTTCAACGAGTTGCAATTTCTACAAAAGATTGAAAAATTTTTATATCATTCTTATCAATTAAAAATTCAGGGTGCCATTGGATTCCAAGACAGAACGGTTGATCTATTGCCTCAATACCTTCTATAATTCCATCCTCGGAAAAAGCATTAGCAATGAGATTTTTACCTAAAGATTTCACTGCTTGATGATGTGCAGAGTTCACAAACATTTTATCTGAATTTGTTATTTCCGAGAGCTTTGTATTTTTTTCAATTTTTACGTAATGACTTGGTTCGTTTCTAGGGTTTGGTTGCTCGTGTTTAATTTGATTATTATTGATATAATCAGGAATATGTTGAATCAATGTTCCACCAAGCACCACGTTTATAAGTTGTTGTCCACCACATATTCCAAGTAAAGGTTTCTTCGTTCTTATAGCTTCTTTTGTAATATTGAACTCAAAATTAGTTCTTCCCGTTTTGGTTTTAATTTCTTTGGAGGTAGTACTTTCGCCATAAAGTGATGGGTCGATATCAAAATCTCCTCCTGTAACAACTAGACCATCAATTAATTTTATATAGTACTCAATTTCATCAGAATTATTTGGAAGGAATATGCATACACCACCAGCTTTTTCAATAGATTCAGAGTAATTTTTTCTAGCTGCATACCAAGGATATTTGGAGTAAGTTTTTGTTTCTTCCTCATCTAACGTTATTCCGATTAAAGGTTTTTTCATATAATCACTTATTATATTATTATTTAATGATAATGTAATATATGAAAAAATGTAAAATAACTATTGATAAAATTATATTTGAGGTTGTTTTATTTAATTCACCAACAGCAAATAAAATCTGGAATTCTCTTCCCATATCATCAAATATTAAAACTTGGGGAAAGGAAATTTATTTTTATACAGATGTATTGGCTAGCAAAGAACCTAATGCTAAATCTATAATTGAATTTGGAGAGATTGCTTACTGGCCAAACGGAAAAGTAATAGCGATAGGTTTTGGTAAAACACCTATTTCTCTAAAAGATGAAATAAGATTAGCTGATGATTGTAATATATGGGGGGAAACTAAATTTAATTTAAAAAAACTTGAAAATATCGCTGAAGGCCAGCCAATCAAAATTGAAAAAATTTAAAATAAATGAAAACCCTATGGTATTTGCTATTGATTTAGCAAAGAAAGCTTCTCTTTTAAATGAAGTTCCAATAGGTTGTGTGATAGTAAATAAAGAAAAAGAAATTATTAGTTATGCTCATAACATGACAATTCAGATGAAAGATCCTTCAGCACATGCCGAGCTACTTGCTATTAAATTAGCATGTAAGAAACTCAATGTTTTAAAACTTATTGATTGTGAACTTTATACAACACTAGAACCCTGTGAGATGTGCCAATATTTAATAATTCAGACTGGAATTAAAAAAGTTTATTTCGGAGCATACTCGGACTCAATTATGAAAAATAAATTAAAAATTAAAAATAATTTTCTTAAAAGAAATGAATATTATGGTGGAATTAACGAAAAAGAATGTTCAGACTTAATAAAAAAATTCTTCTCTGATTTGAGATCTTAAAGATTTTTAATTCCTATATCAGTTCTATAAAACCCATGCTTCCAATTTAGTTTAGCTGTAGCTAGGTACACTTTTTTTCTAGCATCATTAATGCTACTACCAACTGCTGTTATGGATAATACTCTACCACCAGATGAAAGTATTTTATTATCTAATAATTTTGTTCCAGCATGAAAAATTACTACATCCTCGACTTGTTCAGCTTCTTTTATGTTTTTAATTATAAAGTTTTTTTCAAATTTTTTGGGATAACCATTTGAAGCAACGACTACACAAACACTTGTTCTGTCCTTTTTTTTTATCGTAACTTCTGACAATTTGTCATCTAGGCATGACGTAATTATATTAATTAAATCAGTATCTAAATTTCTTAATAATGTTTGGCATTCTGGATCACCAAATCTTACATTATACTCTATCACTTTTGGGCCTGAAGCAGTGATCATCAAACCAATAAATAGTATACCTCGATAAATAAAATCTTCATTTCTTATTCCCTTAATTGTTGGTTTTATAATTTCAGCCTCAATATGTTTGAGAACTGAATTTGTGATTTTTTTTGATGGATAAAAACATCCCATACCACCTGTATTTGGTCCTTCGTCATTTTCAAATGCTCTTTTGTGGTCAAGTGCATAACCTAGGGGTAGATAAGTATTATTGTCAACAAAAGTAAAAAAACTTATTTCAAAACCATCAAGAAACTCTTCAATTAAGACTCTTTTGCCAGACTCACCTAATTTTTTGTTAATCATAAATTCTTTAAGAGATTCTTGGGCGTGATTTTTATTTTCACAAATAACCACCCCCTTTCCAGCAGCTAATCCATCAGCTTTAATTACCAATGGAAAATTTGCTGACTCAACATATTCTAAAGCCTGTTTATAGTTGGAAAAATCAATAGAAGATGCTGTGGGAATTTTGTTTTTCAAAAGAAAATTCTTTGAAAATATTTTTGATGATTCAAGTTGTGTTGCTTTTTTTGAGGGCCCAAACACTTTTATTCCTTTTTCCATAAAGAAGTCACTTAAACCCTTTTCAAGAAATTCCTCAGGACCAATTATTACAAGTTTGATATTATTTTCATTACAAAAATCTATAATGCTCTTCCTATCATTAAAATCTAGGTTGTGACAACTAGCTAGCCTCTCTATCCCAGCATTTCCAGGTGAACAAAAAATATCACCACAATGTTTTGATTTTTTTAATGACCAAATTATAGAGTGCTCTCGAGCCCCCCCTCCAATTACAAAAATATTCACTAGTCTTTCCTAATATTTATAATATTATTATACCTAAAATCCTATGAATGTAATATCAAACATTAAAGAATATAGCGTTTCGGAACTTAATTCTTCTATTAAAAATATTATGGAGCATAACTTTAATTTAATTAAAGTGAGGGGAGAGATTTCTCAAACAAATAAACATTCATCAGGACATATTTATTTTATACTAAAGGATGGAAACAGTTCGATTTCGTCAATTTGCTGGAGATCAACTGTACCAAGATTAAATATAAAAATCGAAGATGGAATAAGTGTAATTGTAAAAGGTAGAATTACAACATACGAGCTTCAGTCAAAATATCAAATAATAATTGACCAAGTTGATTATGAGGGTGAGGGAGCACTACTTAAACTTCTTGAACAGAGAAAGAAAAAATTATCACTTTTAGGCTACTTCGATAATAAGAATAAAAAACTGATACCAAAATTTCCTTCTAGAATTGGAGTGATCACTTCTGAAACAGGTGCTGTAATAAAAGATATAATTCATCGAGTTTCGGAAAGATTTCCATTAGAGCTTTTATTATATCCAGCAAATGTTCAAGGGGAAAAAAGTCTAAAAGATTTGATTGATGGTATTAATTATTTTAATAATACGTTATCGACTCCAGATCTAATTATAATTGCAAGAGGCGGGGGGAGTTTGGAAGATCTGATGTCTTTTAATGAAGAAGAATTAGTTAAAAAAATTGGTGAGTCAAAAATTCCAATAATTTCTGCCGTGGGTCATGAAACAGATTTTACCCTATGTGATTTAGTGGCCGACCTTAGAGCGCCAACTCCTACTGCAGCAGCTGAAATTGCAGTTCCTGATAGAAAAGACTTATTCTTCAAGATAAATAGTGCTTATACCCTAATGAGTAACATTTTATTAAAAAAGATTGGTGAGAAAAAATTAAATTTAGAAGTTTTTACAAATAAGTTTCCAAACATTACAAATTTGATAAATAATAAATACCAAAATTTAGATTACTTTGAAGAAAAAATTAAAGATTCATTAAATATCATACTAAAAAATTCAAAGATAAAATTCTTTAGCAAAGTAGAAAAAATAAATAAAAGAATTCTCTATCAAAGAATTGAATTTCTTTATGAAAAAATAAATACACTCAACAAAGGTATAAAAATTCAGTTAAAAAATTTCATACAATCTAAAAAAACTTTAATCACTTCCTCTAACCGACAACTTGCTCTACTTTCATATAAAAATATTTTAAGGAGGGGTTTTTCCGTAATTAAATATAATCAAGAGTTAATTAAAGATGAAATTCAAATAAATAAAGGAGAAATATTTGAGGTTGAATTCTATAAAAGTAAATTAAAGGCAAAAAAAATATGATTATTATATTTTGGTTTGTTTTTTATATCCCTATTAATCTTCTTGCAAGTGATTTTCCAGATATTTTTGGTTGTTTTTGTGAAGGTGGAATAATTACCGGTCGTTTAGAAAGTAAAGATAAAGTTATAACTATTGATGGCAAAAGAATAAGAGTTTCTGAGGAGGGAGATTTTATTTTTGCCTTTGGGAGAAAATTTAAAGAAGCGATTACAATATCGATAAACGGTGAAAGTAAAAAGTATGAAATTGAAGATAAAACGTATAAAAAAGAAATTATAAGAGGCTTACCTTCTAGAAAAGTTGAGCCAAAAAAAGAAGATATAAAAAAAATCCAAAGCGATCAAAAAAAAATAAAATTAACCAAAACAGTAGGAGAGACAAAAAAGTTATTTGGTAAAACATTTTTGATTCCAGTTGATGGAAGAATTTCAGGAGTATATGGCAGTCAAAGAATTCTTAATTCGAAGCCAAGAAGTACTCATAAAGGAATTGATATTGCTGCGCCAAAAGGTACGAAAATTTATGCTCCATCAAATGGAAGAATTATACTTATAGAAGAGGATATGTTTTTTACAGGAAAAACAGTAATAATTGATCACGGAATGGGTTTAATATCTATTTTTGCACATTTGAATGACATATATATAAGACCAGGTCAATTGGTAGAAAAAGGAATGGAGGTCGGTGAGGTGGGAATGAGTGGCAGAGCTACTGGCCCACACCTACATTGGGGGGTTTATCTTGAGAATATTTCTGTTGACCCTATGGCGCTACTCAAATTTAAATTCACTAATTAGCAAGAATCTGAAGAATTTTTTTGTATATTTCTTTCTCATCTAAAAATTCAATTTCCATTTTAACAGGGTATATTTTTCCTCTTAATTTTTTATTTATTTTAACATAATCTTTTTCTGTACATACTAGTTGTAGACCAAACTTATTAGCCTCTGAAATCATTTCCCCAATCTCTGAGTCTTTATACGAGTGATGATCTTTAAATTCCTTAAATTTTACAATTTTATAATTATACTTTTTTTTCAAGGAGTTATAAAAGTTTAAGTTATTACCTAGCCCAGAAAAAGCGTATAGATTTTTATTTTTACATTTAATCTTAATTTTTTTTGTAGCAAAAAAAATTTTTTTATATCTCAAACTTTTAATGAATTCTTTTCTAAAGTCACCAATAATTACTGCTATATCGGTATTATGATATGTGCTAGGAACTGACTGTCTTAAAGGTCCAGCTGGAAACAATAAATTATTCCCAAATTCATATTCACCATCTATTATAATAATCCTTAGATTTTTTTTTATATCAATACTTTGAAGACCATCATCCATCAAGATTATTTCAGCTTTATTAGATACACATAATTCTGCTCCTGAAATCTTATTTTTTGAAACACAAGTATTTCCGTGTAAATAATGAATAAGACTCTCATCACCAACATCAATATATTTAGAGTTTTTCGAGACTATTTTGGGGCCTTTAAGTCTACCTCCATAGCCTCTGGTTAAAACGAAGGTATTTTTAAATTTCTTTGATATCATCTGTCTTAGCTTTATCGTGACTGGAGTTTTCCCTGCACCACCTAAAGTAAGATTTCCAATGCAAATTACAGGAATACTTAACTTTTTTTCCTGTTTTAAAATTCTATAAATTGAATAGATAAAATAATAGATATACGATAAAGGTATTAAGGTAAGGTTTAATAAATTAGTTTTATTCCAGAATCTCGAAATATTAAACATTTGAGCTTTCAAAAACGTTTTTAATAAGCTGATTTGTTCTTTTTCTTCTTTTTTCGCAAAGTTTAGTAAAATTATTAGCTAACTTAATTCGTTCAAAGTCATTATTCTTTAAATACAGAATTTTTTTTTCTAATTCTTTTTGATCAAGAACCATCATTCCTGCATTATTTTTTTTCATTTCATCTATAATCTCTGAAAAATTATACATATAAGGACCACACAATACAGGACATTTAAAAAACGATACCTCTATTGGATTTTGCCCCCCTTTTTTGACAAATGAACCACCCACTATAGCAATTTTAGATAGTTTAAAAAAAAGGGAAAGTTCACCGAAGGTATCAACTAATAAAATATTACTATCTTTTAAATAACTATTTTTATTTGATCTAATTGAATATTTGATACTTTCCTTTTTTAGTAAAGACTGTATTCTTTCAGTCCTTTCAATATGTCTTGGAATAATAACGAAAATAAGGTTGTTAATTTTTTTTCTAAGTTTTTTAAAGCTTTCGATAAAAAAAGTTTCTTCACCTTCGTGTGTGCTAAACATTGTTACTACAAACTTATTTTTAAATCGAGATGAAAATTCTTTGAGGTCATTTTTATTAATCTTTGGTTCTTTTTGGAGATATTTTAGATTCGAAATTTTAGTTATTTTCTTAACCCCTAAATCTTTAAATCTCGTCTCAGAATTTTTATCTTGAACAATACACTGATCAATAAGACCAAATAATTCTGATGAGAAAAAATTTACTTTTTTCCAATTTAGATAAGATTGTTTGGAGAGTCTTGCATTAATAATTTTTAGTTTTATAGAATTTCTTTTTAATATTGAGAACGTGCTTGGCCAAATTTCAGACTCTACAAATAAAGCTAATGAAGGTTCCCATATTTTTATGAATCTTTGAATAATTATACTTATATCAATTGGTGCATAAATAATTGTAAATTTTTTTTGGTACTTCTCCAAAATTTTAAATGATGTGATAGTCGATGTTGATAAGATTACATGAAGTGATTTATATTTTTCCTTGAGTAATTCGGCAACTAGTATACCAACTTTTGCTTCACCTATACTTACTGCATTCACCCAAACTACTTTCCTATTTAAAACATTAAGTTTTGAAGATTTATAAATAGTAAATTTTTGAAGAATACTTTTTAATGTTTCTTTTCCTAAAAGAAATCTTGTTAAAAAAAATAAAAAAATTGGGATAAGGAGAAGATTAGATAAAATTCTATAAAAAAATATTAACATCTTAAAGAGATAAGTTTTTTGATAAACTTTCTATCCTTTGAAATTCTTTTTGAAGTATAGCTTTATTTTTATCAAAAGATACTCTTGCATTATATTTGAAAGGAGTTCCCCATACAGCAATAAATTTATTAAATGGAAAAATTAATAAAAATTTATCCCAAGTTCTTAGTCTTATTTTTATTTTTGCTGAGTAACTCAGTGGAATAATAACAGCATCGGTTTTTTTAATAAGTGATATCAAACCATCTTTAATCTTCTCTCTTGGTCCTTTTGGACCATCTGGTGTAATTCCAATTACTTGTTTTTGGTTTAGTTCACCAATTATTTCTTTTAGCGATGATATCATATTTTTTCTAGACGATCCTACTATAGTTTGAATCCCGAAGTGCGAAACTGCATTAGATATAATTTTACCATCCCTATGTGATGAAATAAGCATTTTGAAATTATTCTTATATTTCCAGCAAAAGACAGTCATTAATAATTTACTGTGCCAAAAACATACAATTATTTTTTCTTTTTTTTTTATTAATGAAAGAATTGTTTCTTCATTCTTAATATTCCATGATGAAGTCTGAAAGCATATTTTTAAATAGTAGGCAATCAATAGTCCAAAAAATTTCTGAGAAATATTATGTTGAAGTATTTTTTTTAGCATTTTTATTTTTAAATTGTAATTCGTACAAATCTTTATAAATTACCGATTTTTTTAGTAGATTTTTATGTGTTCCAATATCAGCAACTCTTCCATTATGAAGAATTACTATTCTGTCAGCATTAATTATTGTTGAAAGACGATGAGCAATGACAAGTGTTGTTCTATTATTCATCAAGGAATCTAATGATTTGTTGATTCTACTTTCAGATTTTGAATCAAGAGAAGAGGTTGCTTCGTCCAAAAGGAGAAATGGAGCATTCTTTAGAAAAGCTCTTGCGATTGCTACTCTTTGTTTTTGACCACCAGATAATTTTGTTCCATCTTCTCCAATTTGTTGGTTAAGCTTATTTGGGAACTTATTTATAAATTCGTTACAATTAGCCTTCCTACAAGCAAGTTCAATATCCTTTTTCAAAACTCTATCTTTTCCATAACTTACATTATATTGTAAAGTCTGATCAAAGAGAACAATATCCTGGCTAACCAGAGAAAAATGATTTCTTAAAAATTCTAAGCTTAAATTTTTAATATTAATTCCTCCGATAGTTATTTGACCTTTATTTGGATCAAAAAATCGAGGTAACAAATTCATTAAAGTTGTTTTACCTGCACCTGAATAACCAACTATTGCAATCTTTTCTCCATCTAAAATTTCTAAATTTATATCTTTAAGTATCAATTTATCAGATGAATTGTATTTGAATGATAAATTTGAAATTTTTAGATTTTGAGATTTTATTGATTTAAATTTATGATCTTCAGTCCTTTCTAAATTTTTAATCTGAGGTTGCTCATCCAAAATCTCAAAAATCCTCTCTGCTGATGCCATTGCAATTTGTAATGTTGCATTAAGGGTTGCAAGTGACTTTACCGGTTGATAGGCCATAAGAAGTGCTGTTAAAAAAGAAAAAAAAGTACCAGGAGTTGTTTGCTCCATTATTACCTGACTTCCACCTATAAAAATTATTATAGCAATAGCAAGGCCACCAAGTGTTTCCATCAGAGGCCGTGAAATAGAATTTACTTTTGTTGATTTGAATGTAAGGTTAAAAATATTATCAATTTCTTTGGAAATCTTTTGAGTTTCATGCGTTTCATTGTTAAAAGATTTGATTGTCTTAATTGATCCTATTGATTCTGCGAGTTTAGATGTTAGCAATCCAAATCCAACTTGTGTGTTTTTGGATATTTTTCTAAGTCTCTTTCCAATCCTACTAATTGGATAAATAGCAAGCGGAAAAATAAATAGAGAAATTACAGCGAGTTTAGTATCATGATAAAACATTACCCCTACTAAAAAAATAAAAGTTAAAGAATCCTTTATTATATTTACTATAACGTTGTGAATACCTCTTGATATCGACCCAACATCAGAAATAAACCTGGAAACTAAGGTTCCAGAATTAATTTGATTGAAATAAGATAAATCACAACGAATCAAGTTTTCAAACATATCTTTTTGGATTTGCGCAACCATTTTATAACCAACAAAACTCATTAAAATTGACTGAAAATACGAAGCTATCCCTTTTGTCAATGCAATAAGAAAAACTATAATAGGGATAATAAAAATTAATTTTTGATTTTTATTTATAAAAATTTCATCAAGAACTGGTTGCATTAACCAAGCATTTCCTGCTGTAGCGGCCGCAATAAGTGCCATGCAAAAAAAAGAAACTAGAAGCTTAGTTTTATGTTGATAAATATAATCTTTTAAAATTCTTTTTATTATTTCTCTCGTATCTTTTTTATCCATACTTATTGTTTACTAAATAAATTTATTACTTATTGTTTACTAAATAAATTTATTAGATTATTTATTATAAATGAGTTGCACGCTAAAACAGAATTAATTTTAGTTGATGATTTATTATAATATATATCATTTCCATTTAAATCTTTTAGGTACCCACCTGCTTCTTTTATTATTAAGTCAGCAGCTGCTAAATCCCAATCATTTTTTTTAGAAAAACTTACAGCTATGTCAATTTCACCTTTTGCTACCAATGCAATTTTATAAGCAATGGAACCAATTTTTTTTATTTTTTTTGTTTTGAAAATATCATAGCTCTCAAGTTTTTTTATTTCCGAACTACTTATTGCAATTTTACACTCATCAATTTTTGAAGGGTTATTAACTGTAATTTTTTTCTCGTTACAAAACGCACCATTATTCTTTTCAGCATAAAAATATTCTCTAGTTTCTGGATTAAGAATGTGGCCGATAACCGGTTGATTTTTTTCAATCAAAGCGAGTGAGATAGTGTACTCTGGTTTTTTATTGATATAGGATCTAGTTCCGTCTATTGGATCTAGACACCAAAAAAAATCTCTATCCAATCGTGACTTATCATCATAACTTTCTTCTGATAACCAGCCAAAATTTGGGGTATGAGCTTTAAAGTATGATTTAAGGTAGTTATCAATTTCTCTGTCAGCATTTGTTACTGGTTGGGACTCAGACTTATAAGTTACCTGAATACTATTTATCAGTTTCGTAGCGATTCTACTAGCCTCATTTAGAGCTTTACAGGTGATTTCTTTTAAATGTTTTTTATGAGAATCTTCCAACAAATTATTTGCCACCAAGGGTAAGGTTTTCAACTAGGCAAGATGGAGCGTTCACCCCGAAATTAAACTCAAGATCATTACAAACAATTAAGTTTTTGAAAATATCACTTAAGTTTCCAGCTATGGTCACCTCGGATACCGGATAAGCAATTTGACCATTCTCTATCCAAAACCCAGAAGCACCTCTACTGTAGTCTCCATTAGAATAATTTATAGAGCTTCCCATTAGTTCAGTTACTAAAAATCCTTTTTTTAAAGAGGATATTATTTTGTTTATGTTTTCTTTTCCATTCTCCATAAAGAGGTTGGAATATGAAGGACCAGGTAACGATGAAACTGAACGACTTGCATGGCCAGTTGGAATTTGTTCTATTTGTTTAGCAGAGTTTAAGGAATTATAGAAAAATTCAAGATTACCATCTTTCACAAGATACTTTCTTTTAGATTGAATTCCCTCACAATCTATTATTTTTGACCTTGTTTGACTAACCAAAAGCGGATCATCAATAATATTAATTTTCTTGTTAAATATTTGTTGTCCTAATTTTTTTTTAAGAAAACTTGAACCTTTTATAATTGTTGGTGCATTTACCGCATTGAATAAGTTTGAAAGTAAACTAGATGAAACTTTTTTATCAAAAATTACATCACATTTACAAGTTTTTACCTTTCTCGAGTTAATTTTCTTTACAGCATTTATAGCAACATTTTTACCAATTTTTGTGAAGTTACCTAAATCGTCAAAATTAATTTTAAATTTGTAGTCATAATGTCTTTCCATGGATTCATTATCACCGGCCAACACTGCAACAATAAAGGAATTGTTTGTTTTTTCAAATTCCAAGTTCAAACCATTTGAACCTAATAAAATGTATTTATCTTTTGAAACAGAAATCTCTGCTCCCTCTGAATTTATAATTTTTTTATTGTCTAAAGCGGATTGTTCTAACTCAAGAACCTTTTCCGTGAT
The DNA here is from genome assembly GCA_902595755.1 of uncultured Alphaproteobacteria bacterium. GTDB lineage: Bacteria > Pseudomonadota > Alphaproteobacteria > Methylaequorales > Methylaequoraceae > TMED13. The sequence continues at coordinate 548 of CACJRF010000013.1, read as the reverse complement.
TTTTTTCATTGATATATTATTTTTATCTACTAATTTTAGTTTTGATAATTCTGAGGAATCAACTTTTTTAACTTCATAAGTATTTGCTAACCCACAGTATTCATTCTTTGGGACTACTTTTGCCATTTCAAAAACTTTATCAATAATGCTATTAATATTTTTTTGATCAAAATTTGTTGTAGAAATGATTGCTTGCCTTTTATTTATAATTGCACGTATTCCTATTTCTTTAGTATGCGAATTTTCTTTTCTTTCAATCTTACCAAGTCGTGATGAACAGTTTTTATTATTTGATTCACAATAGAATACATCTACCTCATCAGATCCTTTTGCTTTCAATTTTAAAATTATGTCGTTTAGGAAATTTTTATTCATAGAATTTTATTTTATATTTTAATTTGTTATAAATACAATATAAACTAAATAATAATTATGAGTTACTGGGTTGTAGGCGGAGAATACGAAGATACCTCCTTTAAAAAAATAAAGAGTGGTGAGAAGTTGACAAAACTAGGTCCATTCGGGACATACGATCTTGCAAAAAAAGA
>CACJRF010000012.1 GCA_902595755.1 uncultured Alphaproteobacteria bacterium | reverse complement strand
CTCGTTATCTGTTTTTATTACCAGATCCTTTTTAATACCACTTGATTCATCTATAGCAGTTATAACTAAGATTCCATCCACATCTACTGAAAACCTGACAATTACCCTTGGAATGCCAGCTGGCTTAGGCTCTAGACCAGCTAAAATAAATTCACCCAAATGTGTATTATTTTCAGATATTTCTCTTTCACCCTGAAATATTTTAATTTTTATACTTGTCTGGCCATTTTCAGATGTAGTAAAAGTCTGTTCCTTTATTACTGGAATAGGAGTGTTTCTTGATATAATTTTTTCCATTAATCCTCCCATAGTTTCTATACCTAAAGATAAAGGAGTTACATCCAGTAATAAATTCTTTGAACCATTAATCAAATCATTACCATGCAATGATGCGCCTTTAGATACTACTAAATCAGGATTTGTATCGTCATAAATTTTTGTATTAAAATACTCCTTTAACATTTCTTTAACAAGTTTGCATCTAGTTGATCCACCAACAAGAATTATACCATCAACTTTATCATCAGTTATCTCAAGTTCTTCGCATAAACTTTTAGAGATTTTTATTGTTTTTTCAAGTAGCCTATAAATACTTTCGTTAAATTCATCTCTTTTAAATTTAATTCTTTTTGAGATTGAATTGAATGTTACATTTTCTTCAAAATTATTTTTTAAATCAAAATTTTCTTTTATTTTTTTCACATAACCTATAAATCTTTTCTGTTCTTGAATATTAATTTTTTCAAGTTCCGTATGAAAATTTTTTTTTACTAAATAATTTGCATATGACAAGTCAAAATCATCCCCACCAAGAATTGGATCACCACTTGTGCCTAGCACTTTGAACACTCCATCTGATAATTTAAGAATAGATATATCAAATGTACCACCTCCTAGGTCATATACAAAAAAGGTACCAGTTTTATTTTTTTCAATTCCGTAGGCAAAAGCTGCAGATGTAGGTTCATTTATTAATCTTTTAATATTAAATCCGGCCATAAATGCAGAGCGCATTATTTCCGATCTAGCTTTTTCATCATAGTAAGCGGGAACCGTTAAAACACAATCATACCCCTTTAATTCAAGATATGAATCACAAAGTGATTTAAGATAAATAAAAAAATCTTTTGCTACATCAATAGCACTTATTTTTTTTTCATTCTCATCAAAAAAAATTTGGTTATTTGGATTCTTTAGAAAGTTTCTCTTAACGGATCTAATTGAATTTACAACTTCCTTTTCAGTAATATTGTTACCAAATTTTTTAATTCCATTTTTATAATAGACTATTGTTGGTATAAGTTTTTTACTATTTTCATCTTTAATAAAACTAACTTTTTCATTTATTATTACAGAACAAACAGAGTTGGTTGTTCCAAAGTCTATTCCCAAACAAACATTTTTTACTTTACTATTTTTAGGTTCTTGTATTGTTAATAAATTCATTCAGCTACTCTATTTTGTTAGTTTAAGATTTTACTTAAATAAGATAATCTAATACTATTGTTTAACATTTGGTTATAATCACCTTTTTTATATAATTCTTCGGTATCAAGCAAGATTTCATCAATTAATTTTTTTATTCTTTTTTTGATTTTTTTTTTATTATCAATTTCGGCAAACATAAATTCCTCTTGAATTTCCATAATATCTTCAAGCAACTCACTATTTTTATATGTTTCATTATGATTAGTAATAGAAACTCCTGATTTGATAAGAATTAAGTTTATTCTGTTAACATAATTTTTTAGTGTATTATAAGCTTCATTTATTTTTGAAGAGTACTTATTGGATATTTCTATCTCTCTCTTTGATAAACTAATAAATTTGTTAGGATGAAAAGTCATTTGAAGTTCTAAATGTTTTTTTTCTAATAAATCTAGATTTATAAAAACACTTTTATCCATTGAAAAGATTTCGAACTCGTCGATCTCAACATTTTCTTGAATTTTTTTACAAAATTTACAAAAAAAATCTTTGGGCAATACCTCTGCTTTACAATTCCAGCATTTTTTCCCCATTTATTTAATTAAACATGGAAAGATTCACCGCAACCACATCTGCCTTTTTCATTAGGATTTATAAACTTAAAACCTGACTCTAGCTCACCCTCTTGATAATCCATCTGTGTTCCGATTAAAAATAATGAGGCCTTCGGGTTTACATAGATTTTAAGATCCTCAATATTTACAACTTCATCATCTTTTGATGGATTATCGACGTATTCAAGTTTGTAGGTAAGACCTGAGCAACCTTTTGTTTCAATATCTAGCTTGATTCCAAGAGGTTTGTTTTTCCTAGATAAAACTAGTTTCCTTATTTGATGAATTGCATTATCAGTAAGGGTTATCATTTTTTATTTTTTTTCTTATAGTCTTCAATCGCAGCTTTAATTGCATCTTCTGCTAAGACAGAGCAATGAATTTTAACAGGAGGAAGTGCAAGGTGTGTGGCTATTTCAGTGTTTTTAATAGAATTAGCCTCGTCAATTTTTTTTCCTTTTACCCATTCAGTAACCAATGAACTTGATGCGATAGCTGACCCACAACCAAATGTTTTAAATTTTGCATCTTCTATTATTCCTGCGTCGTTAACCTTAATTTGAAGCTTCATTACATCACCACATGCAGGGGCTCCAACTAGACCAGTGCCCACGTCTTCGGATGCTTTATCGAGAGATCCAACATTTTTTGGGTTTTCGTAGTGATCTAAAAGTTCTTTACTATATGCCATATTTTCTCCTTTATAAAATAATGTTTAGTGCGATGCCCATTTTATTTTACTAATATCCACACCTTCTTGGGCCATTTCCCAGAGTGGACTGAGTGATCTTAATCTTTTAACTTCATTAACAATTACTTTCACAGCGTCACGAACATCTTTCTCGGATGTATATCTTCCTATACCTATCCTCAAACTTGTGTGTGCTAATTCCTCTGAGACACCAAGTGCCTTTAAAACATATGATGGCTCTAAAGAGGCTGACGTACAAGCCGAACCAGAAGATACAGCAAGATTTTTAATTCCCATCATTAGAGATTCTCCCTCAACATAGGCAAAGCTTAGGTTGATATTTCCAGGAACTCTATCCGTTTCGGAGCCATTAATAAAAATATCATCACATTCACCATGAATACCCTCTAGAAGGATATTTTTCAGCTTTGTTATTCTTTTGGATTCTTCATCAATTTCGTCAGCACAAATTCTACAAGCCTCACCCAAGCCTACACATAATGCAGGTGAAAGTGTGCCAGATCTCATTCCTCTCTCTTGCCCTCCCCCACTCATCATAGCTGAAATTCTGACTCTCGGTTTACGCCTTACATATAAAGCACCGACACCCTTTGGAGCGTATATTTTGTGACCGGATATACTTAATAGATCGATATTCATTTCATCAACATTTATCTTGATTTTACCTATTGCTTGTGCACAGTCGGTGTGAAAAAAAACACTATTTTTCCTGCAGATATCACCAATTTCTTTTAGCGGTTGTATTACTCCTATTTCGTTGTGTACACCCATTATTGAAACTAAAAGAGTTTTGTCATTTATTTTCGACTCAAGATCCTTTAAATCAATAAGGCCATCTTTGTTTACTTGTAGGTAAGTAACTTCAAAACCCCTTTCAGAGAGAAGTCTACAAGATTCAAGAACGCATTTATGCTCGGTAACACACGTTATGATATGATTTTTCTTATCTCCATAAAAATCAGCCAAACCCTTAATTGCTAAATTATTCGATTCTGTAGCGCCTGAGGTGAATATAATTTCTTTAGGGTTTGCACCTATTATATTTGCAACATTTTCCCTTGCAACTTCTACTGCTTGCTCCGCTTCCCATCCAAAGGAGTGGTTTCTAGAGTGTGGGTTACCATAAATTTCACCGAAATACGGAAGCATTTTATCGATTACTCTCTTATCAACTGGTGTCGTTGCTTGATAATCGAGGTATATGTTATTAATATTATTCATCTATTCATATTTAGTAATTTAGTTTAAATTATCCATTAAATAATTTGTTTTTAAAATCTACCCTGTTATATTTCACATCCTCAATTGATATTGAATGAAGAAAAATTGATATATGATTGGTTAGTTCATGCCACAAATTATGTGTCAAGCATTTAGAGTTATGACCTTTCGAGTAGCAACCAATTCCCTGACCATTGCATCTATTAATTTTAAAATCCTCATCTATAGCTCTTATAACCTCATAAATAGAAATAGACTCTGGGTTTTTTTCAAACATATATCCTCCAAGAGGACCTCTTATACTTTTAACTATTTTTTTCTTTTTCAAAGATGAAAATATCTGTTCTAAAAAGTTTACAGATATATTTTGTCTATTTGATATATCAGAAAGTTTTACAGGATTGCCATCATTAATATTCAATGACATATCAACTAACGATGTAACTGCAGCTCTTCCTTTTGATGTAAGTTTCATATTATCCTCGTTTAACTTTTCTTTTCCTTTTTACGTTCTGTTTTAATTGAAACCCAAAAGAATTTTTTTGATTTTGTATAGAATTTTGAAGTTCTAATATCTTTTCATTTAGAATATGAATTTCTTTGAATAGAGCATTTATACTTTTTTTGTTGGGATCATCAATCTTTCCCTTTGAGATTCCGTATGCCTCAAAAAGTTCTACGTCTTTTTTATAATCAGACTGAATCTTTCTTGCTGGAATACCAACAAATGTCATATCTGAGGGTACGTCATTAAGGACTACAGCATTTGCACCAATTCTAGAATTCTCACCGATTACAACAGGACCCAATACTTGGGCACCTGAACCAACAATGACGTTATTTTTAAGCGTTGGATGACGTTTCGTATTTCTCTGAAGACTTGAATCAATTGAAGGAGACAAGCCGCCAAGCGTAGTTTGTTGATACATTGTAACATTATTACCAATTGTAGATGTTTCACCAATAACAAGTCCTGCTCCGTGATCAATAAAGAAACTGTGTCCGACAGTGGCTGCTGGATGTATTTCTATGGAAGTCAACAATCTTATAAAATTGCTCAAAAACCTAGCTAGAAACTTTAACCCCAGTCTCCACAACAGATTTGAAAACCTATGAAAAAGAATTGCGTGAAAGCCTGGGTATGTAAAAAAAATTTCAAAATAATTCCTTGCCGCAGGATCTCTTAATTTTGCCGCTTTCAAATCAGTAAATATTAGTGTAAACAAATTTTTTGACATAATCCGATATATATAATATATATCAATATAAATATTATATCTTACCAAATTAGTCAAGTTTAAATATGCCAGAAATTCTACTTAACGGACCAGTCGGAAGACTCGAAGCAAGGTATACTCATAATAACAATCTCAACAGTCCTTCCATTTTAATTCTTCATGCTCATCCTGGTCATGGTGGAAATATGAATAATAACTTGTCTTTAATGCTTCACAAATTCTTCTCAGACAACGGATTCTCAAGTCTCAGGTTTAATTTTAGAGGTGTAGGAAAGTCAGATGGAGAGCACGATGGAAGTGAGGGAGAGCTAGCTGATTCAGCAATAGCACTGGATTGGCTTCAAAATCAGAATCCAGAGTCTAAAGAATATTGGGTGTGTGGCATTTCATTTGGAGCTTGGGTTGGTATGCAACTTTTGATGAGAAGACCTGAAATACCAAAATTTATTCTTTTAAGTCCACCCGTTGGAAAATATGATTTCAATTTTTTGGCACCCTGCCCTGCATCTGGTATTATTATTTCTGGAGAAAAAGACGGGTTGATAAATAGAGATATGGTAAAGGATGTTGCCACAAAATTAAATAAACAAAAGTCAATTTCAGTTAAATATGAATCAGTTAAATCAGCGGACCATTTTTTTAGTAATCAAGAGAAAAGAGTTATAGAAAAAATAAAGAAATATATGTCAAATTAATTGATATTATTAGGGTTATATATTTTACCGCATATATTACTTTTTTTACAACCAGTTGTCTCAGGAAAGGCTGAACTTAGACTTTTAATTGTTCTTATAGATATAAAAGCAAATGCTTGTGATTCTATAAAATCGCCATCATAACCAAACTCATCTGTATTACTAACCTTTCCAGTTGAGATTAAATCTTTTAGGTGATTCATTAAAATAATATTTTTTATTCCACCACCTGAGACAATCCATTCATCAATCCTACAGTCAAGTCTACGCTCTAAGTTTGATATTATAAATGCAGTATAGAACGTTAATGACCTTAGATTGTCATAAACGCTTACCCCTGAAGACATAAAATCATTTAATTTAAAGTAATAATTATCAAAGGAAATAGGATGCTTTTTTTTTAAAAAGGTTTTTTTTTTCCAATTTTTAACTAAATCTAAGTTCACTTCCCCATTTTTAGCTAATTGTCCTTTGTTATCAAAGTTTTTTTTAAAGAATCTCTTACATAAACTGTCTATCAACACATTGCCTGGGCCAATATCTGAAGAAAAAATTTTATTTTTACTTAATAAAGTGTAGTTTGAAATTCCACCAATATTGATTACTAAAATATTTTTATTACTAGATGGGAAGATTGCATTATGGTATATTGGTACTAAAGGAGCTCCTTGACCACCATTCTTTATATCATTAACTCTAAAATCTGCGACAACTTTTCTTAACAATTTATTGGAAATATATTGTGCATCTCCAATTTGAATTGACACATGTTTTTTTGGTGAATGAATTAAGGTAACACCATGAATACCTACAACGTCAATGATATTCAGATTAATATGATTAGTTTTGATAAACTTTTTTGTATTTACGATTACTAGCTCGCTAAACTCTTTTTGAGTAGAAAAAAAAAATTTTGATCTAATAGTTTTATCAAAATCAGTATTTAATTTATTTATCAAGACACTTATATTATATGTCAATTTTTTCTCTAACTTGAAAAATTGATTTTTTAATACTTTTACCTGCGAAACTCCGTCGGATTTAATTAAAGAAAAATCAAACCCATCCATTGAAGTGCCGCTCATTATTCCAATTGAATAATATTCTTTTTTTTTCATAATATATAGTATAACCTCTGCAATATTATGAAAAATAATTTTTTTGACTTTTTAGAATCAAGGGGATTTATTCATCAATCTACAGATAAAGAATCAATAAAAAAATTGTTTAAAGATGATGTTTGCACAGGATATATTGGTTTTGACTGTACCTCTGATAGTCTTCATGTTGGATCCTTATTACCACTTATGATTCTAAGAAACTTTCAAAAGTTTGGACATAAGCCAATTATTTTGTTAGGTGGAGGTACAACTCTAATAGGTGACCCATCTGGAAAAGATGAAACAAGAAAAATTTTAACTAAAGAAGAAATTGATAACAATAAAAAGAAACTAAGGATAATTTTTGAGAAATTTGTTAGTTTTGATAAAAATCAATTTAACTGTGCAGAAATAGTTGATAACTATGATTGGTTGATGCAACTAAAATTAATCCCATTTCTTAGAGAGGTTGGAAGTAAATTTTCTGTTAACAAAATGATAAACCTTGAATCATCTAAAATCAGATTAGAAAGAGAACAACATTTAAGTTTCCTAGAATTTAATTATTCAGTTTTACAGGCCTATGATTTTGTAGAATTATTTAAAAAATTTAGATGTAAAATACAATTTGGAGGGTCTGATCAATGGGGAAATATTATTTCTGGTATTGAGTTAGCGAAAAAAATGATAGACACAACCTTATTTGGTCTTACAACACCATTAATAACAACTTCTGCAGGTCAAAAGATGGGTAAAACTGCAAATGGAGCAATTTGGCTTTCTAGGGATAAGCTTAAGGTTACAGATTTTTGGCAATTTTGGAGAAACACTTCAGATTCTGATGTTTTTCAATTTTTAAATTATTTTACTGATCTTAATTCTAAAGATATAAATGAATTAAAGAATTCTGATAAAGATATTAATGAATTAAAAATTATTTTAGCTAATGAAGTTACTAAAATTTGTCATAGTGAAAAAGATTCAAAAAATGCAGAAAAAGAAGCTAATATTTTATTAACTGAGGGTAATGTTGGCCTTTCTACTATTGAAAATTGTGAAAAAAAAATATCGATTGATGAGAAAACGATAACAAAAAGTTATTATTTAAAAGAAGCTTTAATGAAATTACAGCTTTCAAGTTCAAATAGTGAATCGAAAAGATTAATCTCTCAGGGTGCAGTAAAGCTAAATGAAAAAGTTATTACAAATAAAGAAGAGTTAATAAGAGCTGATACGTTTAAATTAGTCTCCAAGGAAAATAATAAAAAGTTTTTAATTATTTATGTAGGAAAAAAAAAATATGGGATTATTGAATTAGTCAGTTAGGAAATTTTTAATAATATTTGGAACAAATACAGAAATAGGATTATAAGATACTTCTAACTCACCAGATTTATTATTTTCTATCTTAAAATTTGCACCAATCAAGCCATCCTCAGGTGAGCCTGCAGTTATAATATCACCTACAATTGGGAACTTAGTAATAAGAGTATTAAGTGTATAAGCAGGAATTATAGCACCGTTAGTCAAAAAATAATCACTATCTAAACCAATAACAGAATCAAATTGAATTCCTAATTCACTTCCTCTAAGAAGACTATCTACTACTCTTAACTTTTTATCACTTAATTCATATTTTGCATTTAATTTATCGAATATTATTCCCCCATCTTTAATTTTTTGTGCAAGTCCTTGTAAAGAAAACAAACTAAAAAAATCAGCAAAAAAAGGGGCATCAGAAAAAACTATATCATTACCAGCAATCATACCTTCAAAATTATTATTCGTATCATTTTTTTGCCCCTCGATTTTTAAACTTCCTCTAGAAACTCCTAAATCTTTTCCAACTATATTTATTAAGTCAGGTAAATAATTACTTTCTAAAATAAATTTCTTATTGGATTCATAATCTCCTATATAAATTTTATGATGAACCTCATTTGAAACTAAGTTTATATCAAGAGTGTCAAAAATATTATTATTCAAAGAGAAATTAATTTTTGGATTATTAAAACTTAATTGATTAATTTTTATCTCACGCAAGTCAGACTCGAAAAATAATTTTTTAATGTCATTGGTTTTATTCTTAGGTATTTCTTCAAAAATTAAGCTTAATTTATTTCCATATATTTTTAGTAAATTTTCTTTTTTATTATAACTTAATTTAAAATCTTGATTTGGACTTGTTAGCTTTGTTATCTCAGCATTTAAAAGAGTATCCTCATCAAAATTAGCATTAATTTCTACTTTAAAATTTTCAGTATCTAAATCAAAAAAAATAGAGTTCAAATCTCCAAACGGACTAATTATAAATCTAACTCTTCCACCTTTAGTAATTAAGTTTTCACCTAAAAATTTTGATGTTATTCCATATTTATCTAGATTTCCTATACCCTCAAATTTAAAGATATTATTAGATAAAAGTTCTATATTAAAGTCAATCGGAATGAAACCAGCATCCTCAACTTCAATATTGAAAAAAATTTCTGGTAAAGACTCTGCACTAATAATATAATTTCCAGTTATGAAATTTACTAAATCACCATTTTTAGAAATTTGGTTCCCATTAAAAGTAAAGCTCGAACCCAATAATTTTCCATTACCATCAAATTCCGTTTTACTATTATTAACAAGAATATCTAAATTAAAATCCTGAATATCTTCATTACTAAAAAAATTTTTATAAACGCCCTCTTGTATATTAATATCAGATTCATAAATAATTTGCTCTGCTTTTAGATTTATTAATAATGGGAATGAAAGATCTAAGTTAACAATATTATTTCCAGAAACATTACGTAATTCTGAGTATGTATTTTTTTCAATTATTGACTTATCTAAATAATCTATAATTTCTAAATTCCCTCCTTTAATTTTTAAAGATATTTCAGCTTTTTCAACATCGGTATTTAAGTCAAATAAGTTTACCGTTCCATTCATTAAATCAAGATTTTCTGAATCTCCACCATTTATGTTAAAAACTATACTGCTATTTAAAATATCTGCTTTTCCGTATAAATTTTTAACAACAGGCATATTTTCCATATATCTAATTTCAGTATCAGAAAATTCAAAGTTTCCTTCAAGAGATTCAAGTTCAAATTGGTTATATATACTGAACTCAATATCCAATATAAAATTATTAATATTTCCAGAAGAATTTTTTAACATCCATTCGTAAACTGACATTTGAAAATTTTTTGGCCATAGTTCTAGAAGTTGGAAAGTGTTTATTTTGTCAGATGTAACTTTCAATGATGATGATTTTTGTTTATTAATACTTAATATTGAATTAAACTTGGAATTTATTCCTCTATCACTTAATTCAAAATCAATTTCAAATGAATCATTATTTTTTCCTCCAATTAATTTTGAATCCTTTAGAAATATTTTCTGAAAACCTTTATTTGTTTCAAAAGAAATTTCTGAATTAATTGCAAAATTAAAATCTTTTAAATTTTCAAGAAAATTATTATTACTAGTGTAAAAGTTAGATTTACCGGAAATCTCTAATTTATCAAAATTAATACTTTCATGTTTAAAAAAATTATTTAAAAATTTAAACGAGAAGTTTTTAAGCTTAAGATTATAAAGATTTTCATTACCTCCATTTTCAACTAAAAGGTAATTATCCAATTTGTTAGTTCTTTCATTTACTAGAATTCTTAAGTCATTTTTTGCTTTAAGAACTAAATCAAAAATATATTTTAATTTATCGCCGCTATTTAAATTTAATTCAATTGTACTATTAACAATCTCAATATTTTTAAAATAATATAAAAAATTTAAGTATTGATCATACTCTATTTTCTCTTCAGTATTTTGATTTAAAAAGGTTTTATCTTGAGATAAATCAAACTTACTGTCAAATATTTTTAATGTTGTGTCAAATAAGTTTTCAGATAATGTGATATCAATTCCTACAAGTATATTATCAAGATGATTATTCCCTACAATAATATCCTCAGCTAAGATTTCAAAATTCTTTGAAATTTTATTAAAACTTATATAGACGCTTCCTACCTCTCTGATATCATATTTTTTGTAAATTTCACTTTTTCTGTCAAAGTAATCTAAAAGATTAATTTTTACTGGTTTTAGAGAAATGACATATAAAAAGGAAAATAAAGAAGTTAAAACTAACAGAAAAAAAAACGAAAATATTAATGATAGCTTGATTAAATATTTATTTTTCATATTTATATAAATACACTAATTTATAGTTATGTAATTATAAAGTTTAAAAAGGTTAGTATGAAACTAAATGACAAATTAAAAAATTTATCTTTCCAAGTTGAAGAAAATAAAGAAATTAACGATGGTGATCTTAAAGATAACACTACCATAATATATTTTTATCCAAAAGATGATACTCCTGGTTGCACAAAAGAAGCAATAGAGTTTGGCAATCATTATGAAAATCTTAAAAAACTTGGAGTTAAAATTATTGGAGTATCGAAAGATCCTATTGAAAAACATAAAAAGTTCAAGAACAAATACAATATAAAATTTGATTTGGCCTCAGATGATGGAACTCTTTGTAATCTTTTCAATGTTTGGGTGGAAAAGTCTATGTATGGTAAAAAGTACATGGGTATACAGCGTTCAACCTTTGTAGTAGATAAAGACCTGAAAATCATAAGTGTTTGGAGAAATGTTAAGGTTAAAGGGCATGTTGAAGAAGTTTATAATTTTTTAGAAAATTTAGGTTAACTTTATCAATTGATTCTCTAAAATCACTTTGATTTTCCCGTCTAAAAACCCGTTCACATCGGATATCTCAAATTTTGTTCTATGGTCCTTTACCATTGTATAGGGTTGCATTATATATGACCGAATCTGATTGCCCCAACTAATGTCACTCTTTTCTGATCTATTTTTTCTACCCTCTTCCTCTTCTTTGGCTAATTCCATTTCAAAAAGTTTAGATTTTAATAATTCCATAGCAATAGATTTGTTCCTATGTTGTGACCTACTGCTTTGACATTGAACAACGATTTTACTAGGTGTATGAGTTATTCTTACAGCACTATCTGTTTTATTAACATGTTGTCCACCTGCTCCTGATGCTCTAAATGTGTCAACTTTTAGTTCTTTTTCATTTACATCAATTTTAATAGTATTATCTACTTCTGGGTAACAATAGACAGATGCAAAACTAGTATGTCTTCTTGATTGCGAATCAAATGGAGAAATTCTAACTAATCGATGCACACCATTTTCAAGTTTAAGCCAACCATAGCAATTGTCACCTTTAATTTTAATTGAAATAGATTTATAGCCAGCCTCTTCGCCTATGTTCTCATCTAATATTTCACATTTAAATCCATTCGACTCTGACCATCTTGAATACATTCTAAAAAGCATTGCAACCCAATCTTGAGATTCCACCCCTCCCGCGCCAGAATTAATTTCTAAAATGACATTTTTTGAATCAGCTTTACCATTCATTAATGTTTCTAAATACAATTTATTAAGTGAGTTCTTTAAATCAATAAGTTCATCTTTCAAATCTTTTAAAAGATTCTCGTTTTTATCATCATTGGAGAGTTTTATCAGCTCAGCAACATCATTAAAGCTTCTACAATTTTTTTCAAATAAATCCAGGAAGTTTTGTAGGTTATTTTTTTTTTTTAAAATATTATTTGTTTCAGAATAATTTTCCCAATTATCATTCTTCTCTAGAGACAAATCGATTGAATTCAGTTCTTCTCTAATTCCTTTTTTTTCAAACATACCCCCTTAGGTTTTTAATTAAAACCTCTACTTGAGACAACAAATCTTCAAATCCTAAATTCATATTAATAAAAACCTCTAAATTCTAAATTTTTATTTTGATTATAACCTTTTTCAATACTATCAAAACTAAAACCTGATTTAAATGCTTCAGTAATATATTTATCATTAGTGGGTTCACCAGTAAAAAGATCAATATTCATAAATTTTATTTTTTTAGGTATTATAAAAGGCCTTGGATTCTTTTTTGAATAAATTTTTTTCATAAAATCATTAAATATAGGTGCTGCAACTTTTGAACCTGTCTCAAATCTTCCAAGTGACCTAGGTACATCATATCCGACAAAAACTCCTACTGTTAGCTCGGAATTATATCCTATGAACCATGCATCTTGATTATTGTTAGTCGTACCAGTTTTACCGGCTATTTGAAAATTAAAATTATTTATATTTTTTGCTGTGCCTCTTTCGATCACACCCATTAAAAAGGAAGTCATTTGATAAGCTGATTCCTCTGAGAAAATTTTCAAGGAGTTATTTTTAATCTCAGGTATTGGGACTCTTTTTAACTCTGATGGATTATTTATTAAACTACTTTCAACCATGCAATCAATACATTGCCTGTTGTCAGCTTTATAAAGTATTTCTCCATTACTATCATAAATAACATCTATTAAATTTGCCTCAACCTTATAACCTCCATTTGCAATTGTTGCATATGCAGCTGTAATTTTTTGGAGAGTACTTTCCAATGAACCCAATGAACTTGAGATTAAATTGGGAAATTTTTCGTATACACCTAATTCTATTGAAACTTTTGATATTTTATCTAACCCTAATTGATCGGAAAGTCTTACCGTCATAAGATTTCTAGATTTTTCAATACCTAATCTTAAAGTACTAAGACCGTAAAACTTGTTGCCATAATTTGTTGGTCGCCACACTCCTTTATCAGAATAATCATCAACAACAAATGGTGCATCTAAAACCTTACTAATTGGAGTGTATCCATTTTCCAAAGCTGTTAGGTAAACAATGGGTTTAAAAGATGAACCTAATTGTCTTTTTGCTTGGGTTGAACGATTAAAAGATGAACTTGAATCATAACCTCCAACCATAGCTAAAACTCGACCTGTTCGATTATCCATAACTACCATTCCACCATTAACTTCAGGGATTTGCGATAAATTAAAGTTATTGTTTATTTCATCAAATTCCAAAACTAACACATCACCAATTTTGAATTTATTTTTAAAATTAAATTCTTTATCCTTAATTATTTTTAAATTTGAACGATAAAGTAAAATTTTTTGTTTATTTTTAAATAAAACCTCAATTCTGTCATTTTTTACTTTTGTTACTAACACAAGTTCATCATTATAAAGTCCAATTGGTTTTTTTAATTCAAAAAAAGCTTCATACATTTTCTCTTCATTTTTTAAGTTTTCAATTGGTCCTAACCATTTTTTCCTTTTGGTAAAATCTTTAAGACCTTTACGAAATGATTCTTCAGCTTGAAGTTGAATTTTTTCATCCAAAGTAGTCATTATTGTCATACCGCCCTCATAAAGTTTTTTCTCACTAAACTTATTTATTAAACTTCTTCTAACTTCTTCTTTAAAAAATGAAGCATTATCATTTAGAATCTTTTCAGTCCTTTTCAGATTTATAGGTTTATTTAATAAATCCATATATGCTTCAACGTCTATAAATTTTTCATCGAGAAGTCTTTTTAAAACCCAATTCCTTCTTTTCAATGCTCTAATTGGACTTTTATATGGGTTGTAACTTGATGGAGCTTTAGGCAGTGCTGCTAAAAGCGCCATCTCATCAATTTCTAAATCAGTTAAAGATTTGTTAAAGTAATTTAATGATGCAGATGCAACACCATAAGAACCATTTCCTAAATAAATTTCATTTAAATAAAGCTCCATTATTCTTTTTTTAGTTAAAAGATTCTCCATCCTTAAAGCTAATATCATTTCTTTAATTTTTCTAGAATATGAAAGCTCGTTAGTTAAGAGTAGGTTTTTAGCAACTTGTTGTGTAATTGTTGAAGCGCCTTCTGGCCTTTTATCACTAAAAATATTAGACATATTTTTAAAAAAAGCTCTTGCAATACCTTTAAAATCTACGCCAAAATGATTGTAGAAGTTCACATCTTCTGAAACTAGAAAGCAGTTAATTAGCTCTCTTGGTATTTGATTATAGTTAATAAAAATTCTATTTTCATTAGAATAATCTTCAAGAAAATTTCCATTTGTAGTAAAAATTTTAGAAACAAGTCGGGGTTGATAATATGATAACTTATCAAAATTAGGTAGATCTTTCCCATAAATAAAAAAAGCAAAAACTACTGCAAAAATACTAGTCAAAACACCAGTAATACAAAGTAAAAATAATCTTTTTAAAAATTTAAACATAGTAATAATTAATTTATATTTTTCTCTTTCCACACAAAATATTCAATAACAGCATCAGAAATTTTATCAGCAATTTTATTTTGATAATCTTTCGTAAGTAATAGCTTAGAATCTTTTTTATTTGATAGATATCCCATTTCAATCAAAACCGAAGGTATATCCAAAGATTTTAACACAACAAAACCTGCATATCTATGGGTTCTATGTAATAAATTAATTTTTCCCTCAAAAGAGTTAATTAGAAAGTTTACTAGAGAACTTGATTGGTTAAGGGTTTCGCGTTTGGTAAGATCTAACAAAATATTAGTTACTTCAGAGGATTCGTTTGATAAATCTACACCATCAATTAAATCAGACTTATTTTCTCTCCTTGCCAATGCTTCCGCCTCTTTATCAGAAGCTTTTTCTGAGAGTGTGTAAAAAGATAATCCACGTGTTCTGGGATTTTTATTATAGTCGGCATGTAATGATATAAATATATCAGCATTATTTTTTTTAGCTATCTTAGTTCTATCCCTCAATTTCAAGTATCTGTCATCTGCTCTAGTAAGAAAAACCTCATAATTTGTTTTTTTTAGAAATTTATTTTTTAACAAAATACCAATCTTAAGTGTTATATTTTTTTCAAGATTTTTATGTATTCCAACTGCTCCTGAATCCTTACCACCATGTCCTGGGTCAATAACAACTGTTTTCTTTTTTATTTTTTTTAACGAATAATCAATAACAATTCTTGAAAACTTATTATTTTTTTTTTTTAAAAGATAAATATTTGGTTTATAAATTAATCTGTCAAAAATTAAGTTTAATGTATTGTTTGAATCATCAAAAAGGATTTCCTTCAAATTATTCTGAAATTTAAAATTACCGATTATTTTTATTTTTTTTTTAAATGTGATTTCAATTTTTTTTGAAAAAATTCTAGAATCAAATATCAAATCTTTTTTTAAATCAAGTACAATTCTTTTTTTATCATCATTAGCACCATATCTTAGGTTTACAAGTTCATCAGAAAATGATTGATTGAAATAAATAAAAAAAAGTAATATGAATTTTATAAAATTAATCAATTGTGAAACAAAAAAAATAGTTATACTATATATAGTGTTCTTTTTAAAAAAAAATCAATATGTTCGATAAAATATTTTGTGTTTAATTAATAGTGTAAGAATTATGTAAGGAATTTAGTTTATGAAAAAAATGTTAATAGATGCGGCTGAAAGGGAATCTGTTAGGGTCGCAATCACTAAAGACAGTAGCTTAATAGATTATGAATCAGAAAAAATTATAAATGAAAGAATAAAAGGTAATATATACCTGGCAAAAATCGTGAGGGTAGAACCATCACTCCAAGCAGCATTCGTTGATTATGGAGGAAATAGGCATGGCTTTCTAGCCTATAATGAAATACATCCTGATTATTTTAAGATTCCAACAGCTGACAAGAAAAAGTTATTAGAACAAGAACTTGAGAATACCAAAAATCTTCAAATTGACGATGATGATGATGATGATGATAGTGAGAATGAACTTTCAGAACCTTTACAGGATTTCAGTGAAGAAACATTAAAAAAAAATACTAACGGAAAAGGTTTTCTGGATAAAGTTTTTGATTTTTTTAATTATAAGCCAATAGAGGATTTTAACTCACCAAAAATCAGAAAAAAAAATAGAAGATTTAAAAACAAAGAAAAACCCAAACATGTAATCTTTCATAGAAAATATAGCATCCAAGAAGTTATCAAAAGTAATCAAGTTATTCTAATACAAGTTGTAAAGGAGGAAAGAGGTAATAAGGGGGCTGCAGTTACTACAAGACTTTCGCTAGCAGGAAAATATTGTGTTTTAATGCCTAATACAAATAAAGGTGGAGGAATTTCAAGAAAAATCATGGATGTAAAATTAAGAAAAAAACTTAAAGATATTGTAGATAAATTAAATATTAAAAGTGGTATGGGTGTAATAGTAAGAACTGCAGGGCAAGTCATGGGTTTAAAAGAAATCAAACGAGACTATGGTTCTTTAATTAAACTTTGGAATGAAATTACCTCTAAAACTATTAAGTCTAATGCACCATGCTTAATACATGAAGAAGATAATATCATTAAAAGATCATTAAGAGATTACTTCGATTCATCTTTTGATGAAATTATAATAAATGATAAAGAAACACTCAAAAAATCTAAAGAGTTTGTTAAACAGTTCATGCCAAGTTCAATTAAATCCTTAAAATTATATAAAGAAAAAAAACCACTTTTTATTACTCATAAAATTGAAAGTAAAATAATGGATATCAACAATCCAATTGTTCATCTAAAATCTGGGGGGTATTTAGTTATTAATCAAACTGAAGCTTTAGTAGCAATTGATATAAATTCAGGAAGGTACACTAAACAAAGAAATATTGAGGATACAGCATTTAAAACAAATCTTGAGGCTGCTGAAGAGATTACGAAACAACTTAGAATCAGGGATCTTGCTGGACTAATCGTTATTGACTTCATAGACATGCTAGAAAGAAATCATAACATAAAAGTTGAAAGAAGGTTAAGAGAACATATAAAAAATGATAGAGCGAGAGTTCAAGTTGGTCGTATAAGTAACTTTGGTTTGATGGAAATCTCAAGACAAAGACTAAAAGTTACGACTGATACAATGATGTCAAGTACATGTAGGTTCTGTAATGGGTATGGAAGTATAATTTCTAAGGATTTTTTAATTGAGCAATTAATTAGAGTTTGTAACGAGTATTTAAATCATAAAAAAATTAGCAAGTTATATCTAGTTTTGAATAAAAATATGTTAGATACTATGTTAAAGAATTTAAATTTAAAAAAAGTAGCAATTAAAAAGTTAAAAATCCTGAACTTTGAAAAGTTAAGTGATCATGAGTATGTAATCTGTAGTAGAGAAGAAATTTATCATAAAAATTGTCATGAAAATTTAGAAATTGATAGCTTACAAGAAATGATTAAAAATAGTGGAAAGAGATCTGATGAAAATAGACTTGATTCTGAAGTTAATTCAAATTTACTAAAAAAAAATGAAAACAATAAAAAGCCAATTAAAGGAATGAAAAACGTTGAAGATAAATATAATTCTGAAAATAGTGAAGTTTCTTTAAAAAGAAAAAGCTTTAGAGAGAAAGCAAAGGAATTTAATTCATCGGATACAAAAATTAAAAAAAGTTCAAAAAAGCCAAAGCAAAAGGTAGCAATTTTAACAAAGAAAAAGGATGATCAAAAAAGACAAGGGTGGTGGTCTCAATAGTTGGCTTTATACCATTTATAGAAGAGCTTAAGTGCAGAAAGTAAGCTCTTTTGATCGGATGAAAAAGAAATTCTAATTGTTTTATTTCCGTTTACAGTATCAAAATCAACACCTGGAGTTAAAGCTACTCCTGTGTCCTTTAACAATTTTTTAACAAGATCTGATGAATCAATTTTTAATTTTTCAATATTTACATAAAAATAAAAAGCACCAGATGGCATTGAATATTCAAGAAGTGACATTTTTTCTAAAATTTTTGATGACTTATCTCTATTTTCTTTATAATTTTTAACAACACTATCAAAACTTTTAATACAGTCGAAAGCTTTAATAGCCGCGAATTGTGCGATATTTCCAGAAGAGATAAAAAGATTTTGTGATAACTTTAACAAATTTTTTGTTAAAGATTTAGGAACAATAACCCATCCCAATCTCCAACCTGGCATACAAAAATATTTTGAGAAACTGTTTATTACTATTATTTCATCACCAAAGTTTAAGCAAGTCTTGGGTTGATAATCATAAGTTATCCCATGATAAATTTCATCAGAAATAAGTTTTATTTTATTTTTCTTACAAAAATTGTAAATATATTCAATCTCTATATCGTTAAATACCTGACCATTGGGGTTGTTAGGATTTGATATTATTACACCATCCAATTCTTTATATTTCTCTATAGATTTTAAATTGATAGTTCTCTCATTGATTTCAGGATATATTTCAACAACCTCAATATTCAAACTTCTTAAAATATTTCTATATGCTGGATAAACTGGATTGAAAATTGCTACTCTATCTCCTATATCAAAATTTAATAAAAATGATAGCAAAAATGCTCCTGAGGACCCAGTTGTTATGAAAATTCTATCCTCAGAAACCTCAACTTGGTAATTGAATTTATAATAATCAGAAATTTTTTTTCTTAAAGGGTATATCCCATTTGAAGGTGTATAGCCTGGCATTCCTTTTTTTACAAGCCGCTGAACCTCTTCTTTTATCAAATCTGGAGTTTTCATCTGAGGTTCTCCTAACTCTAAATGATAAACTTTTTTATCTTCCAACTCCATTTGCTTAGCTTTTTCTAATAAATTCATTACATAGAAAGGTGAAATATTAGATCTTGCTGATGGTTTGTAAATTTTTCTTTTCATAGTTTCCAAATAGAGTTTAGAATATAAATATGAGATTACTAATTACTTTTTTAATAGCTACTTTTTTTTTTAAAGATTTAAACAGTCAGGGTTTAAAAATTATAAGGGATGCGGAAACAGAAAACTTATTTGCTGATTTAAGTAAAATATTAACTAAAGATACATATTTAGAGGGAGAAAATTTAAAATTTTATATTGATAACAAAGACTACATTAATGCCTTTGTAACGCATGAAAAAAATTTTTTTTTCACTAAGGAATTATTATTAAAAAGTGAAATGATAGATGATATAGCAGGTGTATTATCTCATGAAATAGGTCACCTAGTAGGTGGACATTTTATAAATAGAGAAAAAATGACAAAAAAATCAGCAATGATGAGTATTTTATCGTCTATCCTAGCAGTTGGAGCTATTGCAGGTGGAGCACCAGCTGCAGGATCAGCACTTTTAATGGGTGGACAACATTTGTCTGCTACTAGAACATTAGCTTTTTCTAGATCTCAAGAGCACTTGGCAGATCAAACTGCCATTAGATTAATGAACAAAAATGGATTTTCTCTTAAAGGTTTAATAAATGTATTTGAAAAACTTCAAAATAACGAGAGATTAAAAAAAATTAATCCTTATTTTTTAACACATCCATTATCTTCCGAAAGAATAAAAAATATAAAATTAAATATAAAAAAGAATCAAAAGCTAAGGGATTTAAGTCTGTTTAACAGAAGGTTTAGTTTAATTAAGGCAAAATTTAATGGATATTTTCTAAGTGAAGAACAGATATATGCTATTTATCCAGACAATAATATACAAAAATATTATGCCCTTGTTTTTAATAATTATAGAAAAGGAAAAGTAAAACAATCAATAAAACAAATAAAAAAATGTATAGGGTTTAACAATAATAACCCATATTTTTATGAAATAATGGGACAAATTTATTTTGAACAAGGAGACTTTAATAATGCCATAAAATCTTTCACAAAAGCTATTAAACTTAATCCCAATGAAAAAAGTTTTGAATTATTTCTGGCAAAGTCTCTTTATCATAGTAAAACTAATTTAAATTATAAAAAATCTATAAACCTTTTAGATAAATATATTAAAAATGATGATTTTCCAATTGATGCATGGCATTATTTAGGGTTAAATTATGGAAAATTAAAAAAATTAGACCTTTCATCATATGCATTTGCTGAAAAGTATTTGCTGGTAAATCAACTTGATAACGCTAGAATACACGTAAATCGCGCAAAAAAGTTATCGAATGATACTGTTTTGTTGAACAAATTAAATGACTTAGAATATCAAATCGATAAAAAAAAAAGTAAATGAAAAAAATAAATATTATTAATGGACCAAATTTAAATTTATTAGGTAAAAGAGAAACAGAACTATATGGTAAAAAAAGTCTTGACGAGATAATTAGTGAATGTCAAAAGATTGCCAATGATTTAAACATTAAATTAAGTTTCTACCAGAGTAATTCTGAATCAGAAATAATAGAAAATATTCAAAATTCAAATAATTTTGATGGATTAATAATCAATGCTGGAGCATACACTCATACATCAATAGCAATACACGATGCTCTAAAAGTTCTAAAAATACCAAAGATCGAAGTTCATATCTCTAATATATATAATAGAGAAGAGTTTAGAAAAAATTCGTTTATTAGTAGCTCAGTTAATGGTATTATAGCTGGGTTCGGAACGGATGTTTATAAAATTTCAATACAGTCTATTAATTACCTTCTAGTCAATCATGAAAATCGATAAAAAAATTTCAGACAATATCTTAGAATTATCTAAAATTATGGATAAGAATAATCTTTTAGAAATTGACATTTCAGACGGTAAAAACTCATACAGGCTGAAAAAAATATCCTACCAAAGTAATACTATTAATAACTTTAAAGATGAAACCTCTCAGCAATCTTTAAAAAAGGATAAACCTGACACAAAGGACTCTTCTTTAAAATCCCCACTAGTTGGAACAGCTTATCTTTGTCCTGAACCAGGCTCAAAAGCATTTATTGAGGTTGGTCAAACAGTCAAAATAGGTCAAGTAATTCTAATAATCGAAGCAATGAAAACAATGAATGAAATCACTGCTGACAGAAACGGAGTAGTGAAAAAAATTTTTGTAAAAAACGAAACCCCAGTAGAATTTGGTGAACCACTTGTTTTAATTGAGTAATGTTAAAAAAAATTCTTGTAGCTAATAGAGGTGAAATAGCCCTTAGAATTCTAAGAGCTTGCAAAGAGCTTGGAATACAAACTATAGTTGTCCATTCTACAGCAGATGAAAAAGAAATGTTTGTTAGACTTGCAGATGAAAGTGTTTGTATTGGCCCTCCCCAAGTCAAAGGCTCCTATCTAAATATTCCATCAATAATATCTGCAGCTACTATAGGGAATGTAGATGCAATCCACCCTGGTATAGGAATGTTATCTGAGAATGCAAATTTTGCAAAAATTGTTCAAGATCATGGATTTACTTTCATTGGCCCAGACTTTGTTCACATAGAAAATATGTCAAATAAAATTAAAGCTAAAGATTTTGCTTTAAGAATTGGGTTACCAATTGTTCCAGGTAGTAAAACAAATATTAAAGATTTAGCCGAAGCAAAAATAGTGGCTAGTGAAATAGGTTATCCCATTTTAATTAAAGCTACAAATGGTGGTGGGGGTAGAGGAATAAAAAAGGTTTATAAAGAAAAAGAACTGAAAGAAAATCTCTCTTTAGCTAGAAAAGAAGCAATACAAAGTTTTGGCAATGACGAGGTTTATATTGAAAAATTAATTGAAAATCCTAGACATATCGAAGTTCAAATTATTGGAGATAGTTTTGGAAATATTATTCATGTAGGTGAGAGAGAGTGCTCCATACAAAGAAGAAGTCAGAAAATAATTGAGGAATGTCCTAGTCCAGCAATTTCTGAAGAAGAAAGAGGGAAAATTTGTGACTTAACAATTAAAGCTTTTAAGAAAGTTGGTTATAAAAGTTTAGGAACAGTTGAATATTTATATAGCAATGGAGAGTTTTATTTCATAGAAATGAATACTAGATTGCAGGTTGAACACACTATTACGGAGGAAGTTTACAACTTAGATATTGTAAAAGAACAAATATTTATTGCCTCGGGAGAAAAAATTTCTATCAATCAAAATGATGTAAAAAAAATATGTCATTCGATAGAGTGTAGAATTAATGCTGAGAACCCTATAACCTTATTACCTTCAACTGGTATGGTCACTACTTATCATCCACCTGGTGGTCCAGGAATTAGGGTGGACTCTCTACTATACTCGGGATGTAGTGTTACAGCATTTTACGATGGGTTAGTTTCAAAAATTATAGTTAAAGGTAATACAAGAAATGAATGTATAATGAGACTTAATCGTGCACTGGATGAATATGTTATTGAAGGTATAGAAACAAATATTAGTTCATTAAAGAAGATTGTAAATCATAAAAACTTTATAAGCTGTGATTTCGACATAAGTTGGTTTGATAAACAAATTGAGAATAATTAAAATGTTCTTATCTAAAGAAATAGTACTTCAGGCTTATAAAAAAGGGTTGTTTCCAATGTCAGATTCTCATGAAGATCCTTATATTTTTTGGGTAAATCCTGAACAAAGGGGAATTATTCATCTAAATAATTTTAAAATTTCTAAAAGTCTTAAAAAATTTATAAGAAAATATGATTACTCAATAAAGTTAAATGAAAATTTTTCAGACGTTATCAAACTTTGTGCTAGGAATAAATACAGAAACAGCACTTGGATAAATAATCAAATAATTGATAGTTATACTAAACTATCCAATACAGGCAAAGCAATATCAATAGAATACTTTGAAGAAAAAAAAATGCTTGGAGGTTTATATGGTGTGATTTTAGGTGAGATTTTCTGTGGTGAAAGTATGTTTAGTTTAAAAAAGAATGCTAGTAAAATTTGTATTGCCTATCTTGCCGCACATCTTATTGATAGTGGGTTTAAAATTATTGACACTCAGTTTTATTCTGATCATTTAAGTCAATTCGGCACCATTGAGATTCCCCAAAAAGAATATTTAAATATTTTAAATGAAAATAACTTAAAAGATGACTTATCAATTAATAAGAACTTAAAGAAAAATATTTTAGAATACTTCTAGTCTTCACTTTTTTTTAAAAATATTGGATCTTTTTCTAAACAACTATGTAACCTTATATCAAGTGAAGAGTTATGAGGTGAATTCATATAATGTGACG
The DNA here is from genome assembly GCA_902595755.1 of uncultured Alphaproteobacteria bacterium. Taxonomy (GTDB): domain Bacteria; phylum Pseudomonadota; class Alphaproteobacteria; order Methylaequorales; family Methylaequoraceae; genus TMED13. The sequence goes on along the minus strand of CACJRF010000012.1, from coordinate 8,159 downwards.
ATTTAAAGATCCAACCAAAAAAATTATTTTTTAATTTGTTCTCGTTAAAAGACTTATGACTTATTAAAGCAATATCATCTTGTCGTTCTTTGGTACTCAGCTTAACACACCTATGAACGATAATTGTGGAATTATTTATTTCAAGTGTTTGAGATAAAGGAAGGTCAAAAAAAAATTTTTCAGTAGTATCTTTATTTAATATTCTTATTTTAGCACCTTGATATTCTAAAGTCTGACCAAAAACCTCGACATTGAATAAAAATGCGAAAATAATAAAAAAAAAGCTATTGTTCATTTTCCTATTGAAAATGATAAATCATTAACAAGTTTCTTTAATTTTTTTTTAAAATCATTTTCATCACAACCCATTAAAATCCCATCGTCTAATGCATTTTGAAGTGCATTGTAAACTTCAAGAAAATTCTCATTTAAAACTTTATTAGTCTCTACACAGGATATTATCTTCTTATCTTTATCTATCCAAAGTTGCTCTTCAAACTTTTTCATTTTACTGAGTTGCCAAAAAAATTATTTTACTAACTTGGTCTTCTATTGATTCAAAATCAATTACATTTACAAAATTGTCACCTTGTTTAAAAAAATCCTTGGAATCTCTATTATTAGGGATGACTGACAGATACTTGTTACCAAGAATACCGTCACTGCTTATAGCAACAACACTTTCTTGCGGTATTTTAATATTTGAGAAAACTTTAAACTCAACGTTTGCTAAGAAATCGTCATCGAGATATACTCTGTTAACCACTCCGATTTTTACACCACTCATCTTTACATCATTACCTACAATTAAACCACCTACCTTTAAAAACTTGGCATTTAAGTCATAATATTTTTCGCTAGAATCATTAGAGTTTACCGAAATTAATTTTATCAAAAATATAAATGAAATTAGTATTGTTAAAAAACCAAGGATTGTTTCAAAATAATTAGCTTTCATTTTTATTTATCTCCCCTAACTCTATAATTTTCTTAAGAAGATCTTCAACTAGAATTGAATCCTCATAAAATGAAAAAAAATCGTATTCATTCATTGATTCTTCGCTACCTCCCGTCTCTATTAACATAAATTTTGCTCCAAACAAACCATCTGTTTGTATCGATATTGATGAATCATTGGGTAGGACTATATTTTTGTCTATCAATACTGAAACTAAAGGATAGTTTTTTTCTAATGATACTTTATTTACAAAACCAACTTTAACACCAGAAATTAATACGTCTGTACCAACTTGAACCCCATCAATCTTGTTAAAAGTTATATTATAGCTTTTGAAAGAATCTTTTGAAGATTCTTTTTCTGAGAATAGTACTGAAAAAATAGCAACAAAAAGAAGTAGACCTAAAATGAATTTTGTATACTTAGTTTTCATCTGGCTTCCATATTGAATATATATTTTTTACTTTATCTGATTTTTTTTGATCTTTATACTCATATGCATACGGAGTTCCAGTCATATTTGGCAAATGATCTTTCATCCATGATTTTTTAGAAGTTTTTTTTGGCAAATCATTTGAGACATGATGCAACCATGCATTCCACTCCTGAGGAACTTTACTAGCCTCAACTATACCTCTATATATAATAAATCTTCTCTCTCTTGAATTATTTTTAATGCTATTATTTTTTTTTGTATAATAAGTGTTACCATAGTCATCCTCACCAACAAATTTTGTAAAAAATTTACAATATATTTTAAAAAAAATTGAATTATATGATAAACTCATAAAATAACCTAAAACGATTCTATATGAATAAATATAACGATTTAAAAAACTTTATCGACAACTTTGTTGATAATTTTGAAAAAAGTATTTCTTCTTTGAAAAAATCTGATCCAAAAATCCAGAATAGCGATTTAATTATTGAGATTGAAAAACAAATCAACTCATTAAAAATATTTGACAAACAAAAAACTGTTTTCAAAAATAAGAGAGCTAAATTACCAGATAGAAGAAAAGGCTATACCCAAAAAGCAATGATAGACAAACATAAAGTATATTTGAGAACTGGTGAATATATGGATGGACGACTTGGTGAAATATTTATTGATATGCATAAAGAGGGAGCAGCATTTAGAAGCCTAATGAATAATTTTGCCATATCTGTCTCAATTGGATTGCAATATGGGGTTCCTCTAGATGAATTTGTCGAAGCCTTTACATTCACAAAATTTGAACCTTCAGGAATTGTTAAAGGAAATACAGAAATTAAATCAGCAACCTCTATACTTGACTATATTTTTAAGGAGTTAGCAATATCATATTTAGGAAGAGATGATTTCAGTAACCAAAATAGTTCTGATAAGACTGACCTAAACCCGACTGATATTTACGAGTCAAAAAAAAATGCCGAAACTGTATTAAAAGAATTTACAAGCATTGGTTATATTCGAAAAAAGATTCTTGATAGTAAGTTAACTTTAATAAGTAATGAGAAGGATCAACTTAAAAAAGTAAAAGAGAGTTATAAATTTGAAGGTGATGCTTGCGACAAGTGTGGTAATTTCACTCTTTACAAGGAAAAACTCAAAATAAAGTGCCTTACTTGCAACCATGAGTATAGTGAATAGCTTTTTTAAAGAAATCTTAATCAATAAAGGGGTAAATAGATATAATTTTAAACCTATTTCAGTTGCTAATTACAGTCCTTACAAATATTTCAATAATGTTTTATATATTTCAGGTCAATTACCTGTAGTTAATGGAAAATTAAAATATTGTGGACAAATTGGTAAAGATATAAATGAAAAGGATTCAGAGGATTGTATTTTGATTTGTGTATCGAATATACTTTGGAATATTTGTTATTTTTTAGAAAATACAAACAAAAAGGTAACCCATGTTGGATGTTTGAATTTAAAAGGATATTTTAATGCCATTAGTTCTTATGAAGAACATTCGAAACTGCTTGATAAGGCTTCAAAATTGGTTGTTGAGGTGTTAGGACCAGATCATGGAAGCCATTCCAGACTTGCCATTGGTTGCGCATCTCTTCCTAAAAATTCTCCAGTTGAAATTGAAGCCATATTTTCAATATTATAAGTTAGATATGCAAATTAATACTGTTGATTCAATAAATCAAATAAAAAAATTCTGTTGTGAGAATTTTACAGATAATAATCCATTTATCAGCTACGATTTCTTTGAATTATTAGAAAAAACTCATTGTACTGTAAATGTTAAAGGTTGGATTCCAGAACATATAATCATTAAAGATAAAAATAAACTTGTAGGTTTAATTCCAAATTTTAGAAAATTAAATTCTTACGGTGAATTTGTTTTTGATCAAATTTTTGAAAATGCTTTTTATCAAATTGGTAAGAATTATTTTCCAAAATTTCTATCAGCAATACCTTTTACTCCAGTAACTAGAAATAATTTTTTATACTATTCTGATAAAGTAGATGATGATCAATTATTTAATGAGCTTAAAGTATTCTTGAAAAAAAAAAAAATTTCATCATTCCATATAAATTTTATTGACGAAATTATTTCAACTAAGTTGAAAAAATATTTTCATCAAAGAGTTGGAATACAATATCATTGGAAGAATAATAAATATAAATCATTTGATCATTTCTTAACACATTTAAAAAGTAGAAAAAAAAAAAATATTCTAAAGGAAAGAAAATTTATTAAAGATAAAAATATAAACTTTACGGTAAAAGTAGGGAAAGATATTGGCGAGGTTGATTTACTAAATTTATATCAATGCTATTCTCACACAGTAAATAAAAAATGGTCTCAAGAGTATCTTACAAAGAGTTTTTTTTTACAACTTCTAAATTCAAATTTAATTGAAAACACTGTTTTAATTTCTGCCTCTTTAGGGGGGAAATTTGCTGGGTGCTCCGTACATTTTAAAAAGAATAAAAACTTATACGGGCGCTACTGGGGAGCATTGTATGAAGTACCAAACTTACATTTTGAACTTTGTTATTATCAGGCGATTGAGTACGCCATTCTAAATAATTTAGAACTAGTAGAGGCAGGTGCTCAGGGTGAGCACAAAATATCAAGAGGCTACTTACCTGTAAAAACGTTTAGTTGTCATTGGTTTAATGATGAAGCTTTAGAGAAGCCTATAAACGACTTTCTTATGGAGGAAGAACGAAGGGTTACAAATACTTTAAATTATCTTAAAAAAAATCTATCACCTTTTAATGATAAATAGAACCTGCTTTTTGAAAGTCATCTTTTAGAGATATGAGGAATTCATTTTTTTTGGTACAAAAATCTATTAATACTTGTTTTTTCTTTTTAAGAGTTTTTAAAAGTAAGTCGGCTAAAGGAACTTTAATTTTATCTTGAATAACTTTTGCCATTGGTCGCGCTCCATTTATTGGATCAAAACCTTTTTCAAGTAACACTAATTTAGCTTCTTTTGTAACCGATAAAGATAGTTCCTTTTCGAAGAGTAAGTTCTCTAATTCCATTAAGAATTTATCAACAATTTTCAAAGAATGAGCTTTATTAAGCATTTTAAAGTTTACAATAGCATCAAGTCTGTTCCTAAATTCCGGACTAAAGAAATTTTTGATAGCCTTTTCGTTATCTTGAATTGATTTTTCGTTTAAAAATCCAATTTTATCCCTAACAATATCAACAGCTCCAACATTACTTGTCATTACGATTATAGAGTTGGTAAAATCAACTTTTTTACCAAGATGGTCTGTTAGTTTACCATAATCCATTATTTGTAAAAGAAGATTAAAAAGATCGGGATGTGCTTTCTCAATTTCATCTAATAATATGACCGAGTGTGGAGTTTTATCAACAGAATCGGTGAGTAAACCTCCCTGATCAAAACCAACATATCCTGGTGGTGCCCCAATTAATTTTGAAACACTATGTCTTTCCATGTATTCGGACATATCAAATCTTATAAAATTCATCTTCATTATATTAGCAAGCTGTTTTGTTAATTCAGTTTTACCTACTCCAGTGGGACCAGAAAATAAGAATGATCCAATAGGTTTATCTTTATTTCTTAAACCAATTTTAGACAATTTTATTGCTGAAGATAGGACACTTATGGCCTCATCTTGACCAAAAATAAGAGTCTTAAGATCTCTTTCTAGATTCTTTAATTTAATCTTATCATTTGATTTAACGGTATTTTCAGGAATATTTGCAATCTTTGATATTGTATTTTGTATATCTTGTTTTGAAACTAACTTATTTTTACGCTTACTATTAATCTTGACTGAAGCCGCAGTTTCATCGAGAATATCAATAGCTTTATCTGGTAATTTTTGATTAACTAAATATTTTTTTGATAAATCCACGGCTTCTTCAAAACAATCTTTTTCAAACTCAACATTATGAAATTCCTCATAAAACTCTTTAATACCAGCCAAAATTTTAATTGAGTTTTCTCTAGAAGGTTCATCTATGTCAATTTTTTGGAAACGCCTACATAAAGCTCTATCTTTTTCAAAATAATTCCGATATTCACTATAAGTAGTAGATCCCATACATCTTAAACTTCCCTTGGATAGCGCTGGTTTCAATATATTGGAAGCATCCATTGATCCGGATGTAGTCCCACCTGCTCCGATTAAAGTGTGAATTTCATCAATAAATAGAATAAAATTACTATTTTTCTCAAAAAAATTTATTAATTTTTTTAATCTATCCTCAAAATCTCCTCTAAATTTTGTACCCGCAAGCATTCCTCCTAAATCAAGAGAGTAAATAGTAGTGTGTAAAATAGATTTGGGGACCTCGCCATTTACAATTTTAAAAGCTAAACCCTCGGCTAAAGCTGTTTTACCAACTCCTGGATCACCAACAAATATAGGGTTATTCTTATTTCGTCGAGATAAGATATGGATCGTTCTTTCAATTTCTTTTACCCTTCCTATAATAGGATCAATCTTTTTTTGAATAACTTGTTTATTTAAATTTACACAGTATTTTTCTAAAAAATTATTCATACTATCAGTTGAAGATTCAACACTCTCATCAGATTTTTCATCTTGGACTATACCACTAGTTTCTTCTTTTCTGATTCCATGAGAAATATAATCAACTACATCAAGTCTAGTAAGATTTTGCTGCTGTAAAAAATAAACGGCATGTGATTCTCTCTCACTAAAAAGTGCAACCAAGACGTTCGCTCCATTAGCCTCTACATTCCCAGATGACTGAACATGAATTACTGCTCTTTGAATTACTCTTTGAAAGCCTAATGTTGGTTTAATTTCATCTTCATTTGATTTTTGAAGCTCTTTAAGATTTTTTTTAATAAAATTTTCAAGTTCTTTCTTTAAAGCTTTATCATCAATTGAACAAGCTAATAAAATCTTCTTAACATCTTGGTCATCTATTAAAGATAACAACAAATGCTCTAGAGTCATATAAAAATGACCAAATTTTTTTGCATAACTTTGGGTTCTTTGTAAGGTTTTTTCGAATTCATCAGAGATCATTATTCTGGCTCCATTATACATTTTAAAGGATGTTGATCATTTTTGGCCATCTTTTCAACTGTAAATACCTTGGTTTCAGCAATCTCCTTAGTATAAACTCCACATACACCAGAACCTTTTTTATGGACCATTAACATAATATTTACAGCATCCTCTTCATTTCGACTAAAAACCATTTTTAACAATTTTACAACATATTCCATTGGTGTATAGTCATCATTTAATAAAATAACCTTATATAACTTTGGTTTTTCTAATTTTTGTCTAGTTTTGGTTAAAGTTTCTGAGGATATTTGCTTATAATTATCTGCCATACAAATAAATGTCTTTATAATAAAGTAGAAAAATTAAACATAATTTTCAACTAATATTTTTTTGGAAAGTTCTGAATCAACTTCAAAAATAGCGTCTTTAACAAGTAATAGTTCATTTTTTAGGTTTTCTTTTGAATTTGCTTCACATCTAAGGACTAATTCAGCTTGAGTATTAGATGCTCTCAATAACCACCATCCATTTTCAGAAGAAACTCGTATTCCGTCAATATCAATAACTTTTTGATTTTTGGTTTTCTGGTTTGCAATTACTTTACTTATAATGTCAAATTTCTTTAAATCATCACATTCAACTCTTATTTCAGGTGTATTAAATACCTTTGGAAACTTATCAACAATATCTGATAATTTTTCTGCTTGTTTATCAAGTAACTCAACAAGTTTTACTGATGAATATAATGCATCATCAAAACCATAATAATCTAAATTAAAGAATATATGCCCACTCATTTCACCAGCTAAATCAGCTTTATTTTTTTTAATATTTGTTTTAACGTGACTATGTCCTGTTTGAGATATAATTGGTATCCCATGTTTTTTTTTTATTTCATTAAAGAGAACTTGGCTACATTTTACATCGCCTATAATTTTGGCACCTTTTTTTTTTTTTAAAATTTCATAGGAGAATAATAATAACAATTGATCTCCAGATAAAACTCTACCTTTATCATCTATTACTCCAATCCTATCTCCATCCCCATCAAACGCAATTCCGCAATCAAGTTTTTTTTGTTTGATTAAATTGATACAATCTTCTAAGTTTTTTGGATCAGATGGATCTGGATGATGATTAGGAAAATTACCGTCAACATTTTCAAAAAGAAGAAAGTTTTGAGTATTAATTTTTTTTGCAATTTGTGACATTAATTCTCCAGCAACTCCATTTCCTGCATCCCAAGCAATCTTAAGTTTTTTTTTTAAATCTGTTCCTTCAAAAATTCTATTCATATAATCATTCTTAAAACATTCATAAGTTCTTTTTCCATTTGCACTCTTAAAAGAAAATTTTTTTGAATTTTCTGATAGTTCTATGAGATCATCACCATAAAATGGCATATTATTTAAAACAAATTTGAAACCATTATGATCTTTAGGATTATGAGATCCTGTTATCATAATACCTCCAGAAGCATTATTTTTTACACAAGAAAAATATAAAAGTGGAGTTGGGCCTAGACCAATATCAGTAACATTGGCACCAACTTCCAACAAACCCTCTATAAGATTATTTTTTAAACTTTCCGATGATATTCTTCCATCGCAGGCTATGTTTACATTTTTATTTACACCAATTTTTAAGCCAAAAAGGTTACCAATTATTTTTGCATCTAAATCAAAAAGTGTTTTATTATAGATTCCTCTTATGTCATAA
>CACJRF010000011.1 GCA_902595755.1 uncultured Alphaproteobacteria bacterium | reverse complement strand
TGGGGAAACGTTAACAATTAATGATTCAATTTTAACAACTAGTTCAAATGTTGGTACATATAGCACAGGAACAAGTACAATTTTGGATGGAGATCTAAATTCTGCTTCTTATAAAAAGATTTCAAGTCAGGCAGGTGACGGCGCTGTTAATTGGCCAGGAACTGGTAGTTCTTCACTTTCTAAAAATTCAGGTGAAAGCGATTCAGATTTTCTTCAGCGAGCCTTGGGATTACTTGAAACTTCAGGCGGTGTAGGCCAATATTTTGTTGTTAATTACACAGATGCAACAAAGTCCTCTATAAGTTTTGCAAATCTTGCATCAAATGCTAGCAATGTTGGCGGCACTAGTACAACCAAAGATATATTTACACTATCGACCCACCAATCAGCAATGGAAACAGCAACTGGTAAAACTGCTAGTGACTTCACTACAGGTTTAAGATTAACCGACGGAACTGGACTAGTTTCAAACTATACTATTACTAGTGACTCTTTCAATATTACACCAAGAAGCGTGATATTGTCAGGTACAAGGTCTTATGACGGAACAACCACAGTAAGTAATAGTGATTTAACAATTGGTAATCTTATTGGAAGTGAAACTCTAACATTAACCGGCACAGGTACAGTTGTTTCAAAAGATGTTGGATCAAATAAATCAGTAACTGACGTTTCCTTCAGTCTATCAGATAATACAGGACTTGCCTCAAACTATATGATTGGCACAAAGACATTTAATATAACTAAACAAACAATAACAATTGATGGGTCAAAAATTTATGATGGTAATACTACCGTTGCTGCATCAGATATATCAATATTTAATGGACTAGCTCTTACAGAAACATTAACACTAAATGGTTCAGGAACAATTGCGGCACCTTCAGTAGGAACGAATAAAGTATTAACACTTGGAACATTAACGATAGCAGATGGAAGTAACGGGGGGGAGTCTTCAAACTACAATCTTACAAGTGGTACCTTTGATGTAACAACTCGTCCTATAACTCTTTCTGGAAGTCGTGTTTATGACGGAACAACAACAGTAGCTAACACAGATATAACAACATTTACAAACATAATTTCTGGTGAAGCACTTGCGGTTACAGGTTCAGGTACAATCGTTGATCAAAATGTTGGAACAAGTAAATCTGTTTCATTAGGAACACTCGCCTTAGCTGATAATACAGGAAGTGCTTCAAATTATAGTCTTAGCTCAGCCACCTTTGATGTGAACCAAAGACCACTAAACTTTTCTGCAACTAAAGCATATGATGCTAATACCACCATAAATTCAGGGTCTGTAACACTGTCCAATCTAGTTGGAGTTGAAACACTAAATACATCCGGAAGCATAACAATAAATTCCAACAATGTAGGAACATTTGGAACATCGGATATTACCGTAAGCTCGTTATCACTTACCGATGGAACAGGAACAGCATCAAACTACACGCTAAATGGCGGTACATACTCAGCAACTATAACTAAAAAAACAATTGGACTAACAGGTAGTAAAGTTTATGACGCGACAAGTACAGCCAGTCCATCAAATCTAAGTTTAACAGGACTAGTTGGATCAGAAACACTTACTTTAAGTGGAACCGGAACACTTACTACATCAGCAGTTGGTACAGGCAAAACCATTACACTTAATACATTAGCAATAGCTGATAACACTGGAGTTGCTTCGAATTATGACTTATCGGGCACTGCTACTATGGATGTAACAACTAGATCAGTTACAGCAAGTGGTTCAAGAATCTATGATGGAACAACAACTGTTAACGGAACTGACCTGACGACAATCAATAATTTAGCCGGAACTGACACACTAAGCTTAACTGGATCTGGAACAACAACTGCTAATGTAGGCAATAGTAAGTCAGTTACCCTTGGAACATTAGCATTGGCTAGTGGAAGTGGGAATGCTTCAAATTATGCTTTGTCATCAGCCACAGTTGATATAACTCAACGCCCATTAGATTTAGGAGCTTCAAGAATTTACGATGGATCAACAACAATTAACGGGTCAGATTTTTCAACTTTTACTAATATCGTTGGAGGTGAAACTTTAGCTGTTTCCGGTTCTGGAACAATTACATCTAAAAATGTTGGAACCGGTAAAACAGTAACATCAGTTAACCTTGCATTAGCTGACGGGACAGGAACAGCAAGTAATTATTCAATTAACTCTCTTACTGCTGACATAACAGGTAGGCCAGTGAGTATATCTGGTTCACGTTTGTATGATAGCACTGTAACGGCTGATAGTTCTATTCTTACAATTACATCAGGTGTAAGTGGTGAGAATTTGACATTAACAGGTTCTGGAGTTTTAGGTGCTGCAAGTGCAGGATCTCAAACAATAACTAATAATAATACATTAGCAATAGCAGATGGAACAGGACTCGCTAGTAATTATACTTTAACTGGAGCTACTATAAATGTAACCGTAGTTCCAAGAACACTTAATGTAACATTATCAAGAGAGTATGATGGCACAACCAGTGTTTCAGGTAGTTCATTAACGCCAACTTTTGACAGTTTACAAGGTGGTGAAACACTTGCCCTGACAGGGACGGGGTCAATATCTAATGCAAATGTTGGAAGTTCTAAATCTGTTACTCTGGGAACAATGGCTTTAGCTTCAGGATCGGGTAATCCAAGTAACTATAGGCTTAATTCAGCTACTATGGATGTCACTCAAAAAGTAATTAATCTCGATGGAATTAGAGCTTATGATGCTTCAACTGATGTTTTAAGTTCAGATATTAATTCTTTTGGAAATATAATTTCAGGTGAAACTCTAACTATTAGCGGAACAGGGTCAGTTCCAGATAATTCTGTAGAAATGAATAAAGTTATTACATTGGGCTCTTTAACATTAGGTGATGGGTCAGGTTCAGCTAGTAATTACACATTAATTGGAGGAACACACACATTTAATATTTCACCTTTATCTGTGAACATAACCGGTAACAGACAATATGATGGCACAAACGTTATTGATAGCTCTGATTTACTTCTTAGTAATTTATTAACAGGAGAAACTGTAAGCTTGTCTGGACAAGGAACAGTTGCCTCTGCTGATGTTGGTGCTAATAAAACTGTGACCTCAGTTAATTTAGCCTTAACAGGCCCTAATGCTAGCAATTATACCCTAGGGAGCTATACAACAAACTTTGAGATTTTGCCAAAAGTTATAGATCTTACAGGAACTAAAGTATATGACGGCCAAACAACAGTTCCAAATGCAAATTTAACCGTTACGACTGGCATAAGTGGAGAGAGTTTGGGTCTTAAAGGCTCAGGTAGTGTTATCTCTGCCGCTGTAGGAACAGGAAAGTCAATTTCATTAGGAACATTACAACTTGACTCGATTGGCTCAGGTTCAGATAGTAACTACACTTTATCAGGTGGTACCCATACTTTTGATATTACAAAAAGAGCATTAACATTTACATCATCAAGAGATTATGATGGAACAGCAATAGCAAACACCTCTGGTTTAACTTTCAGTCTGAGCAATCTTGTCTCAGGTGAAGCTTTATTATTATCTGGATCAGGAACGGTTGCATCTAAAGATGTTTCAGCAGGAACACAAAATATTACTTTAGGAACAATTGCTTTGGTAGATAATACAGGGGTAGGTTCAAACTATTCTTTAACTTCAGGAACAATGGACATTAATCAAAAGCAAGTAAATCTGTCAGGTACAAAGGTTTATGATAGTAATTCAACACTCAACAACTCAATTGTAAGTGTAGCATCTGGTCTTGTTGGGTCAGAGACATTGGGTCTTACAGGAGATGTAGTAACAAATTCTGCTAATGTGGGTACATATCTAGCAAGTGCGGGTCAACTAAATGTTGGTTCAACAACTATTGCCCTTGCTGATGGGACGAATGGAGGATTGGGAAATAACTATTCAATAAATGAGGGAACATTTACAATTACCCAGAGAGCAGTGACTATTTCAGGAACAAGAGTGTACGATGGTTCAAAAACAGTGAGTTCGTCAGATATAACTACTTTTAACAATATAGCAGGCGGGGAAACACTCACACTTTCTGGTAGTGGAACATTTCTTGAGTCAGAAGGAGTTGGAAGTGGAAAAACTATAAATGTTACGGGCTTAACTTTAGGAAATGGAACAGGTACCGCAAGTAATTATAGCCTAAGCGGAGGTTCATTTGCTGTAACACCACGATCTGTTACATTAACAACTAGTAGGAATTTTGATAATTCTAAGGATGTCGATGCAACGAATTTATCGGTTATATTCAACAATCTAGTTGGTTCGGAAACATTATCACTAAGTGGTCTTGGATCGGTCTCCTCTGAGAACGTTGCAACTGGACAGCAATCTGTAACACTAGGAACCCTGACACTTACAGACAACACTGGTGTTGCCTCTAATTATTCATTGTCTTCAGCAACTTTAGATATAAATGAAAAGCCTATCTCTTTAAGTGGGACCAAGGTTTATGATGCACTTACAACTGCTGCATCTAGTGCTTTGACTATTTCTGGAACAGTTGGTGGGCAAGACCTCACATTATCCGGAAACGGTACCTTAGCGACTGGTGCAGATGCCGGGACAAATAAAACAATCAACACTACTGGATTGAGTTTGGGTGATGGAGTGAGTGGCACGCCAGGAACTGCTTCCAACTATTCATTAGTTGGAGGAACCCATCAAATGAGTGTAACACAAAAACCGGTGACAATTAGTGGCTCAAAATTTTATGATTCAACTACAAATGTAAGTAGCTCGGATATCAACACATTTAATGATACAGTTGGTGGTCAAACTTTAGCAATAACAGGCTCCGGTTCAGTATCAACTGCAGTAGCTGGATCTGGTAAAACAATTTTGTTAGGAACATTAACACTCACTGATGGCACTGGTTTGGCTTCAAATTATTCCTTAAGTGGTGGCACATTTGATATTAATTCCAGACAAGTTAATATAGCTGGATCAAGAATTTACGATGGGACGACTTCGGCAAATGGACCGGACCTTGTTGTTACAACTGGAGTAGGTAGTGAAATACTTACAGTAAATGGTGCAGGAAGTATATCTTCTGCTAATGTTGGAAATAATAAGGCAGTAACCACTGGAACTTTAGCATTGTCTAGTGGAAGTGGAAATGCTTCAAATTATCAACTTGGAACTATCACACTATCAGTTACTGAAAGGCCAGTTAATATAGATCTTGAAAAAATATATGATGCAACTAGTACTGCCGCAGGGAGTGATTTAAAAACTAACGGAATTACAAATACTGTATTGGGACATTCTCTTACTCTCAATGGAACTGGGACTATGACTTCTACAGGTGTGGGAGTCGATAAATCAGTAACAATAGGAACATTAAGTTTATCGGGAGCTCAAGCGTCTAATTATACTTTAACTGGAGGAAATCATACAATTGATGTAACTCCAAGAACTACTAATGCAAGTGGATCAAGACATTACGATGGTAGCTTATCTGTAAGGGGATCAGTATTTACTAATTTTACAAATGTCGTTGGTTCAGACACAGTTACACTTTCAGGTACTGGGACTATTACAACTAACCCATCAGTTGGTTCAAAAGGAGTTTCCTTAGGCACATTAGCGTCTGCACATCCAAATTATACATTAGGTTCTGCTTCAATGACTGTAACTCAACGACCCGTAAGTTTAAGAGGCTCTAGAATTGCTGATGGGAATTTAGTAGTCGATGCAAGTGAATTAAGTATTGGGAATCTTGCTAATAGTGAAAATCTAACCCTATCAGGTTCAGGATCAATAAATGCTTCTAGAGCAGGAACGTCTGAGAATATTAATTTATTATCATTATCAATTTCAAATGGGTCCGGAGCTTCTGCAGGCTCGGTAACAAATTATACATTAGTAGGTGGTAGACATTTAATGACACTTCGTCATAGATTAACATCGGTTCAAAGGATAAGAAACATTATGACATCAGGTTTTTCAGGTAAAAGTGTTGTCAGAACTCCCTCTCGAACAACTCATAGAAGAGTGCCAGCCATAGCAGAAAGAATCTCAATTTCGACACCTGATCAATCCGTATCAGTCAACCCTTGTATTTTAAAAAGTGGGTACTGTAACTAAAAGTTTTAGAATTAGAAAATAAATAAATTGCTCCTTATGTTAAAAAATAAAAAAGTAAAAGATTGGTGTCTATTTGACTTTGGGATTTCATGCTTCCCTACCCTAGTCCTAACCTTTTTTTATGGTGCCTTTTATGCTCGCTATATAAATGGAGACGTTAATGAAGGAACAACTCTTTGGGGATTCTCAGTATCATTAGCAAGTTTATTAGCTGCCCTTATTTTTCTTTCAATTTTGATTATCGGCTCATCGATCATAAAAAGAATTGATGTAAAATTTTTTACAGTTTTTTTTTTTATTTTAATAATAAGTTCTAGTTCACTATTTTTTTTTAATTCCGAAAGTAATAAATACCATCCTTTGGTTATGGTTATCATTTCTTTTATTGCTTTTGAGGTTGTCAACTTATTTTATAACATTTCACTTGATAAAGTTACTACAAAAAGAAGCAAAGGTTTGATTTCAAATTTGGGTTGGGCTTTTGGATATTTGGGAGGTTTTCTTGCATTACTGATAGTTTTGTTGGCATTAAAAATAGTTGAGGGAGATAACGAGTCAACTACTCTTATACTGTCACTAATAGGACCTTTTGTGGGCTTTTGGACTTTTATATTTGCATACCCTCATTTAACTTCTCTAAGAAATTGTTATTTTAATTTGCCACTGATTAAAGAAACATTGAGGGAGTTTAAGCCGTCAACATTAGGATGGTTTATAATCAGTTATTTTTTTTTTAATAATGGAGTTATCTGTATCTTTGCTTTCGCAAGTATGTTTGCTTCTTTTTTATTTGGGCTTTCTGAGTCAGAGATTCTTTTAATGGGGGTTTTTATAAATTTAAGTGGTATTCTTGGGTGCTTGACTTTAGGAAGGTTTGATGATGGTTTAGGATCCGAGAAATGCGTATTATTATGTATTATAACGCTTGCTTTACTTACTGGATGCTTGTTTTTCGTAACAAACACCCAATTATTTTGGTTTTTAGCAATTTTAATCGGTTTTTTTATTGGTCCAATTCAGGCCTCTAGCAGAAGCTTTATTTCAAAAAAAATAAAGGGTAACAATCAATTATCAGTTTTCTCGATTTATTCATTTTTGGGTAATATATGTTCTGTGATAGGGCCACTAGCAGTTGGATTATTAATCAGTATAACAGATTCAATTAGGCTTGGAATGTTGATTATACCTCTTTTCTTTATTGTATCTTTAATACCATATACTATAAATAAGAAAGCAATTTAGTGCTTAAAATGTCGTATTTTAGTAAATACGATAGATATATTTAATTTATCAGCGGCTTTAATCACACTTTTATCATTGATAGATCCACCAGGTTGAATGATATATTTGATATTATTTTTTGAGCAAAGCTTAACAATATCTGGGAATGGAAAAAAACCATCTGAAGCTAATACTGTATCACTTTCTTTATATTTTTTATTAGCCTTGTTTATTGCAAGTTTTGTTGAATCAACCCTATTTGTTTGTCCTATCCCTATTCCAACCGTTTTAAGGCCTGACGCAAGAACTATAGCATTAGAATTAACATATTTAGAGACCGTATAAGCAAATAACATATCTTTTATAGATTTTTTATTTGGTATTTCCTTAGTTTTAAACTCTAAGTCCTTTTGCTTTACTACTTTTACATTTCTTTCCTGAATGAGGATAAAATTCTCAGTGGACTTAATATTAAATTTAGTGGAATTTTTTGATTTTTTATATCCAATTATGATAAGGTTCTTTCTTTGTGAAAGTAAATCTTTGGCCTTTACTTCAAAATTAGGCGCAATAACAACTTCAGTAAAAATCTTACTAATCATTTTTGCTGTTTTTTCTGTAACTTTCGAGTTAAATGCTACAACCCCTCCAAAAGCGCTAACTTCATCACATTCTAACGCTTTTTCATATGCAATATGTTGGACCTTATTCAATGCTACACCACAAGGATTTCCATGTTTTACTATTACACAACTATTATCAGTAAATTCATTTGCGAGTGATACAGCTGATTCTAAATCATAAATATTATTAAAAGATAAATCTTTTCCGTTAATTTGCTTTAATTTGTGGTCACCATAACTATACAAAGAACCAGATTGGTGTGGATTCTCTCCATATCGCAATTTGGAAATTTTTTTTAATGGGATAGAAGATTTTTTTTGGCACAGATCTACATTATCGCGGTTAAACCAATTAGAAATTAAGCTTTCGTAATAAGAAGTTATCTCAAAAGCTTTTATTGCTAAATTTTTTCTTGTAGCATCAGAAACTGACATTTTTTTTTCAAATTCTTGAATAAATGGTAAATAACTGTCTGGATCACTCAAAATTATAACATTTTTAAAGTTCTTTGCTGCCGCTCTTATCATAGTGGGACCACCGATATCAATGTTTTCAATACAAATCTTCTCACTATTCTTTTTATTTGATGAAGTCTTCTCAAAAGGATAAAGATTAACAACAACTAAATCTATTGGCATGGCAGTGTTTTTTTTTAGCTCCAACATATGCTGTTTATTTTGTCTATCGGCAAGGATTCCTGCATGAATTTTTGGATGCAATGTTTTGACCCTGCCATCAAGTATTTCTTTAGATCCAGTATACTTTGATATTTGAGTAATTTTGATTTCGGGGTTAAGCTTCTTTAGTTCTTTAGAAGTCCCACCTGTACTCAAAACCTCTATTTGATTTCTATATAAAAAATCTGCAAGTATTTTTAGGTTTGATTTGTCCGATACGGAAACTAGTGCTTTCTTTATAATTTTATTAATCACTAACTTAACCTTTTATATTCAGGTAACATCTTAATGATCTCTTCAACTAAGGTCTTCTTCTTAATAGTATTTAACTTTGTTATAAAATCGTCAAATTTCTTCATATTAGTCTGAAAAGGTATTTTCGAGACACACAAAATACCAGAAACCCCTGTTTTTTCTATCTTTTCTTCACTAAAAAAGAGTTGTTCATTTAACTTCTCTCCTTTTCTTAACCCTGTGTATTTTATTTTTACATTCTTAGTATCTTTTCCAGAGAGAATTATCATTTTTTCTGCAAGATCCTTAATGAAAACTGGTTTACCCATTTCTAAAATAAATATATTTCCATTTTTACTATGTTTAATTTGAGATGAAATTAAAACAAGTTCAACGGCCTCACGAATTGTCATAAAGTATCTTTTTACTTTCGGATGAGTAATTGTAACTTCATTATTATTATTTATCTGATTCTCAAAAATTGGAACAACTGAACCCGTTGACCCTAAAACATTTCCAAACCTTACAATAGAAAAATTAGTCTTCAATTCCACTTTAGCAATCTGTTGAATATATTTTTCACAAAGCCTCTTTGTCGCTCCCATGACATTTGAAGGATAAACAGCTTTATCAGTAGAAATAAAAACTAATTTTTTTATTTGGTGTTTAATACATAACTGACATAAGTTGACCGTAGCTAAAAAGTTAGTTTTTATGGCCTCATAGGGGTCTTCCTCAACAAATGATATATGCTTCAATGCTGCTGCATGAAAAATAAAATCGGGTTTAAATTTATTTAGAATTTTATCAAGTTTAATTTTATCTCTAATATCACTTAAGCTATAAACACATTTATTTCCAAGCTCACTTGAGATTTTAAAAAGACTAAATTCATTATTATCTAATAAAATTAAATTTTTAGGTTGTAGATTTAAAATTTGGCGACCTAGTTCACTTCCTATACTTCCACCTGCTCCAGTTATTAATATAGATTTATTTTTAAATTCAATTAACTTACTAGTATCATTTACATTTTGTTTGCGACCAAGAACATCCTCGATTACAATAGGAGTTGTGTCAAAAGTTTTTCTCCCAAAAGAAATATTAGAAACCTTATTTATTTGACCAATAGCTAAACCATTATTTTTTGCAAAGATAAATAGGTTTTCAAGGACATCCTTCTTGATATTTAGATCAGAAACAATAATTCTTTCAGGTTGATTTTTTAATTTACTTAAGATGTTTAATTTAATATTTTTAAAATTCTCAAGTGATCCAACGATTGGAACATTGTGTATTCTCCTTCCCACAGATTTCTCTTTAATGGAGACAATAGCAATAATTTTATAAGGTGAGTTTTTATCAGTTTTAGTATGTCTGATAAAACTTTCAGAAGAAGTTGAGTCACCAACTACAAGACTGGGAATCTGGGTGAGAGGATTAGAGTTTAAATTATCTTTTATTATACGATAAAGTAATCGAGGTCCTATAGAATTAAATATAGAAACTATTATTAGAAGAATAGGAAAAGATCTTGGAATTCCCTCTAATCTAGTTGTCAAAAAAATTATAAAAATTATAGAAAAAGTACTAATTGCAACACTTTTAAATATAGAATTAATTTCATGAATAGAGGCGTACCTCCAAATGCCATGATAAAGTCCAAGGAAATTTAGAATAATAATGTTCATTACAGAAAACCCAATCGAGTATATCCAAAGTAACGAAAATAACTCTAGGGAAGGTTGCAATTCAAGCCTTAGCAATAATGCTAAAAAAAAAGAAAAAATAAATATTATCAGATCATGTAATATGGTTAATAAAATTCTGAGGCTCATATTTCCTTCTTAAAGTAAAATAAGTATAACAATGCTGCAGTAAACAGAATAGAAAAAATAAAAGAAATGATTGGTAACTTAATGGATAAAAGTGAAAGTACTAAAAGAATAGAGTTCAACCCAAAAATCCATTTAATAACAAATGAATGTTGATATCCTTTCCTTATCATTTTTTGATAAAAATGATCACTATGAGCCTTAAGAATATTCTCTTTTTTCACAATACGAATTAATAGTGTACAAGTTGAATCAAGTATATAATACATATTAACTATAATAATCGGTAATAATACCCCATTTGTTAACAAGCATGAAAACATTATAAATCCAATGAGATAACCTGATGGAATAGAACCAACATCTCCCAAAAAAATTTTAGCAGGAGATTTGTTGAATTTATAAAAAGCCAAATATACAGAAAATAAAATTAAACTAAAAATTTGATATTCTTCATTTAAATATCCAATTATAGATAATAAATTCACAGATATAGCAACGGTACATACTTGAAGTGCTGTGAGTCCGTCAATTCCATCCATGAAATTGTAAAGATTAATAATCCACATCCATGAAAGTAAAAAAAATAAGAACAAAAAACAATTAATTAATGGAAAATATCTTTCGTATGAAATAGGTACTGATAATAAATTCGTTGTTACAGGCTCATAATAGACAAGGAGGGATAGACCAACAATTAAGGTCTGTAATAAAAGTCTAGATTTTATACTTAAGTTTTTGATATCATCGATAAAAGATATTATTCCTAGAAAAAAACATAGAAAGAATATGATTGTCCATTCATTAAGAGGTTGTAGAAAAAAGAAAAAAAAAATAAGAGTCGAAATGGCTACTATCGGAATGATAATTAAACCTGCACCTTTTGGTGTAGGAGTTGTATGATTACTTCTTTCAGCTGGGTAATCCATGATTGAATACTTGTTAAAAAAAAAAATCGATTTTTTAATTACATATATAGAAAAAAAATATAAAAAGATTGTGTAAATAATAATCATGATAAAACACTATTATATCAAAAAAAAAATATGAATGAAAAAAAAATAGCAATAATGGGACTAGGTTACGTTGGACTTCCGTTAGCAGTAAAGCTCTCATCTAATTTTGAGGTTAAAGGTTTTGATATTTCTAACAAACGTATAACTGACTTAAAAAAAGGTGTCGATGAAACACTTGAGGTAACAAGTTCACAATTAAAAAATGCTTTAAAAAAAAAATTACAAATTACTAATAACTTAAATGATATTAGTGATTGTAATATTTTTATAGCAACTGTTCCTACACCCATTGATAAAAATAATAATCCTGATTTTAAGCCACTACTGGATGTTTGTAAAAAAATATCAAAATTTTTAAAAAAAGGAGATATTGTTGTTTTTGAAAGTACAGTTTATCCAGGCGCTACTGAAGAAATATGTGCAAAAGAACTAGAGAAAAATAAAAATTTACTAAAGTCGGGGGTTGATTTTTTTTTAGGCTACTCTCCGGAACGCGTAAATCCTGGTGACAAAAAAAGAACAATAGATAAAATCAATAAAGTAATATCAGGGCAAAATAAAAAAGTTGAATTAGTATTATATGAAATTTACAGCAAACTTACTACGGGTGAAATATTTTTAGCTAAAAATATTAAAGTTGCTGAAGCCTCGAAGGTTATAGAAAACGCACAAAGAGATATAAATATTGCATTTATAAATGAGGTGGCGAAAATTTGCTCTAATTTAAATATTAGTATTTATGACGTGCTTGATGCATCCAATACAAAATGGAATTTTTTACCATTTCTACCTGGGTTGGTCGGAGGGCACTGTATTGGAGTTGATCCATATTATCTTTCCCATAAGGCTAAAATGTTAAAGGTGAATCCAGAGGTTATTTTATCTGGTCGAAGAACTAATGATAATATGCCTAAGTTTATATTTAAACAAATACAGAAAAGGCTAAAAAATAAAGCTAAAATTTTATTTTTAGGTATCACATTTAAAGAAGATGTCCCTGATTTGCGAAACTCAAAAGCTATAGAGTTGTTAAATTATTTTAAAAACTCTAAATTTAATATTTCAATTAATGACCCTTTTATTGCTAATAATAGTCATATTAAGTATAATGATTTAATGGTAAAATCTTTTGATGCTATAATTCTTACTGTCCCGCATACTTTTTATAAGACAAAATTTTCACATATAAAACAGCTACTAAAAAAGGATGGTATTTTGTTTGATATCAAGGGAATTTTTAGGAACAAAACTATTGAGAAATATTGGTCTTTGTAGTCATTTAATTATTCTAAATAACCATTTGATCTTCTTATTCGGAATCAAATTATCTCTGATTAATATGTGGTTATTTTTTTGAACTTTTTTATCCTCCCCAAGGTATATACCATCTCCAATCTCTAAGATTGGTTCTGAGCAAATAAATTCCCATCCAACATTATTTTTTAGTTTAAGCACAACTTTTCTTCGACTTGAGGTTACATTAAGTTCAATTTCAGGATGTATATGAAATAAGATGAAGAATTTTTTTGCTGTACTTGTATAATTCTTCTTTGGTCTAACTAAATAGTCTTGGCCTCTAATTATTAATTTTACAGGGTCAATGTGAATTTTCCTATTATGAATTATTCCGAATAAATCCTTGTATCCAGAATGTGCCGAGTTGATCCATATGTTATCACTTTCTTCATGTTTTTCTGACCATACATTGGCTTTTCTTGTATTATTAAGCCTATTAAAAAATATATCAGAGGAATTAACCTCATCTAAATTTAATGTACTGTGGGCAGCTGTAGACCTCATAGCTTCATGCCATTTTTTATTATTAATGAATGGAGAGCCACAATTTACTACTATTTTATTTTTTTGATGTGAAAACTCAAACGAAAGCGTACCCGCATAAGTATTAAAGTTGTTTGGTTGCCCACAATCCATTAAAAATACTAGTTTATTTTTTGCTACCCTGTGATACCCGGCCTCATTAAGAAAATGTGGTATTTTATTTGTTTTATCTCTTCCTTTTTTGATTACGTTATCAATTTTTTGTGATTGTATGTATACATGATCATTAAATATTGCTAATTGACCATCTGCTATTCTGAAATATTTAAGAACAGAAATCATATCTTCGATTTTATCATTTAAATTCTGCGGGATTTTTTTTTTTGAAGTACCTAAGAAGTTTCTGATATCAATTAAAGAACATAGTGTAAAAAAATGCTCACTTGGTGATCTAGTGTAATACATACCATCATCTAATAGGTCCTCATGTAATAGAATGTCTAATTCTTTAAGTAATTTTAAATTTTTATTTTCTAGTGCTCTAATACACAAAGAAGCAAGTATTTTTGCCTTTAGACAAAATATATTATTTTTCCTTGATTCAACATTTGAAAATAAGTAAGTGGTTTGAATATAAATAAAATTAATTAAATATCTTTGAAAACTCTCTTCTGCTGTGTCAAAATAAAAAGATAAATTAGTCAACAGACTAAAAATTCTTTTTGATAAAATTTCATCCTTCCAAGATGATTCAGAGTAATATTTATTTTTGGAGATCCACTCTTTGATAAAATTTCTTAGTAAGATCCTTGAGTTATTTGTCCCAATAGTTCTTAGGTCTCTGATCCACATAAAGCTATTAAGATAATCCTTCCATGAATCACTTGCGCTGTTCTTCCAGAAATATTTTATAGGGAATGATTCTCCTTGATGTCTGAGGAATCCATTCATTATTCTATTACCATTTTTTTTATTCCCAGACCACAAACTGTTAGGATTGAGAATAAATCCTTTATCTGCATGCCTTGATAAATAAAAATGATAAATTGGGTTTTTAAAGAATAAGTATTTGCTAATATTTTTAATCATTTGAGCTAACTATTTTTTTCTTTTTTCAATATCGAAATAAAAAATCCATCTAAATATCCATTAATATTATCAGAAAATTTGAATCGTTTAGGATATATTTGAAGCATATTATCGGACAAAATTCTTCCGTATTTTTTAATGCTGTCTACATGATTAACTGAAGAAAAATTCTTGTTAGCTTTTAAAAATTTGTTAATTTGTTCATAGCCCTCACAATTATTTATAGAACAGACACAGTAGATTATATAACCATCTTTTTTTACGAATTCTTTTGAATACTCTAGGAGTCTATTTTGCTCAACCATCAATTTTTTTAAATCTGTTTGTTTGTTTATAACTAGAATTTCTGGTTTTTTTTGAATTAAACCCGAAGCTGAGCAAGGAGCATCTAATAAGATAGCATCAAATTTTTGGTCAGGGTTATAATTTAGAAAATCAGTACAAATAATTTCTGGTTTATAATCTAAGCGATCTAAATTTGTCTTTAACTGATTTATTCTATATTCAGAAATATCTAATGAAATAGACTGAAAACCATAATCAACTAATTGTGCAGTCTTACCACCTGGCGCGGCACATACCTCAAGAATCTTTCTTTCTTTTCTTTGTGAGATAGGGAAAAGGTTATCTAAACATTTTACTGGCAGAGAGGAAGATAATCCTTGAACCCACCAAAGCCCCTCATCGAAAAAGGGAAGTTTATTTATTTTTCCATTATTTTTTGTAAGCAGTATATCGGATTCAATAAATTTTCCGTTCATGATAACTTCCCAATTTTTAAATTTTATATAAGATTTTTTTATTTTTAAATTTAGTTCTGGTTCCTCAACTATTACTTTTGATATTTGTTTGATTTCGGTTGGTGAAAGATTTTTTTTTAGATCTTTTAAGATCCAACTTGGTAAATTTGATAAATTACCAAACTCATTAAATAGTTGTTTTTTTTGTCTACAAACGTTTCTTAGAATTGCATTAACTAATTTATGAAATTTATATTTTTTTGCAATTTCAACAGTTGTATTAACAACAGCATATTCAGAAACTTTCAAGAATAATATCTGACATATTGAAATTCTTAAAAGATTCTGAATTTTTATTCTTTTATATTCTAAGGGTTTAGTTAGAAACCTTTTTATTATAGTATCAATTTGAATATTTCTTCTAAGGGTCTCTAATATAGTTAATCTTACAAAATTTTTATCTCTTTGATCTAACTTTTTGAAGTTTGGTTCATTTTCACAGATTTTATCCAAATGTTGTTTTTTATAAATTCTTTGGAGTATTTCGCTAGCTATTTCTCTTGTATTTGTCAATAATCTGTTGCATTAATTTGGAATGTACTTAGATTAACATAATGGTTAAAAATCAAAATCAAAAAAAAATTAAAACAAAAACAAAAAAGCATCCAAAGGAAGTTGGAGGTCCCTCAGGTTTAGAGCCGACAAGGTACGGCGATTGGGAAAAAAAAGGTATTTGTTACGACTTTTAAATCAAAGCCTATTTTTTATAAGTTCATCCACAACTTCTGGTTCATTTAAAGTCGAAACATCACCAATAGAATCTTCCTCATTACACGCTACCTTTCTAAGTATCCTTCTCATAATCTTTCCAGAACGCGTTTTTGGTAATGTAGGTGCCCATTGAATAACATCGGGAGCAGCAATTGGGCCGATAATGGACCTCACCCAAGACACTAATTCTTTTTTCAACTCCTCAGTATATTGTTCACCTTGCATTAAAGTTACATATGCATAGATACCCTGGCCTTTGACATCATGAGGATAACCTACAACAGCTGCCTCTGAAACTTTTGTATTAAGAACCAAAGCACTTTCTACTTCAGCAGTTCCTAGGCGATGCCCAGAAACATTGATGACATCATCAACCCTACCGGTTATCCAATAGTAGCCATCTTGATCCCTTTTACAGCCATCCCCAGTAAAATACTTTCCATTAAATGACGAGAAGTAAGTTTCGGTAAATCTTTTATGATTTTTATAAACAGTTCTCATCATTCCTGGCCAAGAATTATCAATACATAAGTTTCCCTCACATTCGCCTTTCAATTCATTGCCCTCATTATCAAGTATCGATGGTTTTACACCATAAAATGGGAGTGTTGCAGAACCAGGTTTTAATGGTGTTACACCTGAGATTGGAGAAATTAGTATTCCACCAGTTTCAGTTTGCCACCATGTATCAATAACTGGACAATTTCCCTTCCCCACGACTTCGTAATACCACTTCCAAGCTTCAGGATTAATTGGTTCTCCGACAGTTCCAATTATTCGTAATGTTTTTCTAGATGTTGAATTTACGAAAGCGTCTCCCAAGCCCATCAAAGCTCTAATAGCTGTAGGAGCTGTATAAAAGATTGTAACATTAAATTTATCAATCACCTCCCAGAATCTTGAAGCTTTAGGATATGTTGGGACTCCCTCAAACATTAAAGTTGTTGAACCATTACATAAAGGACCATAGACAATATAAGAGTGTCCAGTGACCCAACCAACATCTGCTGTACACCAGTAAACATCATTATCTCTGATATCAAATACTACTTTATGAGAAAGTGATGTATGAAGAAGGTAACCGGCTGTGCTGTGAAGAACACCTTTTGGTTTACCAGTAGAACCTGATGTGTACAAAATGAATAAAGGGTCTTCAGAATTTTGCTTTGAAACTTCACATTTCTCATCTTGATTGAGAACTAAGTCTTCGTACCAAATATCTGTTTGATTATTGAAATATGAATTAGAATCGGTTCTTTTAACTACAATTGTTTTTTTTATGTTATTATTTCCCTCAATAGCTTGTTTAACATTCGAAAGTAAAGGTATTTTTTTCCCCCCTCTTAACCCCTCATTTGCTGTAATAACAAAACTAGATTCACAGTCTTCAATCCTATTTTTGAGAGATTCTGGTGCAAATCCTCCAAAAACAACAGAATGAATTGCACCGATACGTGAGCATGCGAGCATAGAGATAGCCGCTTCTGGTATCATTGGTAAATATATTGTTATTCTATCTCCTTTTTTTACACCTAGTTGCTTCAAACCATTAGCTAGTTTGCAAACTTTTTTATGGAGTTCATTATATGTTATTTTTTCACTAACACTTGGATCGTCTGACTCCCAAATGATTGCAACTTTATCACCTTTATCCTTTAGGTGTCTATCTAGACAGTTATAAGATACATTTAAAGAGCCACCATCAAACCATCTAATAAATGCTTTCTCTTTGAAACTGTCATCAACAACTTTTTTAAAAGGAGTGATCCAATCTAAAGATTTCGCTTTATCGGACCAAAACTTTTCAGGATTTTGAATAGATTCTGTGTATTGTTTTTTATATTCGTCAAATGTTAAGGAACATTCATCTATTTTATTTTCATAAATATCGATCATAGCAAAATTCTAATATAATTTTTCAATTTGAAAAGTTAAAAAACTTTTTTAAATTCACGTATTATTACTTCCTTAAACAAACCCTCTAAACTATAGGGGTCGTTTTCTAGAAAATCTTGAAGTTCAGAAAGTACTTTAAAATCTAAAATTAAAAGACTTCCATAAGGTTTACCATCCTTACCAATTAGTGGCCCAGCTGTTACAAGTTTAGACTTAAATGTTGTCAAATAATTAATATGACGCTCCCTAATAGATAAGCGTTTAGTAAGAGAATTAGGTTTATCTATACAAGTAATAAAATATGACATTATTTTTCAAATTGTAACGGCCTAGAAAGTAATTCACAAATAATTTTATTAGCATTTCCTCCGTTTATAATCGATTTTACCGACTTTGAAATTGGTAAGTCAACATTTAATTTTTCTCCCAAAGCGCAAATACTTTCACAGGATTCTATCCCTTCTAAAAGTATATTTGTATGAGGATGATCTTTTGATTTAGCTAAGTTATAACCAAACTTAGCATTCCTTGATTTTAAAGAAGAACATGAGAGAGTTAGATCGCCAATACCAGATAAACCATAAAAAGTATTTCTTTTTGCCCCCATCTTTATTCCTAAATCAATAATTTCAGATAAACCTCTTGTAATAATAGCAGCTTTTGCATTTTCCCCTAAACCACACCCAGCAATATAACCACAAGCTATGGCAATAATGTTTTTCATCGCCCCTCCAATTTGAGTTCCAATTATATCGTTATTAAAATAAGTTCTAAATTTTTCTTGAATTATTAGATCTGATATTTCTTTAAGTACTGATCTATTTTTTGAGGAAAGAACAGAAGCGGATGGTTTTTTTTTTATTAATTCAGAGGAGAAATTTGGACCTGATAATACAGAGATCATTGAGTTTGGAAATATTTCAGAAACAACTTCACTCATAAGTTTTAAGGTCTTTCGTTCCACTCCTTTTGAACAAATAATAAATATTTTTTTTTCTTTTTTTGACTTTTCAGATAGCCTCAAATCCAGTAAATTTTGTCTAACTGATTGAGATGGTATGGCAATAAAAATTGTTTTAGTCTGAATAATTTTCTCAAAATTGTCAGTTAAAAGGATATGATGTGATTTAAATTTTGTTTTAACTTTTTCGATATTCCTACATTTAACTATCAATTTGGTTGGCTTAAGTATTTTACTTAATGCTAATGCCCAACTTCCCGATCCAAGAATACTTACGCTTTTCATATTGATTCTAGGCTCCACCTTGGTTGGGGGTGAATATTTAAACTATCACCACTTTTTTGATTTCTAAGTTTTTCAATACCTGCCCAAGCTATCATTGTTGCATTATCAGTACACAAGGATTTTGCGGGTACAATAAAATTTATATTCTTTTTTAGACATAATGCTTTAAATTGATTCCTAATAAAGGAATTAGAAGCAACACCTCCCGAGAGAACAAAGTCTTGAATTTCATAATGTTTACTTGAATCTATAGCTAAATTTACTTTTTTTAAAAGACATTCTGTAATACTTTTTTGAAATTCATCGGCTAAATCGGCTTTTTCTGATTGGCTAAGATTTTTTTCTATTATTCGACGAACAGACGTCTTCAACCCAGAAAAAGATAAGTTCATTGTCTTATCATTTATTAGAGGTCTCGGAAGATTAAACTTTTCCCTCCTTTGGGCTTTTTTTGCTAATTTTTCAATTAAAGGGCCTCCGGGGTAACTAAGACCAAGTAATTTGGAAGTTTTGTCAAATGCTTCTCCAACCGCGTCGTCAATCGACTCTCCAAGTATTTTAAATTTGTTATAGTTCTCCGCCAGCAATATTAACGAATGTCCACCAGATACTAATAAACATAAAAATGGAAAATTAATTTTCTTGTTCATTCTTGAAATTAGTACGTGGCCTTGAAGGTGGTTAATAGACAGAAATGGTTTATTTGTGATTATAGATAAACCTTTTGCATAGTTACATCCAACTAACAGTCCTCCAAGTAAACCTGGACCAGTGGTTGCGGCAAACCCATCAATATCATTAAGATTTAGGTTTGTTTCATTCAATACTTGTCTAGTTAAATTGCTTATAGAATCACTATGTTCTCTTGATGCTAACTCCGGAACAACTCCTCCAAATGGTTGATGTTTTTTAACTTGTGACAAAATTTTTTCTGACAAAATTTTTCCTCTATCTTTATTTTCTTGGACGATAGATACAGAAGTTTCGTCGCAACTCGTTTCAATTCCCAATACAATCATTTTATACTATAATTAACTCTTACCATAATTTGTTAATTATAATAAAATAATTACTTAACAATGAAATATAATATAAAAAAAATTATCATCGGTTCTAGAGAAAGTATGCTAGCTAAAGCGCATGTTGAAATATTCAAAGAAAAATTTTACAGAAAATTTGAGAAAAATTTAGATAGTGAGCTTATAACAAAGTTCATAAAAACATCTGGTGACAAGTTTTTAAGTCAAAATATTTATGAGATTGGGAACAAAGGATTATTTACTAAAGAAATAGATCTAGCTCAACTCGATAATAAGGTTGATGTTGGGGTACATTCATTGAAGGATTTACCTACAAGGTTACCGGATGGACTCGAGATTGTTTCTATTCTCAAAAGAGGTTCACACCAAGATGTTTTATATTCAAATAAAAATCTACATTTAATGGAATTGAAACAAAATTCAATAATTGGAACATCATCAATAAGGAGAAAAAACCAAATTTTTAAATTAAGACCTGATTTAATTTTTGAAGATCTTCGGGGTAATGTTGACTCTAGAGTAGGTAAAGTTCAAAAAGGTAAGCTCGATGCAATAGTTCTGGCAAAGTCAGGCCTCGAAAGGCTAGGTATTAAAAAAAACTATTCTTCTTTGGACTTAAATCTTATGGTTCCAGCAGTTGGTCAAGGTGCAATTGCTTTGGTTGTAAACGTAAAAAATCTAAGGGTTAAAGAAATTTTAAAAAGACTAAATGACGAAGATACTTTTACTGAGGTAAGTTGTGAAAGAGCTTTTTTAGAAGCTCTAGATGGTTCATGTAAAACACCTGTTGGTGCATACGCAAAGATTGATAAGAAAGGCGAACAAAAAATTATGAACTTTAGATATTTTGCATCCACATTGAATGGCCAAAATTTCATTAGTGATAAAAAAAAATTTTTTCTTAGTAACTGCATGGATGAAAGCTATAATTTAGGAAAAGATGTCAAAAGGCAACTTAAACTTGTTTAAAAAATCAATTCTTCTAACCAGACCTTTACAAGACTCAATTGAGATGTCGAGAAATATAAGTTCAGAATTCGAATTTTTTATCGCACCACTCTTAGAGGTAAAAAAAGTTAAGTATGATTTAAGTTTTTCCGAAAATTTTGATATTATACTATTTACGAGTAAGAACGGTCTTAGATTTTTTAAAAAGGATCTCATTAAAGATAGGCACTTAGTATTTACTATTGGGAGCGGTACGCAAAAGTTTGCAAATAAGGTTGGAATAGAAAACATTATTAATATTGATGGCGATGCCGAAAAGCTTAAGAAAAAAATTGTACCTTATCTTGAAAATAATATGAAAATTCTCCATCCTACTTCAATTGTTGAGAATAAAAACCTCAAAAACTTCTTTAAAAATAAAAAATGCTGTTATTTTCAACTTGGATGCTACGCTTCGAATAAGAGTAATAAAAATAAATTTATCTTTAAAAAATTTATGAAGAATTGTAATAATGGAATGATTATAATTTTCTCAGGTAGAACTGCACAATCATTTAAATATGAGATAAAAAAACTTGCCTTTGAGGCTTATTGCGAAAATAAGTTTGTATTCATACTTAGTAAAAAAATAAAAAAAGAACTAAGTGGTTTGAAATTTAGTAAAATCTTCATTTCAAAAAAACCTAATGAAAGATCATTGATACAAGAAATTGAAAAATTTCAGCTAAACAGGTACGAAGTTGGATAAAAATAAAAAAGAATCTCCTCAGCAAGGTGAGTATATTGATTTAAAAGATAGTGATTACAAAAAAAAGTCCAATTATCTTAGAAATATATTGTTATTTCTATTTTTTCTTATAATTGGAGTAGCTTTTGGTTTTATTCTTAAGAATAAAATGTTCAAAAATTTAGATTTTATAGAATCAAAAAATGAAATGTTTGAGGTTAATAAAAAGGAAGAAGAAATAAACAACAATAATAAAAAAATCTTAGAGCTTGAAAAAGAATTAAAAAGTTATTTACAAAAAATTGAACAAGTAGAAAACAATTTGTTAAGAATTCAAAGTGAGAACACACAAATTAAAAAAGGATTAAAGGAAATTAAATCTTTTCCATTAAGTAACAGCAATAATACAAATATTAACAATTATGAGGTCTATTTTACTTTTGAAAAGTTCAAGCATAATTTTTTTAACAATAAAGAATTTAAAAGAGAATTAAATAAATTATTTCAAACTTTTTCGGATTTAGATGAGTTGCAATTAGCGCTCAATTATTTCCAAAGATTTCAACCCGGGGATGTGATTGATGTCAAAGCGATAAATAAAAAATTAAATTATAAGATTTCTAGCTATGATACTGATTTAGAATCTTTTGCTAAAAAGTTAGAATATGAAAAAAATTACGACGTAGATAAAGTTTTTAACTCGATGGAAGATTTTTCCAACTATATAAAAAATATTTTTTCATCAACATTTAAAATTACAAAATTAGATGAAAGAAAAATAGAGAGGATTTCTTTAAATAATGGTTGGATTATTAATACTTTAAAAAAGTCTAAGGATTACTTAGTGTTAGGAGATCTTAAAAATTTCATAATTGAACTTGAATCACTTGGGGTTGATGACAGTGAAATAATTAAAATTCTAGATGCAGCTAAAATTTTAGATGAAATAAATATTAATTTAAAAAGAATTGAGACTCAAATTTTCAAACTGATTGGAAAGAATTTTGATAACAATTATTAAATTTTTTATTATTATAATTTTGGTTTCGTCTTCAGTTGTTTGGTTAACAAATAATCCAGGAACATTAACTTTTTTGTGGAATAACTACTTAATTGAAACTAATTCTTTGGGGCTAATATTTTCAATTTTAGTACTTGTGATTACTATCATTTTTTGTTTATCCTTCACAAGGAAGATTAAAAACATACCAAGAGAATTTAGAATATCTAAACAAGAAAAAAATCTTGTAAATGCAAGTAAAACTCTTGATAGCTTGGCATATAATTTATTTTTGGGGAATGCTGATGAACTACAAAAAGATACGAGGAAAGTAAAAAAATATTTAAATAATGATTTTTTTTCAAACTTTTTATTATTTCAATCTTCATTGATACAAAATAATCTTATTGAATCAAAAAAATATCTTAAGATACTTAAAACAAATGATCAATACATCTATCTTACAAATAGAGCTGAAGTTATAATACTTATTAAAGAGAATGATATTGATACAGCCAAAAAAGTTCTGAAGCAATATTGTAAGGAATATCCAAAAGATAACTGGTTTCATGAAAAGTTATCAACGGTCTATTCCTTAGAAGAAAATTGGATAAAGGCTCACGATATTCTTGAAAAAGTAAAAAAAGTCATTTCAAATGAAAATAAAAGAAAACTTGCTAACTTAAAAGTTTTAACACAAAAAAACGTTGTAGAAGCTTTAGTAATGTCTAATAGTTCAATTATCGTAATGAAAGAAAATATCAAACATTACATTGATAACTCAAATATTAAGAAGGCATCACAGTTACTAATTAAAAGTTGGCCTAACTTTTTATGTTTTGAGCTTGTGGAGAGTTTTATGGGTTATAAATCTAAAAATTCAAAGGATTGTTTAATGAGGTATAAATTGATAAGTCGAAACTTTAAGAAATTCATTAATTATGGTGGTAATGAAACGAAACTTTCACTTGCTTTTGCTTGCTACAAATCATCCTTATGGGGAGAAGCACAAAATTTTCTTGATAAGATCAGTATTGATAAATGGGATTTAAGAGTATTAGAGCTTTATAAAAAACTCTCAGTTGAGAGTAATAAAATTAAATTTAAAGATCATGATATTAATTTAATTCCTAGCCCGTTATGGATTTGTAGTGTGTGTAAGGCTGAGTCTAAAAAATGGGAATATGTTTGTAAAAATTGTCAGTCAATTGATTCAATTCAATGGCCGAAGGTAAGGGTTAGTTTTGATAATAAAATTGACTTTTATTATGAATTTCTAAAGAATTCGTTTAGACAACTTCCAAAAGTGAATTGATAATATTGATAAAAAAGGTTTGTAAAGATTAACAAAGTTAATTTTACAATTTTCAATATGCTCTAACTTAACTTTTACTTTATTAATTATAAGGTCATTTTCTGGAAAAATATTTAGTCTTTTAAAATAGAATATTAACATCATATCTGCGGTCCATAAACCTACTCCTTTTATTTTTGTTAATTTTTTTCTAAGAATATTATCTGAGAGTGAATAAAAATTGTCATGATTTAATTCTTTTTGCAAAATTGAATCATGAACCCTTAAGATTGTATTCTTTTTACTTTTTGAGATTCTAAGCTCTTTAATTAACTTAATCATTTCTTTTTTTTTATCTGACTTGGATTCCGAATAAGAATTCTCGAATTTATTTTGTATACTACTCCAAATTTTCTCAGCAACTTCAAATGATATCTGTTGTGAAATAATTGTCTTGGAGAAAAAGAGAAAAAAATCTAATTTTGTATCTTCGATTTCTACAATGCCGTTTTTTTTTATTTCTCTATAGAAAAATTCGTAGGGCTTTGTCTTCGAAAGAATATAATCATGAATTGTATTGAAACAAATTTCTGGTTTCATACTTTCATTATTTTTGATGGATCATTTTTTTTATTTTTACCTTCTTTTTTTATAAGATAAAGATTCCGAGAATAAATTAAAAAGCCACAAGATTGTCCCATTATAAAAACGGGGTCTAACTTATGTATTGCGTAGCTCAGTAAAATCATACTACCTGCCAAGCTTATCCACCAAAAAAT
Source organism: uncultured Alphaproteobacteria bacterium (assembly GCA_902595755.1). Lineage (GTDB taxonomy): Bacteria > Pseudomonadota > Alphaproteobacteria > Methylaequorales > Methylaequoraceae > TMED13. The sequence goes on along the minus strand of CACJRF010000011.1, from coordinate 32,782 downwards.
ATTTGGAATGATACTCTTTGAGGCTCTTTCGCTAACAATCCATTGAATAAGAAATCTCGAAGCAAATACTGTTTGACCTATAAAGCCAACAATTAACCAAATTTGATCTGTACTCATTTTTTTCTCCTTTTTAAAACCATTAACCAAACACTTATTAAGTCTAAAATACCTATCCAGAATCTATTGTGAAATGAATATTTTGAAATACCTTTAATTCTTTTTCTATCGTCAACAGGCACATTAAATATTTTACCAGAATTAATTTTAAAAAGAGCAGGTAAAAATCTATGCATATTTCTAAAATATTTTAGCTTGAGATAATCATCTTTTGAAAAAACTTTTAGGGCGCACGCAGTATCATTACAATCATCATCTAACATGATTTTTCTAATTTTATTAGCTACCTTTGAACTAATTTTTTTACTCACTGAATCTTGTCTTTTAATTCTATTTCCACAAACTAAAGCAAATTGCTTTTCAGTTTTATTTATATTCATCCAAAAATTCATTAATTTTTTTGCCTCATAGGGAGGGTTCTGACCATCGCCGTCAATAATACAAATATTATTTTTTTTTGCATTCTTTACGCCAGTCAACATAGCTTTACATTTACCCAAATTTTTTTTATGGTGGATAATTTTGAGATTATTCTTTTTAAATTCTATTTTTTTTTTCACAAAGTTATCTGTACTTCCGTCATCTACAATTATAATTTCAGGAAGTTGTCCATCGAACTCTTTTTTAATCTCATTTAGTAAATTAAAAATTGAATCTATTTCATTAAAAATTGGAATTATTATTGTAAAGTTTTTCATTTTTTTATTATTATTATGATAATGTCTTTAAGTAATTATGTATTTTTCTCAACCTAACAGATTTCTAATTTTCTTAGCAATCTGTTTTTTAATTTTTTTAACTGGTATTTTCAAAATCCCAGTTTTGGATAGAGATGAAGCTAGATTCGCAACTGCTTCAAAAACAATGCTTTTGGAAAAAGAATTTATTGATATAAAAATGCACGACGAGCCCCGGTATAAAAAGCCAGTAGGTATTTATTGGTTACAAGTTGGTGCAAATTTTATTTTTGGCAACACTCCATATGATAATATTTCTTTATATAGACTGCCTTCGATACTTTCATTATTTTCAGCCTTCATGTTTATATTTTTTAGACTAAGAAAAATTCTAAATAATGATATTAGTTTTTTAACAATCTTTTTTTTAATCTTTTCTTTGTTGACTTTATCAGAGATGCTTCAAGCAAAAACTGATGGTGCTTTATTTTTAACCATTACTTTATGTAATTTGATGATTTACTCATTAATAAAAAACCACAGTATAAATTACAAAGAAAAGTTTATATTTTGGAGTGCTTTGGCCTTTGGTGTTTTAATAAAGGGTCCAATAATACTGATATTTACCATATTTCCATTAATAATTTTTTCTGTAATAAAAAGAAAAAACTTTTTAAAGGAAATATTTTCATATTTAGGCTTTTTATTATTTCTAGCTTTAGTACTACCTTGGTTTATCATGATAACTATTGAGTCAAAAGGAGCCTTTTGGTACGAATCTGTTGGTCACGATTTGCTAGGAAAAGTATCGTCAGGTCAAGAGGCACATGGCTTTCCTCCAGGATATTACTTAATAACTACTCTTCTATTATTTTGGCCAGGTTCAATCTTAATTTATCCGTTTATTAAGAATAGCCTAAAGAACAAATTCTTAAAAATTAGGAAAAATGATTTAACTTTTTTTTTACTAATTAGTTTCTCTGTTCCCTATATTCTTTTTGAATTAATTTCCACAAAATTACCTCATTACATATATCCTTCTTATTTACCACTAAGCATTTTATTATCAAAATTTTTATTAGACAAAAACTTTGAAGGAATCTCAAAAAAAAGTTTATATTTTTTCACCTTAATATTTCCCGTGACCATAGTTTTTTTAATTTACTTTGTTATCGTTGAGTATTCAGAAATAACTATTACCCTAGTTATATTACTGACTCTTCTTTTAGTACAAATTTTTCTTTTAATTGGTGCAGCAGATATTAAAAAATTTAAAGATAAATTAGTTAATTTCTCGATTTTTCAAATTTCATTTTATTTGATCTTAGTTTTTTATGTCAATAACCATATCCAAGACTTATGGGTTGCAAAAAGAATTAATTCAATAATTGAATTAAATAAAAAAAATTATGACCAAATTTATAATTACGGCTTTGAGGAGCCTAGTTTAGTCTTTCTAACGTCACATAAATCCAGAAAAATATCACCAGATCTATTAAATTCTAATAGTTTAGAAAAACAAAGAATTATGTTTATAATTAACGATGAGTTTTCAAATTTATTGACTTCTAGTAAGAAATATTCGGAGTTTAAAATGTTAAAAAAATTTGATGGGTTTAATTACTCAAAAGGTAAAAATATAACAATAAAAGTTTTTAGTAATTTGGATGATGATTAGTACTAGAAGATTAAACTTTTTGAGATCCTTTAAATTTTGTATTTTAACCTTCTCATTAATTATCATTACATTTATTTTTATTGATATCCCGTTTTTTCAATTTTCTAGGACGTTTGACGGATTTATATTTAATTTTTTCAAGAATTTTATAGATCCACTTTCTGACTTTTTTGATCCCTTTAACATCATACTTTTATGTCTATTTCTAATCTTTATTAACTTAAATGTGCATAAGATAATAAAGAATGATATTAAACTGAGAACATTAGAGTTAAGGACAGGATTTAGCTCTGAAAAGGTTAAAAGTTCATTTTCTCTCATTAATCTTATTTGCAAACATTTTATTTATTCATTAGCTGGAGCAGGTATTGTGTGTAATTTACTTAAATATATCGGTGGAGTTTCGAGGCCGAAATACTTTTTTCTTGAGGGATATGATAGAATAAACTTTTTTAATTTTGAACACAAAGTTAACTCATTTCCCTCAGGTCATACTCAAGCAGCTTTTACATTAGCTATTCTTTTAATTATCTATACAAATAGATTTACTTTGTTAATTCTAATCTTTGCTATTTTAATGGGTATTTCAAGAATTTTTATGTCCATGCACTTCCCCAGTGACTTACTATTTGGAGCATATATTGGCAGTTTGACTCCATTACTCATTTTTGAATATTTTTTTAAGGAAAAAATAAACATGATTTTGAAATCAAATAAAATTTCATTAATAGATCTAGGAAAGTTATTATATAATAGAGTGTTTATATGAGAATTTTAACAGTTTTTTTTATGCTTTTAGTTTCAATTAGTGAGCTAAAAGCCGGTAGTTGGTGTAAGGCGGTTTATAATAAGGACGTATCGGATGGGGAGATAAACAAGCAGATTAAAAAATGTAGAAACTCAGATAACTTTTTTCTGGCGATTCATTCCTATTACCAGAATTCTGGTCATCTTTTAAATTCATTTGTAGCTGAATACTGTGATTTAAGAAAACAAATTATCACGACAAACCCTAGGGATGGTGATCCATATTTCACTGTTGTTTGTGAATTTAGAAGGAATAATTTAAGGAAATGACTAAACAATTCCTTAAGTAGTCGTTTAAACTTACATGTTAGGTTTAATAAATAACTTACGCTATGATAGGCTTGATAAATCAAGACAACATTCATTTAATACTGACCTTGAAAACTATAACACTTCAGAGCTAGACACTAATAATTTCACCAGTATTGATAATAAATACTTATCAGTGAATTGGATCTCGATCTTTAGGAAACAATAAAACCCTAGTAAACTAGGGTTTTATTGGAGGAAATTAAAATAGACTTGAAACTAGTAATAACAAAAATGTTGATGAGAATGTTATTGCACAAAGTTTTGTTATTGAAATACTAGCCACAAATATCAATATATAGTAACTATTTATTAATGTCAAACTATATATTGATTTTTTCTATTTATTACTTTTAAAAAATTCTTAAAATTATTTTGTGAGAAAATTAAAAATAGCAGTTATTGGGAGTGGTATTTCAGGTCTGTCAGCATCATGGGAACTTTCAAAATATCATGATATCCATTTATTTGAAAAGAATAATTATTATGGTGGGCATGCAAATACATTAAAAGTTGAGCCTCTAAAAGAGAAAGCTTATTATGTTGATACTGGTTTTATAGTTTTTAATCACCTGAATTATCCAAATCTTTGTAATCTATTTAATGAACTCAATGTTGAGACTTATGAGAGTGATATGTCATTTTCTGCCTCTCTGGAAAATGGAGGATTAGAATATTCTGGTTCATCCTTAGGAAGTATGTTTGCCCAGAAAAAAAATGTTTTCAATCTAAAATACTTAAGAATGTTAATTGAGATAATGAAATTCTACAAAAATGTTGAGTATGATAAAATGAATTATAATAATTGTACTATAGAAGATTATCTAACCATTAAGAATTATTCAGACTTTTTTAAATATAAACATATTTATCCAATGGCATCGAGTATTTGGTCATCATCATTAAATGAAATAAAAAAATACCCTTTTGAACAATTCGTTAATTTTTTTTCTAATCATGGTCTTTTAAATTTAACAAATAGGCCTAAGTGGAGAACTGTTTTAAATGGCAGTCAAAGTTATGTAAGAAAAATCATAGAGAAAGAAAATATTATTGCTTCAAAGAATATTGACATAGAAATTAAAAAATTTAAAAACGATAAATTAATATTAAAAGTTAATAGAAAAGAAAAAGAATACGATCATGTAATTGTTGCCGTTCACTCAGATCAAGTCAAACATGTAAATAAAATTCCAAATTTAAATAATATAAAAATTTTTGAAGATATAAAGTATACAACAAATGAAGTGTTTTTGCATACTGACGAAAATTTGATGCCTAAATTAAAAAAAGTTTGGGCTAGTTGGAATTATCTAGAAGGCGAGAATAATAATAAATTATCGGTAACTTACTGGATGAATAAACTTCAAAATATTGATTCAAAAAAAAATATATTTGTAACATTAAATCCTTCTATGAAGCCGTCAAAAGAGACAATAATAAAAAGAATAATTTACGATCACCCCATATATAATCTTAAAACATTTAAAACTCAGAAAAAAATAAAACTAATTCAAGGAAAAAATAACATCTGGTATTGCGGCGCTTACCTTGGGTATGGTTTTCATGAGGATGGGATTAAATCTGGTTTAGATATTGTGAATCAAATTCTTAAAAAAAAATAAATGAATAAAATTAGTTATGTAAATAATAAAATATATAGTGGCGTAGTTAAACACACTAGATTTGCCCCATTTCACCATAGCTTCAGCTACAAAATATCTTATTTCTGGTTTAGATTAAATGATTTCAGGGAATATTTTCTATTTAAAAGAAACAGAATCAGTATATTTTCTTTCTTTGATAATGATCATGGGCAAATTGAGAAAAAAGGTGTTGTAGAAGATTTTTTTCAGAAAAAATTAAGAAGAATTAAAGGAGACTTTCTCAAAATAAAAGTTTTTTGTCTTCCAAGAATTTTAAACTATAGTTTTAACCCCATTTCAGTCTTTATTCTTTATAATAAAAGAGAAATTCCATCTGGAGTTATCCTTGAGGTGAATAATACTTTTAAAGAAAGACATTTATATTTCTCAAAGATAAAAAAAGACCAAACTAATTTTATTTTTGATAAAGGTTTTTATGTTTCTCCTTTTTTTAAAGTAAAAGGTTTGTATGATATTTCTTTTAAAATAGACGAAAAAAATATTTACTTGTATATAAAATATATTGTAGATAAAAAAAAGGTTTTTGAGGCCTCTTATCAGGGAAAATCAATAGATATGAATGAAATGAACCTTTTAAGGACATTTTTTACAAATTCCATTCAAAATATTAAAGTTACCTTGGGAATATATATTCAAGCCTTGAAACTATTTTTCAAAGGAGCTAAATATATCAACAGACCAAAAATATCAAAAACGAAATTTACTATAATTAATGAAAGAAAATAGAGAATATAAGAGAAAAATCGACCTATTTTTATCTGTTTTAAGACAAAGTAGATTCGGTAAAATATCTGTTCTTTATCAGAATAAAAAGATTCTTGAATATCAAGCCCCTGAAAATGGTCCAAAAGCTGAAATAAATATAATAAATAAAAAATGCTTAGACGATTTTTTTAACAGAGGAGATTTAGGTTGGGCAGAGAGTTATATTGATAAAAATTGGGAAACAACTAACTTAACTAGCTTTCTTGAATGGGGTGCGAAAAACTTCCATCAATTCTCAAGCTTTATAAGGGGGAGATGGTATATAATTTTGTATCTAAGACTTAAACATTTTATAAATGGTAACTCTAAAAAAGGGTCTAAAAAGAATATTCAATATCATTATGACCTAGGAAACGAGTTTTATAAATCCTGGTTAGATGAAACTATGACATACTCGTCGGCAATTTTTAAAACAAAAACGCAGTCACTTCAATCAGCACAGATTAATAAGTATAAGAGTCTTGCTGAACTTGTTAATATTAAGCCTGGTGATAAAGTACTTGAAGTTGGTTGTGGTTGGGGCGGATTCTCAGAGTTTTTAGCGACCAATTATAAAGCAAATGTGACGGCGATAACAATTTCTAGGAACCAGTATCTTGCAGTCAAAAGTAAAATCGAGAGGAATCATTTAAAAGAAAAGGTTGACGTAAAGCTAATTGACTACAGAGATTTGAATGGGAAGTTTGATAAGATTGTCTCCATAGAAATGTTTGAGGCCGTTGGAGTTAAGTATTGGAGTATATTTTTCAAAAAACTCTATGAGAATCTAAAACCAAACGGTTGTATTGGTCTTCAAACAATTACAATTGATGAAAAATTTTTTCAAACATATAAAAAGTTTCCTGACTTTATACAGACCTATATATTCCCAGGTGGAATGCTACCATCAATTCCAGCAATTAATGAAATTATGAAAAACGAAGGACTTTGTATAGATAAAAAAAATATGTTTGGTCTTGATTATGCCGAAACGATTAAAAGGTGGAGATCTTCATTTCAAGATTCATTGAATGAGATTAAGTCCCAAGGTTTCAATGATACATTCTTAAGAATGTGGAATTATTATTTAAGTTATTGTGAGGGTGGTTTTAGGTCACAAAATATAGATGTTGGACAATTTCTAATAAAAAAGAATTAAATATACTTTATAAAATGAAATATTTGTTTTATTCCTTACCAGCGTATGCATTCGCAATACCAACATTTCCGGTTATGGTTTTTCTACCTGCTTTATACTCAGAAGTATACGGGATGGACATAGCTACAATTGGAATTATACTTTTTGCGGCAAAATTAATAGATATAACTACTGACCCGTTAATGGGTTGGATAAATGATAAAAATTTTTTTTCAAGGAAAGTATGGTTGATAATTGGAGGACTACTTTCCGGGATTGCTCTTTACAAACTTTTTAAGGTAGATGAAATTCCTGGAAACGGTCATTTACTTATATGGATTGTAGTTTTGTATACAGGATGGACAATATTTCAAATACCTTATCTGTCAATTGGCTATAATTTAGAGAGAAATTATCATAAAAGAACCAGACTTAGTGCATCACGAGAATTCTTTGTTCTTTTAGGGTTATTTTCATCGCTTCTTCTTCCAATAATCTTAAATGTAGACAATGTAAAACTTGTCAGTAAATTAGTAGATCTAGCAATAATATCTGGGTTTTTGGGGTTATTATTATTTACGATATGTATTAAAGATGAGAAATCTAACAAACAGAGTAATTTTTCAGGAATTAATTTTAAAAGTATCTATAAAAATAATAAGATAAGCAGACTTATTTTTGTATGGTTTCTAAATACACTAGCAAATGTTTTTCCAATGGTGCTTTTTGTTTTTTATGTCTCTTACATCCTTGGAGGTAATGATTATGATAGACAAATAACGTTATTTTACTACTTCTTATTTGCTGTTTTAGGCGTTCCTTTTTGGACATTCCTCTCTAAGAAAACAAATAAAGTTTTAGCATGGAGAATATCATTAATAATCTCTTCATTGATTTTCTTTTTTGTGGTTTTTTTAGACAAAGGAGATTTAAATTTATTTATTATTATTTCATGTTTAACAGGATTATGCCTTGGAGCAGACCTTCTTCTTCCAATGTCTATTCAAGCAGACTTAATAGACCATCACAGAATGAAATTTAATGAAGATATGTCTGGGGTAATGTTCTCCATATTGACATTCTTAAGCAAACTTTCATTTGCATTAGCAAGTATTTTTATATTTGGTGTATTAGGATTATTGAATTTTGACGCCAACGAGATAGTTTCCAAGGAAAGTAAAATTTTTATAATTATTAGCTATGCAATAATTCCTGTTATACTAAAAATAATTGCGGCTTTTCTGCTTAAGAATTTTACTTTTGGAGAAAGTGAATTAAAAAAAGTACAAAAAATTATTACTGTTAATGATTAAAAAAAATAATATATTGAATAAATGAGATTATGGTTTTTACTATTTACCTTAACCCTATTATCTTGCGCAAGTGATATGAACGTAAAGAATTTTCAAAATGAAAAACCTAGGTTTGTGCTAGAAGATTATTTTGATGGCAAGACAAAAGCATGGGGGATGTTTCATGATAGATTTGGGAATTTAAAAAGGTCGTTTAAAGTTGATATAACGGGAACTTTAGATAATGATACTCTGACCCTTGATGAAAAATTCGTTTATAATGACGGAGAAAAAGAATCTAGAATTTGGAGTATTAAGATTTTAGGTAATAATAAATATTCAGGTACAGCCGATGATGTAATAGGCGAGGCCACAGGAGTTTCCTCAGGAAATGCTTTAAATTGGAAATACAAGCTTAATTTAAAAGTAAAAGAATCTACAGTTGTTGTAGATTTTGACGATTGGATGTTCTTGCAAGACGATAATATCTTAATGAACAGGGCTGAAGTTAAAAAGTGGGGAATAGTTTTGGGTGTGGTTTCAATAACATTTAAAAAATGAATTATATATTATGAATTTTTTTAAAGATTCTTCCTAAGATTGGAACTTGAGTATAAAAGTTTTTTCCAGAATCCCAAAAATCTAAATGCTTTTTAATCTTCCCATTGTTAACGGTTATCTCACTGAGGCCATCAAAGCAAATATCTTTTCTAAATATTTTACAGGAGAAATTCCACTTAATAATTGCCAAATTTTGTTTGTAAAAAATATTTAAAACCTTGAACTTAGGCTGTTGTAATTTTTGAAACATTTCTAAAAAAAGTTCCCTTAAATTATCTTTACCAATTATTTTGTTGAATGGATCTTCGAAGACTACATTATCATCAACTAAATTTAATAAATTGTTAATATTCGTAACCTCTAGGTTTTCAAAAGCATTTTTGTATTTATTAATAATCTTTTTTATCACGGTAGTTGAATTAGTTTTCTAATTAACTTGAAATATAATTTGTTTGGTAAAAAATTTAATAGTTTCATACCTAATATTAATCTTTTGGGAAAATAAATTTCAAAATCGTTGGTATTAATTTTGTTAGCAATCTTATGAGCTGCTTTTTCAGGCGTAATGAGAAATGGCATTTTGAACTGATTTTTATCAGTCATTGGTGTTTTTACAAAACCTGGATGAACTACTTGAACCTTAATATTAAACTTTTCGTATTCCAATTTAATAGTTTCAGCTAGGAAAGTTACAGCTGATTTTGTTACACCGTAAATACCAGCACCTGGTAGACCACGATACCCTGCTGGTGATGAAACTATCATTAAGTGCCCCCCTTTATTGTTTTTCATTTTACTTATAACTGAAGACAGACAATTGATTACACCCATTAAGTTTATATCAACAACCTTCCTTATTTCATCTACGTTTAAAATTTCCATTGAACCGGGAGAATAAGTAGCTGCATTCATCACTACTAAGTTTATTTTCTTAAATTTTTTATGAATAGTGTTTACAATTTTTTTGCAATCTTTCAAACAGGAAACATCTCCCTGCACAGGAATAATCGATTTGTTATACCTAGCTATATTACTTAATTTTGATTTTGTTCTTCCACTGATATAGACAGTATACTTATCTTTTGATAAAATTTTAGCAAGTTCAGCTCCAATTCCTGAGCCTCCTCCAGTAATCCAACAAACCTTACTCATTACTTTTATCAAATTTTTTTGATATATACTCTATTTTACTTCCATCCTTTATGAAAATCATTTTTACCCATCTATCGAACTTATCATACCAAATGTCGATAATAACTTCCTCTCCAGTTGATTCTTTGCCCTCAAGTCTATAGTGATCAGTTTTAACTTTATTATTATAAATCATCTTTTTTCCTAATGATTCAATCTTAAAATTGATAATACTGCAATCTTGCGTATTAAGTGTTTTCTTTTTAACCCCTTTAATTAATTCATTTCTCCAATAACTTGTTGGTACTATAGTTTCTTCTGATAGTGTTTCTCTTGATGTTCCACTTATTTTATACGTATCTTTTGATTTGCTGACTTTACACGATAGTTCTTCACCATTTTTGTCGGTAAAAGTTTCAAGAGTTTTTAATCTATAATCTGACCATATTTCAACATTTTTATGATAGTAGTCATAAACAACGAAACCGAGAAAAGTAACTTCAAATTTAATTTCTATCTCAGCTTTTATATCATCACCAAGTTGTGAAAAACTTAAGTTGTGGAAACCGATAAGATTTGAGTTTCTATATACATTAAACTTAATATCCTCAGGAATATTATTTTTCGATTCTGCGGACCAGCAGAAAAGTGTTAGAAGTACTAATAATATGGATGAAGATTTGAGTCTCACGAAAAAAAAAAGTTAGCTGGCCTACAAAATAGATTGTTGCGACCAGCTATTACCTATCTTCTTTGACCAAAAAGTTGAATCAACATAATAAATAAGTTGATAAAGTCTAGGTAGAGAGTTAAAGCACCCATTATAGCTTTTTTACCCTCCTGACCAGAATTATCAAAGTACATGGCCTTTATTCTTTGAGTGTCATACGCTGTGAGACCTGCAAAGACTAAAACACCAATTACAGAAATTCCAAATTGAAGTGCAGAACTTGCAACAAAAATGTTGACTATAGATGCTATCAATATGCCGATTAAACCTATGAATAAAAACGAACCCCATCCGGTTAAATCTTTCTTTGTAGTGTAACCATACAAGCTTAAAGCCCCAAAGGCACCTGCGGAAATAAAGAAAACCCTTGCAACGGATTCTCCAGTATATTGTATGAAGATTGAAGACAAAGATAAGCCCATAACTGCTGCAAAAGCCCAGAATAAAACTTGGACGGTGCTTTCTTTCATCTTGGCTATACCCATATTTAGAGCTATTATGAACCCTAATGGCGCAAGCATTATTATAAAAGCAAGTGGTGAACCATAAATAGCGTTCCCAAAAGCTGTCATTGTATTAGTTCTAAAATCGAAAGCCATAGTTGAGGTGAGATGAGCAATAACTCCGGTAAGAGCCAACCCAACAGCCATGAATGAGTAAACTTTATTCATGTAGGCCTTAAGACCCAGGTCTATCTCAGCAGAAGAACTTCTAGCCTTCACATCTCTTTCATAATCGTATGCCATAATTTACTCCTTTAAATGATAAGATTAAAAGTATTATACAACTTTTATTTAATAGTTTAAATATGTTAGAATTTTTTTAAGTCAAGAGGAAATTTATTATGAAATACCGAACATTAGGGTCAACAAACACCAAAGTTAGTATTATGTGTTTGGGTACAATGACATGGGGAGAGCAAAATACCGAGGAGGAAGGCTTTGCACAAATGGATTTTGCTTTTAATCAGGGTGTGAATTTCTTTGATACAGCGGAACTTTATTCTGTTCCGCCAAGAAAAGAGACATGGGGTTCCACAGAGAGAATAATTGGAAAATGGCTAAAACAAAAAAAATGTCGAGAAAAAATTATTCTTGCTACTAAAGTGGTTGGAAGATCTGGGATGAAATGGTTCAGAAATAAAGAGACAAGATTAAATAAAGAACAGATACATGAAGCTGTAAATGGAAGTTTAAAGAGACTAAATACCGACTATATTGATTTATATCAACTGCACTGGCCCGATAGAAAGGCGAATTTTTTTGGAAAGTTAAATTATAATCACGAAGAAGAATCAGATTTCATTGATTTACGAACTCAGCTTGAAGCTCTAGATGAACTCGTCAAGGATGGAAAGATAAAGTTTATAGGATTGTCAAACGAAACTGCTTGGGGGACTATGAAATTTATCTCATTATCCGAAAAATTTAATTTACCAAAAGTTGTTTCAGTGCAAAATCCATATTCACTCTTAAACAGAAGTTATGAGGTTGGTATGGCGGAAATATCTATAAGGGAAAAATGTGGTTTACTAGCATATTCCCCATTAGCATTTGGAATGTTGACAGGGAAATATGATAATGGGGTAAAACCGGATGGTGCAAGACTTACATTATTTGGAAACATGTTTACAAGATATACCAAAGATAAAGGGCTAAAATACTCACTGAAGTTTAATAATTTAGCAAGAGAGTCTGGAATCACTCCAACCCAAATGGCATTAGGCTTTGTTAATTCAAGGCCTTTCGTGACAAGTAATATTATCGGGGCAACGAACTTAGATCAATTATTAGAAAATATAAAAACGTCCGATTTACAACTGAGTGAGGAGGTTTTAGAAAAAATTGAAAAAATTCACGATGAATGTCCATTTCCATGTCCTTAATTTTTCCTTTTTGTGATCATAAATGAAGTAAATATTATAATTACAATACCTAAAATATTTAAAATACTTAAACTTTCATTCAATAGAAAAAAACCTAATGCAGTCGAGAATATTATTCTAGAGTAACTTAGAATCATAACTTTATTGGTAGGATTATCCTTATAAGATTCTGTATTAAAATATTGCCCAATTACTGCAGTTATAGTAATCATAAAGTAATCTTGAATATTAGAAAAATTAAAAGTAATTGTCTCGTTAAATATACTGAAAAATATTACCGTGGAAATAAAGGAATGATAGAGAAGAATTTTTTTTGTATTTTCATGTTTGCTCAGATAAGAGATTGAGATTATCCCCCCAGATACACAAAGCGCTGAAAATAAAGCCATATATAATCCTAGGTTATTATTAAAATTTTGTGGTTCAGATATCAAAATTACACCAATAAACCCAATGAGTAGTAAAAAAAAAACTAAATATGAAATTTTCTCTTTGAAAGCTATAAAGGCTAAAATTGAAGAAAAAAAAACTTTAGTAAAACTAATGGTACTGGCTTGCGATAATGTAAGATAATTTAGAGAATTATAACCAAAATACATTGCTAAAACTCCAAAGATAGATCTGAGAATATGAATAAAAATCTTATTAGAATTAATATCTTTAGTAAAAGATTCTTTAATATTAAAGAAGAAAAATATCAATAATAAAAATGTACCAAAAAATGATCTATAAAATACAATGTTTTCTATGCTATTTGTAAGTAATTCAAGTTTGATCTGGTAACCAAGTAATGAAAAAAAAAAACAGCTGAATATTTGGTAGTAATCTTTAAGTTTTTTCATTTTTTATTATATTTTTTGCTAGGTAATGATTTAGATACAATAAACCTATACCACTAAATATTGTAATTAAGTCTACTTTTTCGTTGAAAAAAAAAATTCCAAAGATTGTAGCAAAAAGCAATTTTGAAAATTCAAAGGGCATCAAATTTGTTAAAGCTTCTTGACTTAGCGCCTTTGTCCATAAAAAGTTTCCAATTGTAGCAATACAAGCAATCGCAAATAATAACAAAATAATTTCAAAACTGTTAGGAGTAGTCCAAACATACAATGAAGGGAAAAAAGATATGGGAGCCATTATAATAACCATACTAAACATTAATAAAAGTACAGATTCAGTTTTTGAAATTTGTTTAACTAGAAGTCCTGCTATTGCGTGAGTAAAAGATGCTATGAGTGCTATCAAAACCCCAAGTTTAACCTCAAGGTCTGGTCTGATAAGTATGATTGTTAAAATAAATCCTGAGATAATTGCAGTATTATTAATTTTATAAGCTTTTTCTTTAAAAAATATAATACTACCAAGATACATGAAAAGTGGAGTTGTAAAGCTTATTGCCATAGCTTGAGATAATGGTATGAGTGAATAAGACCAAAATAGTAAAATCATTGTCAAGCCGCCGAAAACACCTCTAAGTATTAATAATTTAAAATTCTCTTTCTTACTGATTTTTATTTTATATTTAAGAATAAATGGAAGAATAATTAAAACACCTATAAAATTTCTAAAAAAAGCTTGTTCAAATGGGTGAATTTGTTGTGATAAAAATTTTATTAAAGCTGCAAGAACTGCGAAAAAAAAACATGACAATATGAGTAATGATACAGAATACATTTTTTATTAAAATCAATTATAGTTTCTTGCAATTTACACTTAATTATGTCAATAAAAATAATGTTTAATTTTTCTTTAAAATTTAAGTCAGTTTTATTTTTTTTCTTCCTAATTTACTTTTACCCAATTCTACTTGTACCTAAAGAAATAGCTAAATTTAAAGACTGGGCGTCCTATGCTGAAGGTGAAGGAAAAAATTTAGCTTGTATGGCTGTAACTAAGCCCAAAAAGTCAGAGGGAAATTATAAAAGAAGGGGTGATATATTTGCTATTATTACTCATCTGCCTGGGCAAGATAAATGGAATGAGTTTAGTATAGTAGCAGGATATAATTTCAAAACAGATAGCAACCCAGAAATTTTTATTGGGGATCTTAAATTCCAACTATTTACTTCAGGTTCGAGAGCCTGGAGTTTTAGCCCTTCAGAGGATGAAAAAATTATACGATATTTAAAATCTTCAATGAAAATGAAAGTTGTTGGAACTTCTTCAAGAGGGACAATCACAACCGATACATTCTCTCTGATGGGTTTCAGTAAAGCATATCAGTCGATAAATGAAGCTTGTAAAAAAAAGTAATTTATTATGAAAAAGAAAATCGTCTTAGCTTTCTCCGGTGGACTTGATACATCAATAATCCTGAAATGGCTTCAAAATGAATATGATGCAGAGGTGGTTACTTTTACAGCAGATATTGGACAGGGTGTTGAAATTAAGGATGCTAAGGAAAAAGCTGAGCAGTTGGGTGTTAAACAAATTTTCGTTGAAGATTTACAAGATGAATTTGTCAGAGATTACGTTTTTCCTATGTTTAGGGCAAATACATTATATGAAGGTTGTTATTTATTAGGTACTTCTATTGCGAGACCATTAATTGCGAAAAGACAAATAGAGATTGCTCATGAAGTTGGAGCAGAATTTGTTTCTCATGGTGCCACTGGAAAAGGAAATGATCAGGTTAGGTTTGAATTAGGTTATTATGCAAATGACCCAAAAATAAAAGTGATTGCCCCGTGGCGCGAGTGGGATCTAAAGTCAAGAGCACAACTTCTAGATTATGCCATGCAAAATCAGATTAATGTACCAAAAGATAAACTCAATGAGGCACCGTATTCCATGGATGCGAATCTTTTACATACATCATATGAGGGGAAGATATTAGAGGACCCTTGGTTAGAACCTGATGAGAGCATGTTTTTAAGAACAAAAAACCCAGAGGATGCACCAGATAAGCCAACCTTTATAACAATAAGTTTTCAAAATGGGGACCCTACATCAATCAATGACGAAAAACTGTCACCATCAAAACTTTTATCTAAACTTAATCAAATAGGAGGCGAAAATGGTGTTGGTAGATTAGATATTGTAGAAAATAGGTATGTTGGGATGAAATCTCGTGGAGTATATGAAACACCTGGGGGAGAAATTCTTTTAGTAGCAAGAAGAGCAATGGAAAGTTTAACTCTTGACGGAGAATCTTGCCACTTAAAAGATGAAATAATGCCAAAATACGCTAAATTAATTTATAATGGTTTTTGGTTTTCGCCAGAGAGAATAATGCTTCAGTCACTTGTTGATCAAAGTCAGAAAAAAGTAAATGGTTTGGTAAAACTAAAAATTTATAAAGGTAATATAATTGTTGTTGGGAGGAAGTCTGAAGATAGCTTGTATTCTCAAAGTATGGCAACGTTTGAAGAAGACACCGTCTACAATCAGGAAGATGCGGAAGGTTTTATAAAACTGAATGCTTTAAGGTTAAAGATCCTTAAGAATAGAACTTAAATCTGGCATTTCTAGGTCAAACTGAGTATATGATGTAAGTAAAGTGTTGAGAAGTAGACATGCAATTGTCATAGGTCCAACACCCCCTGGTACAGGGGTTATTCTCGATGCTTTATCATAGCATTCATTATAGTTAGCATCTCCAACAAGAATATTTTTACCATCTCTCTCAATTCTATTTATTCCAACATCAATTACTACAGCGCCTTCTCTTATCCAATCACCTTTAACCATTTCTGGAATACCAACGGCAGGAACAACAATATCTGCCTGTCTTACTATAGCAGGAAGGTCCTTAGTTCTCGAGTGGCAAATCGAAACAGTAGCATTCATCCCCAGAAGCAAGGCTGCCATGGGTTTGCCAACAATATTTGATCGCCCAATAATTACAGCGTGTTGACCTGAGAGGTCATCATTTATCATTTTAAGAAGTATGCTACATCCCAAAGGAGTACAAGGAACTAAAGAGTTAAGACCTGACCAAAGTTTCCCCACATTGACAGCATGAAAGCCGTCGACATCCTTAACAGGAAGAATGGAATCTAAAACTTTATCAGAATTGATATGTTTTGGAAGTGGGAGTTGAACAAGAATCCCTTGAACGTTGTCATCTTTATTTAGTTTTTCAACTAAACCGAGAAGTTTTTCTTCAGAGACATCTTCGTTAAGTTTATGTTCAATAGACTGAAACCCAACTTCTTTTGTCTTTTCTGTTTTATTTCTTACATAAACTCTACTTGCAGGGTTTTCACCAACTAATACAACTGCTAGGCCAGGAACTTTTCCAGATTTTTCAATTAATTCAGAACCAAATGATTTTATTCTTTTTCTAATTTTTTCTGATATTTCTTTACCATCTATTATTTTATTTTCACTCATAATTGCTCCTACTAAAAACTATATTTTGTTATTATATACAGAATTGATTCAATTAATATTATTAAAATAACTGGTGTTATATCAATTGATCCAAAATTTGGAATTATCCTCCTAATGATTCTTAGAGATGGTTCAACTAATTTAAACAAAAAATTCATAATCATTGATATGAATTGATTATTTATATTAATTACATTGAATGAGATTAGCATACTAATTATAACATAAACTATAACGGAATATTTATATAAGTTTAGAATTTGGTAAATAATGTACATAAAAAAATCAACAAAAATCATAGTGAAATTTTTATATTATGAATTTAGAGAACTATCAAACTAATTTTGATTTTAGTAGAGCATTCGATTTACAAAAGAATCTAAATAACGAGTTTGCTAAGAATATTTTTGATGACCTTGTAACTAATGCTACTTTAAAAAAAAATAAACTTTTCCAGAAGCATTTTAATTTTATTATTACGGAGCTTTTTTTTTGTTGGCTTGAATCTGAAGAACAATTTCTTTCGGTATCGATGTCAAAAAGAGGTTACAATTCAAATTCACGGTATAACCCAAATAAAATTTCA
Source organism: uncultured Alphaproteobacteria bacterium (assembly GCA_902595755.1). Lineage (GTDB taxonomy): Bacteria > Pseudomonadota > Alphaproteobacteria > Methylaequorales > Methylaequoraceae > TMED13. The sequence goes on along the minus strand of CACJRF010000011.1, from coordinate 15,125 downwards.
TCATATTGCATCAAGGTTATTAACTATTTAAGAGAGAATGAATTACTAGAGTTTTTCCCTGGATTTTTCGATTTAAGGAAAAAAAAAAGTCGTTTATCACGTATTAAAGCAAAGGATAAACTCATTAACGAATTCAAAAAAGTTAAATTAAATAAGTCTTGTTCTATCCATCATGAAAAAAGAGAATTTATTTATTTGTACCAAAATAACATTATAAGAGAATATAATGATAATTTCAAAACACATGAATTAAGAGAAATTTTAGAAAACTACAATAAAATAATTCAAAAGAGTTTATTTGATATTCCTTATTACAATGCTAAAAACCTAAAAAATTATAATGGAAAGTTAATTAATTTGTTCATATCAAATTCTGTATTAAATTGTTATTTTCTGGAAAAATTTTCAACAGACCCTATTCTCGGTGGATGTTGGTGGGATAAGTTAGATGAAAATTTGGTCATGAGATACAAAACAGAATTTATCATTAATAATCAAGAGAGTATATATTTTGATCTACTAGACATTTTCCCAAATTTTCTTTCTTTTCATGATGATTGTATTGTTGATATACAAAGTTCTTCGGTTGATGATTTAAGTTATAGTGAGAAATGCTATATTTTACTAAAATATATTAAATCAAAAAATAAAGAAAAATTTATACAAATCTTTTTAAGAGAAAAAAAAAGATTTGGTTTTAGAGATTATGAAAATTCAGAATTAAAAAAGATAATTTTTACATTTATTAATAACAACAAAAGAGTTTTTAAATTTTATGATCATGGGGTTTATAATAAGTGGCTTGAGTTTTGCTCTAAAGTATTCTTAGAACTACTGAAAGTTTCCTTAAGTCGAGATAATCCAATCTATCTTGTAAAAGACAAAATTTATTTTTGTTTAAAACATGAAAAAAATGTTAAAACAAATTTAGTTAGAATTTTAGAAAAAGCTCTGAGAAATTTGAATTTCGATGTAAAATCAAATTACTGTCTCAATGATCATTTAGTATCTAGTAATTTATTTAGTAGGATATTTAGTGATAAAAGAGTTGTTTCAAAAAGATATATTAAAAACCTAAAATATTTTGAGGAAAAGATTAATGGAAGTTAAAAAATTAGGAATTGATCAACTTAAATTTTCCAAAGGGAGTAAAATATATTCTAAAGGTGAGAAAGCTCATTTTGCATATTATGTTCACTCAGGTAAGGTTAATATTTACAGTCCCGGTGGACTTTTACTTGGTCAGATTGGAGAAGGAGAAATATTTGGAGAAAGGGGACCATCTTTAGATGAATCAAGATCGGTAACTGCAGAAGCTTCAACTAATTGTATTCTTTATCCAATAAATGAGAAAACAATTAAAAAAAAGATTAGGGATGCTGATCCAGTTGTTAGGGCAATTATGAGGAGTTTGTTGATAAGGCTAAATGATATAAATATGAAGAGTGAGGACTTCTGGAGAAGCCTTAACGTAATGACCTCCTTATCGGATGAGAAAGACTAAAGTGTGTTCTTACCCTGTCTATGAAGCGTATTTTCCTCACCTTGGACCAGGTTCCAAAAGGCTTTCATGTAATCATCGCCAAATCTATTAATACTAAATTTTTTATAGTCGAACTTTTTTGTCATCAGGGATTCGTTCATTATTTCTTCAGCTACTGATTCACCAAGGACTGGGCAATACTTCATTGCTTGCCCCGACCCTAAATTATGAAAAAGATTAGTGTATTTCGAATCTTTACCAAGTATAAATCTTAAATCAGGTGTAATATCAAAAAATGAACGATATCCAGAAGCATAGACGGTTTTGTCAATATTAGAAAATCTTTTTTTTGAGATGTCCTCGTAATTTTTAATTTGGTTGTAAGCAAGAGACTGATTCATTGGCTCATTTAAATATTCTCCTCCATTGACCGCAGTTAGGTCATTAATGAAGTTTTTAGCAATCTCGTAAACAGATCTTTTTCTAGGTTGATGAGCGTGCATCTTATTTCCTCGCCATGATCTGAAATAACAAAGGTTAGTATAGTCAGCAATTATAGGGTATTCATATTTAATTTGGCGCGGACTTTCCATCCAATTTACGACTGACACAGGTTCGATTGTGACAGGAATCTTTAGTCCAATTTTTGAGAATAGTTGTGAACTCCATGCCCCGGTCGCATTCACAAAATTTTTTGCATCGAATTTTCCATTATTTGTTGTACATCCAATAATTTCATTACCTTTGAAGATGATAGAATCAACCTCTGTTTTTTCATATAAATCGACTCCATTAGCATCGATTGCATTGTATAGTGTGGATCTAAGAATACTTGGGTCCAATTGAAAAGCGTCCGGTTCGAAAAAATATGATTCATTTTCATCTGTTATCAAGGTCGTACCGCATTTAGAAATTGCTGACTTGGATGAAATTTCTTCAAAAGTAAGATCTATTTTTTTCATTCTCTCTGCAAGCTCTGACCATGCAGGATTTTCCCCATCCTCATTTTTTTTCGCAATCCATATAGCCCCAAACTCGTCAAGCTCCATCTTAAGTCCCCAAATTCCAGATAAGTCTTTCCACATTTTAGTGCTAAGATTAGCCATCATTGAAGCATCTGGATCTGCATTAGCAGATCTAACTATACCAGAATGTCTCGAAGATTCTGCTGCACATAATACTGCTTTTTCTATGAGGCAAACTTTTTCACCTTTACCAATAGAGTTGAGCTTTCTCTGTAAGGAAACTGCAGTGGCTGCGCCTAAGCAACCTCCTCCAATAATAACTGTATGATACATATTTAAAATCCTATTTTTTATTGATATAACTAATAAATTATAAGTCAAATTCAATGAAATTAAATTTTAAAAAAAAAAAACAACAAAACTTCACTTATTTAGTATGCAACTTAAATAAGAATGAATCTTTTGATCTTCTAAAACTAGCGGAGATAAATCCAAGCAAGTATCCTTTTTTACTAGAAAGTTCTTCACGAGGAAATAAGTTGAATAGGAGCTCGATTTTATTTTTTTCACCACGGATTGTTTTAAAAAAAGATAAAAAAAACTTCTTTTTTTCTGACCTTAAAAGTATTTGGCAAACAGAAAAGCTAAGTCAGCAAGATATTTATGAGGATGATTATAAAATTCCTTTTTTTGGTGGATGGTTTATATATTTAGGTTATGAAATGGCTAGAGAGGTTGAGACAAAGCTAAATATTCCTGATTCTCCATTTATTTTACCTGATGCCTTTGCCGCTAGGGTAAGCACAGCCATTGTTTATGATAATATATCACGAAAGTTATTTTTAGTATCGGATAAGATAAATGGTTATGAAGAGGATTTTCAAAATATTCTAAATGATATTTCAAATATCGATCCAGAAGATAAAAGACCAAAAACTACTGGAAAAATAGAAGTTGTAAGCAAAGGCTCTGAAGATGAACATCAAAGTCAGGTGAGAACTTGTATTGATTATATATATCAAGGTGAAATTTTTCAGGCAAATTTATCTAGACTTTGGAACTTTAGGATTAATGAAACTATTTCAGATATTGATATTTATAGGCAGTTAAGATTTAAGAACCCTTCCCCTTTTGCAGCTTTAGTGAGGTATGAAGATAGTAGTATAATAAGCTCATCACCAGAAAGATTGTTATCAATTAATAAAGATCATCTCGAGACTAGACCAATAGCGGGAACAAGGCCAAGGGGACGTTCTGGACTTTTAGATATTGAACTTTCTAATGAATTAATTAATTCTGATAAAGAAAAGGCAGAACACTTAATGTTAGTTGATCTCGAAAGAAATGATATTTCAAGAGTTTGTCTGCCTGGTAGTGTGAAAGTTGACGAAATGATGACTATTGAGTCATATGCTCACGTCCATCATATCGTTTCGAACATAAGTGGAAAATTAAAAAAAAATGTTTTACCCTTAGATGCAATTATGGCTGTTTTTCCCGGTGGAACAATAACAGGGTGCCCTAAGGTTAGGTGTATGGAAATATTAGGTGAGTTAGAGAAAGAGGGTCGTGGGCCTTATACAGGCTCAATTGGTTATTTGACACATAATGGAAATATTGATTTTAATATATTGATAAGAACAATGTTGCTAGAAAAAGAAAGCTTATATTTTAGAGCAGGTGGTGGAATAGTTGCGGATTCGATCCCTCAAAATGAGACACTAGAAACTGAAGCCAAAGCTAATGGAATGCTTAGGACTGTTGAGATGTTTTCGGATGAATGACTTTTTTTCGCTAATAAATGGAATTTTTAAAAAAAATATTTCTGTACTTGATAGGGGGCTTGCTTATGGAGATGGGATTTTTGAGACCATGAATTGGCAGGCATCTAAATCAAATAAAGTGCAAATTTATGGAGTTGAATATTGGGATAGGCATTTAGAAAGGCTTAAAATTGGATGTAATAAAATTAAACTTCCGATGCCGTCGAAAGATCTATTAAACAGTTACAAAAATAAAATTTTAAAGAAATCATTAGAAAGTAGTATAAAACGCGGTGTTTTAAAAATTATAATTACTCGTGGCGTCGGTGGTAGAGGTTATAAATATGAATCAAATTTAAAGCCAACAATTATTTTTTTATCTTTCCCAGCAAAAACTATTGATCAAAAACTTTATAATACTGGAGTTAAAGTTAAATTATGTAAAACTGATATTTTAGAGAACAAAAGAATATCTGGTATAAAGCATTTAAATAGACTTGATTCAGTAATCGCCCGTTCTGAATGGGATAATAATTATTTTGAAGGTTTATTTGTTGATAAGTCAGGAAATTTATTAGAAGGAACAATGACTAATATTTTTTTTATAAAAAATAAGGTTTTGTATTTTCCTAAACTAGAATCATGCGGTATTGAAGGGATAATGAGTCAGGTAATAAAGGAGAAAACAAATCTTTTCTTTAACGATTTTATGGAATGTAATTTAAAACTCTCTGAAATTAATAATTTTGATGCAATGTTTCTTACAAACTCAATAATTAGAGTTATACCAGTGAAACATTTGGAAAATGTAAGTTTTGTAATTACTGATGAACTTAAAAGTTTAGTCGAATATTTCTCTATATCTAGCAAAAAAAAAAATGATAATCTTGAGTTGTCATAGTTTAAATTTATCCCTAATTTCAATCAACTTGTTATTATCAAAATTTTTACTTTTCATCATTTCATTCCATTCTTTTTGAGCACGTTGTTTGTTATTGATTGTAATTAAGATGTCTATGATTAACTCTCTTGCAAAAATATTTGTTGGTGAGATAACTTTAAGCTTTGAAAGAATTTCTAAAGCACTCTTAAATTGGTTTGTATTTTTTTTTAGTAAAGAATATTCGAGGAGTAAACTTTCATCATATGGAAACAATTCAAGACCCTTTTTGAAATAAAGATCTGCTTTTTGGAGATAACCAGAGAGGCTGCAGGTTCTTGTAAGAATTAACCATCCTTGAAGATCTTTTGGATTTTTATTCAATTTATTCTCTAAGTAAAGTATTAACCTATCTGGATCAAGTTCATCAATTTTTTCTTTTGAGACAATAATATCCTCAATGATTTTATTATTTTCCTCATTAAACGTGAAACTTTCAAAATTACCTTTAAGCATATAGCCAATAGAAGTAACAACAATAAGAGAAATGAATAAGATCAACCTACTCTTTGTGCTTGGCATAAGATAATATGAAATAGTAATAATTGTTAATAAAATTAATATTAAGAAAATAGTCATTTTTGTCTTCTGAAAAAAAAGAATATCATTAAAAGAAAAAACCCTGCTGGTAATAACCATAAGCCCATTGTGTCAAGCCTCAAGGGAGGAGAAAATAAAACAAAGTCCCCATACCTTTCATGTACAAATTTTATGATTTCTTTATCAGACTTGTTTTGAAGTAATAATTTTCTTACAAGTATTCTTAGATCCTTTGCTATATCAGCATTGGAATTCTGAATATCTTCATTTTGACAAACAAGACATCTAAGCTGTTGTCCAATTTGCTTTGCTCTCTTTTCTAGATTTTGATTATCCAATATTTCGTCCGGTTCTAAACACATCAAATTTGTTGAAAAGAATATTAAAATTAAAGTTAAAAGCCTCATTTATTTTTATCCAAAATTAATTTTATTTTTTTCATATCTTTTTCAGTAATTGCTCCTACATGTCTATAAATTATCTTCTGCTCTTTATCTATTATAAATGTTTCAGGCAAACCATAAACACCCCAATTAATACTAACCATACCATCATGATCAAAGCCAATTTTAGAGTATGGGTTGCCCATCTGCGAAAACCAAGTTTCAATATTTTTTTCCGTATCTTTTTTTGCAATACCAAAAATTTTAAATCTTTGACTCAATTTAATCAGATTACTGTGTTCAACTTTACATGGCGGACACCAAGATGCAAAAAAATTGATTAGTTTTAAATCTTTTGTTCTTAAGTCACTATCCTCAAAAGATCTGTTATCTAAGCTAGGTAATTTAAATTTTGGTATTTTCTTAGAAATTAGATTTGAAGGAATGAGCTTAGGATCATTCTTTAACCCTTCAAAGAAAAGCAGAAAAGTTGAGAGTAATAAAACTATTAAAATTATATATTTCATAAACGTGATTGTGAAAATCTAACAAATGATATTAGACCTGCCAAAGCCAAAAGAATTACACTCATCCAAATCCATAAAGTAAATGGATTATACCAGATTCTCGTTGTCCATTTTTTCTCATCAGGATCATTTTCACTTCTTTCACCTAGCGCTATGTAAAGATCTCCAAAGATTCCCGAACTAATAGCTGCTTCAGTTGTCATTTGTTTTCCAGAATTATAAAATCTCTTTTCTGGTGTCATACGCTTAATAATATTTCCACCTTTACTTATATCAAAAAGTCCCATCTGGCTAATATAATTTTCACCTTCTACACTTCTGACTCCAAGAAATTTTACATTGAATTCTTTTATCATGATCTCTTCGCCAATGCTTTGAAATTGGATTTTTTCTTCTTTTAGTATACTGCTTCCTGTCACGCCAATAATAAGAATCCCAATACCTAAATGAGCTAAGATTTGCGATAAAATCTTTTTTGATAATTTTACTTTTCTTTTAACTGAAAATAAAAATAATGATAACTCATAGGTTGAACTTGCTATTAGGCTTCCTCCAAGTATGAAGAATATTATAGATAAAATTGGCCCTCCAAAATTTAGATACCATATTATTAATGAGCTTATTAATATAAGAATTATAACGTATCTAATTCTATTAATTAAAAACTTAAGATCATCTCGACCCCATTTTATAAATGGTCCCACAATCATTCCAATAGTCAATGGTATCATCATTGGAGAGAGAATCGAATTGAAAAATGGTGCACCTACGGAAATCTTTTTATCTAAAATAACATTTGAAAAAATAGGATAAATTGTTCCAATTAGTATAGTAAAAGTTAAGGATAGCATAAAGATGCTATTCAAAGAAATTACACCTTCTCTAGATAAAAAGTTAATTTCTTTATGGTTTTTATTATCCAGAATTTTGAGAAATTTTATAAAGCCAAATAATGTAATAACTAAAAGCAAAAAAAGTATGAACAAGCCTCTGCTAGGGTCGTTAGCAAATGCATGAACTGAAACTAACACACCAGACCTTACCAAGAAAGTTCCAAGTAAACTTAAAATAAATGTAAATATAGCTAAAAATATTGTCCACTTGAAAAAAAGGGAATTTTTGTTAGCTAACAATATAGTATGAAGGAGGGTTGAAGCTGTTAGCCATGGAAGTAATGAAGCATTTTCTACAGGATCCCAAAACCAAAACCCTCCCCATCCTAATTCATAGTATGCCCACCAACTTCCTAAACCAATACCAATTGTGAGGAAGGTCCAAGAAATGAACACCCATGGTTTAAGAATTTCAATAAATTTAAAATTACCCTTGTTACTAATTAAAGCCAGACTTATTGAATAAACTATTGAGAACCCAACATAACCAAGATATAAAAAAGGTGGATGAATCGCTAAACCAGGATCTTGAAGTAAAGGGTTTAAATCTACGCCTTCAATTTTTGGTGGAAAACTTTTTTGAAAAGGATTGGATGTAAAAACAATAAAAAGTGACACTAAAAAAATTAAACTATTTTGAATAGTTAAGACAAGTTCCTTAAATTCATTATTTATATTTCTAATTTTTGAAAAAATAAAACCAAAAAAAGCCATCACCAATAACCACAGTAAAATTGACCCTTCATGATTACCCCACACTCCTGTAATTTTATAAATAAATGGAAGTTGACTATTAGAATTATTAACAACTACATCTAATGAAAAGTCAGAGTTTATGAAGGAGTAGGTTAGAATTATGAATGATGAAAAGATTAATGTGAAGACTATATTAGTTATTTTTATATTACATAATGAAGAGAAATTAATATTAAAAAAGCCAAAGTTGAGTTTAATAAAACTAAAAGATGATAATATCAAAGCTAAAAATAAAAATACTATACCAAGTTCAGATGTCATTAATTTTTTCCTTTATAGATTCAATAGCTTCAATTTCCGGTGGCATATAATTTTCATCATGTTTTGCTAAAACTTCAGTTGCCCTCATTACTTTCATCTCATCAATATTACCTTGGACGACTACTCCTTGTTCTTCCTTGAACAAATCAGGTAAAATGCCTATATATTTTACTTCAATTTCATTTTTAAAATCTGTAATTATAAATGAAACTTCCTCTACATTTGCTCCATTAAAAAAGGTATTTTCTTTACTTACGCTTCCTTTCTTTACCATACCACCAAGTCTAACAAAGCTTTTGATCTCATCACTTTTGTCTAAAATTTCTGTTGGAGAATAAAAAAAAACCATATTATCTTTGAGATTATAAAATATTATTGTAGCACCAGTAAAAATTGGAACTAGGAAAAGAAGGAGGGTTTTGAGTCTTTTATTTTTTTTTTTCATTTTTTGTCAAATTTACTAATTCAGTTTCCAATCTTTTTAGTCGTTTAAGACTATTTACAGAGATAATGATTAGTATTACAAATACAACAAAATATGACGATAGCACATATGGAACATGATCAGAAGTTTCGAGAAATTTAAGGAAGTAGTGCATTAATTTATTTTTGAAGAGTTTAAGATATCAATTTTTCTTTGAAGAATCTCTGATTTAATTCTGATTATAATTATATTTAATGATAAAAAAAGGAATGATAGTGTCATTACAAAAAGTGGGATTAACATAACAGTATCAATTGAAGGCGAAGAGAATTTTGAGATACTAGCTGGTTGGTGTAATGTATTCCACCAATCAACGGACCATTTTATAATAGGTAGGTTTATTATCCCTACAAGAGAAAGCATTGCTGCGTATTTATCACCTTTAGATTTACTTTCAAATGCATTTGAAAGCGAAATAATTCCTACATAAAGAAAAAGAAGTACAAGTTCGGAGGTTAACCTTGCGTCCCAAACCCACCATGTACCCCATGTTGGTTTTCCCCATATAGATCCAGTAATGAGTGTGGCAATTGTGAAACATGCTCCAAGAGGGGCAATTGCTCTTATTGCAATATCTGCAAGTGTGTGTCTAAAGACTAGAGAAAAAAAGCCACAAATTGCAATTGAGCTATACAGCATTAAAGAGAACCATGCGCATGGAACATGAATATACATTATCCTTACAGTTTCACCTTGCAAATAATCTGGAGGGCTATTGAAAAAAGAAAGGTATAGACCGTAAACGAAGGAAATTAAAAAGAAAACATTAAAATAAGGGAATAAGAATTTTGATATTCTTAGAAATTTATTGGGGTTTGCAAACTTAAAAATCATTTATTTATCTCATTCAAAATTAGCTTTCCTAAAAGTAATGTAATAGGTAATGTAATTAAAAAAAATCCAATTAAAATCAAAATTTTATTTAACTCAAAAGAACTATATAAAATACCATCATAATTACTTGTAGTGAAAACTATTATTGGAACATAAAAGGGCATTATAATTATAAATTGGAGCACTTTATTTCTTTTTATTTGAATTGTTAGGAGAGAAGCGATTAAGGATATAAGAATTAAGCTTGGCATGCCTATAAAAATATCTAAGCTTAGTTGAAAAAGATCGTTGAAATTCATGTTATAGAAAATTGAAAATATTGGTATTAGGAAGAAATGAGGTGTAATTAAAACAAGATACATAACTACTGTTTTAGAGATTATTATAGATTCCTCAGAATAACCTAAAAATTGCAGCTCCCTAAGACTACCATCTTGAAAGTCACTTAGTAGAAAATTATCCGAGACTAAAATAATTGCAAAAAGCATTATTACCCAAATAATGGGGATGTATACGGTATTTAATTGCTTAAGATCTGGACCAACTCCAAATGTAAAAATTAATAAAGATAAAAGAAAAAAACTTGAGTAACTTAAAATAAGCCCAAAATTTCTTATAGATAATTTTATTTCTCTTTTAATTAAAGTTAACGTGTTCATTTTTATCTTAAAGCTTCCCAATCATCAATTTTAGTTGTTTTTACTAAAGGAGTTTTTGGAGGTTTCAAAAAAACATTAATTTTACCTCTTATTTTAATATCAATATGGCTAGCAAATAAAACTACACCGCCTTTTTTTTTATGTGATAAGAACAATTTTTTTAGGATCTCAATACTTTCTTTATCAAGGCTATTGAAAGGCTCATCTAAAATCCATAAACCACAATTTATAAGTAAAAGTTTAGTCAAAGCGATTTTTTTTTTTTGACCTTGTGATAATTTTCCAACTAATACATTTTTAATTTCAGAAAGAGAAAAGTAATCTAGACTTTTTTCTAAGAGTTCTTTACTTAAATTTACACTAGCTAAGTTAGCCCAGATTTGAAGATTTTCACAAATTGTTAAATCTTCTTTTAAAGCATCCTCGTAGGGAATATAAATAAATTGATCTCTTTTACGCTCACCTATCTCCTCGATATTTATACTATTGATTTTTATAGCCCCACTTTCAGGTTTTAGTAATCCTACGATCATTTCTAATAAAGAGGTTTTACCAGAACCATTTCTTCCAATGAGTGTAACTATTTCGCTATTTTTGATTTTTAGACAAAAATTCTTAAATATTATTTTTTTATTTCTAGATAAATATATTGATATAATTTCTAAAATCATGAAAATTGTATTTTTTATTTAACCATTATTATAAAAATGAATATAACTACTAATACTTTCATAGAAAAGATTAAAATTAATGATAATCCTTACGACTATATAAGTTTAAGCAAAATTAGTCGACGTTTTGATTTTGACCTGCTGAGGTTGCCTTTTACGTATAGGATTCTTTTGGAAAATCTTGTTAGATGTTCAGAAAATGATGAGTTACTTAAAAAAATAGTAACAAATATAAAAAATAATATTTTTGGAGATGAAATTTTTTTCTCGCCTTCAAGAGTATTAATGCAGGATTATACTGGTGTGCCGGCAATTGCTGATCTAGCAGCGATGAGAGATAAAATGTTGAAAGATGGAAAAAACCCTGAGATTATAAACCCAGTTGTTCCAGTTAGTTTAGTAATTGATCATTCAATCTCTGTAGATAATTTTTCAAATATCAATTCATTAAATTTAAATGTTGAGAAAGAATTTGAACGCAATCATGAACGATATAAACTTTTGAAGTGGGCTCAAAAATCATTAAAAAATTTTTCTCTATTTCCTCCGGGTTCTGGAATTTGCCATCAGATAAATATTGAGTATTTAGCTGATATTGTTTCATCAAATGACAATCTTCTTTATTTAGACTCAGTTGTAGGTACAGATAGTCATACGACTATGGTAAATGCTTTGTCAGTTCTGGGGTGGGGAGTAGGGGGCATTGAGGCTGAGGCCGTTATGCTTGGACAACCAATATCTATGACCGTTCCCGATGTTGTAGGTGTTAAGATATCTGGTCAACTTAAAGAGGGCTTAACTGCAACAGATTTAGTTTTGACAATTACTGAGAAGTTAAGAAAATTTAATGTGGTTGGAAAGTTTGTTGAATTTTTTGGTAATGGAATTGAGAGTTTATCATTATCAGAAAGATCAACTATCTCAAATATGGCACCAGAGTATGGTGCAACATGTGGACTATTTCCTGTTGACGAGGAAACAATAAAATATTTGGAAGAGACTGGACGAAGTTCTGAAAAAGTTAATTTAATAACTGAATATGCTAAATTACAGATGCTGTGGCATCAAGACTATGAAAATATAAAGTACAATGAAACTCTTGAAATAAATTTAAATAAAATAACACCATCACTAGCTGGTCCTAAAAGACCGCAAGATAGGTTTAATCTATCTGAAATTCCTGAAGTTTTTCAAAAAGAACTCAAAACTTCTGAAAAGACCGCAATACAGAGTATTAGTTATTTAGGGCATGGTTCTGTTTGTATTGCTGCAATAACAAGCTGTACAAACACATCAAATCCTGTTGTGTTGATAATGGCAGGACTGGTTGCAAAAAAAGCGGTTGAGCTTGGCTTAAAAGTACCAGATTGGGTCAAAACCTCATTTGCCCCAGGTAGTAAAGTTGTAAGTAAGTATCTCGAAGACGCAGATTTAATCAAACCTTTAAGTAAACTTGGCTTTGACATTGTAGGTTATGGTTGTACTACTTGTATTGGAAACTCTGGCCCACTGAGAGACGAAATAAACGAAGAAATAAGTTCTAAAGATTTAAATGTTTGTAGTGTTATTTCTGGAAATAGGAACTTTGAGGGAAGAATTCACCCACTTGTTAAATCAAACTTTTTGGCTTCTCCTCCATTAGTTGTCATCTTTGCTTTAATTGGATCTATTAATATAAATTTAGAAAAAGATCCCATATCTGAAATTAACGGAAAAAGAATTTTTATGAAAGATTTATGGCCCTCAAAATCTGAAGTAGATGAAATAATCAAAAATAATGTCAACGAAAAGATGTATAAACAAAACTACAAGACAATTTTTGAAGGAGATAATAATTGGGATGAAATTAAAGTTGAAAGTTCCTCAACTTTTAAGTGGTCTATTGCCTCTTCATATATTAAAAAACCACCCTTTTTAGATATTCCAAAACCAGATTTAGAAAAAGAAATAATAGCTAGGCCTATTTTGCTTCTTGGAGATTCTATTACAACTGACCATATTTCTCCAGCAGGGGTTATTAAAGAAGACAGTTCTGCTGGCAAATATTTAAATAACCTTCAGATAAGTTCGAGTGATTATAATTCCTTTGGTTCTAGAAGAGGCAATCATGAAGTAATGGTTAGAGGGACATTTGCAAATATAAGATTAAAAAATGAGATCGTTGAGAAAAGTGGGGGTGTAACCAAGCATTTTCCATCACAAAGTGAAGATGAAGTATTTAACGTTGCAAAAAAATATGAAAAAGAAAATATCCCACTTATTGTTATTGCAGGTAAAGAATACGGAACCGGTTCATCGAGAGATTGGGCAGCAAAAGGAACAAAACTTCTAGGGATTAAGTGTGTTATAGCAGAGAGTTTTGAAAGAATTCACAGGTCAAATTTAGTTGGTATGGGTGTGTTACCTTTACAACTTCATGAAGTCAAAAAAGGAGATTTAAATTTAAAAGGTTCAGAGTTATTTTTTATTGGCGATTTGAAACAGTATTTAGCAAAACCAAATATAGAAAACGTAATAAAAGTTTTATATGCTGATCAAAGGGAAAAATTGATAAAAGTTAAGTCACGAATAGATACTGATAAAGAAATAAGTTATTTTAAGTATGATGGTATTTTGCCATTTGTTCTTAGTAATGTTTCTTAAATAAAATAACCTTAAGCAAATTTATATTTGATGAATAATATTTCAGCAATATTAGGGCCAACAAACACTGGAAAAACTTTTTTTGCAATAAAAAAGATGCTCAAATGTGATAACGGAGTTATCGGATTCCCATTGAGATTACTTGCAAGAGAAAATTATGAATATACAAAAAGAATTGTTGGTGAGTCAAAAGTTGCGTTAATAACTGGTGAAGAAAAAATAATACCCAAAGCAGCAAAGTATTTTTTTTGTACAGTTGAGTCTATTCCAAAAAATTATTCATTTGATTATGTTGGGATAGATGAAATACAACTAGCTAGTGATTTTGAAAGAGGCTATGTTTTTACTGATAAATTATTAAATATTTTAGGAAACAAAGAAACTGTGTTTATGGGTTCGATAAGCGCAGAGAGAATTTTAAAAAAAATTTATCCAGATATTAAGATTTTAAAAAAAAAAAGATTATCTAATCTTACTTATTCAGGATATAAAAATATTGCTCGATTACCAAAAAGATCTGCAGTTATAGCATTCTCACAACTAGATATTTATCAATTTGCTACAAGAATTAAACAAATTTACGGTGGAGTATCTATAGTAATGGGAGCGCTGTCTCCAGAAGTGAGAAATGCACAAGTTAAACTGTTTGAGGATGGAAAGGTTGACTATATTGTGGCAACTGATGCTATTGGTTTAGGGATGAATTTAGATATTAAATATGTCTTTTTTTCAAGCTTAATAAAGTTTGATGGACAGAATAAAAGAAAACTTACATTCGATGAGTTAGCTCAAATAGCTGGTAGAGCTGGTAGATATCTAAATGATGGTTTTTTTGGAACAACAGGTAACCAGAAATTAATAGGTGATGAAATTGTAAAGTTTATAGAAAATTATAATCATTCAGAAATTAAAAATTTTTATTGGAGAAATAGTAACATTTCATTCCAGCACCCTAAAGAATTGATTAAAAATTTATCCAAAAGACCTAAAGAATATTTTTTTAAACTTAAAAGAAATGCAAATGACGAAAGGTATTTTAAAATACTTATTGGAGACTTTGAAGTAAAAAAAGAAATTAAATTTAGTAAAAATTTGAAGATACTTTGGGATGTTTGCGGAATACCAGACTATTCCAAAAACCTTGATGAACATCATTCAGCGTTTCTTAAAATAATTTTTTTACACTTAGTAAGGAATAAAAAAATACCTGAAGAACTTATAAAAAACTCACTGAAAGATATTGAAAAAAAATCAAATAAAGTAGCAGAATTGAACTTTAAATTATCTCAAATTAGAATATGGTCATTTATCTCTTTTAAGGAA
>CACJRF010000010.1 GCA_902595755.1 uncultured Alphaproteobacteria bacterium | reverse complement strand
ATCAGGAATAAAAAAAAGTATTGTTGGGAGAAAAATAAATAAAAAAAAAAATTCTATTTTTATGGAACTAGCCATTTTCCTTCTATTTTTATATTTTCCAAATCTCTTTTGATATCAAATAGTATTCTTCTATGCCCTTGGCTAGCAAGAAACAACCATTCAATTTCTTCAGCCATAATCTGTATAACTGAGAAATTTTGCAACCCTTTTTCTGATTCTTCAGTTGAAGGAGCATTAAAGTAATATTTTTCAGAAAATCCAGATGTCGGCTCTTGTTTATTAATTCCAGGGGATTCCTCAGAAAGATAACATCTTCTTGACCAATTACTAAGCTTGTTCCATGAATCTTTTTTTGAAGGTTCGATTTTAGCTATACCTCTCATCCTTAATTGAATTTTTTTTTTATCATCATAAAAAACTAATGAAACATGACTATTATTTTTAATTTCATTAATTTTTTTAGATCTTAAATCGCTATGAATGTATAAGTAAAATTTTTCAATATCAAAATTACGAAAAATTACTGTTCGAGCTTGGGGTCTAGAATTATTGTCTACTGTACATAAGGTAGTATAGTGAAAATTTGATTTTCTATCATTCACTCCTCTTGATAACATTGATTTTATTTCTGATAGAGTTTTATCTATATCATTATAGAATTCAGGTAATTCTTTCACTATTAACCTCATACAATACTATCGCTGTTGCATGCGACACATTTAGACTATCTACTAGTTTAGATTTTACAGTATTTATATTGACTCTAAAGTCACATTTTTCTAATGAAAGTTTTTTAATTCCTTTATTTTCTGAACCTAAAATTATAGCTAATTTTATATTATTCGGTATTGTGCTAATTTTTTTCTTTGAATTTGTATCTAGACCAACTATCCAGAATTCCTTTTTTTTCAAAAAATCAATTGTTTGATTTAAGTTTATTACCTCAACTAATTGTATTTTCTCAAAAGCACCTGAGGCTGACTTTATCAAGTATGGATTGATTTCAAAGGAATTATGTTTTGTATATATAATTGTTCTAACACCAAAAAGAAAAGCAGTACGCATTATTGAACCAACATTTTGACTATCAGTTAGAGAATCTAAAATTAAAACTAAATTTTCTTTTTCTATTTCCTTTAAAGTATTAACTTTTATTAAAGGGTTACAATAAATTACAATTCCTTGATGAGTAGTTAAACCAAGTACAGAATCTATCTGGTTTCTTTTTTTTATATTAAGATCTTTGATATTTTTATTTTCAATTAAATTTTTGTATTTTTTAAAAACTTGTTCTGTACAGATAATTTTATTAACAATTCTTTTTGAGTTAGTTAATGCTGCAACACATGCATGTATCCCAAAAATTAATTGTTGATTATTTTTTTTCATAATTAAATTATTTAATTATTTTTTACTTTACAAATTATAGAAATGCAAAGTATACATTCAAACTACTGGAGGGATGGTAGAGCGGTCAAATACATCAGACTGTAAATCTGACGGAGTAATCCTACGTAGGTTCGAATCCTACTCCCTCCACCATTTTAATCTATACCCAATATTTCTAATGCCTTTTCTGGTGGCCTGCATACCCAATATTTTTTATAAAAAAGAATTGGTCGTTGAAGTAGTTTTTGATTTTCATATAAAAATTTACCTAACTTCGTTTTAGAATTGATCGATCTATAATCTAATTCTTTATTATTTCTAATTATTTTTTCTGTATTCTCTGCAAGATTAGAAATTATTTCATTTATCTCAGTCAGCTCTAATGGTTCTCTAATATAGTTTCTCAATTCAAATTCTACATCTTTTTTTTTTAATAATTCAATACATGCTCTTGATTTTGAGCAATTATGGTTATGGAAAAGTATAATTTTCATTGGATAAATTTATTTACAATAATTTTACCACATGATAATCAGAAGAAGTATTTTTTTTTTTGCGGGTGTAGCTTAGTGGTAAAGCCCCAGCCTTCCAAGCTGGTTACGAGGGTTCGATTCCCTTCACCCGCTCCAAATTAAAGGGGTGTAGCTCAGTTGGTAGAGCGACGGTCTCCAAAACCGTAGGTCGTGAGTTCAAATCTCTCCGCCCCTGCCATTTTTCTAAATTTTATATTTTCTATTTGATACGAGCTTAATGAAATTTGGTAATGTCTCACTTGCATATCCTTTGAAACTCCTAGTAAATAAAACAGATTTTATAGTTTTTTCTAGGTTGAATTCGTAAAGTAAGGCTTTCTCCTTCTTACTTAGAATGTAATCAATAAAGCCTGCAGCTGGATAAACATTATTGGAAGTTCCAATTGATATAAAAACTTCGGTTTTTTCTAGAAATTTATATATTTGCTCTAGATGTTTTGGTTGCTCACCAAACCAAACTACATCAACTCTAACCTTACCAGGTTTTTTACAATTAGAACAAATAAAGCTTGAATCAATTTCAAAATCATAAGCAATTGTATGTCCACAGTTCATACAATAAAGTCTTTCAAGTGAACCATGCATGTGTAAAAGATTTTTTGACCCTGCTTTCTCATGAAGAGAATCTATATTTTGAGTAACAATCAAAAAATCTTTCTTACAAATTCTCTCTAATTCGACAAGGGCTTTATGACCATTATTTGGTTTAATTTCTGGTCTGTTAAAAACAACTTTTCTTTCATTATAAAAGTTATTTACTTTATCCGGATCTTTTTGAAATGCTTCGGGTGTGCAAACATCCTCTATACGATGATTATCCCAAAGACCATCTTTTTCTCTGAAAGTTTTTATCCCGCTTTCACTTGAGATACCTGCCCCAGTTAAAATGAAAATATTTTTATTTAAAATAGTCAAATTTTATTAATTTAATTATTTGAAAAATCCTAACAATATGTTAACTATACCAAAAAAATATTATATTTGTGATAATATGAATAAAATTTCGTCATTTTACAAAGAAGTTAAGCAAGAAGCATTAAAAATAACTTGGCCGACAAAGCCAGAAGTAATCTCAACAACTATAATGGTTTTTATTTTTGTTCTTATTGCTTCTCTTTTCTTTTTACTTGTAGATAAAATCATTTCATACTTAGTCACCCTGATACTTTTTTGAGATTAATTATGCAATGGTATATATTACAAGTTTATTCGGGAAATGAGAAAAAAATTGAGAGAGAGCTCCTAGCTCAAATTGAGAAAAAAAATATGCAGAATAATATTGAAAAAATTCTAATTCCTTCCGAGGAAGTCATTGAAATGAAGAAGGGCAAGAAAGTTAATGCGGAAAGAAAGTTTTTTCCTGGTTATATGTTGATGAAAATGAAAATGGATGATGAAATCTGGCATATCGTTAGAACACTTCCTAAAGTTTATGGATTTTTAGGAGGAAAAAAGGGAGAACCAATACCTGTGTCCCAATCAGAAATAGATTCAATTTTAAATCAAATGAAAGATGGGCTTGAAAAACCAAAACCTTCTGTTAGTTTCGAAATTGGTGAACAAGTTAGAGTTTCAGACGGCCCTTTCTCCTCTTTTAATGGAATGGTTGAGGAAGTTGATGAGGAGAAAGCAAGATTAAAAGTAAGTGTTTCTATTTTTGGGAGATCAACACCCGTTAATCTAGAATACTCTCAAGTTGAAAAGATATAATTAGGATTGTATATGGCAAAAAAAATAGACGGATATATCAAATTACAGATAGCTGCAGGGCAAGCAAACCCATCTCCACCAGTCGGACCTGCTCTAGGACAAAAAGGTGTCAATATAATGGAGTTCTGCAAGGCATTTAACGCAGCCACTCAAAAATTAGAAGCAGGAATGCCCATTCCTGTTACAATAACTGTGTTTCAAGATAAATCATTTATATTTGAAACTAAACAACCACCTGTATCATTTTTTATTAAAAAAGCTTTAAAATTAAAAAAAGCATCCAAAACACCTGGTAAAGAAACAATCGCAACACTTTCAAGAAACGATGTAAAAAAGATTGCTGAAGAAAAAATTAAAGATTTGAATACTAATAAAATTGAATCTGCAGAAAAAATGATTGCAGGAACGGCAAGATCAATGGGAATTAAGGTGGAATGATGAAACAAACAAAAAAAAATAAAATTATAACAAATGAAATAAAAGATAAAATAATATTTAAAATTGAGGAAGCTATTGCAACTTCTAAAAAGTTTGCATCAAAAAAATTTGATGAAACTCTAGACGTTATTGTTGTTCTTGGAATCGATGCAAAAAAATCTGATCAGCAAATCCGAGGTATTATAAGTTTGCCAAAAATGCCCTCAAAGAAAATTAAAATTGCTGTTTTTGCTGATGGAGATGATTTGAAAAAAGCAAAAGATTCTGGTGCTGATATAGTTGGTTCTGAGGAACTTGTAGATAAGGTAAAAGATGGTGAGATAAATTTTGATAAGTGTATCTCAACACCAGGAATGATGCCAAAGGTCAGTGTGTTAGGTCAAATTTTAGGTCCTAAAGGATTAATGCCAAATCCTAAACTTGGAACAGTGACTAATGATTTATCATCTGCAATCAAAAATATAAAATCTGGACAGGTAGAATATAAGACTGATAAAGCTGGTTTAGTGCATGCTCCTGTTGGAAAAATTAGTTTTAGTGATGAAGAGCTAAAGAAAAACATTGTTTTTTTTCTTGATGAATTAAAAAAGAAAAAACCGGAAAACTCAAAAGGTGTTTTTATAAAAAAATTTTTTATTACATCAACAATGGGTCCGGGCTTGCAAGTTGATTCAACAAGTGTTATGTAATATTTAATTTTTCTGTCATAGACTTCAGGTGGTGCTTTAATTCCTTAAATATCCTGAATAGATGGGTCAATCATAAGATTTACTCAGACAGATATTGGAGCTGAAGGGTGCAAAGAGAACAAAAAAGAGAATTTGTAAAACAGTTTAATTCTATTTTGAAAGATAAAGAGTTTATGTTAGTTGTAGATTATAAAGGACTTAATGTTTCTCAGATTTCTTCTCTAAGAGATAAAATTAGTTCAGCAAATTCAAATTTTAGAGTTGCGAAAAACACATTGGCAAGGATGGCAATAAAAAACACAAACTTTCAAATACTTGATAAGTTGTTTGTTGGTCCAACATCCATTGCATATTCAGATGATCCTGTTTCCACGTCCAAAGTGTTAGTGGATTTTGCCAAAGATAACGAGAATCTTAAAATACTTGGTGGAGCAATGGGAGAAAAGGAATTAACCGTTGACGAAATTAAAACATTAGCCTCACTTCCAAGCTTAGAGGTTATAAGATCTAAGCTATTAAGCTTGTTAATTTCTACGCAAACTAATATTGCATGTACTTTGAATGCTACACAATCTGGTTTAGCCAGATTAATAAATACTAAATATCAAGAAAAAGGAGAGTAAATTATGGCTGATATTCAAAAAATTGCTGATGATCTATCGAGTTTAACTGTACTAGAAGCATCAGAATTAACAAAGATTCTAGAGGAAAAATGGGGTGTATCCGCTGCAGCACCTGTAGCAGTTGCAGCGCCTGCAGCTGGACAAGCAAGTGGTGATGCCGCCGCCGCAGAGGAAAAATCTGAATTTGAATTACACCTAGCAAGTGCTGGTGAAAAAAAAATAAATGTAATTAAAGAAGTAAGAACAATTACTGGCTTGGGATTAAAAGAAGCTAAAGATTTAGTAGAAGCGGCTCCAAGTAAATTAAAAGATGGTGTTAGTAAGGAAGATGCTGAAAAGTTCAAAAAACAGCTTGAAGAAGCTGGTGCAAATGTAGAACTTAAATAGCATCAATTATGAAACAGTCTTTTACTTTTAATCATAATATAAGAAAGAGCTTCGGGAAAATTCCTGATCTCGTAGACATGCCCAATCTTTTGGAAATCCAAAAAAATTCCTATGAACTCTTTCTTCAAAAGGATGTAAAGCCAGAAGACAGAGAAGACATAGGACTTCAAGCTGTGTTTAATAAAGTTTTTCCAATTACAGATTTTTCTGGCGTTGCTGAACTTAGATTTGTCAAATATGAACTTGAAGAACCTAAATATGATGTTGAAGAATGTATTCAAAGAGGAGGCACATACGGCTCTCTTCTCAAGGTTACGCTAAACCTTATTATTAGAGAGATCGATGAGGAAACTGGTGTTATATCAGTTAAAGATATCAAAGAACAAGATGTATACCTTGGTGATATGCCATTAATGACATCCAAAGGTACCTTTGTATTTAATGGAACCACAAGAGTTGTTGTTTCTCAAATGCATAGATCACCTGGAGTTTTTTTCGATCATGATAAAGGTAAAAGTCATGCAACAGGGAAGTTTTTGTTTGCATCAAGATTAATTCCGTATAATGGCTCATGGATAGATTTTGAATTTGATGCAAAAGATTTAATTTATGTAAGAATAGATAAAAGAAGGAAGTTTCTCGCATCAACTCTTCTGCTCGCCCTTGATGATGAAAAATCATTAAAGTATAGAAAAGAGTGTAGAGATAGAGGTACAGAGCTTGATTATAACAAAATTAATGGACTGTCCCAAGAAAAATTATTTTCAATTTTTTATAAAATTAAAACTCTAAAAAAAACAGAAAAGGGTTGGAAATTTGAGTACAATAAAGAGGACTTCTTAGGTAATAAAGTTGATATAGATATTATTGATTCTGTTACTGGGAAAGTATTTCTAAAATCTGGAGAAAAGTTTAACATCTTAGTAGCTAATGAGTTAGACAAAAATCCTGTAAAAACTTTATTAATAACCGATGAACATATTATTGGTAATTATTTAGCTAACGATATTTATGACGAAAATAACGGTATAATTTTCTTTGAAGCTGGTGACGAAATTTCTGAAGAGACTTTAAATTTTATCAAAGAAAAAAATATAAAATCACTGAATATCTTAAATATAAACTCTAATAGTCAAGGTACATACATTAGAGATACTTTTTTTGCAGACAAAAATAAAAATAGAAATGATGCAGTTAATGAAATTTATAAAATTTTAAGACCTGGCGAACCTCCAACTATAGAAGCAGCAGACAAGTTGTTTAAAAGTCTTTTTTTTGATAGAGAAAGATATGATCTTTCTCCAGTAGGAAGGTTAAAAATAAATTCTAGATTAGGTATAGAAAGTGACTTGGACAATAGAACTTTAGTAAATGAAGATCTTATTAAAATTGTTGAATATCTTGCGTTCTTGAAGGACGGTAATGGACAAATTGATGATATAGACCATTTAGGAAACAGGAGAGTTAGATCTGTTGGAGAACTTCTCGAGAATCAATATACCCTTGGTGTTATTAGGATGGAAAGGGCCATCAAAGAAAGAATGACTAATGCTCAAGACATAGAAACTGTAATGCCAAACGATCTAGTAAATCCAAAACCAGCATCAGCTGCAATAAGAGAATTTTTTGGTCAAAGTCAACTATCACAGTTTATGGATCAAACCAACCCACTTTCAGAAATAACTCATAAAAGAAGATTATCTGCATTAGGACCAGGAGGCTTGTCCAGGGAAAGAGCAGGTTTTGAGGTCAGAGATGTTCATCCATCCCATTATGGAAGAATTTGCCCAATAGAAACCCCTGAAGGCCCAAATATTGGATTAATTAATTCGTTAGCTACATATTCAAAAGTCAATAATTATGGTTTTATCGAGACACCTTACAGGAAGGTAATTAAATCAAAGGTTACACCGGAAATTGTTTACCTATCTGCAATGGAAGAAGAAAAGTTTGCAATAGCACAGGCAAATGAACCTCTGGGAAAGGATGGTTCGTTTGCTCGAACCCTAGTTTCGTGTAGACAAAATGGCGAGTTCTTAATGTTGGATCCGAAAGATGTCGATTACATTGATGTCTCTCCCAAACAGTTAGTTTCCGTTGCTGCATCACTAATACCATTTTTGGAAAATGATGATGCTAACAGGGCCTTGATGGGTTCGAATATGATGAGACAAGCTGTACCGTTGCTGAAAAGCCAATCCCCTTTTGTAGGTACAGGGATGGAATCAGTTGTTGCTAGAGACTCTGGTGTTAATGTAGTTGCTAAAAGATCTGGTTATGTAAATCAAGTTGATTCATCAAGGATTGTTATTAGTGCTATTGAGAAAGTTGATAATGACACAGGTGTTGATATTTACAGACTTAGTAAGTTTCAAAGATCTAATCAAGATACTTGCATTAATCAAACTCCATTAGTTAGAGAGGGAGATTATGTTCAACAAGGAGATATAATAGCTGATGGTCCAGCTTCAAAAATAGGCGAACTCGCACTAGGAAAGAATGTAACTGTAGCTTTTATGCCATGGAACGGTTACAACTATGAAGATTCGATTCTTATTTCAGAAAAATTAGTAGTTGATGATGTGTTTACTTCAATTCATATACAAGAATTTGAAGTTGTCGCACGCGATACAAAGCTAGGTCAAGAAGATATAACTCGAGACATTCCAAATGTAGGTGATGAATCCTTAGTTAATTTAGATGAAGCAGGCATTGTACATATTGGGGCGAAAGTAAGTCCAGGTGATATTTTAGTTGGAAAAGTAACACCTAAAGGTGAATCTCCAATGACTCCAGAAGAAAAATTATTGAGGGCAATATTTGGTGAAAAAGCAGCGGATGTAAAGGATACCTCACTTAGATTGCCACCAGGAGTTTCTGGTACAGTTGTAGAAGTAAGGGTTTTTTCGAGGCGCGGAGTTGATAAAGATGAAAGGTCGTTATCAAATGAAAGATTGCAAATTGAACAGCTTCACATGGATATGGAGGACGAAAGATTTATTCTTGAATCTAGTTTTGAAAAAAGTCTAAAAGAACTACTTGTAAACCAAACTTCACAAACTGCTACGGATGGAATACCCAAAGGGACTAAGTTAGATAAAAATAAGCTAGAGAACATCAAGTTATCACAACTTAAAAAAATTGTTATAAAAGATGACAAAATTATGAAAAAAATTGAGATGCTTGATGATGCATTCCAGAAGAGTCTTGACTTACTTAATAAAACATTTCAGTCGAAAGTTGATAAAGTTCAATCGGGAGATGAACTTCAGCCTGGTGTTATGAAGCTTGTTAAAGTTTTTGTAGCTGTTAAAAGGCAATTAGCACCTGGAGATAAGATGGCTGGACGGCATGGTAATAAAGGAGTTATATCAAGAATTATTCCTGCTGAAGATATGCCTTACATGGAAGATGGGACACCAGTCGATATTGTTCTTAATCCACTTGGAGTACCTTCAAGGATGAATGTTGGTCAGATATTAGAGACTCATTTAGGAGCAGCTTCTGTAGATTTAGGTAAAAAGTTCTTTAGGCTTGCCCAGCAATCTAGGAAACAAAAAGATAAAATCAAAGAAATTAGAAATTTATTTTTAGATGTTTATGGGAAGAATATTTATGAGGAAAGATTTAAAAATTTAAAAGATGATGAGATTATTAGAAGGGCTCACAATCTAAAGCTTGGAGTTCCATTCGCAACCCCAGTATTTGACGGAGCTAAGGAACTAGATGTAAATAATTTTTTTGAAATTGCATCAAGTGATACAAGTGGTCAAAAAAAACTTACTGATGGAAGAACTGGTACTGAATTTGACAGACCTATTACTGTTGGGCAAATTTATATGCTTAAATTAAATCACCTTGTAGATGACAAAATTCATGCAAGATCAATTGGCCCGTATAGTCTTGTTACACAACAACCTCTTGGTGGTAAAGCTCAGTTTGGTGGACAGAGATTCGGTGAGATGGAAGTTTGGGCACTCGAGGCCTATGGTGCTTCTTATACTTTACAAGAAATGTTGACGGTAAAATCCGACGATGTTTATGGAAGAACAAAAGCTTATGAAACAATAGTAAGAGGGGATGATAATATAGAGTCTGGAATACCCGAGTCGTTTAATGTTTTAATTATGGAACTTAAATCACTCGGTCTTAATGTTGAACTACTTGAAAGAAATGTGAATTAAGAGAGTAATTATGAGTGATTTATTAAAATTAATTGAAAAGCCAAGTTTGGTCAACTTTGATTATCTAAGAATATCTATAGCCAGTCCTGAAGAGATCTCTTCATGGTCGCATGGTGAAATCAAGAAACCTGAGACAATAAATTATAGAACTTTCAAACCAGAAAGAAGTGGTCTTTTTTGTGCTAGAATTTTTGGTCCAATAAAGGACTATGAATGTGTATGCGGTAAATATAAAAGAATGAAGTTTAAAGGGATCATTTGCGAAAAATGTGGAGTTGAGGTAACTTTAACTAAAGTTAGAAGAGAAAGAATGGGCCATATCCCGTTAGCGGCACCGGTTGCACATATTTGGTTTTTAAAGTCTCTTCCTAGTAGAATAGGTCTTCTCTTAGATTTGGCTTTAAAGGATCTTGAAAAAGTTTTATATTTTGAAAGTTTTATTGTTACTGAACCTGGAATGGTTAAGTCGATAAAAAAACACGACATCCTAGATGATGAGACTAATGCTGCACTCAAAGAAGAGCATGGAGATAGCTTTGAAAGTATGATTGGTGCCGAAGCAATACAAAAACTTCTTTCTGAAATTGATCTTCAAGAAGAAAAAAAGACTGTAAGAGAAGATTTGGCCTCAACATCATCAGAAACAAAAAAAAAGAAATTAGTTAAACGTTTAAAATTAATAGAGGCTTTTTTAGAATCTAAGCTTAAACCTGAATGGATGATCTTAAACGTAATTCCAGTTATACCTCCGGAATTGAGACCACTTGTCCCACTTGATGGTGGACGGTTCGCCACATCCGATTTAAATGATTTATATCGAAGAGTAATAAACAGAAATAATAGATTACAAAGATTACTTAGTTTAAAGGCTCCAGATATTATCGTTAGGAATGAGAAAAGAATGTTACAAGAAGCGTGTGACGCTTTATTTGATAATGGTAGGAGAGGCAGAGTAATTACTGGGACTAACAAGCGACCTTTAAAATCTCTTTCAGATATGCTCAAAGGTAAACAAGGAAGATTTAGACAAAACCTTTTAGGAAAGAGAGTTGATTATTCGGGTAGATCAGTAATTGTAACTGGTCCTGAGCTAAAATTACATCAATGCGGAATTCCAAAGAAAATGGCTATTGAACTTTTTAAACCATTTATTTATTCAAAATTAGAAAAATATAATATGGCTTCAACCATCAAAGCTGCAAAGAAAATGGTAGAAAAAGAAAGACCTGAGGTATGGGATATTTTAGAAGAGGTCATTAGGGAGCACCCTGTTCTTTTAAATAGAGCGCCAACATTACATAGGCTTGGCATTCAAGCATTTGAGCCAACGCTTATAGAGGGTAAAGCTATTCAACTTCATCCATTAGTTTGCACAGCATTTAATGCTGACTTTGATGGTGACCAAATGGCAGTTCATGTTCCACTCTCATTAGAAGCACAGCTTGAGGCAAGAGTTTTAATGATGTCAACAAATAATATTTTGTCTCCTGCTAATGGGAAACCAATTATTGTTCCTTCTCAAGACATGATTCTTGGTTTGTATTATCTTAGTCTGATCAGTCCTGGTGATAAAGGTGAAGGGATGATTTTTGCATCATTGGAAGAGCTTATTTTGGCAATTGATCAAAAAATAGTTTCATTACACTCTAACATCAAATGTAGATATCAAACCTTAAATGAAAATTTTGAGCCTGTAACTCTTACCGTTTCGACTACACCTGGTCGAATGCTTATTAGTGAAATTCTTCCAAGACATCCAAGGGTAAATTTCGATATAATTAACAAGGTTTTGACAAAAAAAGAAATAAGTAATGCAATTGATATCGTTTACAGACACTGTGGACAGAAAAAAACTGTTATTTTTGCTGATAAATTAATGGATCTTGGTTTTAAAGAGGCATGTAAAGCAGGAATATCTTTTGGTAAAGACGATTTGTTGATACCAAAAACAAAATCTTCTTTATTGGATAAGACTGAATCAAAGGTTAAATCCTACGAAAAACAATATGCCGAAGGCTTAATAACTAAAGGTGAAAAATATAATAAAGTTGTGGATGCATGGGCTAACTGCTCAGACGCTGTTGCAGATGAAATGATGAAGATTATGGTTCCAAAAGATAACGACAAAGTTGAAATGTATAACTCTGTTTACATGATGGCAGATTCTGGTGCTAGGGGTTCAGCTGCTCAGCTAAAGCAACTTTCTGGGATGCGTGGTTTAATGGCAAAGCCGTCAGGAGAGATTATTGAAACTCCAATCATGTCAAATTTTAAAGAAGGCCTAACTGTTGCAGAATATTTTAATTCTAGTCACGGGGCTAGGAAGGGTTTAGCTGATACAGCATTAAAAACAGCCAATTCAGGCTATCTTACAAGAAGATTAGTTGACGTAGCTCAGGATTGTATTGTAACAGTTGAGGATTGCTTTACCGATAAATACATAACTATGGAAGGTTTAGTTGATGGCGGTGAGGTTGTTGAACAATTATCAGAAAGGGTTCTAGGTAGAACTTTGGCAGAGGATCTTATTGATAAAGAGACTAATAAAACAATAGCAGAAAATGGCGAGATAATAACCGAAGAACATATAATTTTAATTGATAAGGCAAATTTGGAGAAGATTAAGGTAAGATCACCCATTACTTGTGAAGCTGAATTTGGTATATGCGCAAAGTGTTATGGAAGAGATTTGGCTAGAGGTACACCTGTAAATATTGGTGAAGCTGTAGGTGTTATTGCTGCACAATCGATTGGAGAACCAGGAACTCAGCTTACAATGAGAACATTCCATATTGGTGGTGCTGCGCAAAAAGGGACTGAGGTTTCAAGCATTGAATCAAAATTTTCGGGCACCGTTAAGTATCTTAACTTTAAGTCAGCAACCGACAGTAACGGTTCAATAATAAATATGTCTAGAAATGCAACGTTGCTAATCCTTGATGAAAATCAAAAAGAAAAAGAAAAGCATAGATTACCTTTTGGTTGTAAGTTAAATTTTAAAGATGGAGTGAAGGTAAAAGTTTCCGACATAATTTCGGAATGGGATCCTTTTACCTTGCCGATTATTGCTCAAGCAAACGGTGTAATGATCTTTCAAGATCTTGAGGAAGGGGTTTCAACCAGACAAATTGTGGATGATTCAACCGGACTCTCAAGTAATATTGTCATTGATTGGAAGCAACAAGCTAAAAATCAGGATCTTTTACCTAGACTTGAAATACACGATAAACTTAAAGATGGCAAAGTTTTAGTCTTGGAAAACGGAAGCCCAGCTAGTTATGAACTCCCAGTGGATGCAATCATCGGAGTTGTAAATGCTAAAAAGATTAAAGAGGGCGATGTGATTGCAAGAGTTCCAAAGGAATCAAGTAAAACAAAAGATATAACAGGTGGGTTGCCTAGAGTGGCGGAATTATTTGAGGCAAGAAAACCAAAAGATCATGCTGTGATTGCTGAGATATCTGGTAAGATTGTATTCGGAAAGGACTATAAAGCTAAAAGAAAAATATCTATAGTTTCTGATGATGCATCAATTGAACCTATTGAATATGTTATTTCAAAAACTAAACACTTATCTGTTCAAGAGGGAGATTATGTTGAAATTGGTGATATTATTGTAGACGGTAGTCCTGTTCCTCATGATATATTAAGAGTTAAAGGTATGGAGGCTCTGGCTTCATATCTTACCAAAGAGGTACAAGATGTTTACAGGCTTCAAGGTGTTAAAATAAATGATAAACACATTGAAGTTATCGTTAGGCAAATGATGCAAAAAGTCGAAATTACTGATCCTGGAGATACAACATTTTTATCAGGAGAACAAGTAAGTAAAAAAGAGTTCTTAAGTACCAATACTTCTGTAGAAAAGGACGGCTTAAAACCAGCAAAATGTCATAAAATTCTATTGGGAATTACTAAAGCATCACTTCAAACTGACAGCTTTGTTTCAGCTGCTTCGTTTCAGGAGACAACCAGAGTACTTACCGAAGCATCAGTTTCTGGTAAAAAAGATAGTTTGATGGGTTTGAAAGAAAACGTCATTGTTGGAAGGCTCGTTCCTTGTGGAACAGGTTCTTTTATGTCACAAGTTAGAGTTGAGGCAGTGAAAAAGGATAAAGAGTTACTTGAAAAAGCAAACTCTGAAAAATCTAGTCAGTAAATATGAATACTGTGATAATTTTTTAATTCAGTTGTTGACAGTAAAAAAAGATAGACTACTATTCAAAAAATAATTGGTAGTGGCTATGCCAAACACAATTTCTAACTTTAATTTGAGGATTTAATGCCAACTATAAATCAGTTAATAAGGTCGCCTAGGTCTAAACAGACTAAAAGGAACAAAGTCCCAGCACTTGAGGCTTGTCCACAGAAAAGAGGTGTTTGTACAAGAGTTTACACAACAACTCCAAAAAAACCTAATTCTGCTCTCAGAAAGGTAGCCCGTGTAAAGCTATCAAATGGTTTTGAGGTCACAAGCTATATCCCAGGGGAGGG
Source organism: uncultured Alphaproteobacteria bacterium (assembly GCA_902595755.1). Lineage (GTDB taxonomy): Bacteria > Pseudomonadota > Alphaproteobacteria > Methylaequorales > Methylaequoraceae > TMED13. The sequence goes on along the minus strand of CACJRF010000010.1, from coordinate 44,167 downwards.
TCATAACCTTCAAGAGCATTCAGTTGTAATGATAAGGGGTGGAAGGGTAAAGGACCTACCTGGCGTTCGTTACCATGTTTTAAGAGGGATTTTAGATACCGAAGGCGTTAAAAATAGAAAACAAAGAAGATCGAAATATGGCGCTAAGAGGCCAAAATAGGTAAAACATGTCAAGAAGAAGAAAAGCAGATAAAAGAGAGACAAGGCCTGACACACTTTACGGTGACAAAGTGCTTTCTAAATTTATAAATATAGTAATGGTAAATGGAATGAAATCTAAGTCAGAAAAAATTGTGTACGATGCACTCGACGCAGCCGCATATAAACTGAAAGTAAAAAGTCCAATCGATGTGTTCAGAAATGCATTAAGTAATGTAAAACCTGGTATCGAGGTTAGATCAAGAAGAGTTGGAGGAGCGACTTATCAAGTTCCAGTAGAGATAAGGAACGAGAGAGCACAAGCACTTGCGATTAGATGGATAGTCGACGCCTCTAGAAAAAGGAATGAAAAGTCAATGGTTGATAGATTAGCTCAAGAACTTGTCGATGCCCATGACAATAAAGGAATTTCAGTAAAGAAAAAAGAAGATACTCATAAGATGGCAGAAGCAAATAGAGCATTTGCTCATTACAGGTGGTAAATTATGACGAGAACAACTAATTTAAATGATTATAGAAATATTGGTATCATGGCCCATATAGATGCCGGGAAAACAACGACTACAGAAAGAATCCTTTACTATACCGGAGTTTCCCATAAAATTGGCGAAGTTCATGATGGAGCCGCCACAATGGATTGGATGGAGCAGGAGCAAGAGAGAGGTATTACGATTACTTCCGCCGCAACCACTTGTTTTTGGAATGATAAAAGAATTAACATTATAGATACTCCAGGGCATGTTGACTTTACAATAGAGGTTGAGAGATCCTTAAGAGTATTGGACGGAAGTGTTTGCGTCTTTGATTCAGTTGCAGGTGTTGAACCACAGTCTGAAACAGTATGGAGACAAGCTGATAAATATGGAGTTCCAAGGATGTGCTTTATTAATAAAATGGACAGAGTTGGTGCTGACTTCTACAGATGCGTTGACATGATTGTTGACAGATTGGGTGCCACCCCTTTGGTTATTCAGCTTCCTCTAGGTTCGGAATCAAATTTTAAGGGGCTAATTGATTTAGTAAAAATGAAATCAATTGTTTGGCAAGAAGAGTCTTTAGGTGCAAAGTTCGTTTATGAGGATATAGCTGATGATATGAAGGCAAAAGCAGAGGAATACAGAGAGAAACTTATTGAGACTATTGTAGAAATGGACGACTCTGTTATGGAAAAATATTTAGATGGAGAAGTTCCTTCTGAGGAAACAGTTAAAGATTTAATAAGAAAAGGGACAATAAGTAGTAGGTTCGTACCTGTGCTATGCGGGAGTGCCTTCAAAAATAAAGGTGTTCAGCCAATGCTTGATGCGGTCATCGATTTTCTTCCATCTCCACTGGACGTTCCAGCGATTAAAGGAGTGAAATATAGAGATGAGGAAGTTCAAGTTAAGAGAGAAAGTTCAGATTCCGAGCCTTTTTCAGCCCTTGCATTCAAAATAATGAATGATCCTTTTGTAGGCTCACTTACATTTATGAGGATATATTCTGGAAAAATTGAGGTTGGTTCATCAGTACTTAATTCTGTTAAGGATAAGAGAGAACGTTTTGGAAGAATGTTGCAAATGCATTCTAATTCTAGAGAAGATATCAAAGTAGCCTATGCTGGTGATATAATTGCTGTTGCGGGTCTTAAAGATACAACAACTGGTGATACATTATGCAATCCAGATGATGCTGTTATTCTAGAAAGAATGGAGTTTCCAGATCCTGTCATTGAGGTTGCTGTAGAGCCAAAAACTAAGGCCGATCAAGAAAAAATGGGTGTAGCACTTCAGAGATTGGCTGCTGAAGACCCTTCATTTAAAGTCAGCGTAGACCACGAGTCTGGTCAAACAGTTATGAAGGGAATGGGGGAACTTCATCTTGAAATTTTAGTTGATAGAATGCAAAGAGAATTTAAGGTGGATGCTACAGTCGGCGCACCCCAAGTGGCATACAGAGAGACTATAACCAAACCAGCATCAATTGATTATACCCATAAAAAACAGTCTGGTGGTGCAGGTCAATTTGCAAAAGTTGTTTTAGAATTTGAACCTCTGGAAAAAGGAAAAGGGGTAGTTTTTGAGAGTAAAATTGTGGGTGGACGTGTTCCCAGAGAATATATTCCAGGTGTAGAAAAGGGTATTAAATCGTCAACAGAAACAGGTTTTCTTGCTGGATTCCCTGTTATCGACTTTAAATGTACCCTTGTTGATGGAGCTTTTCATGATGTTGACTCAAGCGTTATGGCCTTCGAAATAGCATCTAGAGCAGCTTTTAGGGAAGCAATGCCAAAGGCAAATGCTGTTCTTCTTGAACCGATGATGAAAGTTGAAGTAGTTACTCCAGAAGAATATATGGGTGATATAATAGGCGATTTGAATTCTAGAAGAGGACAAGTTTCAGGTATGGAGCAAAGAGGAGTGAATCATGTTGTAAACAGCATGGTCCCTTTAGCAAACATGTTTGGATATGTTAATAATTTACGCTCTATGAGCCAGGGTAGGGCTAGTTATACAATGACCTTTGATCATTATGAACAAGTACCACATAATGTAGCTGAAGAGGTTAAAGAAAAAGTTTCTGGTTAATAATTATAAGGAGTAAACAAAATGGCTAAAGAAAAATTTGATAGAAGTAAACCGCACTGTAATATTGGAACCATTGGTCATGTTGACCATGGAAAAACTACATTAACAGCTGCAATAACAAAAGTTTTAGCAGAGACTGGTGGTGCTACCGCTATGGATTATGCTCAAATTGATAAAGCGCCTGAAGAAAAAGAAAGAGGTATAACAATATCTACCGCTCATGTTGAGTATCAAACTGAAAAAAGACATTATGCTCATGTTGATTGTCCTGGTCATGCTGATTATGTAAAAAATATGATTACAGGTGCCGCTCAGATGGATGGAGCTATATTGGTTGTTTCAGCTGCTGATGGTCCAATGCCTCAAACTAAAGAACACATTCTTTTAGCTAGGCAGGTTGGTGTTCCATCAATAGTTGTATTTATGAATAAAGTAGACCAAGTTGATGATCCTGAACTTTTAGATTTAGTTGAAATGGAAATCAGGGAACTGTTGTCAAAATATGAGTTTGACGGAGATAATATTCCTATAGTTAAAGGCTCAGCTTTAGCTGCAATTGAAGATACTAATGAGGAAACTGGGAAAAAAGCTATTTTAGAACTAATGGGCAAAGTTGATGAACATATTCCTCAACCAACAAGACCGTTAGATCTAGATTTTTTAATGCCTATTGAGGATGTTTTCTCAATATCTGGAAGAGGTACAGTTGTGACTGGTAGGGTTGAAAGAGGTGTAGTAAACGTTAATGACGAAATTGAAATCCTCGGGATTAAAGATACAGCAAAAACAGTCTGTACTGGAGTTGAAATGTTTAGAAAGTTATTAGATAGAGGAGAGGCTGGGGACAACGTTGGTGTTTTATTAAGAGGCACAAAAAGAGAAGAGGTTGAAAGAGGACAGGTTTTGGCAAAACCAGGTTCAATTAAGCCTCACAAAAAATTCAAAGCGGAAGCGTACGTACTTAATAAAGATGAAGGAGGGCGTCACACCCCTTTCTTTAAAAACTATAGACCACAATTTTATTTTAGAACAACCGATGTTACTGGTACAATTGAATTACCTTCAGGTACTGAAATGGTTATGCCTGGGGATAATGTTTCCGTTACCGTTGAACTTCTAACTCCAATAGCAATGGATAAAGGTTTAAAATTTGCCATTAGAGAAGGTGGAAGAACAGTTGGTGCAGGTGTTGTCGCTGAAATAATTGAGTAATATATAACGAGGTAAGGGAATGGCTAATCAAAATATTAGAATAAGACTTAAAGCATTTGATCACAGAGTTTTAGATCAGACTACACTAGAAATTGTGAATACTGCTAAGAGAACTGGTGCTAACGTTAAAGGACCTATTCCCCTTCCGACCATCATTGAGAAATTTACTGTTTTAAAATCACCTCATGTTGATAAAAAGTCTCGAGACCAACTAGAGATGAGAACTCATAAGAGAATGATGGATATAACTGAATGGACACCACAAACTGTAGATGCCCTCCAAAAGCTTGAGTTGGCAGCCGGTGTGGACATTGAGATCAAACTGTAGGAAGAAATTATGAGAGTTGGTATTTTAGCAGAGAAATTAGGAATGAGTAGGTACTATGATGAAAACAGTGCTAATCAGGCTGTTACACTTTTGAAAGTCTCAAACTGTAAAGTGATCTCAATTCAGAATAAGGATAAAAATGGTTACAACTCCGTAACACTTTCTCATGGTAAATCAAAAAATCCATGTAAACCATTCAAGGTATTCTTAAAAAAAAATAATCTTACTGCTTTTAGTCGTAGTAGAGAATTCAGACTTGATTCTACAGAAGGTTTCAAAGTAGGTGATGAAATCAACGTATCAAACTTTATGGAAGGTCAATATGTTGATGTGTCGTCAAACTCAATTGGAAAAGGTTTTGCTGGTGGTATGAAAAGGCATAATTTTGCGGGTAATAGGGCAACGCATGGTGTTTCGATTTCCCATAGATCTCATGGTTCCACAGGTCAGTGCCAAGACCCTGGTAAAGTATTTAAAGGAAAGAAAATGGCAGGGAGACTTGGAAATAAAAAAATTACAACACAGAATCTTCTTGTTCTCAAAGTTGACAAAGAAAACAACCTTCTAATTGTTAAGGGTTCAGTGCCTGGTCATAAAGGTTGTATGGTAAGGGTAGTTGATGCAATAAAAAAAGAACAAGATATTAAAACCTCCAAAGAGGAGATGCAAAATAATGAGAATCAACAGAATATAAAAGAAAATACTGTACCTGAAAACTCTAGTGCAAGTTCGAATGAAACAAAGGTTACAGAATCAACACAAAATAAGAATGAAGTAAGAGATACAAAAGTAAATATCGCTACTGAACAATCAAGTGAAAGTCAAAGTATAGAAATAACATCAGAACAAGGGTCTGACTCTGATGGTAAAAAAGATAAAACCAATGAAGAAGAGGCAAAGAGTTAAGTTATGAAAATTGAAGTAAATTCTCTGGATAACAAAAAAATTAAAGATATAGATCTTGATAAACAAATCTTTGGCTTAGAACTTAAAGAAGAGATTATTTATAGAATGGTAAGATATCAACTAGCAAAAAGAAGGTCTGGTAATCATAAGACAAAAGGAATTTCTGAAATATCTGGAACAACAAAAAAGCCCTTTAAACAAAAAGGAACAGGAAATGCTAGGCAAGGAAGTAAAAGATCACCTCAAATGAGAGGCGGAGCTGTTATTTTTGGTCCTCAGGTAAGAAGTCATGCTCACAAACTTCCAAAACAAATTAAAAAATTAGCATTAAAAATGGCAATCTCAAAAAAGGTTAAGGATGGAAAGTTTAGAATTATAAATGAGCTTAAAATGAGTAAACCTAAAACAAATCTGTTTAGATCTAAACTCGCGGGTCTTAAATTAGACTCTGTGTTATTCATAGATGGAAAAGATATTGACAATAATTTTCTTTTAGCATCCAAAAATGTTCCAAAGATTGATATTCTTCCAGTTGCGGGAATCAATGTATATGACATTCTAAAAAGAGATTATTTAGTTCTCTCAGAAAATGCTCTAAATGGTATTAAAGAAAGATTTAAAGAATGAAAACTATTTCTAGTGAAAAATTATACGAAGTAATTAGGAACCCATTGATTTCTGAAAAATCTACATTTGTTTCTCAATTTAATTATTATGTATTTAAAGTATCACCTAAATCTAATAAATCTGAGATAAAACAAGCTGTTGAAAAGTTATTTAATGTTAAGGTCGTTAATGTTAACACTTTAAATCAACAAGGTAAGGTAAAAAAGTTTAGAAATAAAATAGGTAAAAGGGCAAGTTTTAAAAAAGCTTTTGTAAAGCTTGCCGAAGGTAACACAATTGATTCATCTGTAGAGGTTAAGTAAAATGTCACTGAAACAATATAAACCAAATACTCCTGGTCAAAGAGGTTTAGTCTTAGTTGGTAGAGAATCTCTTCATAAAGGTAAGCCTTTTAAAAAACTTACTAAAGGTCTGACTAAAAATGGTGGTAGAAATAATTTTGGGCATCTTACCTCAAGAAAACAAGGTGGAGGTCACAAGAAGAAATATAGAATTATTGATTTCAAAAGAAACCTTAAAGATTCACCTGCCGTTGTTGAGAGGATTGAATACGATCCAAATAGAAGCGCTTTTATTGCCTTAATAAAATATGATGGCGATAAGTATTCCTATATAATTTGTCCTCAAGACTTGAAAGTTGGAGATACTGTTGTTTCTTCGGATAACGCTGATATAAAGGTTGGAAATTGTCTACCTATAAAAAATATTCCAACAGATACTTTAGTCCATAACATAGAAATGAAACCAGGAAAAGGCGGGCAATTAGGAAGATCGGCTGGCACGTACTGTCAGATTATAGGAAAAGATTCAGAGTATGCTCAACTTAAATTATCCTCAGGCGAAATCAGACTTGTGAGGGTAGAATGTAGAGCTACTATAGGAATGGTCTCCAATCAAGATAAGAAAAATATAAAGCTTGGTAAGGCTGGAAGAAAAAGATGGTTAGGTGTGAGGCCAGTTGTTAGAGGTGTTGCTATGAACCCTGTTGACCATCCACATGGTGGAGGCGAAGGTAGAACTTCTGGTGGTAGAAGCCCAGTTTCTCGTAAAGGTTTTTCAGCAAAGGGTAAAAAAACAAGAAATAACAAAAGAACCGACAAATATGTATTGAAAAGTAGGAAGAAAAAATAGGAGCTAATATGACAAGATCAGTATGGAAAGGACCTTTTGTGGATATATATTTGATGAAAAAGGCTGAAAAAGTTAAAGATTCAGGTAGAAATGACGTGATAAAAACATGGTCAAGAAGATCAACTATCCTCCCTGAATTTGTAGGTTTGACCTTTGGGGTTCATAATGGTAAAAAGCACATTCCTGTAACTGTAAATGAGAATATGGTAGGCCATAAATTCGGAGAATTTTCTCCTACCAGAACGTATAAAGGGCACAATGCTGATAAAAAAACTAAATAAAAGATTATGGTAGAAAAGAATTTAAATAATACGGCGCACGCAATTGGTAAGTCTATAAAATCTAGTCAGCAAAAAGCTAACCTAGTATTAAGATCGATCAGAGGATTGCCTGTGGAATATGCAGTTAATGTTCTTCAATTTTCAAGAAGAAGAATATCTAATATTATTCTAAAAATTCTTAACTCCGCCATCTCTAACGCTGAAAATAATCATCAGCTTGATATTGATAAACTTTATGTAAAAGAAGCTACTGTTGGAAAATCAATGGTTTTAAAAAGATTTAGACCAAGAGCTAGAGGTAGAGCTGGAAAAATATTAAAACCATTTTCAAGAATTAGAATAGAACTTACTGAAAAAAAATTAGAAGAAAAAGAAAGTAAAATTCAAAAAGAACCGAAGCAGGAGAAAGTAGAAAATGGGACAAAAAACTAACCCAATAGGTCTTAGGCTTGGAATTATTAAGTCTTGGGAATCAAGATGGTACTCCGAGAAGGATTATTCTAAGCTACTCCAAGAAGATATCAATCTCAGAAAATATTTGATGAAAAAACTTTCTACAGCAGGTATTTCTAAGATAATTATTGAGCGACCAGCTAAACTTGCTAACATCACACTGCATACCTCAAGACCAGGAGTAATAATTGGAAAAAAAGGGTCTGATATTGAAAAATTAAAAAAGTCAGTCAGCAAGATGATTAGTGGTGATGTTAATATCAATATACTAGAGGTTAAAAAACCTGAGTTAGATTCTCAGTTGGTTGCTGATAATATTGCTCAACAGCTTGAAAAAAGGGTTGCATTCAGAAGGGCTATGAAAAGAGCTGTTCAATCAGCTATGAGATTAGGGGCTGGAGGAATAAGGGTTAATTGCAGTGGTAGACTTGGTGGTGCAGAAATCGCTCGTACCGAATGGTATAGAGAGGGAAGAGTACCATTACATACCCTTAGAGCTGACGTTGATTACGGTGTTTCAAGAGCTAATACTACATATGGGATATGCGGAGTTAAAGTATGGATATTTAAAGGTGAAAAATTTGAAAAGGATTTAGATTTATCAGAATCCTTAAGTAGAACAAATGAAAAAGAAATAGGAAATATAGAGAAATAAAATGTTACAACCAAAAAAACCTAAATATAGAAAGCAATTTAAAGGTAGAATGCATGGAGTCTCTAAGGGCGGGAATTTCCTTAACTTTGGTTCTTATGGTTTGAAGGCACTTACACCAGAAAGAATTACATCTAGACAAATTGAGTCGGCCAGGAGATGTATATCAAGGCATCTCAAAAGGTCGGGTAGAGTATGGATAAGAATCTTCCCTGATGTTCCTGTTTCGAAGAAACCAGCAGAAGTTAGACAAGGTAAAGGAAAAGGTGCAGTAGAATTTTGGGCGGCAAAGGTCAGACCAGGAAAAATCCTCTTTGAAATTGATGGAGTATCTAAAAATTTAGCCATGTCTGCATTTGAATTGGCTTCAGCAAAGCTTCCAATAAAAACAAAATTTGTTTCAAGGCTTGGTTCATAATGGATAAATTTTCAGACTTATTAAAAATTCCTGTTTTTGATCTAAAGAATAAAATTGCCGATCTTAGAAAAGAGTCATTAAATTTGAGGTTTCAAAAATCTAGTGGTCAATTAGAAAAAACTGCAAGAATAAGATTGGTTAGAAGACAGATTGCAAGGATAAAAACCGTTATAAATAATAAAGAAGTGGAGAAAAGTTAACATGCCAAAGAGAATTTTGAAGGGTGTTGTTGTATCCGACAAAGCGGATAAGACCATAACAGTACTTGTTAAAAGAAAAGTTATGCATCCAATATATAAAAAATATATTAACAAAACTAAAAAATACTCAGTACATGATGAGGATAATAAGTTTAAGGTTGGAGAGATTGTTACAATTCAAGAAAATAAACCAATTTCTAAAACTAAAACATGGATAGTATTAAAGGCAGGCTAAGAAATGATACAAATGCAATCAACATTATTCGTAGCTGATAACTCTGGGGCGAAAAAAGTTCAGTGTATCAAGGTCTTAGGAGGATCTAAGAGACGATTTGCTTCAGTTGGCGATATTATTGTTGTGACTGTAAAAGATGCAATCCCAAGAGGAAAAGTAAAAAAAGGTGATATTCATAAAGCTGTAATTGTAAGAACTGCAAAAGAAGTACACAGATCTGATGGATCATCAATAAGATTTGATAGAAACGCAGCAGTTATAATTAATAATAATGGAGAGCCCTTGGGAACTAGAATTTTTGGGCCGGTAACTCGAGAATTAAGAGCAAAAAAATATATGAAAATAATTTCTTTAGCACCAGAGGTTCTTTAAAATGGCTTATAAAATTAAAAAGGGTGATGATGTATTTGTTCTCTCAGGAAAGGATAAGGGAAAAACTGGTAAGGTTTTAAAAATTGTAAAGTCTACCGTAAACAAATCTAGGGATAAAGCAATAGTTGAAGGTGTTAACATCGTTAAAAAACATAATAAGCAATCAGCAACTACTAAAGCGGGTATTGAAAGTATTGAAAAACCAATTTATTTATGCAAACTTTCTATTACAGACCCTAAAACCAAGAAACCATCTAGAGTTGGTTTCAAAAAATTAAAAGATGGAAAGAAAGTAAGGTTTTTAAAAAAATCAGGAGAAACTTTAACTTAAGTTTATTGAATTATGGCAAGACTAAAAGAACTTTATTATAAAACTATAAGAGATGACCTGAAGACAAAATTTGACTTAAATAATATCTTCGAGGTTCCTAAGATTGAAAAAATTGTTATAAACATGGGAGTAGGTGAAACTGTTACTGATTCTAAGTTGATCAATAGCGCAATTGAAGAGTTATCCCTAATAACTGGCCAAAAGCCGGTTTTAACTCAAGCCAAGAAATCTATAGCTGGATTCAAATTAAGAAAAGGATTGAATATTGGATGTAAAGTTACACTTAGAAAGAATATGATGTATGAGTTCCTAGATAGACTTGTTTATATTGCTTTACCGAGAGTTAGAGATTTTAAAGGTTTATCTCCAAAATCTTTTGATAATGGAGGAAACTACTCAATTGGTATTAAAGAACAAATAATTTTCCCAGAGATCAATTATGATAAAGTAAGTAAAGTTAGAGGTATGGATATCTCAATTGTAACAACTACGAATAATAAAGATCATTCATTGGAGCTGTTAAAAAGCTTTAATTTACCATTTAAAAGTTAAGGAGAGACAATGTCAAAGCTAAGTATTATAGAAAGAAATAAAAAAAGAATTAATTTATATAAAAAATTTAAAGCAAAGCATGACAAATTGTTAAAGTTAGCTAATAATAAAAAATTATCACCCGACGAACAATTTCAGGCTAGGCTAAAATTGTCAAAAATTCCTAGAAACGCCTCTAAAGTCAGAATTAGGAATAGATGTGTTTTAACTGGACGTGGCAGAGGAATTTATAGAAAGTTTCAACTTTCGAGAATAACATTCAGAGAATTGGCTGCAAAAGGTCAAATACCTGGAATAACTAAATCAAGTTGGTAATTGGAAAGGAATTAAGTTATGAGTTTGTCAGACCCACTTGGAGATATGTTAACAAGAATTAGAAATGCTCAAATCAGAAAAAAGGATTATGTGCATATGCCAGCCTCAAGGTTTAGAGCAAATGTTCTTGAAGTTTTAGAGAGAGAAGGATTTATAAGAGGTTTTAAAAAAGTTGAATTAGAAAACCATAAAAAGAACTTTGAAATTGAATTAAAGTACATAGATGGTGAACCTGTAATAAAAGAAATTTCTAGAATTTCAACGCCTGGAAGAAGAGTGTACTCCAAGATTAACGATCTACCAAGAAATTTTGATGGTTTAGGTATATCAATTCTATCAACATCAAAAGGTGTTTTATCTGATAGTGAAGCTAGAAGTGAAAATGTTGGTGGTGAAATTTTGTGTAAGGTTTTTTAAGGTTTAATTATGTCAAGAAGTGGAAGAATACCAATCAAAATACCTGAAAATACTGAAATCAAAGTAGATAATGGTATTATTACGGCTAAAGGTAAGCTAGGTGAACTGTCATTTAACTTTGGTAAGGATGCTAGAGTTGATATTGATGATAAAACTATTACAGTTGCTAAAGCAGGAAATAATAAAGATTTTGCAAAAATGTGGGGTACAGTTAGATCAAGAATATCTAATATAGTAGAGGGAGTTTCTAACGGTTTTGTCAAGGAACTTGAGTTAAATGGGGTGGGTTACAAAGCAGCAGAAAAAGGTAAATCTATCGAATTAAACCTTGGTTACTCACACCCAATTAATTTTCCCGTACCAGAGGGTTTGAAAATTGAAGTTACAAAACCAACACAAATTAAGATTTCAGGAATAGATAAACAAAAAGTAGGTCAAACTGCTTCAGAAATAAGGTCTTTTAGAAAGCCGGAGCCTTTCAAAGGTAAAGGGATTAAATATAAGGATGAAGTCATAAGAAGAAAAGAAGGTAAGAAGAAATAATGAGTAAAAAAGAATTAAGAATTAAAAGAGCAAATAGAGTTAGGTTGAAATTAAAAAAGTCATCTAATCTTAGACTTAGTCTTTTTAGATCTTCCAAACATATTTACGTTCAGCTGATAGATGATAGTATTGGTAAAACTCTTTTGTCTGCTTCATCGCATGATAAAAGTATGAAAGATAAAAAGCTTAATCCACAAGAAGTTGCTTTCAAAGTTGGAGAAATAATAGGTGGGTTGATAAATGATAAAAAAATTGGTAATAAGATTGCTTTTGATAGAGGTTCTTATCTATATCATGGAAGAGTAAAGCAATTAGCTGACGGAGTCAGATCGAAAGGTATTAGTTTGTAAGATCATGAGTGAAAAAGATACATTAGAAAATACAGATAACAGTGTTGATAAAGCTGAAAATAAGCAATCCGAAAATACTGACACTAAAGATAAACCAATCGAGTCTAAAAAATCTGATCAGAAAAAAAAGGAAGATAATGTTAAAGACTCTAATGCTAACAACAAGACAAATCTCCTAAAAAATAAAGAATCTGAAAAGATCAATATTAACAAAGATGAAACTAAAAGCCCCATAAAAAATAAACAAAACAAAACTTTATCTACTAAAGATGAAGGTACTAAGAAGAAAAGTATATCCGGTGCCGATAAAAAAAATTCTAATGAAAATTCATCTAAAACTAGCGAAAAAACCCAAAATGAATTTATTGAGAAGTTAGTAAGCATAAATAGAGTTGCAAAAGTAGTTAAAGGAGGAAGGCGGTTCAGCTTTGCAGCGCTAGTAGTGGTAGGAGATGGTAACGGTATGGTTGGTCATGGAAAAGGCAAAGCTAAGGAGGTTCCTGAGGCTATAAAAAAAGCTACGGATGAAGCCAAAAACTCTATGATAAGAGTTCCCCTTAGACAGGGTAGAACACTACATCATGATATTAAAGGTAGATTTGATTCTGGAAACGTTTTTCTCAGAAGCGCACCCTCAGGTACGGGTGTTATAGCGGGTGGTCCAATGAGAGCGGTTTTCGAAGCTTTGGGCATTCAAGATATTGTTGCCAAATCAATTGGTTCCTCTAACCCTCATAACATGGTAAGAGCAACCTTCGAAGCTTTAAAAGTAGTTTCATCACCAAAAATAATTGCTTCAAGAAGAGGCTTAAAGGTTAATGATATAACTAAAAGAAGAAAAAACTCATCAAGTATCGAAAATGTCAAAGCTTAAAATCACACAAATAAAAAGTCCTATTGGAAGAGAAAAGTCTCAAAAACTTACATTAATAAGTTTGGGCTTAAATAAACTAAATAGAGTGAAAATTGTTGAAGGTAATGATTCAATCAAAGGTATGATAAATAAGGTAAAACATTTGTTGAAAGTTGAAGAGGTTTGAAATGAAACTTAATGAATTAAAAACACCAATATCAAACTTGAAGCAAAGAAAAAGAGTTGGAAGAGGAATTGGTTCTGGTAAAGGAAAAACAGGAGGTAGAGGTATAAAAGGACAGAAGTCAAGGACTGGTGTTTCAATAAATGGTTTTGAAGGTGGTCAAATGCCTTTACATATGAGAATGCCAAAACATGGCTTCAAATCAAGAAGTAAAATCAAAAATAAAGTTCTTAAAACTGATTTTATTAATTACCTATTCGATAAAAAGGTTGTAAAAGAAAAATCATCATTAGATATATCTCAACTTTATGAATTTATAAGTGCTAAGAAAGATTCACATATTAAAATTTTAATGGGGCAAAAATTAAAAGGATCAATCTCAATAGAAGTTCATGCAGCTTCAAAAGGAGTGATTAAGGAGTTTAAGAGAGTTGGTGGGGAAATAAAGATTATTGATTTTAAACAATTCATCAAAAATATTAGAACTTCTAATGCGAAGAATAATTTAAAGAGTAAATCAAAGAATGAAGCTAAAACAAAGAAAATTATAAAAGATATGAAAACAGATGTAGATGAAAAAAAAGTTATTGATTCTAATGAGCCCCAAAAAAGTAAACTAATAAAAACCGAGCAAAAAAAAATAAAAAAAACTCCTGATAAATCTAAGACTGCTAAGAAAACAAAGTCAGCTGATAAAACAAAAAAAAAAATAACAAAAAAAATAGATAAGAAGAAATAAATATGGCTTCAGTTTCAGAACAGTTAGCTTCCAGAATTAACCTTGGTTCTATTGCCAAAGCAGAAGATTTAAAAAAAAGAATACTTTTTACACTTTTAGCACTGATTGTTTATAGAATTGGTTCATACATTCCTGTTCCAGGCATTGATCCTGTAGCATTAGAAAAAGTTTTTGAGAGAAACGTTGGTGGAATTTTGGGAATGTTTGATATGTTTGCAGGTGGAGCGCTAGGCAGAATGACAATATTTGCTTTAAATATAATGCCTTATATTTCTGCTAGTATTATTATGCAACTATTAACTGTTGTATCACCCCAGCTTGAGCAACTTAAAAAAGAAGGGGAGGCAGGAAGAAAGAAAATTAATCAGTACGCTAGATACGGCACGGTTTTCTTAGCAACTGTTCAAGGGTATGGGGTTGCAGTAGGAATTGAGAATATGTCCAATAGTCAGGGTATTCAAGCAGTAATGGATCCTGGGACATTCTTCAGATTAGTTACAGTTATTACACTTGTTTCTGGGACACTTTTCCTTGTATGGTTGGGTGAACAAATCACGCAAAGAGGCATTGGGAATGGAATTTCATTGATTATTTTTACTGGGATCGTAGCTCAACTTCCACTTGCTTTAAGTACCACCTTTGAGTTAGGACGAACTGGTGCTTTATCTACGCTTTTTATAGTTTTTTTATTAGTTATGTCAGTTGTAGTAATTGCATTCATGGTTTTTATTGAAAGAGCGCAAAGGAGGTTATTAGTACAATACCCTAAAAGACAACCTGGAGGAGCTGGAAGTGGTTCTGCTCCATCATCTCATTTACCATTAAAAATCAACACTTCAGGAGTTATTCCTCCAATTTTTGCAAGTTCGTTGCTTTTATTACCTATAACATTCGTAAGTTTCAATGCTGGGGGTGGTCCAGAGTGGTTGAATACCATAAGTTTATTTTTAAGTAGAGGACACCCTGTTTATTTAACATTATACATTTCTATGATTGTATTTTTTGCATTTTTTTATACCGCAATTGTTTTTAACCCAAAAGATACAGCTGATAATCTTAAAAAATATGGTGGTTTTATCCCAGGAATAAGACCAGGAGAAAATACAGCTAATTATTTAGATTATGTTCTAACAAGATTAACCGTTTTAGGTGCAATCTATCTATCTGTAATTTGTTTATTACCCGAACTACTGATATCCAAATACCAGGTTCCATTTTATTTTGGTGGAACAAGTTTATTAATTGTTGTGAGTGTAACAATGGATACGGTTACTCAAATTCAATCCTACCTTCTTGCTCATCAATATGAAGGTTTAATTAAGAAATCAAATTTTAGAAGAGGAAGATGAGTAAAAAGATTGTTTTGCTCGGACCACCTGGGTGCGGTAAGGGAACTCAGTCTAACTTGCTTGTTGATAATAAAAATTTTTTTCAACTTTCAACTGGTGATCTTTTAAGAGCCGTAACTTCTGACAACAAGTCTGAGGTTGGTCAAAAAATTAAAAAAATTATGCAACAAGGTGGGTTGGTTCCAGATAATTTCGTTATAGATATAATTGTGAAAAAAGTCTCAGATCTAAAAGATCAAAATATAATTTTTGATGGTTTTCCTAGAAATATTGATCAAGCTAAATTTTTAGATAAATCGTTAGAAAGCGAAACAATTTCGCTTGATCATGTAATATTCTTTAATATTGATTATAAAGTTCTCGAAAGTAGAATAGAGCAGAGAATTGAGCAATCCTCTGGAGAAGATTTAAGAACCGACGATAACCTAGAAGTACTAAATAAAAGAATAAATATTTATAAGGAATCTACTCTACCAATAGTTGATTACTACAAAAATAAGAAAATTTTGTGCAAGATAGATGCTATGGAATCAATTGAAGCTGTCTATAATAATATTTTGAAGATTATTGAATAGTTATTGTTGACTTAGAATGAAAAAAAAATATAATCCAGCTTTGTATTTATTAAGAGTTATATAGTGGCAAGAATAGCAGGCGTAAACGTTCCAACAAACAAAAGATTAGAAATATCTCTAACCTATATCTACGGTATTGGACCAAAATTTTCAAAAGATATATGTACTGCTGTTGGAATAGATACAAAAAAGTTAGTAAGTGAACTAAACGAAGAACAAATAATTAAGATAAGAGAATTTATAGAAAGTAACTTTCTAGTTGAAGGGGATTTGAGAAGAGAAGTTTCATCTAGAATTAAGAGACTCACTGATTTAGGATGTTATAGAGGATTAAGGCATCGAAAAAGATTACCTGTTAGAGGTCAGAGAACACATACAAATGCAAGAACTAGGAAGGGTAAAGCGATACCTATAGCAGGTAAGAAAAAAGCAGTTTAATTATGGTTTCAAAAGCTTCTAAAACAAAAAAAAAGGTCAAAAAGAATATTGTTTCTGGAGTTGCTCATATAAATTCAACCTTTAATAATACAATTATAACAATTACAGACAATACAGGTAACACAGTATCTTGGTCATCCTCTGGAAATAAGGGTTTTAAGGGCTCAAGAAAGTCAACCCCATTTGCTGCACAGCTTGCTGCTGAAGAAGCCGGGAAGAAGGCCATTGAGCATGGAATGAAAAATATTGAAGTCGTTGTAAAAGGCCCTGGTAATGGACGCGAATCGGCGATAAGGGCACTTAACTCTACAGGGCTTAATATATCCTTTATTAAGGATATCACACCAATTCCCCATAATGGGTGTAGACCATCAAAAAGAAGAAGAGTTTAAGATAATAAAGGAAAGAAAAGTGATAAATAAAAACTGGAAAGAATTAATCAAACCAAAAAAAATAGAGTTTCTTAAAGATAACGAGACTGGCGATTCCACAACTGCCGAACTTGTAGCCGAACCACTCGAGAGAGGATATGGTCAAACACTTGGTAATATGCTGAGAAGGGTCCTTTTATCATCTATAAGAGGAGCGGCCGTTACCTCAATTAATGTTGAGGGGGTGACTCATGAATTTTCTGCTATACCTGGTGTAAGAGAGGATGTCACAGAAATAATCTTAAATATTAAACAACTTGCATTAAAGCTAAACGATGTTGAAGCTTCAAAAATTCATATTAAAGCTGATGGACCCAAAGAAATAAAAGCTGGAGATATTGACTGTGGTGCACATGTTGAAGTTTTAAATAAAGATCTTCATTTATTAACACTTGACTCAAAGGCCAAGGTAAATATCACACTTACCGTTGAAGAAGGCAAGGGTTATGTACCAGCATTAAAACATTCAGGTGATGTACCTCTTGGAACTATCTTTATAGATTCTTTTTTTTCTCCAGTTAGAAGGGTTTCATTTCGAGTAGAAAATTCTAGAGTTGGACAAGTTACTGATTATGACAAACTAATAATGAACATCGAGACAAATGGATCAGTATTTCCAGAGGACTCAGTCGCATATGCCGCTAGAATAATCGACGAGCAACTGAAAATGTTTATTAATTTTGAAGAACCAGTCGAAGAAATTGCAACGCCTGTTGTTGAGGAACCATCTTTAAATGTAAACTTACTTAGAAAAGTTGAGGAGCTGGAACTTTCTGTTAGATCGGCAAATTGTCTAAAAAATGATGAAATCATTTATATTGGCGATTTAGTTCAAAAAACAGAATCAGAGATGCTTAGAACTCCAAATTTTGGAAGAAAATCTCTTAACGAAATCAAAGAAATTCTTTCTACTATGAACCTTGAATTAGGAATGAAGATTGAAGGTTGGCCTCCAGAGAATATTGAAGACATTAGAAGAAAACTTGACGATCCATATTAGGGAGGATTTTGATGAGACACGGTATAGCAGGTAGAAAACTTAATAGAAAGAGTAGTCATAGAATTGCTTTATTAAAAAATTTAAGTAAATCCTTAATAGTAAATGAACAAATTGAGACCACACTCCCAAAGGCCAAAGATTTAAGACCTTTTGTTGAAAAGATCCTGACTATGGGAAAATCTAATACCTTGCATTCAAAAAGAAAAGTATTAGCCTATCTAGGTGATCAATCCCTTGTTAATAAAGTGTTTGATGTACTTGCAAAAAGATATTCTAATAGAAATGGTGGATATGTGAGAATAATTAAATCTGGCTTTAGATATGGCGACTCAGCTCCAAAAGCAATTATTGAACTTGTAGAAAGAGACGTAGATGCTAAAGGTAGAATTGATAAAGATAAATCTAAAATCAAAGAACAATTAAAAGAACAAGAAACAGCTACACAAACTACTGAATCAAAAAAATTGGAACCTAGCAAACCCAAAGCTACTAAAAAAGAAATTTTAGAATCTAATACTGATATAAAAAAGGAAGAAAAAAAAACTTAGTAGCTCAGTAATTAAAAATGGTTAATAAACAGAACATTCCTAGTGAATGGTTGATTGATGACGACTTTACTAATCAAAGAATTGATTATTTTCTAAAAAAAAAAAATCCTAGCCTCAGTTTTCCTAACATTTGCAAAATGTTAAGAAAAGGTGTTGTGAAGGTAAATCGTAAGAGGGTAAAAAATTCATATATTTTAAAAGAAAAGGATCTTGTAGTCTCACGACTTAATATCTCAACTCCCAGTATAAAAAAGAAAGTATCATTAAGACATAAATCTTTTTTCGATAATTTAGTAATTTTTAAAAATGAAGATTATTATATAATTAATAAACCATCTGGATTGGCTGTACAAGGTGGAACGAACGTAAAAATAAATTTGGATAGGATTTTAGAGAATTTAGAATCTAATTCTGAAAACCGGCCAAAGCTTGTTCATAGGTTAGATAAAGAAACATCAGGTATTTTAATAATTTCAAGAAATCTAAAAACAACAAATTTTTTTGGAGACTTATTTAAAAAAAGAAAGATTAAAAAAATTTATATTACGATTATTCATGGTGTACCAAAGAAAAAAAAAGGTACAATTAATATTCCATTGACTTATAATGAGAAAATTTATCAATCTGAAACAGACTATATTGTTGTTGAATCAAAGAATAATCATTCCATTGTTCTTGTTAAGCTTTTAACAGGAAGAAAACACCAAATTAGGAAACATTTTTTTGAAATAGGACATCCTATTTTAGGTGATAATAAATATAAAGAAAAAACAACAAAATTGTCAAAAGCAAATAAACTTTTCTTACATTCATATTCTATTAAATTTGAAGATATCAACGGTAATCAGAAATTTTTTGATTGCGACTTACCTGACTATTTTAAGAATAGAATAAAACTATTAGATTTTAAAAATCATTTCACAAGAAAAGAATTAAAGTTAAAAAATGATTTATGAAATTAGAAAAATCAAAAATGAATATTATATATATTCAAATTCTGTTAAAGTTTTAACTCCAAATAAATATCCACTAAAAACTAGGTCCATAGAACATGCTAGGATCTTATTGAAAGAAATTAAAAAAAAAAATAATAAAAAAAAATCACATTCAATTCTTAGTCTAACTTTTTTTTCAATAAATTTATCTAAAATAGATAAAATTGAAATTACAAAAAAATTATTTAAGATACTTCAGAACGACTATATTCTATTTAGAAATTTTAACGATAAACTTTTAATAAATTATATGAATAAAAAATTTGGAAATTTAATTGAGGACTTCTCTTTAGAATTTAATTTACCTTTAAAAATTCAGACAGACTTTACTCAGAATGTCAGATATAAAAATAAAAACTTTGCTGGTTGGCTTATGAATTTAGAGAACGATAGGTTTACTGCATTGTATAAACTTGCTAGTATTTCGGATTCAACAATACTTAGTTACTTTTTTATAAAAAAAAAAATTAGGTGTAAAAGATTCTTTAAATTGGTAAACATAGAGTACAATTATCAACAGCAAAGATGGGGATCATTAGATGAACATAAGGAGAGTGAAAGTTATTTTTTAAAAGCCCTAGAAAACATTAACTTATTTTTAAAAATTACTAACAACTTTTGAATATATTAACTAAAGAGTATATGATATGAGAGAAATTTTAAAGAAACTTGATTCTAAAAGAAGAAGAGCTGTGGAAGGTGGCGGTAAAGATAGACAAAAAAGTCAACACAGAAAAGGAAAACTTACGTCACGTGAAAGAATAGAAATTCTTCTTGATGAAGGTACTTTTGAAGAATGGGATATGTTTGTCGAGCATAGATGCTCTGAGTTCGAGATGGAAAAACAAAAAGTACCAGGAGATGGAGTTGTCACCGGTTATGGAACAATTAATGGAAGACTTACTTTTGTATTTAGTCAGGATTTCACTGTTTTTGGGGGATCATTATCAGAATCACATGCAGAAAAAATATGTAAAATTATGGATAAAGCTTTACAGGTAGGTGCTCCTGTAATTGGGCTAAACGATTCTGGTGGTGCACGAATACAAGAAGGCGTGGCTTCTTTGGCTGGATACGCAGAAGTTTTTCAGAGAAATGTATTATCATCTGGTGTAATACCTCAAATATCTGTAATTATGGGGCCTTGTGCAGGAGGAGCTGTATATAGTCCAGCAATGACTGATTTTATATTTATGGTTAGAGACACTTCATATATGTTTGTTACTGGACCTGATGTATTGAAAACTGTAACACATGAGGAAGTAAGTCACGAAGAATTAGGAGGGGCTTCTACTCATACAAAAAAATCTGGCGTTGCAGATTCAGCCTTTGACAACGATGTTGAAGCACTATTTCAATTAAGAAGGTTTATGGGCTTCTTACCCTCATCAAACAAAGAAAAACCTCCAATTAGAAAATCTGAAGATTCTGTTGATAGGCTAGAATATTCTTTAGATACTCTGATTCCCGATAATCCCAACAAACCTTATGATATGAAAGAATTAATAACAAAAGTTGTCGATGATAGAGATTTTTTTGAGTTACAATCTGATTACGCAGCTAACATCATTACAGGTTTTGCTAGAATGTCAGGTTCACCTATTGGAATGGTGGCTAATCAACCTATGGTTTTAGCAGGTTGTTTAGATAATAATTCTTCAAGAAAAGCAGCAAGATTTGTTCGTTTTTGTGATTGTTTTAATATTCCTATTGTAACTTTTGTTGATGTTCCTGGTTTTCTTCCAGGTACTTCTCAAGAATATAATGGCATAATAAAACACGGTGCAAAGTTATTATTTGCTTTTGCTGAGGCTACAGTTCCAAAAATTACAATAATTACCAGAAAAGCTTACGGTGGTGCATACGATGTAATGAGTTCTAAACATTTACGTGGAGATGTAAATTATGCATGGCCTCAAGCAGAAATCGCTGTAATGGGACCTAAAGGAGCAGTTGAAATAATTTTTAGAGGTGAACTAGGAGATAAAGAAAAGATAGAAAAGAAAACAAACGAATACAGGGAAAAACTTGCAAATCCCTTTATAGCAGGGAGTAGGGGATTTATTGATGATGTTATAATGCCAAATACAACTAGAAAAAGAATATGCAGGTCACTTGAAATGCTTAGAGATAAAAAGCTTCATAACCCTTGGAAAAAACACGATAATATTCCTTTGTAGGTTAATTTTATGTTTGAGAAAATTCTTATAGCGAATAGAGGTGAGATTGCCTGCAGAATTATTAAAACTGCAAGAAAAATGGGGGTTAAAACGGTTGCAATTTGTTCAGACCCTGATTTAAATTCACCACACGTAAATTTGGCAGATGAATACTTTAATATTGGAGGAAATACTTCAGCAGAAAGTTATTTAATAATAGAGAAAATTATAGATGCCTTAAAAAAATCTAATGCTGATGCTGTTCACCCTGGTTATGGCTTTCTTTCAGAAAATGTAAACTTTAGGGAAGAAGTGCACAAAGCTGGTAAGATTTTTATTGGACCGCCAAGTCAAGCAATATCATTGATGGGAGATAAAATTGAATCAAAAAAACTAGCAAAATCCGCTAGTGTATCTGTTGTACCAGGAGGACTTGATGTAATTAAAGATTTAAAACAGGCACTTAAAGAAGCTAAGAAAATAGGTTATCCATTAATGGTTAAAGCCTCTGCAGGAGGAGGTGGAAAAGGAATGAGAATAGCATTTAATGATGAAGAATTAAAAGAAAACTTTAATTCAGCTGTAAACGAGGCTAGATCAAGTTTTGGTGATGATAGAGTATTTATTGAGAAATTTATTGAATTTCCTAAGCATATTGAAATTCAAGTTTTAGGCGATCAGTTTGGTAATTTTATACATCTAGGCGAGCGAGAATGTACTATCCAGAGACGTCACCAAAAGGTTATTGAAGAGGCACCTAGCTTTTTTGTAGATGAAGAATTAAGGAATGAAATGGTAAGCCATGCAATAAAGCTAGCTAAGGCTGTTAGTTATTATTCAGCAGGAACAGTTGAGTTTGTAGTAGATAAAAATAAGAATTTTTATTTTCTAGAAATGAATACTCGATTACAAGTTGAACATCCTGTTACAGAACTTATTACCAATATTGATATTGTGGAACAAATGATAAGAATTGCTTTTGGTGAAAAACTTTCTTATGAACAAAAAGATATAAAATTCTCTGGTAGTGCAATTGAATGTAGAATATACGCCGAAGATTCTTCAAAAAACTTTTTACCCTCTATTGGTAGACTCACTAGATATATAGAACCTTCAGGAAAAAATGTTCGTGTTGACTCAGGAGTGGTGGAAGGGTCTGAAATAAGCATGTTTTACGATCCAATGATTTCAAAGTTATGTACTTATTCAAATACAAGAAAATCTTCTATTAATGAAATGATAAATGCATTAGATAGATATTTAATTGAAGGTGTTCAAACAAACAAAGATTTTTTATCAAATATTCTACAAAATGAAAATTTTGAGAAATCTAATTATTCAACTTCATTTATTTCAGAAAATTATAAGGAAGGATACGACTCTTTCAATGTTACCTTAACAGATAAACAAAAGATTCACGCTGTGGCAGTATTTGTTAATTATAAATACCTTTTGAGGGCGGCGTCTATATCAAATCAATTAAAAGGTTTTAATAAGACAGTCGGAATGAATTGGCAGGTAATCGATAAAGGTAAAATAATTAATTCTAAAATTTCATTTAATAACTTTAATAAAAGCTATGATATCTATATTGGAAAAAAATATTTGAATCTTAAAAGCAATTGGAATATTGGACATCCATTATTTTCAGCTATAATTGATAATAATCTTTCATATTTTAGTATAAAAAGAAATGGGCCTAAATTTCTAATAAATCATAATGGCAGTTCATCAGAACTTTTAGTATTTTCCAAAAGGCATGCTGAGTTAAACGAAATAATGATTCCGAGAAAAAAAGAAGATTTATCTAAGTTACTTCTTGCGCCTATGCCTGGCCTTTTAGTTTCCTTGCTAGTAAAAGAAAAACAAATTGTAGATGAAAATCAACCATTGGCTATTATTGAAGCAATGAAGATGGAAAATATTATTAGATCCGAAAAAAAAACAAAAATTAAAAAAATAAATTGCTCTGAGGGTGATAGTCTTGAGGTTGACCAGATAATATTAGAGTTTGAATAAATACGCGGTCGTGGCGGAATTGGTAGACGCGCAACGTTGAGGGCGTTGTAGGTTCTTAACCTGTGGAAGTTCAAGTCTTCTCGACCGCACCAAATTTTATGAAATATATTTATAAACATGGAAATCACTATTGGTATCAAAGAGCCATACCAATGAAACTTGTAAAGATAATTGGAAAAAAAACAATTAAAATTTCTTTGAAAACTAATAAAATATCTACAGCTCTTGTAAGGTCAAAACTTCAATCAGCAGAACATAAGAAAATGTTTAATAATTTGTTGAATAAAAAGTTCTCAATAAATTTTTTAAAAAAAATTGAGATTTCAAAATACAATCTTAATTTTAAAGACGATTCTGAAGATCTATTTTCAAATATTTTACTTAACAAAAAACAAATAACCAATCTTATAAACAAAAAATCAGATCAGACTATAGAAAATTTTTTATTTAATAATACTACCTTAAATATAAATTTACCTAGTAAGTTATTAGAAAAGTATCTTAAACTAAAAAAAATTTCATCTAAATCTAGTCAGTACTCTTCAATAGTAAATTCAATTAAATATTTGATAAATATATGTGGTGACAAACCAATAGATGAATTTAGTTCTGTAGATTCTAAAATTTTTAAAAATTTTTTTGTTTCAAAAAATAGAGTTTCTACTGGCAAACGTTACCAATCAAATTTATTTAATTTTTTTAAAACTTTATATAATTATTTAAATATTGATAAAAAAAATCCGTTTGACAATGTAGAATGGCCAGTAAATTATCAAAAAAAAGAAATTAAAACTTTAAATGATGAAGAAATTATAAATCTTATAAATATTATAAAAGAAGAAAATTCATTATTTAGCATAGTTATTGGATGTATTTTAAATACAGGTGCATCTGTAAATGAAATTATTGGTTTGAACAGAAATGAAATTAATTTAAATCAATTTACTCCGTACATAATAATAAGGAGTAATAATTTAAGAATAATTAATAATATTTACAAAAAAAGAACAATTCCACTAGTAGGTGTTTCACTAGATTCAATGAATAAGTTGATCAGCATGTCATCTAATGAATACCCATTTTATGACTTCCTAAATATTAATTTTAGTATAAAGCAAATTGAGAGTAAGATAAATTTTAGAATAAAAAAAGTTACGAAAAATAAATCAATTCAATCACTAAAATATTCCTTTATAGAAAGGCTTAAAAGAATAAATTGTCCTGATGAAATAATATCTGAAATAATAGGTATTAAAAACAGAACTATATTTTATAAAAATGAAGTAAGTGTAGAAATGAAATGCAGTTGGTTGAATCAGATCATTGAATAGTAGTGAAAAACATCAATAATATTATAATTGTCAATGCTTATTAAAAGTTATTCAACTTCAGTTACTGAAACTAAAACTTTAGAACCAAATAGTATCTTCTCAAATATTTGTATGGATGCAAATCTACTTTCACTCTGATAGTTTAAAAGGCTACTATCTGAACTTATCTCAGAAATTTTTTTCCATCCAAATTTTGGTAATTCATTTCTGAAAAAATCATATACTGTTAATTGAGATTCACTGGTTGTAAAAGAAAGTCTTCCTAACCAACCATTCTTTTTGGCTATGATAATAGACTGATCTTTTATTAGTTTTGAATTAATTGGAATTGGAAAGTCGTTAAATTCTGAAAAGTTTAGTTCTTGACCTGGATCACTTTCTGGACCACGAACTGGAACCAATTGGTTTTGCCCACATGAACCAACAGTAAGCAAGAATAAGATAGTAAGGATTTTAAATTTTTTCATAACATATAATAAAATTTTTACTTTATTTTTCAACTTAATTCATTACATTAAACATATGAGAATTTTAATACTCGTATTTTGTTTTATGTTTTTTAATTCATCGCAGTCTACCTCACAAACATTTCATGATTTCAATATAGAGTCTATAACTGGTGATAAAATTGATCTATCACAGTATAAAGATAAAGTTGTCTTGTTAGTAAATACAGCCTCAAAATGCGGTTTTACTCCACAATATGCAGGGCTACAAAAGCTTTATGACCGATATAAAGCAGATGGATTTGTCGTTCTGGGAGTCCCATCTAATGATTTTAATCAAGAATTAGGTAACGATGCCGATGTAAAAGATTTTTGTGAAATACGTTATGGTGTTAATTTTCCGTTGACATCTATCCAGAAAATCAAAGGAAGTGATGCTCACCCTCTTTATAAATGGATCTCTAGTGAGGCGTCAGTTATTGCGCAACCAAGATGGAACTTTCATAAATTCTTAATTGGAAAAAATGGAGAAATACTTAATTGGTTTTCCTCAATGACTAGTCCTTCTTCAACTGGATTTATAACTCAGATTGAAGATGCAATTTTCAATTAGATGCTTGTAGATAGAAATGATTCAACTCTATTGTTGATTGATATACAAGAAAAATTAATAAAAAAGATATTTGATTTTAAAAGTGTTATTGATCACTCAAAAAAAATTGTTGATATTTTTCACTTCTTAAAACTGCCCGTAGTATATAGTGAACAGTATCCAAATGGTTTAGGTAAAACTATAAACCTAATAGATGATAAGTTAAAAAAAATAAAAGCATTAAAAATTGAAAAGACTACTTTTTCTTGTATTTCAAATAAAAATGATACTGAGATCAGGGAAATTTTCCCTAAAAATCAAATTATAATTTGTGGTATCGAAACGCATATTTGTATATTACAAACTTCAATTGATTTTTATAACAGAGGTTATGAAGTGTTTGTGATTGATGAAGCGGTAGGTTCAAGAGATCAAAGACATAAGAACCTAGCTTTAGATAGATTGATGAAATATGGAATATCTCTGATTAATTTTGAAATGTTAGTATTTGAATTAATCAGAGACTCCAAAGATCAAGGTTTTAAAGAACTTTCAAAATATATTACTTAATGAACTATACTGAGTAATACATTTTAAATTCTACAGGGTGGGGGGTGTGCTCAAATTGTAGAACCTCATCCATTTTCAAAGAAATATATGCATCTATCAAGTTATCAGTGAATACCCCTCCTTCTTTTAAAAACTCACGGTCTTTATCCAAACAATCTAATGCCTCTCTTAGTGTGGCTGCAACAGTTGGAATGCCAGTTAGTTCATTTTCCGGTAATTCATAAAGATCCTTATCCATTGCATCGCCGGGATGTATTTTATTTTTTATACCGTCAATACCTGCCATCAGCATTGATGCAAATGTAAGATATGGATTGCCTGCCGAATCGCCAAATCTTACTTCTACCCTTTTACCATTTGCACTATTTGCATACGGAATCCTACATGAGGCTGATCTATTTCTAGCTGAATATGCCAATAAAACTGGAGCTTCAAAGCCAGGGACTAACCTTTTGTAACTATTAGTTGTTGCATTAGAAAATGCATTAATTGCCTTCGCATGTTTAATTATTCCTCCAATATAATGAAGGCAAGTTTCAGATAATCCAGCATAACCATTTCCTGCAAACAATGATCCTTTTTTTGACCAAATTGATTGATGTACGTGCATTCCCGAACCATTATCATTATATACAGGTTTTGGCATGAAAGTAGCAGTTTTCCCATAAGCTTGAGCAACCATATGAACGCAATATTTATACTTTTGTAAATTATCAGCGCTTTCAATTAATGAGCCAAATTTAAAGCCTAACTCATGTTGAGATGGCGCAACTTCGTGATGATGCTTTTCCATTTCAATTCCCATTTCTGACATTGTCGAGACCATCTCTGCTCTTATATCCGTTGCGGAATCAACTGGTGGGACTGGAAAGTATCCTCCTTTATCTTTAGGTCTATGTCCAAGATTTCCACCTTCCATTTCTGCTCCAGTATTATAAGCACCTTCCTCTGAATCAATACTAAAAAATGTATATTCTTGATCAGTAGACCATTTAACATCATCAAAAATGAAAAATTCAGCTTCTGGCCCAAAAAAACATTTTTCACCGATGCCAGACTTTCTTAGATATTCTTCAGCTTTCTTTCCGGTACTTCTTGGATCTAATTCATAGGGTTTGCCATCCGATGGCTCGATTACATCGCAAAATAAAATAAGTTGTGGTTGTGCAGTAAATGGATCTATCACTGCTGTCTTAGGGTCAGGCATTAATATCATATCTGATTCATTAATATTTTTCCAACCTGCTATAGATGAACCATCAAACATGATCCCATCTTTAAATGTTGATTCATCGATTGTCGATGATGTTTGGGCAGTATGTTGCCATTTCCCCTTTGAGTCTGTAAATCTTAAATCTACAAATTTGACTTCTTTTTCTTTTATCATTTTTAAAACGTTTTTAACGTTACTCATGATTCCTCCAATTTTAAGTTATTATTATATTGCATTTTTCCCAGATTCACCAGTTCGTATACGGATAACCTCATCGATATTAGAAATAAATATTTTTCCATCTCCAATTCTACCTGTATGAGCTTTAGATTTAATAACTTCTATGACGTCTTTAACTAATTCATCTAAGATTATCAATTCTATTTTTATTTTAGGTAAAAAGTCTACAGCATATTCTGCCCCTCGGTATAATTCGGTATGACCTTTCTGTCTACCATAACCTTTGACCTCAGTTACTGTCAAACCTAAAACACCAACATTGTTGAGTTCATCTTTAACTTCATCAAGTTTAAATGGTTTAATTATAGCTTCTATTTTCTTCATATTCAGAGCATGCAAGAAATATGCCATTTCTCTAAATACCCAAGGTTCTTGGGGAAAAAATTAAACATTTGATTTGAAATTGTATAAAATTTATACAAATAAAGATCAAAATCTAATCATTCATAAATGATTTTAGTCTCATAATGAATTCTCTTAAATTTTTTATAGAACTCGCATAAGACACTCTTAAAAAATTCTCTCCATTTAAACCGAAGGATGAGCCGGGTACGGTTGCTACATATTTGTTCTCAAGCAAGAACTTAGATATCTGTGCAGAATTCATTTGATTTTTATTTATTTTAGGAAAAACATAAAACGCACCACCTGGTTTTAAACATGATATATTTTCAATTGAATTAAGCTCATTTATCAAATAATCTCTTCTTAACTTAAACTCTTTGATCATATTTGTTACTTGCGTTTGGTCTCCCTTTAGAGCTTCAATTCCTGCAAACTGCGTTGCAGAGTTTACACATGAATGACAGTTTATAGCAAGTTTTTCTGCATATGAATAAATATTTTTTGGGAAAATTCCGTAACCTAATCTCCACCCAGTCATTGAATATGTTTTCGACCAACCATCTAACACAATGACTCTATCACTTATTTCAGGAAAACTTTTCAAAGACACATGCTCGTTATTATCAAATAATATTCTGCTATAAATCTCATCTGACAAAATATAAACGTTTGGGTAATCAAGAAGTCCTTTTGCAAGCTTTTCAAGTTCAATTTTTGGAACAACCCCACCTGTAGGGTTTGCAGGCGAGTTTAAGATAATAAGTTTAGTTCGCTTATTTATAAGAGATAAGAGTTCCTCAGCATCAAATGAAAAGTTATTTTCCATCCTATGAGGTAGCGCAATGGCTTTTGCTCCAGTATAATCAATCATAGACCTATAGGCTATGAAACCTGGATCAGGAGTTATTATTTCAGAACCTGGTTCGCCAAACATTAGTAATGTGTAGAATATTATAGCCTTGCCACCTGGTGCTATTAAAATATCGTTAGGATCAACTTCAACTTTATTTCTTTTATAAAAATCCCATGAAACAGTTTCTCTTAATTCAAGAATTCCATTAGAAGCCGTATATCCATGATGACCATCTTTAATGGCCTTGATAGCAGCATTTACAACATTTTCGGGTGTTGGGAAGTCCGGTTGCCCAATACCAAGGTTAATAACATCCTTACCAGTTTTTAGAAGTTCATTTGATCTAGCAAGAATTGAGAAAGCACTATCACTTCCTATTTGATACATCGATTTATTTAGACCATCCATACTAAACTATATATTTAAAGTTGAATTATATACAAATTTAAAATAAATATTCATTTTTTTTTAAATTAAGTTACATTAAATTTATTTTTTGGTGGCTGTAGCTCAGTTGGTTAGAGCGTCGGTTTGTGGTACCGGATGTCGGGGGTTCAAATCCCCTCAGCCACCCCATTTATTCTATATAAAAATAATTTTCACTAATTACTTTGCCTTCTTCATTGAAATAAGAAATTTTGAAAGATTCTTTCGAAAATTCTATTAAACCAAAATTATTAATATTTATTGTTTTGATTATTTGTTTACTGTCTTTTTCATTATTATCTTTCCAAGCCATGTTTAATCCACTAGATGTAAATTCAAAAAATATACTTCCTCCAAAATCCTCTTTATAAATTGAAGAAATATGTCGATCACCTGTCAGAAAATAGGTGTTATTATGATTTTTTATAAGTCTAAATAGTTTATTTTTTTCATTAGGAAAATTTGACCATTTTTCAAAGCCATGATCTTCGGGTATAATCTGAATTGACGAGACTATAAATCTTAAATCCACCTTTTTTTTAATAGCTTTTTCTAACCATAACCATTGAGAATCCCCTAGAAATGTTTTTGATTTGTCAAAATCACTAACATACTTTTTTTTGGGATTTATATAATCTTTCTTTAGTTTTGATCTATTGTATCGAGTATCTAGAAAAATAAAGTGTACCTTATTACCTTTAATAACTTCCTCATAATCAAAATAAATTCCATCTCTTATCCATCTTGGATCAGTTGAAGGTATATTCCAAAATTTTAGAAATAATTCTTTTGATTCTTTTTTGTAAACGAAGCTATTTCCACCATCATTTAATCCATAATCATGATCATCCCAAATGGATAAAAACTGTTGATTTTTAAAGTGATTTAAATTCTCCCTAAGGATATCATAAGCCTCCTTTAAATTTTGAACACCATCGTTTGTATCCCCATAAACATTGTCACCAAGAAATATTATTTTGTCTGGTTTTTTTTCATAGATTGAATTTAGAATTTCTTGAGATTTTTTTTGATGTAAACAGGATCCAAAAGCAAAACTTTTACTAAAACATTCAAACGAACAACAAATTAGAAGTAATAAAATTAATGAAAATTTCATTGTCTATATTCACATCTAAAGGTTAAACTTTTATGTCATTCTACAAATCTAAATAATTACAAGTAATCTAAACCCTATTATGTGCTTTTTAAAAAAATGGAAATAATAGTATCAACTAATTAGAATTTAAATAAGAGTTTTCTAAGTCAAGATTTATTTGATTTATGATATCGAGGAAGGGTGGCTTTCAGCCAATCCATTTTATTTTGTCGAGATTTTATAAAAAGTTTCTGTATTTCCAGAAGAATAACCTGTTTCAGGATTAAACTCTACTTTACCTTTGCCATAACCAGTTACTCCCTTATAAACTCCAGTTCCTCCTGTTATTATAATTGTGGTATTAACAAGACCATTTTTGCTA
Source organism: uncultured Alphaproteobacteria bacterium (assembly GCA_902595755.1). Lineage (GTDB taxonomy): Bacteria > Pseudomonadota > Alphaproteobacteria > Methylaequorales > Methylaequoraceae > TMED13. The sequence goes on along the minus strand of CACJRF010000010.1, from coordinate 13,334 downwards.
ACATCTTCTGGAGTTTGAGCAATACCTTCAACACGAGCGAAAATTTTACTCCCATCTTCGTAAATCCCTATTGAATAACCCGATACTCTTCCATTTTTATTAATGTAATCGCTAAAACCAAAAAAATCGGTTTTAACTACTCTCAGACCTTCACAATTTTTTTCTGATTTTTTATGATTAGTTTCTGTTTTAAAAATTCTTATCACATGACCTTTAATGTCATCAACATTTATAGATTCTTGGATTGTATACTTAACTTCATTAGCTGAAGTCGAATTTTCAAACTTGCATAGTGCATATAAATCGGATGAAAAAAATAAGGAGATGATTAGAATAATAAATTTCATTATATAACATAACACAGGAAAGTTACACTTTTAAGGAATTTTTTTTATTTTATGGTGGATATTGGGATCAAATCCCCTCAGCCACCCCATAATTTCTCCAACGAAGTGTATTTGGTGTTAAATTAATTTTATGATCTGTAATTTTATTATATTGACTAACTATATTTGATAATGCCTTGATATTTCTTCTTCTTTTTTTATAGGTCAGTAAATGTTTTTTGGTAATTATTAATTCATTATTTATAAATAACTTTGGTTTATAACCTAATTTTAAAGATGTCATAGAAAATGGAAGTTGGTCGCGGATATTAAATTTTTTATAATATCTCCACCATACTTTGGAAAAATCAGAGTTTTGAACATTATTTTTTCTGAGTATTAAACAACAGTGAGGACAATAGTGTTTTTCAAAGATATATCTAATTCTCTTAAAATATTTAAATAATTTTATTAAGTATTCCTCATCAGCTACAGATAGTAAATACCAATCCACTAATTCATCTAAAAGATTCTTTCTAGCAGAGTGCTTAAGAACCCCGAAGGTATTATTTTTAAAGAAGTTTAATGAAAAATGAATTAATTTTTCAGTTATTACTCTGTTACAATCAACATAAATGGTATTTGAATCTTTAGGAAAATATTTTTGAAAGTTAATTTTAAAATTTCTTGATAAATATTTATTATCCTTTGGTGAATTTATTTTTATGTATTCCCATCCCTTTCTTTTTTTAATATGTTGATTATAAAAACAAACATATTTAAATTTTTTGGAATAATAATGATTTGCAGGTATTTGATCGTAATTCCCAAAATTTACAGTGTAAATAAACATTACAAACTCCAAAAATTTTTCTAAAAAATTTAGAAAGAAAGTATTTCAATAAATCTTATTTTTATTTTGTCAATAGTTAATTTTAGTTTCAAAAAAAAAAATTAATTTTCAGAATTAAACATTAGATATTTCACTTATGTTACAATTATTTTTTAGGTTTGTGGTGTCGGATGTCGGGGGGCAAATCCCCTCAGCCACCCCATTTATTATTTATAAATTCTAAATCTAGCCTTTAACAGTCTGCTATAGAACCGACAAATAATAGAGTCTCACTTTCCTGTGAAAATTATTATAAGAAGAAAGATAGCAGGAATTAGTCCAAGAACTGCAGAAAGATATGCTAAACTTAAATATTTATACTTTTCTTTAAGTACAGTTCCGATTTGATAAAAATCAATCAATAAAAGTTCATAAACACGCTTTGGACTTTTAAACTGTTTCAGCATATAAGAAACATATGTGTCTTCATTCGTACCTGAAGACTCCATAAAAAAAAGTGGATTTTTGCTTTTACTAATGTCTATGGTGCCTTTATCAAATTTGATTCTAGGTGCAATAACCCATATTGCAAAAAATATAGATATAAGTTCTAGTAATGAAAAGAAAAAAATTAGAGCTGTGGTCATTAATGAATTGATTTCAGATTTATAGGTGTATAGATTTGTCGCAACAATGCTTAAACCAATTACCAATATACCCATCAACATATTAGCTTTTTGGTCGGCTAATGAAACTAGCTGAACTTGTTTTTGATGTATTGTCCTTAACATGCTAATTGTTTCTTTATCAACGTATGTAGAACGATTGGTCATATTTGGCACTTTTAGTGCTTTTTTGTTACATATTTATGAAACTTCCTAAAAAAAAGTAGCTTAATATTTTTAAATTTTTAAAATTAGTTATTGGTTTATATTTGAATTACCAACTGCATGATTAATTATATGGAATAAAAAGTTTTGCTCAATTGTTCCATTTAACAAATATGATGAAGGACCTGATGCATATGCTACTACATCTAGTCCAGAATGAGATTCCTTGAATGTAGGAATAAGTGCTTCATGGTCAAACTCAATTTCATCATAATCAAAATCAGATAACCTCTTTCGATTGGCATAATAGAAAAAATATTTTTTTTCAAAAATACTTCCAGGTCCGTTTAAATAGTTTACAACTGAAAAAGGTTTGCCATCTAAACCTAAATTTGGTTTATTTTGATGCTTTGAGTCGTTTGGATTTATCCTGTAACATATCCCGTTAATTTTTGAGCCTCTTCCACAATATCCATTTATTCCTACAGAATGTGCGTGATCAGCCGTAACAATTAGTAATGTTTCTTTTAGATTAACCTTTGCTAAAACATTTTGAATAAGATTGTTAAACTGCTGTGTTTGTTTAAGAACATAATTAAGTTTACCAGCATGGTGTCCATGATCAATTCTTCCAGCTTCAATTAATAAATAAAAACCATTTTTGTTTCTATTGAGATATTCAATAGCTAAATTAGATAACTCAAGAAGAGAAGGTTTATTTTCCTTTTCAGCCAAATAAGGAAAATGTGAATCAGAAAAAAGACCAATTAATCTTTTATTGCTATCTATTTTATAGTTCTTAAAGTCGTTATTATCATTTAAAAAAACTCCACCATTTGTTTTAAATTCTTCAATCAAATTTCTTGAATCCTTTCTTTTCCCTTTTTGATTTAAAACTTCAATAGGTAAAAAATGTCTTCTTCCACCTCCTAATACAAGGTCAATATTTGAATTTATCAATTGCAAAGCTATGTCATCCTGAAGGCAATCTTCAGGAACTTTTGAGTCATCTTCCCAATTTCTATCAAAAGAATGCGAATATACTGCAGCTGGAGTTGCATGGGTGACTCTCGTGTTAGTAACTAATCCAACACTTTTACCTAACTGCTTAAATACATCCATTATACTCTCTAATTCTTTTTTCTCAGATGTACAATCTCCTCTTTTAGAACTATTAGATAGTCCGATTAAACCGGATTTAGTTTTGAAACCACTATGTATTGCTGTTGAAGTTCCGGCAGAATCAGGTGTTTGTCCATTCGTAGTATAAGTTTTAATTAATGCTAAATGGTCTAACTTTTCATGTGGTAAGATAAATTCATCTCCAAGCCCTCCATTTTTTTGCCCTTGATTTAATCTATTTATATAGTTTGTTGTAATACCATAACCATCACCAATAATAACAATAACGTTTTTTGCTTTATTTTTATTAACCTGCTTTTGTAGCTGATTTTCAATAAATAACTGTCCATCATTAAAATCTTGCCAACTATTTTTCGGATTAGCAGATAGCTGACTAAAAATTATTATGAATAAAAAAAAATATTTCATGATTAATCTTAAGTACAAAAGTTTACACTTTTGTTAAAATTTATTTTTTAGTTTGTGGTACCGGATGTCGAGAGTTTAAATCCCCTCTGTAACCCCATAATTTCTCCAACGAAGTGTATTTGGTGTTAAATTAATTTTATGATCTAAAATTTTATTATATTGACTAACTATATTTGATAATGCCTTGATATTTCGTCTTTTTTTTTGTCAATTGTTAATTTAAATTAGTATTTTGATTACAAGGAAACCCATCTTTTGATATTTTCTTTAGCAGGAAAAATATTAGGATGAATAATTTCTGCTAGTATTCTTGTGCTTTCAAGAAGATCGGGACCTGGTCTATTAAAGTATTTATTTCCATCAACTATAAAAGCTTTTTTTTCTTTTAAAATGTTTGAATAATCAATTTTTGCTTTAAATATTTCCTTTCTTGACCTTTTGATGTTGAAACCACAGGGCATGAAAATTATAATATCAGCCTCATTAAAATTTATACGATCTAATTCAATAAAATTAGAACTTCTTCCAGATTTTGCCAAAAAGCTTTTACCTCCTGCAAATTTGACTAATTGAGGAACCCAATTGCCTGCTGTCATAATTGGCTCAATCCATTCAATACAAAGAACATTTTTTTTTTTAAGTTTGTAAGTTTTTTCCTTAATCTTATTTATTTCATTTTTAATTTTCTTTACTAAAGAATATGATTCTAATTCTTTGTCTAGTTTTTTACCAACTAAATTTATATCTTTAAGTACTTCTTCAAATGTATTAGGTTTTAAATCAATAAGTAGTGGCTTTCTATTAATAAACTTAATTAAACATTTTTCTACTTCTGCCAAGGAAACTGCACAAACAGAGCACTGCGACTGTGTAATAATTACATCTGGATCTAGTCTTTTTAGCAAATCAGACTTTACTTCATAAACCGATAAACTTTGCTCTAATATTTCTTTAATTTCATAATCGATTTTTAATGAGGATTGTTTAGTTTTAATCCTGCTAGTTGTCAGCTTTGGAAGTTTCAAAACTTCTTTGGGATGATCACATTCATGAGAAATTCCAACTAAATTATTACTCAGATTCAACGCTGTTATAATTTCAGTAGCACTTGGAATTAGACTTACAATTTTCATAGTATTTAAATAAAAATTTTACTGGCAATTTTGTATATCTACTTTTGTGTTCAAATATTCATTTCCATTATAATTATTTTTGACACCCTTTATTATTGACGCATCCTCGAAATCAAAGCCAGTACTTATTCTTATATATTTGTCGTCAATACATTTTTTATGAGATGGGTCAAATGCTACCCAACCTAAATTATTTATAAAAATTTCCACCCATGCATGAGTGGTATTCTCACCTGAAATTGTTTCTTCTAATAAAAAACCATTAACGTATCTGGCTGGTAGTTTGTTAAACCTTGCTACACTAATAAGAATATGAGCAAAATCCTGACAGACACCTTTTTTTTGCATTAAGGCATCCTTTGAACTAGTGGAAGTTGTAGTTGACCCACTTTCGTAGATTATAGAGTCTGAGACTATTAAATTAAGCTCGTGAGCAAATTCTATTTGATTTTTATTATTTTTTTTTGCTTGAATTGAAATTCTCTCAATATTTTTACATGGTTTTGTTAAGTCTGTTTCTCTAAGAAAACAAAGCGGATTAACTTTTTCTTTCAATCCTTTTACTACACCAGACAAATCTTTTGTTTTTAATATTCCTTTAGACGTAATTTTTAGTTGTCCACGAAAATTATTAATAAAAATATTTTGTATTCTATGCCCTAAGGCATCAGTATGAGATTCTAGTATTTTTCCACAACTGGAAGACGTGTTCCATTCTATAATTTCTTGATTATCGCATACCGATGGATAAAGTTTTAAACATTGAATAAGCCTTGGCACCATTGAACTATATTTGTAAGTTGTAGAGTGAGTGATTTTAATTTTCATGTTTCTGAACCAAAAAAGTATTTTTGTTCAAACTTTTTATAAACAAAATTTATTTCTTCAATAAAGGATTTTAAAAACTCGTGTAATCCAATATCTGTAATTTTAGTAGCACTTAGATTTTTTATATTTTTATACATTAGTCCTATTTTTTTTTGTGAAGTAGAGGTTTGTTTATAAAATTTAGATAGCCTTCCTAAATGATGATTAATTTTTTCTATTGAAAAAATTAAAGATCTTGGGCATGTCATATTAAGAATTAAAAAATCTATAATTTTAGTATAAGTGATTTCTTGTCCACCATACGCCCACTTGAATGCCCTGAATGATGAAATTGATCTTAACATCAAACTCCATTGAAAATTGTCAATATCACCGCCGACATAGTTTATACTTGGAAGTAAAATGAAATATTTTACATTGATAATTCTCGCAGTAAAATCTGCTCTTTCAAAATAAGTTCCTAATATTAAAAAATCATAACCATCATTGATCAGCTGGGTGTTAAGTATTGTGCCTCTAATTAAATTCACCTGTTTTTTTATCCATTCAATAATTTCAGGCAATTCTTTTAAGATATTTCTTGTATCTTTCAAATTTTTATCTAGCTCATGATAAGAAGAGTTAACTGCATTCCAAACCTCTAAAGTAACAGCAGTTCTGACCATTCTTATATTTTCTCTTGCTACTTTTATGCAATTTTTAACTGAAGAAGAGTTTTCTAGATCAAAGAGAATAAAAAAAATAATTTTCTCCTTAGAAATAGTTTTATATTTTTTTAAATATTCATTTTTAATTCCTGAGGTTTCTAGAATTGATTCCCATTCATTTGTGTAACCTCTTTCAGTATTAGGAATCAAAGAAATTCTGTACCCAACCTCTAAAAGTCTAGCTAATGAATCGGCTCGCTCTATGTATCTTGCTGACCAAAATAAATTTTCTGCAGTTCTACTTAGCATATTAACTATTCATTAAGTATCCATGTATCCTTAACTCCCCCACCTTGCGAAGAATTAACTACTAATGAACCCTGGTTTAAAGCAACCCTTGTTAGTCCACCATCAACTAATTTTGTTTTATCTGCCCCAACTAAACAAAATGGTCTAAGATCTACGTGTCTTGGAGATAATTTTTTTTTATCAAAGATTGGTACTGAGGATAATTCAAGTATGGGTTGGGCTATATAGTTTGAAGGATTTGCAAGGATTTTCTTTCGAAAAATTTCAATTTCTTTTTTTGACGATTTACTTCCAATTAATAAACCATAACCACCAGAGCCGTGAACCTCTTTAACTACTAATTTATTTAAATTATTGAGAACATATTTTTTTGCATCTTCTTCACAGCATCGCCAAGTTTTTACATTTTCTAGTATTGGTTCTTCTCCTAGGTAAAATTTAATTATTTCTGGTATGTAGGAATAAATAGCCTTATCGTCAGCTATACCTGAACCTGGAGCTGAACAAATATTTACATTACCAGACTTATACGAATCAAATAATCCTGGGATTCCAATAAGTGATGAACTATCGAAAGTAATTGGATCAATAAATTTATCATCAATTCTTCTATAAATTATATCAACTTTTTCTGGCCCCCTGGTCGTTTTCATATATGTTATTGATTCATCAACGAAAAGGTCATTTCCTTGAACTAATTCAACTCCCATAAGGTCTGCGAGAAAACTATGCTCATAATATGCGCTATTTAATGAGCCAGGCGTAAGTATTACAACTTTTGGTTCTTTATTACATTTTTTTGGGGCTAGACTTTTTAGAGTGTCTAATAAATAATTTGGATAGTTTTCTACCGTTTCAATTTTTAATTTTTCAAATAATTCAGGAAACATCCTCATCATTATTTCTCTATTTTCAATCATATATGAAACTCCAGATGGTGTTCGACAGTTATCCTCGAGAACTTTAAAATTTTTTTCGTTTATTCTTACAATGTCAGATCCAATAATTGGACTGTAAATTCTTTTGGGAACTTTAAAGCCTATCATTTTTATTTCATATGCAGGGTTTTTATAAATTAAATTTTCTGGTATTAACTTTGCTTTTATTATTTCACCAGAATTATAAATATCATTTAGAAAGGCATTAACTGCTAAAGCTCTTTGGATAACACCTCTTTTAATCTTTTTCCATTCTGTTGAGGAAATTATTCTTGGAAACATGTCAAATGGAATTAAGCGTTCAGTAGAATCAAAATTATTATAAACAGAAAATGTAATACCTATCTTTTTAAAAAGATTTTCAGCTTCATTTTTTTTTTTTACAATCACATTTTCGGGTAAAGACTTTGCCCAATCATATATTTGATTATAAAATTTTCTTACTTTTAAGTTTTTATAAACTTCATTGTACATTTTATCTCACATATCATCGGAGTGGAAAGAGACAGACGGACGCGTTCCTTCGGTTCCAAACCTACTTCCGACCCTAATGGTTGAACGTTTATTAAAGATTATAATTAAAAATTTTCTAAATCAAGAATTATCTTCTTTATGGTACCGGATGTCCTGGGTTCAAATCCCCTCAGCCACCCCAATTATTTTGAAATTTCTTTTAGAATGGGAAGATAGTCTTTGACTAGACTTTTACCTAATTGATTAGATTTTTTCCAAATTGGTAGTGTTTCTTTAAGCTTATTATAACCATTGGTAGTTAATTTTAGTAGATTCCCATTAATATCTCTTCTGACAACCTTAATTAATTTTTTTTTTACTAAAATAGATAAGTTTCTTCTTAAAGTTGATGGTTCTAAATTTAATAACTCTGCCATCTTAGATGTTTCTAACTGATTGAAAATATTTAATAGTGCCAAAATAGGTATCTGTGTTGAATTTATACCATATGATTTTAATGAATTATTATAACTGTTAGTTAATTCTCTTGCTATTTTTCTAATATTAAAACAAGAACATTGTTCTAACTCTTTAACTCGAATAAGTTTTTTCATATTAACTATAATAGTACTTTACAAATATTTTAAAAAGAGTAAACATAAAAGTGTATATACTCGTGTATATACTTTTAGGAGCAAGAATGAAAATTGATAAATTTTATTTGGATGAAGGCACTTATATAAGATTTAAAAAAACAGGGAAGGGAGCACCCATTTTATTACTTCATACTTTTAGAAATAGACTAGAATACTCAGATAAACTTGGAAAATTATTAGAAGACAAATTTACAGTTTATTCAATTGACTTACCAGGCTTTGGTGACTCTCCGATAAATATTAATACGAACTATGATCTTAATTTTTTTACTAAATCTATAGTCAATTTCATAAAAAAACTAAAATTAAAAAATTTGACTATTGCTGGTGAGTCAATTGGTGGAACCCTTGCTGCTAGTGTATCAGTTGAACTACCTAAAATTGTTAAGAAAATTTTAATGTTTAACACATATGATTATGATTCTTACTTTGGCGAGGGGATTCAAAGAGGAAACTTTTTCGCAAAATTTATCTTGTTTCACGTAAGTATTCCAGTAGTTGGTGCTCTTTTCTGTAGTTTAGAAAATAAGTTTATATTAAAAAATATTATGAATGGAGGTTTTTTTGATAAGACTAAATTACCTAATTCTTATTTAAACCTGCTATGTACATCATTAAGAAAAAAAGGATATGTTTATCACTTTAGAAATGTGCTTTCACAATTTAATAAAAATTCCGGTATACAGGAATTATATAAGAAAGTAAGTGTATCGGTCAGGCTTTTTTATGGTGCTAATGATTGGGCTAAAGAATCTGAAAAATTACAAACACGAAACTTGCTTAAATTAGATAAATTTGAGACTATAGACAATTCATCTCATTTTTCTTTTTTGGAAAATACTGTTGAGGTGTCAAAACTAATTAAAACTTAAAAATTAAAGTAATTTTGTAAAGGAGAAAACGATAATGGAAAAATTAGCATTCATCACAGGAGCTAACAGAGGGATTGGATTTGAAACAGCAAAAAAGTTAGCCCAATCAGGAATCAAAGTAATTTTAGGTTCTAGAGACTTAAGTAAAGGAGAGGAAGCAGTACAAAAACTTTCGAATTTAGGTATCGATGCTGATTTAGTTCAATATGATGCATTTGATGAAGACGCTCCTCAAAAAGTTTATGATTATATTCTAGGTAAATATAAAAAGTTAGATATCCTAATTAATAATGCTGGTGTTCTCTTAACTGGAAATTTATTCGTTGCAAATAGTTCTACTATTCCAGAAAAAGATTTAAAAGATACATTTCAAACTAATTTTTTTTCCGTAATATCTCTAACACAAAAACTTCTTCCATTGATTAAAAAATCAAGCGCAGGAAGAATTGTAAATGTTTCAACAATTTTAAGTTCCTTGACCCTTCATTCAGCGAAAGATTCTCCAATTACTCCTGCGAAAGAATTAGCATATAATGCTTCTAAAACTGCGCTAAATGCTTTTACAGTTCATCTAGCTAATGAACTAAAAGATACAAATATAAAAGTTAATTCTGGTCATCCAGGTTGGGTTAAAACAGAGTTAGGTGGTCCCAATGCTCCTGTTGAAGTTGAGGATAGTTACAAAACATCCTTTAATTTAGCCACCTTAGGTGATGATGGTCCAAGTGGTCAGCTTTTTCATGAAAATGATACATTACCCTGGTAAATTATAGAGGATTTCTCAGGTCTCCGGTAAAAATAAATTGATTCCTAATCTCCTCCGAATTTAAATAGTTAAATAAATACCCTTATCTGATCTACCTACACGATTTTCTTTGATACAGATAGTTTTTTTTAAAAATATTACTATTTATTATAAATGACAAAGAGAACATACGAAAGAGATGCAGTTCTAATTGAAATAGCAGATGATCTTGAGAATATTGTAAGAGACAAAAGAGAGATTTGGAGAGCAAACCCATCTAAAGCTGTAAGAAGACAAAGAAGATATAAAAAAAGACTGCTAAATGAACTTTTGAAATATGATAACTAAAAAATAATAAAACTATGACAAATTCATTAATGTGGTTTAGATACGACCTCAGAATCAATGATAACGACGCATTTTTTGAAGCTTCTCAACATCAAGCTTGTTTACCGGTTTATATATTGGATGAAGAATATTTAAAATTAAAAACTACAAGCATTTTTCATTTAAGTTTTTTAAATGACTCGTTGACTGACCTCAACACTAACCTACTAAAAAAGTTTAATACTAAACTTAATTTTTATAGAGGAAACACAATAGAAATATTAAACCATCTAACAGATAAATATAAAATAAATAAGGTTTACTCACATAAAATATTTAAGGGGAAATATTTTAATAGTCTTGATAGAAAAGTTGGTTCATTACTAGTTGAAAAAAGCATAAACTGGATAGAGAAAAATCAATTTGGAATTCAACTTGATAACAGAGTGCGAGGGAGATGGTCAAATAACTGGCTAAATTTTGTTAGCAATCCTTTAAGCCCAAAAAATGAAGCAGAAAATTTTTTAGAAGATGATCCAGGTAATTTAGATTTGAGTTTAAGTAGGGTTAATTGTCAAAGAGGTGGAGAAAGTAATGCGCATAAATATTTGAAAACCTTTCTCACTGAAAGGCATAAAAATTACTCTAAAAAAATGTCTAGTCCATTAACAGCAGAGGATTCATGTTCAAGGCTTAGCCCTCATCTTTGCTTTGGTACTATTTCTATAAAATATATAGTCAAAAATATTGAAAAAATTTCTGAACATAAAAATATAGAAAAGAATTCTATTAACTCTTTCAAGAAAAGATTAGCTTGGCACTGTCATTTTATACAAAAACTTTACGATGAACCTAGAATTGAATACGAAAACTTACATCCTCTTTATAATGGATTGAGAGAAAATAGTTTTAATTGTGACTATTTTAACAGATGGAAAGAGGGGACAACTGGGTTTCCTTTTTTAGATGCTTGTTTGAGATTTTTGAATGTTAAGGGGTGGTTAAATTTTAGAATGCGTGCAATGGTTGTATCATTTGCATCATATCAACTTTGGTTAGATTGGAAGATTACTTCCAAATTTCTAGCTAGTAAATTTACAGATTATGAACCAGGTATCCATTATCCCCAGATACAGATGCAATCCGGAACTACTGGTATAAATACAATTCGTATGTATAGTGTAATCAAACAGTCATATGATCAAGACCCTAAGGGAATATTTATTAAAAAGTGGGTTCCAGAATTAAAAAACCTTCCTGATTATCTTATTCATGAACCCTGGAAAATAAATTTTTTAGAAGAAAAAGAATATAACTTCAATCTCTACAAAAATTATTACAAACCAATAATTGATAATAAAGCAAGAACTAAATTTGCTAAAGATATGATTTGGTCAGTCAGAAAAAAACCTGAAGCTAAAGAAATTTCAGAAAAAATTGTACAGCAACATGCAAGTATGAAAAGATAAGCTTTGTTCAACTAATTAAATAATAACATATAACGTAGGATTTATATTTATTTACCCATACATTTCATTCAAATTAATTTACAATATACTAATTATTAGTTTAAACATTTTTATAAATTCCCTTTTTTTACAACCGTTAAACATTAAATAGTATTAATGGTTTATATTTGTGGTTTAAATTCAATTTTTCCAAAAAATAAAGTTTTTCAAGATGAAGTAAAAGGCTTGGGTAAAAAATTATTCTCATCCAAGAGTAACTTCAAGAGAATGGAAAAGGTTTACAATAACTCTGGTGTAAAAGTAAGATATCTTAGCCAACCACTTGATTGGTACTTACAAGAACACAACTGGTCTGAAAGAAATTATCTTTTTAAGAAAAACACAATATCATTATTAAAAAGTTCTATAAAACAAACCTTTGAAAAAGCAAATGTTAAACCTGAACAAATAGGAGGTATAATCTTTGTTAATAGTACAGGTATCTCAACACCAACAATTGATGCTGAAATTTTTAATTTGTTTAAATTTAATAATGAAATTAGAAGATTACCAATTTTTGGTTATGGCTGTGCTGGAGGAGTTCTGGGAATGAATAGAGCTATTGAGATTTTTAGAAGTATCCGAAAACCTATTCTTGTTTGTAATGTTGAGCTTTGTAGTCTTACCTTTAGACCTCAAATTTTCAGCAAAGAAAATATTGTTAGTACTGCATTATTTGGGGATGGTTGTGTGTCTTATATAGTTGGAGATGAAGGAGATTGTAAATTGTTAAACTCAATGGAATATACATGGAAAAATTCTTTATCTTTAATGGGGTGGGGTGTAGAGGATGACGGATTATCTGTAATTTTTGATAAAGTAATACCAGAGTTTATTACTAAAGAACTTCCAGGTGTTCTAGATAAATTTTCATTAAAAAATATTAAAGGATATGTTCTTCATTCTGGTGGCATGAGAATTATTGAGGCATATAAAAAAATTTTAAACAATAATAAAACAATTGATATATCAAAGAATATATTATCAGATTATGGTAATGTTTCCTCTGTTTCAGTTTTACTTGTATTAATAGAAATGATAAAAAAAAAATATGGTGGAAATCTTTTGATGTGCGCACTGGGACCTGGATTTACCGCAGGTTTATGTGGAGTGAAGATTAATTCAAATGATTGATACTTTTTTAATGGCCTATGTAATCGTAAGTAGAATATTTGAACTTATTTTAAGTAATAAAAATACGAAAAGACTAATTAATGAAGGTGGAACAGAATATTATAAATCGCATTACAAATTTATCGTAGCTTTTCACTTTATTTTTGTTTTATTTTTCTTAGTTAAATCTTTTACCGTTACAAATATTAATTTACTTTATGTATATATATTTTTTGCACTTCAGATAGTACGGTACAGAATTATTT
>CACJRF010000009.1 GCA_902595755.1 uncultured Alphaproteobacteria bacterium | reverse complement strand
AAGAGATAGCAGTTCAATTGATATAGTTGAGATATCTAAAAATATTGCCAAGGAAAAAGGCATATCTCCTGAAGAGGTTATAGATGCTATGGAATTTGCTATAGCAAAAGCTGGAAGAACCAAGTATGGTTTCGAGCAAGATATAAGAGCCAAAATTGATAGAAATAATGGAAAAATTGGGTTATTTCGATATCTAGAAGTTGTTGAAAATATTGATGAGTTACCTGAGGAGGAAAGAGCAAATAAAATAAATATCGAAGCATTGGATGAAAATAATAAGCACTTAAAGGTTGGCGAGCACTTAGTAGAAGAACTTCCTCCACTTGACTTTGGAAGAATAGCTGTTCAGACAGCTAAGCAAGTTATCTATCAAAGAGTTAAAGAAGCTGAGAAGATAATGCAGTACAATGAGTTTAAAGATAAAATTGGAGAGATTGTTAATGGTGTTGTAAAAAGAGTGGAATATGGAAATCTAATTGTCGATCTTGGTAAAGGTGAGGCTATACTTAGAAGAGATGAACTTCTGAATAAAGAGATTTTTAGAAGGTCAGACAGAATTAGGGCTTATATTGCAGATGTTAGGCATGATTTGAAAGGACATCAAATATTCCTGTCCAGAGCACACAATAACTTTCTCGTTAAGCTATTCTTTCAGGAGGTGCCAGAGATTTATGATGGTATAATTGAGGTTAAATCAGTAGCAAGAGATCCAGGAAGTAGAGCGAAGATTGCGGTATTTACCAAAGAAAAGAGTATTGATCCAGTAGGAGCTTGTGTTGGAATGAGGGGTAGCAGGGTACAAGCTGTTGTAAATGAACTTCAAGGTGAAAAGATTGATATTGTCTTATGGTCTGAGGATATCGCTACATATGTTGTTAATGCTCTTGGTCCAGCAGAGGTTGATAAAGTAATAATAGAAGAAGATATAAAAAAAATTGACGTAATTGTACCCGATGAACAACTTAGTTTGGCAATTGGAAGAAGGGGCCAGAATGTCAGACTTGCAAGCGCTTTATCTGGGTGGAGTATTGATATATTAACTACTTCCCAAGAGTCTGATAGGAGAAGCGAAGAGTTTAAAAATTTATCCCAGAAGTTTATGTTAGATTTAGATGTTGATGAAGTAATCGCTCATTTGTTAGTTACCGAGGGTTTTTCATCTTTAGATGAAATAGCAATGGTATCTATGGAGGAGTTAACATCAATTGAAGGTTTTGATGACAACCTATCCAATGAATTGATTACAAGGGCCAAGGGATATCTTGAAAAACTAAGAAAAGAAAATCTTGAAAATCTAAAAAAAGCTGGTGTGGAGGACTATTTATTAGACAGTAAACTTATATCAGTTGATCAATTGGTTGTTTTGAATGAAAAAAATATAAAGACCCGAGATCAATTAGCTGATCTATCGAATGATGAACTAATAGAAATTCTATCTGAAATAGATAAAGTAAAGGCCGACGAAATTATTATGGACGCAAGAAAACACTGGTTTTAAAAAAAATGGAAGAAAATAAAGATAAGAAAACGACTTTAACCGGAAAGCTTCAGCTAAAAAAAACTTTCAATGCAGGTCAAATTAAACAAAACTTTTCTCATGGTAGAAGTAAATCTGTTTCAGTTGAGGTTAAAAAAAAGAGAACTTTTTCCACAATCGATAAACAACATAATGATAATCAAAGTGAAGAGAGGGAAGTTCTAACGGATGAACCAAATGATACAAAAAAGATTCTTACTGATTTACCTAAAGCACCAAAGGAAGGTATAAGAGATTTAAATGTTAAACGTTCTTCAAAAAAACCTGCTAGCAAACCAATACTTGAACAAAAAAAAAACCTGAATGATTCACAACAAGAGCCTCCCGAAAAAAATAGACCACCAAAATTTCCTAAGAGCCCTAAAAGTTTTGAAAACAGAAGACAAGGCAAACTTACAATATCTCAAGCCTTAGATGATGATAATGAAAAAGTGAGATCATTAGCAGCAATTAAAAGAGCAAGAGAAAAAGCTAAGCAAAGAAAAGTTGATCAACCAGAATCTAAAGAAAATCTGGAAACAAAAGAAAAAAAGAAAAAAGAAATAATTATCCCCGAAGTAATAACTGTTGGTGAGTTAGCCTCAAGATTAGCTGAAAAATCATCAAACTTAATTAAAAGTCTTATGAAACTGGGAGTAATGGCTACCATAAATCAAACTATTGATGCTGATACAGCTGAACTATTAGTGCTTGAGTTAGGACATATCCCAAAAAGAGTGAGTGAGTCTGACGTAGAAGTTGGCTTGGATGGACCAATAGATAATCAGAATGAGCTTATAGAAAGACCACCCGTTGTTACAGTAATGGGACACGTTGATCATGGAAAAACCTCTATACTTGATGCAATTAGAGAGAAAAAAGTAGCAGCATCTGAAGCTGGGGGAATCACACAACATATCGGGTCCTATATTGTTGAAACAAAATCAAGGAAAAAGATAACGTTTATTGATACTCCAGGTCACGCAGCTTTTAGTCAAATGAGAGCAAGGGGATCAAATATCACAGATATAATTATTTTAGTCGTTGCCGCTGATGATAGTGTTAATGAACAAACGATCGAGGCTATTAGTCATGCAAAAGCTTCTGGATGTCCAATTATAATAGCTGTAAATAAAATTGATCTTCCTACTGCTAACCCACAAAAAGTAGAAACAGATCTAATGAAGCATGAGATAATCAATGAGCAAATGGGTGGAGAAAACGTTTTTGTAAATGTATCTGCAAAAACTAAAGAAGGCTTAGATGATTTGTTAGAAGCAATACTTCTCCAAGCAGAAGTGTTAGAATTAAAAGCTAACCCCAATAGAAATGCAGAAGGTACAGTAATCGAGTCTAAAGTAGAAAAAGGAAAAGGAACGGTTGCCTCAGTATTAGTACAAAATGGATCATTGAAGGTAGGAGACATTATTGTTGTTGGAAAAGAATGGGGAAAAGCAAGAGCTATTTATAGTGACCAAGGTACAAAGTTGTCAAGAGCTACTCCAAGTTATCCAGTTGAATTGCAGGGTTTGTCTGGTGCACCAGAATCTGGTGACAAGCTAGTTGTTGTAGAAAGTGAGTCTAGAGCTCGTGAGGTTACACAATACAGATCAAGAGTAAAAAGAATAGAGCAGAATTCTTCGGTTACACGTGTTTCAATAGACCAAATGATTAAAAGCGCCTCGGAGGAAGAAAAGGAGATTATTTCTATAATTGTTAAGGCAGACGTTCATGGTTCAAAAGAAGCAATCGAGCAAAGTCTTAAGAAAATGAACTCTGAAAAATTTGAAGTAAATATAATTCATACAGGTGTTGGAGAAATTAATGAGTCTGATGTAACCCTAGCTACGGCGTCAAATGCAAAAATTTTTGGTTTTAATGTTAAGGCAAACAGTCAAGCTAAAACTCTAGCAAAAAGAGAGAACATACTAATTAAATATTTTTCAATAATTTACGAAGTTATTGATGAAGCACAAAAGATACTAGATGGAATGGGCGAAGAGGAATTAAAAGAAACCTTAATTGGTGAAGCCTTGATCAAACAAGTCTTTAAATTATCTGACTCTTCAAAAATTGCAGGCTGTATAATACAAAGTGGCAAAGTAACTTCTAAATCTTTTGTTAAAGTTTTTAGGGATGATAAGTTAATTTTCGATGGGAATATTTTAAGTTTAAGGCGTGAAAAAGATCAGGTTAAAGAAGTAACATCAGGTACTGAGTGTGGCATCGGCTTAAAAGATTTTAACGAAGTTTCAGAGAACGATATTCTAAAATTCTTTACGAGAGAGAAAAATGAAAAAAAACTTTAGTTTAGAATTAATTAAGGAAGAAAGAAAAAATTCAAGAATAAAAAAAATATCAGAGTTAGTTAAAAGAGCTGTTGCTGATACATTTCAAGCAATTGATTTCTCAAATTCTAGTGAAGATAGCTTTTTATTTTCAATTTCTGATGTATCTCTTTCTAAAGATGGAAAAATTGCTACAATTATTGTAAGTGACTTAAATTATAAAAATAAATTAGAAGAAAGTTTTTATTTAGCTCTGATAGAGTCTCACATTAATAAAATAAACAAGGAATTCTCCAAAAAAATTGATTTAAGATATACGCCCAGGTTAAGGTTTAAAGTTAAAAGTTTTAAAGATTTAGTTTGAGCTAGCACTTCCTGGATTTCTGATGTTAAAAAAAAATGGATGGATTTTTATTGATAAGCCAATTGGTTTAACGTCGAACTCATTGCTTCAAAAAGTGAGGTTAAATTTAGGCAGAGTAAAAGCAGGATTTGTGGGGACACTCGACCCACTTGCCTCTGGTTGTCTTCCCATTGCTATAGGTCATGCTACAAAGGTCATAAATTTAGCTGAAAAAGTAGATAAAGAATATATTTTTACAATTTGTTGGGGGAAGCAAACTGATACGGGTGATCTTGCAGGAAGGGTAATTAAAGAAAAAAAAAAGTTCCCTCAAAATTACAATATAAAAAAAATTTTACCAAATTTTGTTGGAAAAATTAAACAAACACCTCCTAGGTATTCTTCAATCAAAATTAACGGTTCAAGAGCCTACACTTTAGCAAGAAAAAAAATAGGTTTTGAGTTAAAAAAAAGAGAGGTAAAAATTTTAAGTTTAAAACTTCTTAAACAACTTTCATTTGATAAAGCGGAATTTTATGTAAAATGTTCATCTGGTACTTACATAAGGAGTTTGGCAGAATCAATATCTGAAGCACTTGGTACTGTAGGTGTTTTAATCCAGCTAAGAAGGGTGGGTTTCGGTAATTTTAATAAAAATCTAATTTCACTGGATTATTTTTTAAGTTTAGTGCATAGTGATGACCAGAATAAGGTAATTGAACCAATTGACCAAGTTTTTAGTTGGATCAAAGTCTTAGAAATTAATGAAAAACAATTAAATAAAGTTTTGAATGGTAATTGCATAGAAATGAGTTTTTTTGAAAACGATAAATTTATCAACCCTAGTGAGAAGTATTTCTTTGCTAGACACGAAAGTGAAATTGTAGCGTTGGGCCTTATAAAAAAAAAAAATTTCTATCCAAAAAGGATCCTGGTTAGTTAATATTTCAGAGTCTGAAAGGTATTGAATTATGGTAGAGAAATCTAATGAAGATAAAAAGATAAAATCTGAATCAAATACTGGTAGTAGTGAGTTTCAAATTGAAAGATTCACAAACAGAATAAAACTCTTGACTGAACATCTTAAAATTAACAAAAAAGATCACAACACCAGAAGAGGTTTAATGAAACTTGTTGGAAAAAGGAAAAAACTCTTAATTTATGTAAAGAAGAAGAGCGCTGAGAACTATGAGTCAATTATTAAATCTCTTGGATTGAGACGATAAGTTTAATAATGGAGATTTATAAATGTTTGACATATCATCAGTACAATTAGATTGGAAAGGACTCAATCTAAAACTTGAAACAGGCTTAATGGCAAGACAAGCAGATGGGTCCGTTCTTGCAACATTAGGAAAAACCTCAGTTTTATGCACAGTTGTAGCATCAAAAGATTACGACCCAACAATAGACTTTTTCCCTTTATCTGTACATTATATAGAAAAAGGGTATGCTGCAGGAAAAATTCCAGGCGGTTTTTTTAAAAGAGAGGGGAGACCCTCCGAGATAGAAATCCTTAACTCTAGATTAATTGATAGGCCAATTCGCCCTTTATTCCATGAAGACTTCAAGAATGAGACGCAGGTCATTTGTACAGTTATAGATTATGATGGTGAAAGCGACCCCGCGACCTGCGCAATGATTGGATCGTCTGCAGCATTAACATTGGCAGGCCTTCCATTTCTTGGGCCAATTGCGTCGGCAAGAGTGGGTTACATAGAAGGTGATTATGTACTTAATCCAACTACGGAGGAAATAAAAAATAGTCAACTTGATCTTGTTGTTGCTGGAACTAGAGATGGAGTTTTGATGGTAGAGTCCGAGGCATCAGAGCTGAAAGAAGAAATTATGTTAGGAGCTGTTCAATTCGGATTTGAACAGTTTCAACCTGTTATTCATAAAATTATTGAGCTTGCTGAAAAGTGTGCGAAGGAATCATGGGAAATTCCATCAAAAAAAAAATTAACTTTTTTAAAAGAACTTATTTCATTGGCGACGAAAGAACTGACCCCATTATATGAGATTAAGGAAAAAAAGAAAAGAAATGAGTCACTTTCGGAAGCTAGAAAGAAAATATTTTCAAATTTTGAGACATCTGAAGATGACGAAGATTTTTTATTAAAAAGTGAAATTAAAAAAATAGAAAAGAATATTGTAAGATCTGCTGTCATAAAAACAAATAAAAGAATTGATGGCAGAGGCCTTGATGATGTTAGAGCTATAGACTCTAGAGTAAATATTCTAGAAAATGTACATGGTAGTGCATTATTCACCAGAGGGGAAACCCAAGCATTAGTTACAACAACGCTTGGAACATCAAGTGATGAGCAACTTTTGGACACTTTGGATGGGGACATGAAAGAAAAATTTTTGTTGCATTATAACTTCCCCCCGTTCTCAGTTGGAGAGGCTGGAAGAATTGGCTCTACTGGAAGAAGAGAAGTTGGTCATGGTAAACTTGCTTGGAGAGCAATTAATCCTGTTTTAAAACAAATTGAAGAGTTTCCATACACTTTGAGAGTTGTCTCGGAAATCACAGAATCTAATGGATCATCTTCAATGGCAACAGTGTGTGGTGCGTCACTATCACTAATGGATGCAGGTGTTCCACTTCCAAAACCTGTAGCGGGGATCGCCATGGGTTTAATAAAAGAAAGTAAAGATTTTGTTGTTCTTACAGATATATTAGGAGATGAAGATCACTTAGGAGATATGGATTTTAAAGTGGCTGGGACAGAATCAGGAATTACATCGCTTCAAATGGATATAAAAGTTAACGGAATAACAAAAGATATAATGGATGACGCTTTATATAAAGCACTAAAGGCAAGAAAACATATACTTAAAGAAATGGGAAAAGCAATTACTGAGGCTAGAAAGGATACCAAACCAAATGCACCTCAAATTCAAAAAATTAAAATTGATAAATCTAAAATTAGAGAAGTGATCGGTTCGGGAGGAAAAGTGATAAAAGATATCTGCGAAAAATCTTCTGCTAAAGTTGAGATAGATGATGATGGTAATGTTACTATATTTGCATCAAAGTCTAGCGATGGAAAAATTGCTAAAGAAATGATTGATGAAATCGTAGCTGAACCTGAAATAGGTAAAATATACGAAGGAAAAGTAGTTAAAACAACTGACTTTGGAGCTTTTGTTAATTTCCTTGGTTCAAGAGATGGACTCGTTCATATAAGCCAACTTAAAGATGAAAGGGTTGAAAAAACTACTGATGTTGTAAAAGAAGGTGATCAAGTAAAAGTAAAAGTTATTGGAGTTGATGACAGAGGTAAGGTAAAATTAAGTATCAAAGACGTCTAATATGAAAAAAATTGATTCTATTATTTTGTCAGGAAAAGAAGTGCTTCCGCTCGTGGAAGGGGGTAAAGGCATCGCAGTGAGTAGTGGTGAAAGTTCTGGGGCATGGGCTAAAGCTGGAGGTGTAGGTACCTTTTCAGGGGTGAATGCAGATTCTTATGACGAAAATGGAAACTTAATACCGCAAGTATATAAAGAAAAAACAAGATCTAAAAGGCATAGAGAGCTTGTTGACTTTTCTGTTTCTGGAGCAATTGAACAAGCAAAAATTGCCAGGGATATTGCTGGAGATAAAGCACCAATTCATGTAAATATATTATGGGAAATGGCAGCGGCAGAGGAAATTTTGACTAGAACATTAGAAAAAGCCAGTAATATAATTGATGGAGTAACTTGCGGTGCAGGGATGCCATACAAATTATCGGAAATTGCAGCAAAATTTGGAATCTATTACTACCCAATAGTATCCTCAGCAAGAGCTTTCAATGCTCTTTGGAAAAGATCTTACAGAAAAACTGCTCAATTTTTAGGAGGAGTAGTTTATGAAGACCCTTGGCTAGCAGGGGGACATAATGGACTTTCCAATAGCGAAGATCCCCTTAAGCCACAACCCCCATATGAAAGAGTTAGTGATTTGAGAAAGCTTATGAATCAGTTTAATCTCGAACATACCCCAATTATAATGGCAGGAGGTGTATGGAACCTATCAGAATGGGAGGACTGGATTGACAATAATGAAATTGGAAAAATTGCATTTCAGTTTGGTACGAGACCTTTATTAACTAAAGAAAGTCCAATTCCAGAAGAATGGAAAAAAAAACTTCTTACAATAAAGAAAGGTGAGGTAAGTCTTCATAGGTTTAGTCCAACAGGATTTTATTCTTCAGCTGTCAAAAATGACTTTTTAATTGAACTTGAAGAGAGGTCAGAGAGACAGACACCATTTCTTAAGGAGCAAACGAATGAATTTAACGAGAAGATAGAAATTGGGCCTAGGAAAAGAACCTTTTATGTAAAACATTCAGATAAATCAAAAATACTTGAATGGGTAAAAAAAGGATTCTCAAAACCAATGACAACTCCTAATAATACTTTGATTTGGGTGACAATAAAAAAAGCAAGCCAAATTGTTAAAGACCAAATTGATTGTATGGGTTGTTTGTCTCAATGTCTATTTAGTAATTGGTCCCAAGAAGAAAAAGGAACAACTGGAAAAAAAGCAGATCCAAGGTCATTTTGTATACAAAAGACACTCCAAAAAATAAGTCATGGGATTTCCAATCTCGAGAATGAGTTAATGTTTGCTGGGCACTCTGCTTACAGGTTTGCGATGGATCCCTTTTATAAAAATGGATTTGTACCAAGAGTTAACCAACTTATTGAAAGAATAATGAAGGGATTGTAAATTTTTTTATAATTCCTATACTAAACCAATATGATTGAAAATTTACATGTTAAAAAAGCTTTAGAGATGCTTGGTAACTCTCCTCTAAAATTAACATCACAAAGAATAAATTTAATAAAAACTTTGTTTCAAAATGGTAATCAGCATTTCTCAGCAGAAGATGTTTACAATAAAGTTAAAAATACAGGACTTAAAATCTCCTTGGCTACTATTTATAATTGTTTGAACCAATTTACCACACATGGTATTCTCAAAATGGTTAAAACTTCCTCTGATAAAGTTTATTTTGACACAAACTTAGAATCACACCACCATTTCTTTTGTAAGTCTAGTGGCGAATTAACTGACATTGATTCCAAAAAGGTTTACATTTCCAAATTTCCAAAAATTCCAAAGGGAAAGAAACTTAATTCGATAGAGGTTATTGTAAATATTTCCGACTGATAATGATAATCATTATACTAAATTAGAATTATTCTAAATTAGAATTGACTTAAATTTTATTTATCTTATATTAAATTAAACTAAACAATGGAGGTATTATGTCTTTAAAAGGAAGTAAAACTGAAGAGAACCTCAAGGCAGCATTTGCCGGAGAGTCTCAAGCAAACCGTAGATATCTATATTTTGCACAAAAAGCAGATGTTGAAGGTCATAATGACGTTGCAGCAGTCTTCAGATCAACCGCAGAGGGAGAGACTGGGCATGCGCATGGTCATCTCGAATTTCTTGAAGAAGTAGGGGATCCGGCAACTGGCGAACCTATAGGTAACACTTCTGAGAACTTAAAAGCAGCAATAGCAGGTGAAACTCATGAATATACAGATATGTATCCTGGTATGGCCAAAACGGCAAGAGATGAGGGTTTTGACGAAATAGCAGATTGGTTCGAAACACTCGCTAAAGCAGAGAAATCTCATGCTGGAAAATTTGAAAGAACATTAGCTGATATGGGCTAATAAAAAAACACAATTGGAAGGGGTCGTTCCCTTCCAATTTTACTTTACAAAAAGAGAATACGATGAGCACTAAAGAAGGTAGTCTAGGAGCACCCACAAGGCATGTTATAGATTGGTCAAACCCAGATTTTACAGATGAAAAAAAATTAGACGATGAATTAAGAAGAGTCTTCGATATCTGCCATGGATGTAGACGCTGTTTCAATCTTTGTGAGAGTTTTCCTAACCTGTTTGACATGATAGATGAATCTAAAACAGGTGAGTTAGATGGAGTCGCAAGCAGTGATTTCGCCAAAGTTGTAGATGCATGCACGATGTGTGATATGTGTTTTCTAACAAAGTGTCCTTACGTCCCTCCACATGAGTTCAACTTGGATTTCCCACACCTTATGCTTCGTTATAGATATGCTAAACGTCAAAAAAATAAACATTCATTCATTGATGACCAACTCACAAAAACTGATAGAAACGGTAAGACTTTTTCAAAATTTGCTAACCTGACAAATTGGTCAACAAATACTAACAATAAAATGGTAAGAGGGGCTATGGAACTACTTTTGAAAGTTGATAAAGAGGCTGAATTACCTAAATATTTTGATAAAACGTTTTCTAATCAATGTAAAAAATCATCAGATAAGAAAATAGAAAATAAATCAAAAGAAAAAGTTGTTTTATTCCCTACATGCTTTGTAAATTATAATAATCCAAATTTGGGATTTACCGCAAAGCGAATATTAGAAAAATTAAATATAGAGACACATGTATTTTACGAGGGATGTTGCGGTATGCCTCAGTTGGAAGGTGGAGACATCAAATCAGTGGAAAAAAAAGCATTACATACAAGTAAACTTTTAAAAGAATTTATAGATGATGGGTATAAAGTTTTAGCAATTGTGCCTTCATGCACATTAATGCTTAAATATGAATGGCCACTCATTAATAATGAAGATGAGAATATAAGTCTACTGTCAAAAAATACTTATGATATTTGTGAATATCTTCACCAAAAAATTCAGTCTTTTGATGATAATTTACTTAACCCTATCCAAAATTTTAATGGAGTGACAGTTCATATATCATGTCATTCTCGTGCGCAGAATATAGGTCAAAAAGCAAACGAGTTGCTTAAATTAATACCTGAATTGAAAGTTGATGTAATCGAAAGATGTTCAGGTCACGGAGGTTCATGGGGAGTCAAGAAGGGAAACTTTGACCTTGCTTTAAAAGTAGGAAAACCAGTTGCAAGAAAAACAATTCAACTTGAAAATGAGTACCTTGTATCTGAGTGCCCATTGGCTGGTGTCCATATTAACCAAGGGGTACAAAAAATTGATAAAGAACGAACTATAAAAACCTTGTCACACCCGATCGAAATAATAGAAAAATCACTATTTAAATCTGAGGAGAGTTAAATGCCAAAAAAAGCAATCACTGAAAGCGACGTAATTGATATTGATAGTTACATAAAAAATAGAGATTCAATAAAGAAAAAAATTAAAGAACATAAAAATAATAGAAGGGTATATGTAGGACCACATGCTACTTTTTATTTTGAGTCTTTTGATACAATGTTATACCAAGTCCAAGAGATGTTATATATAGAAAGAGGTGGTCGGGAACAATTACAAGACGAATTAAAGGCATACAACCCATTGATTCCAACCGGTACAAGCCTGGTTGTTACACTAATGTTTGAGATCGACAACCCAAATGTTAGAAAAGAATTTTTAAATTCAATTGGAGGAATAGAAAAAAATACTTTCATTCAAGTTTGTAATCATAAAATTTATTCAAGAGCTGAAGATGATACCGATCGAACTAATGAAGAAGGTAAGGCATCATCAGTTCACTTCTTACATTTTGATTTTGATGAATCACAAATAAAATTATTTTCTGATATGAGTTCGGAAGTTTCTTTAGGTTTTGATCACGAAAATTACCACCATATCAGTATTTTATCTTCTTCAACAAAGACATCTTTGGTTGAGGACTTTGACTCCTAATCTAGTTTAGACCCCATACTGCGTCTTTTGTAATCCAGCCTTTAACACCATCAGACTCTAAAAGAAGCCACCCTTCAGTTTCTTTAATTATTTTTAAAAGGCTCTCTTTTTTTACAATAGCAATCCTTTTAGAGTTTTTTGTTGGAAATTTATATAGATATTGATTTGGTACAATTGTAATAATATACTTGTACCTGCTTAATTGTGACTTTGATATCCAACCAACTCTTCCAGAAAAGTCTTGTACTTTTTTCCAGTTATTAAACTCACCCATTTCTTTTAATGGATAACCTTTTACTAAAATCTTGTAAAGTAGCAAGTGGTTTAGACCAGGCCCATTCCTTACATTAACTTCATTAAACTTTGTCGAAAAAAAAATTATTTTTGAGGCATACAAGTTATCTGTTATTGTTATACATAAAATAAAAATTATAATAAAAAAATTAATGAACCTAAAAAAAAACATAATACTCCTTACAAGAAAATTACCACAAAAGATCGAAGAAAAGTTACAAAAAAAATATACAGTAATATTAAATAAAAGTGACAAAAAATATACTTACGCTGAACTTAAAAAAAAAGTTTCTGATATTGATATTTTAGTTCCCTGTATAAGTGACACAATTGATGCTTCTATTATTAAGGCTGCAAAAAAACTTAAGTTAATATCAAATTTTGGAAATGGTGTAGACAATTTGGATCTTATCACAGCTAAAGAGAATAAAGTTATAGTTACGAATACTCCTGATGTTCTGACTGAAGACACAGCAGATCTTGTTTTAACAATGATTTTAATGATTAGCAGAAAAGTGCTTGAAGCCCAAAAAAACCTTGTAAATGGAAATTGGTCTGGTTGGGGACCAAGTGAAACTATGGGAACAAGGATCAGAGGTAAACAAGTTGGAATTATTGGTATGGGGAGAATTGGTTCTGCAGTTGCAAAAAGACTCCAAACATTGGGTATGAATATCAATTATCATAATAGGAAAAGACTACCAAAAAAATTGGAAAAAAATTTTGATGCAAGATTTTATGAAGACTTGAACTCTATGCTAACTATCTCAGACTTTGTTACAATCCATTGTCCGTACACACCAGAAACATTTCATCTTTTATCAAAAAAAAGACTTAAGATGCTAAAAAAAAATTGTATAGTTGTAAACACATCAAGAGGTGAAATTGTTGATGAGCAGGCTTTAGCCACAATGCTTAATAAAGGTTCAATAGGTGGTGCAGGGCTTGACGTTTTTGAGCATGAGCCACAAGTATCTCAAAAACTTTTAGAATCAAAAAATGTAGTTCTTTTACCTCACATAAGTTCTGCAACAGAGGAAAGTCGAATTGATATGGGGGAAAGAGTAATAAAAAATATTTCAACCTTTTTATGTGGTAAAACCCCCCCAGATATAATTAAAAAAAATGTTTACGATTAGAATTATTTGCAGATTTTACAATTCTCATTCTTATGAAAAATAATTTTTCTCATTCTTATCTCACTACAACTGAGTAATATTATTTGGGAAAAATTTTTATTCTTGTTTAAAACATTATTTATTAATAGTTGCCCCTGAAGTGCACCTCCAATACCTGCAACTGTTGCAACTATACCCATCTGATCACATGAATCTTGTGAATATTTATTTTTACTAGGAAAAAAACATTCATAGCACGGATTGGTTTCTTCCCAAGATTTTAGTATTGCTGCTTGTAAGTCAAAGTTTTGTAGAGAAGCAGTTACCAAAATCTTCTTCATTTTGAAACAAAATTCATTAATTAGAAACCTTGTTTTGAAATTATCACTACAATCAAGAATGTATTCATAATCAGAAAAAATTTTTTCAATATTGCTTCGTTTTAATTTAATTTTAAGTTTATGAATAGAAGAATCAGGACTTATATCTTTGAGCCTTTTTTCCAGAATCTCAACTTTTTTCCTCCCAATATCGCTTTCAGTAAAAAGAGTTTGTCTATTTAAATTACTTAAACTAATACTATCGTCATCAACTAAGCCTAAGTATTTTATACCGGTCATTGAAAGATACTGTGCAGCAGAAGTTCCAAGACCGCCACAACCAATTATTAAAACCTTTGTACTTATTATTTTTTTTTGACCAGAAATACCAAAAGAGTCTATTATTATTTGTCTAGAGTATTTTTCAATTTGTTTATTACTTAATTTATTCATAATCCATATCAGAAAATAAGGCAGTAGACAGATATCTTTCAGCAAACGATGGAATAATAATTACTGTATTTTTATTTTTCATGTATTTTTCTTCATTAAGTTCTATCGCCGCAGCTAATACAGCTCCTGATGATATCCCACCTGCAATTCCCTCAAGTTTTGCTAATTTTCTTGAATATTCAAAAGCGGAGCTATTACTTATTGATAATACTCTATCAATAATATCTAGATCAAGAATAGAAGGAATAAAACCTGCACCAATTCCTTGAATAGAGTGGGCCCCGGCTTCTCCCCCAGCTATAACTGATGAATCCTCAGGTTCAACAGCTACAATTTGAATATTGTTATTTTTAGCTTTTAGAAAACTCCCAACTCCCGAGATTGTCCCCCCAGTACCTACACCTGAAATTAAATAATCTATATTACCCTCACAATCATCCCAAATTTCTTTTGCTGTTGTTTCAAAGTGAATTTTTGGATTAGACTCATTTTCAAACTGATTAAGAATTATTGAGTTTGGAATTTCTTTTTTTAAATCTAGTGCTTTTTTCATTGCCCCTTTCATGCCTTCTTCTTTAGGAGTTAGGACTAATTTAGCATTAAAGAATTTTAACATCTTTTGCCTTTCTACAGACATACTTGTGGGCATAGTTAATACAAGTTTGTACCCTCTAGCAGCACAAATAAATGCAAGTGCGATTCCTGTATTGCCGGATGTTGGTTCAACTATTGTTGCATTGGGTTTTAGTTTTCCACTTTTTTCAGCACTTTCTATCATTGCCAAACCTATTCTATCTTTCACTGAACCAAGTGGGTTAAAGAACTCTAGCTTAGCGATTATATTACCATAAAGTTTAAAATGCTTTTTTATCCTATTTAATCTGACCATTGGTGTTTTTCCGATAGTTTCATCGATTGAATCGTATATTTTATTTGAAGTTTTAGATGACAAAGTCTAGATTCTCTTTTTTATTTTTCTTAGTACTCTTTTTTATTTGATTATAAATATCTTCAACTGTAACTTTTTGTAATTTTTTATGACATGTTTCGTTTAACTCATTTAATAAAGGTTTAATAATATTATTAGATAGTTTAGATTTGAAATTTGATTCTTTATCTTTTGTGTCTACTATTGATAATATTATGTCAGAAATTCTAATTTTACGTCTTTCTTTAGCTAACCTATACCCACCTCTAGGCCCCCTAGAAGCAACTAAAATACGACTTTTAACTAATGTTTGGAGCGTTTGTTCAAGATATCTTTTTGGTATTCCTTGTCGTTCTGCAATTGACTCATTCCTAACAGGCTCGAGTCCAGAATTTAGAGCTATATCTAAAACGGCTTCAATTGCATAAATAATTCTTTTTGGAATTTTAAACAAAGTTAATCTCTCAAACCCCTGTTGATCCAAAGCCACCAGAACCACGTTTTGTATTATCAAGTTCATCTACCTCGACCAAATTCACTTCAGGAGTTTCTTTGAAGATAATTTGTGCTATTCGCATACCTCTATTGATTTTGAAGGACATTTGACCATGATTTATTAAAATTACGCAAATCTCTCCTCTATAATCAGAGTCAATTGTACCTGGTGTATTAAGAACTGTTATAGAGTTCTTTAAAGCTAGACCAGAACGAGGTCTAACTTGAGCTTCAAAATTATTAGGCATTTGTAGAGCAAAACCACATGGAACTAAAAGAGATTTCCCAGCCTCGATTTCTAGAGGGTTAATTATCGATGCTAATAAATCAAAACCAGCGCTCCCTTTAGTAGCTTTTTCAGGTCTATACAGATCTTTACTTTCATTAAGATATTTAATAAGAATGTTTTCCATATTTTTAATTTATTTTTTTTTAAAAAAATTAACAATTTTTTTTGTAATTTTTTTGGCTATTTGCCTTTTATTCATACTGGGCCAATTTTCTAGATTATTTTTTTCAATAAAAGAAATCTTATTTTTTACATCGCCAAAACCCATCTTTTCGGAAACTTTATTAGCTATAATCCAATCACATTTCTTTTGGTTTAACTTTTTTTTTGAGTTGCTAATTAAATCTTGTGTCTCCGCTGAAAAACCTATCACAAGTTTTGGTCGATGAGGATGAGTTGAAACTTTGTTCAGAATATCGTCATTTCTTGTAAATTCTAATTTTAATTTATTAAGTTTATTTTTTATTTTATTATTTGAATATTTTTTAATTTTCCAGTCAGAAATTGCTGCAACAGATATAAAAATGTCACAAGGTAGTCTTGATTCAACCTGATTATAGAATTCCTGACAACTTTCAACATTTATAACCTTAAGATTTTTTGGTTTTTCTAGTTGCGTGGGCCCACTTATAAGAAAAGTATTTGCGCCATAATCACTTAAATTATTGGCAATTTCATATCCTTGAAAACCAGTTGAATAGTTGCTAATGAACCTGACTGGATCTATTCTTTCGACTGAAGGCCCTGCAGTAATTATTACTTTTAATCCTGAAAGTAGCTTTGGAGAAAATATTAAGTTTATAGAATCTATAATTTTATCAATATCCATTAATTTTCCAGAACCCTTCATACCACAAGCTAATTTTCCTGATTTTGGGTGTAGAACTTTAAATTTAATTTTAGAAAGTTTTTTTAAATTTTGTTTAACAATGGGGTTTTCCCACATATTTGTATTCATAGCTGGTGCAATAACTTTATGTTTTTTTGATGCTAATAAAACATTTAATGCTAAATCATCGGCAATACCATTAGCAATCTTTGACAAAAAATTTGCAGTACATGGCACAATAAGGATGATATCCATCTCATTAGCAAGATAAATATGACTCATTTTTTTTTCTTGACTCAAGGAAAATAGATTTGAATGCACTTTTTTTCCTAACAAACTCTCAAATGTAATTTGATTTACAAATTCTAGTGAACTTTTCGTTAGGATACATTCGACAATACTTCCAAGTTCTTGTAACTTCCTTATTAGGTCAAGGGACCGATAACAGGCTATTCCTCCTGTAACTATCAGTAGAATTTTTTTGTTTTTTAAAAAGTTATTCATTTCCTTGCAATATGTATTGAAGCTAATCCATCAATAATATCTAACACCTCTATTTTTTTAAAACCAGCATCTTTCATTTTTTTTGATAATTCAACTTGATTAGGGAAATTTTCAATACTTTTTATTAAATATTTATATGAATCACTATCATTTACAAGTATACCACCATAAGTTGGGATTAACTTACTATATAACTGATAGAAATTATTTAATATTTTATTGTTAATTTGACT
This sequence comes from uncultured Alphaproteobacteria bacterium, assembly GCA_902595755.1. GTDB lineage: Bacteria > Pseudomonadota > Alphaproteobacteria > Methylaequorales > Methylaequoraceae > TMED13. Next base: position 45,596 of record CACJRF010000009.1, on the reverse strand, counting down.
GAATTCTAAACAGTAAAAAGTTCCTGAATCTTTTAATACTGCAAAGACTTGACTTAGAGATTTATTAATATTTGAGAAATTTCTCATTCCAAAACTTACTGTCACAACATCAAAATATTTTTTTTCAAAAGGTAATTTTTCAGCAAATGCATTAACGAATTTTACATTTTTATCATTAATTTTTTTTTTTGCCTGTGTTTGCATATCTTTGTTAGCATCAAGTGAAAAAAAATTTGCAGCTGCCTTTTTCATAAGTAATTTTATTATATCTCCAGAACCAGAGGCGATATCTAAAACATTACTTTCAGTGTTTATTTCAATCAAATCCACAAAATAACTTTTCCATGTTCTGTGAAGACCTAAACTCATTACGTCATTCATTAAGTCATATTTTTTTGAAACTTTAGAAAATATTTTCTGAACTAAAAATTGTTTTTCTTTTTCACTTATATTTTTTAATTTATTTATTAGACTTGAATTCATGCCAGAGTTACCTGAAGTAGAAACGGTTAAAAATTTTTTAGATTTACATCTACTAAAAAGTAAAATTTTATGGGTTAAAATCGAGAACAAAATGCTTCGTTATGAAATACCACCACAAATATGTAAAACTTTAATTAACAATAGAATAACAAAAATAATTAGACGAGGTAAGTATTTAATATTTTTGTTAAACAACCAATCAGCAGTTTTGTGTCATCTTGGAATGACAGGTTGTTTTAGAATATCAAGAGATTATGTGAAGCGAAAACACGACCATTTTATTATGGGTCTAAAAAACAAACAAATAATTTTTAATGATATAAGAAAGTTTGGTTTTATCAAGTTATATAAAGCATCTGATATTTTCTCTTGTTCTCATTTAAGAAAAATTGGACCAGAACCCCTCTCAGAAAATTTTAATATTTCTTATCTAAAAGAAAAAAAATTAAGGAAAGTTTCAGTAAAGTCCTTTTTAATGAATCAGTATAATGTTGCTGGTTTGGGGAATATTTATTGTTCGGAAATATTATTTGATTCTGGCATATTTCCTGAAAAGAATTTTTCTAATCTCAGATTAGAAGAATATAAAAAAATTTTGAAATCTACAAAAAAAATTCTAAATCAAGCGATAAAAAAAGGAGGTACAACAATAAAAGATTATAATATTTCAGATGAAAAAGTTGGTTATTTTAAAAATAAACTTAAAGTTTATGATAGGTATGATATGACTTGTTTTCGTTGTAAAAAAAATATTAAAATAAAAAAGATTTTTCAAAATGGAAGATCTACATTTTATTGTGTAAAATGTCAGAAATGAAAAATATAATCTTTTTAACCCTCATATTAATATCTTTTAAAGCTTTATCTGAAACTTTTCTTAAAGGTATTGAGGATATTCCGAGTTATAAAAATATGGTGTATGTAGAAGAAAGCCTTGTAATGTTTGATAAAATAAATGGGAGATTCGTTTCAACAGAGATTATTGGTAAGTATAACTACTCTGAGGTCAGTGAATTTTACAAAAAAATTCTCCCAAATCTAGGATGGAAATTAATCACAAAAAACCTTTACAGAAGAGGAGAAGAATCTCTGGAACTAGAATACAAATTAGATGGCAAACAATTGAGAGTTTTATTTAACATTTCTCCTAATAAATCTGAATAAATACTTGACCATATTTATTATGGTAGTATAAGAATGCTATTATGGCTAATATTAAATCGGCAAAAAAAAGAATACTTCAGACAAGAAAAAAAACTGAGTTTAACAGGTTTATTAAATCAAGGGTAAGAACAAAAATTAAAAAAATCTTTAGTCTTATAAAAACAAAAAGTAAAGATGATGCTAAATTAAATTTTTTAAGTTTTGAGTCTGATATTTCTAAAGCAATGTCAAAAGGAGTATTTAAAAAAAATACTGCTTCTAGGCTTGTATCAAGGCTTTCAAAAAAAGTAAAAAATTTAAAATAACTTTTATTTTTTTTTGAATTGATTCGATTATTTTTATTAGTTAATCTCTAAGATTGTTGGTGATAATATGAGTGATTTTGATTATGCAGGAGATTTGTCTCCTCAAGAAGCTTGGGAAATGCTAAAATCTAAAAAAGATTGTAATTTGTTGGATTGCAGAACTTTTGCAGAATGGCAGTTTGTTGGAATACCCGATCTGTCAGAGATTAATAAAAAAGCCCTTTTTATCGAATGGCAAACCTTTCCTGTAATGCAAAAGAATGATAACTTCCTTCAAGAGATAGTTAATTCTGGAGTTGATAAAGATACTAAATTAATAATTATTTGTAGATCAGGAGCAAGATCAAGATCCGCCGCAGAGTTTCTGACTACGCAAGGGTATAATAATTGTTATAACTTATCAGAGGGATTTGAAGGAGGCCATGATAGTAGAAGTCACAGAGGAAATGTGAATGGGTGGAAATTTTCTGGATTACCATGGAAGCAAGGTTAGTTGTATGAGTGATCCTAAATCACAAGATTTTGTAGAGATACAAGCACAATGGGTATCGGTTAGATCTAGAATAAGGCAAAAAATAGGTGATGCTCAATTTAAAAGTTGGATCAAACAAATAAAGCTAACAAATTTTCAGGATAAAAAAGTTTTATTGAGTGTAAACAGTAACTTTCTAAAAACAAGAATAACAGAGCAATATCTTGATATTATCAAAAGTTATTGGTTAGTCCAAAATTTGAAAATAGATGATATAGAAATAATTGTTATCAAAAATGATGAATCAAAGAAAAATTTAGGTAACACTCAAAATAAGTCTAAAGATATTTCTTTAACAGAATCAAAATCAAACGATCTCTTTAATAGTATTAGTTCTGATTTAGATAGTAGATTTACATTTAATAATTTTATAGTTGGAAAGCCTAATGAATTAGCATTTGCCGCAGCAAGAAGAGTTTCAGAAACTAAGGATGTCCCATTTAACCCATTATTTTTATATGGTGGAGTTGGATTAGGAAAAACGCATTTAATGCATGCTATTGCTCATGAAATCAAGGCTAGAAACCCCTTAAGAAGAGTGATTTATATGTCAGCAGAAAAGTTTATGTATCACTTCATTAAGGCTTTAAGATTTAAGAATACAGTCGCATTTAAAGAGCAATTTAGAAACGTTGATGTTTTGATGATAGATGATGTTCAGTTTATTTCAGGTAAAGATTCTACTCAAGAAGAATTCTTCCATACATTCAATGCATTGATTGATCAGAATAAACAACTAATAATTTCAGCAGATAAATCTCCTCAAGATCTAGAAGGAATTGAGGAGCGAATGCGTTCGAGACTTGGTTGGGGATTAGTTGCAGATATTCACCCATTAAGCTATGAACTTAGATTAGGTATTTTACAAGCAAAAGAAGAAAAGCTCTCTGCTAGAATAAGTCCAAACATACTTGAGTTTCTTGCTCATAAAATAACATCAAATGTTAGGGAACTTGAAGGAGCTTTAAATAGATTAGCAGCATTTTCCTCTCTAGTTGGGAGAGAAATTAATTTAGATATGGTTCAAGACTTATTAAAAGATTTACTACGTTCATCACAAAAGAAAGTCAACATAGAAGAAATACAAAAAAAGGTTTCTCAGCACTTTAATATTAAAATGTCAGATATGAGTTCATCAAGAAGATCTAGAACAGTTGCAAGACCTAGGCAGGTTGCAATGTACTTATCAAAAAATTTGACATCAAGATCTTTACCAGAAATTGGACGAAGGTTTGGAAACAGAGACCATACTACTGTAATCCATGCAGTTAGGAAGGTTGAAGAGCTAAGAAGTAAGGACCTAAGCTTCGACGAAGATGTTCAATTACTGATCAGAATGTTAGAGTCTTAAAACATGGAATTTATAATTGAAAAAAAAAAACTTCTTGATTGTTTGAATCACTTTCAGAGCGTTGTTGAGAAGAGAAATACCATTCCAATTCTATCCAACATTAAAATAACAACCGACCCTACAATTCAAAATAGACTTATTTTCACAGCTACTGACTTAGCTTTGGAGATAAGTGAAAAATTAGATGTGAAATTGGTTAAGTCAGGTGGAATAACAATACCTTCTCAGCTTTTTTATGAACTGATAAGAAAAGCTCCAGACGGATGTAACATAACGGTTAGCTACGAAGAAAGTTCTAATAATGCAATCGTTTTATTTAATAACTCAAAATTTAATTTCCCAACAATGCCTATTGATGATTTTCCAGTCATGGATAATAAGGACTTGGATAAGAAAATTGATTTAGATATTAAATCGCTAAAGCATTTAATTAATAATTGCAAATTTTGTATGGGCCTTGATGAGTCTCGGCGGTATTTGAATGGTATTTTTTTTCATGTTAGTAATGAACAAATTTCTACAGTAGCGACTGATGGACACAGGTTAGCCAAATGTGTTTTAGAGAAGAAAACTGATAGTAATTTTGATGGAATAATAATACCAAAAAAATCGGTTTACGAAATTTCAAAAGTTTTAGATGAAGTTAATGGAAATGTTTCCCTAAATTTTTCAAAGAATAGGTTAAAAGTTATAATCGGCCAGATTGTTATCATTACAAAACTTATAAATTCATCCTTCCCTGATTATGAAAGTGTTATTCCAAAAGAAGAAGAGCAAATAGTAATTGTAGATTGCCAAAAATTTAGTGAAACCATTGATAGAGTTGCAACAATTTCTAATGAAAAGTTCAGGACAGTGAAATTTCAAATAAAGGATAACCTGTGTATTGTAAGTTCATCTGGTAGTGATAAGTCAAGCGGAACAGAGTCAATTGAAGTTAAGTATAATGGCCCTGAAATAAATATTAATTTTAACTCGAGATATATTTTGGATGTTCTTTCTTTGATCAAGGAGGGGCAAGTCATTTTTAACTTCTCTAAAAACACATCACCAACTGTATTGACTAGCGAATCGTTCAAGGATGCATTATTTCTCATAATGCAAATGAGAGCCTGAAACTAGTTAATGAATAATTCAGTAAGAATTACTAATCTTAAGTTAAAGAACTATAGAAACCACAGAGAATTAAGTATAATTCCTAAAAAAGATATTATTGTAATATATGGAAAAAACGGATCGGGGAAGACTAATATTTTAGAATCAATTTCTCTAATGAATTCGAATGGAGGTTTTAGAAATGCAAATCTTACGGACTTAATTCCTGAAAACCACTATGGACCTTTGGAATTATTTGGTGCAAATTTTCAAATTAAATTCAATTCTGATATTTATTCTGTTGGCTTGGGGTTAAAAAAAAAGGGAGAGAACTTAATTAAGATTATTAAAGTTGATAGTATAACGACTAAATCTGAAAATCTGAAAAAAAAGATTAGTTTTTTTTGGATTGTTCCTAGAATGTCTCATTTATTACAAAGTACCGCAATGGAAAGAAGGGCTTTTATTGATATGATGATAAGTTCAGTTGATAAATCATACTCCGAAAGATTACAAGAATATAAGAAGTTAAAAAGAGAAAGATTAAATATTCTAAAAAATAAGAAATTTCAAAATCATGAAAAATGGTTGGATATAATCGAGCGAAGAATTTGTTCTTCTGGACTTATTATATGTGACTCAAGGCGAACCTTTTTAAAATCACTTAATAATAGGTTAAAAGTAATAAACGATAAAACGGAATCACTTATTCTTGAATTAAACGGAACTCTTGATAAAATTTTACGTGAAAAGCCAGCATTATTTGTAGAAGAATATTTTATTGAAAAATTAAAAGAAAATAGGTTTAAAGATTCTATTTCTGGTAGGACAAATTTCAGTGCTAATAAAACTGACTTAGTAATTTATGATATAAAAAAGAGAAAGGAAGTAAAAAACTTTTCTACTGGTGAGCAAAAATTGATAATAATTTCTATTATTCTTGCCTTTATAGAATTTCTAAAAAAAGCCAAAACAGAACAACTGATTTTTTTACTTGACGATATTTTTTCATATTTAGACTCAAATTATATTTCAAGTTTGCTTCAGGAGTTATCTAAGTTAAATATTCAGACGTGGATTACAGATGTCCGTGCAGATTGGATTTTAAATTCTCCTATACTAAAAGGCATGATACATAAAATAAATATTGGAGATAAACACTTTAAAGTTCCCAATATTAAGATATAATGTTTTATCAACTCAGGATAAAAATTGGACTTAGATAAAAATCAAAACAATAACGACTCGTATGATGCGGGGTCAATAAAAGTTCTTAAAGGATTGGATGCCGTAAGAAAAAGACCAGGTATGTATATTGGTGATACAGATGACGGTTCTGGATTACATCACATGGTATATGAAGTTGTTGATAACTCGATTGATGAGTCATTAGCTGGTTTTTGTGATTCAATAGACGTAATTCTAAATTCAAATGGCTCAGTTTCTGTAATTGATAATGGTAGAGGTATACCGACAAGTATACATGAAGAGGAGGGAACGTCTGCCGCCGAAGTAATTATGACTCAACTTCATGCGGGTGGAAAATTTGACCAAAATTCATATAAGGTATCAGGAGGCTTGCATGGTGTTGGGGTATCTGTTGTAAACGCTCTATCCGAGCATTTAGCATTAACAATTCATAGAGATAAGAAAAAGTATTTTATGAAATTTAATAATGGTGTTCCTGAAGAAAGTCTCAAAGAAATTGGACAGTCTGAAAAGAGTGGCACTGAGATAACATTTTTACCTTCTAGAACTACTTTTAGTAAAACAGAGTTTGACTTTAAGAAACTTGAGACAAGACTTAGGGAGTTAGCATTTCTTAATTCTGGGGTAAATATATCAATCATAGATAAAAGAAATAAAGAAGAAATAATTTCAAAACTTTCATCTAGGGGTGGTTTGAAAGCTTATGTAAAATTTCTTGACAAATCTAGAGAGCCAATCATAAATGATATAATTTTTTTCAAGGGAGTTTCCGATAATATTCAACTTGAAATGGCAATTCAATGGAATAAGAGTTATCATGAAAATTGCCTTGTATTTACAAACAATATTCCACAAAGGGACGGTGGGACCCACCTTGCAGGTTTTAGATCAGCATTAACTAGAACAGTAAATAACGCCATTAACAACTTGGGACTACAAAAAAAAGAAAAGATAAATCTCACAGGTGACGATGCAAGAGAGGGTATGACCTGCGTTTTGTCTGTTAAAGTTCCAGACCCAAAATTTTCCTCTCAGACAAAGGATAAACTTGTTTCTTCTGAAGTAAGACCTATTGTTGAGTCAATTGTTTCCGAAAATCTTACAAATTGGTTTGAAGAGAATCCCAAAGAGAGCAAGATAGTAATAACAAAAATTTTTGAGGCAGCAGCAGCTCGTGAAGCAGCAAGAAAGGCCAGAGAAGTTTCAAGAAAAAATTCAGCTTTAGAAATATCATCTCTACCAGGAAAGTTAGCTGACTGTCAGGATAAGTCAGCAGAAAATAGTGAGCTTTTCATAGTTGAAGGGGACTCAGCTGGTGGGTCAGCTAAACAGGCTAGAAATAGAAGAAATCAAGCTGTTCTTCCATTGAAAGGTAAAATTTTAAATACAGAAAAATCAAGAAAAGATAAAATTCTAAACTCGTCAGAAATTGCAACATTAATTCAGGCATTAGGTGCAGGTTATTACGATGATTTTCAAATTGATTCACTTCGTTATCACAAGATAATAATTATGACTGATGCAGATGTTGATGGTTCACATATAAGAACACTATTACTTACTTTTTTTTATAGGCATATGCCAGAACTAGTTACGAACGGTTATGTGTATATAGCTCAGCCCCCACTGTTTAGAATAAGAAAGAACAAAACTGAACTTTATCTAAAAGATGAAAAAGAATTTGACCAATATTTTGTCGATGAGCTTGTAAGTGTAAGTATCCTAAGGAATTTGGAAGGTAAAGCTTTGAAAGGGAAAGATCTCAAAAATGTTCTTCAAAAAGTTATTAAATTAAATTATCTTTTAGAATCAACTTCTAATGGTGATAATAACTTCTATTTACTTCTTGAACAAGCGACAATATCTAGTTTCTTTAATCCTCAAAATTTTAATGACGAAAAAAAGTCCTCGCAGACACTTGACTATTTATTGAAGCGATTAAATATGATTGATTCCGGTTGGGAAGCTAATCTAGCTGATATGGATTTTATATTTTCAAAGACAAAAGATAAAATAAAGGAGGATTTTGTAATTTCACTAAATTCAATTAATGAAAATAAGTATCATGAGTTCAATAAGATTTGTGAAACAATTCAAGAATACTTTCTGAGTCCATCAAAACTTACTTTGAATGAGAATGAAATTGAAATTCATACTCCTAGAGATTTAGTGTCAAAAGGACTGGAACTAGTAAAAAAAGGTACATCCGTCCAAAGATATAAAGGATTAGGAGAAATGAATCCTGATCAACTTTGGGAAACTACACTTGACCCAGAATTTAGGTCCTTATTGCAAGTCAAAATAGATGATGCTCAAAGAGCAGATGAAATTTTTGAACAATTGATGGGCGATGATGTTGATAAAAGAAAGACGTTTATCCAGTCGAATGCAGAAAAAGTTGTTAATTTAGATGTGTAAAATTTAAGAACATTAATACTAGGAATTTCTTTAGATGAAGTTAATTAAATGGCTTCTATTATTATTTATTTGGTTGGCTTTATTCTCGAGTATTGCAGTTACATGGTCACTTTTAAATTTACCAGAAACTGAATCAATACAAATATCTAGACAGCCTAGTATTACTTTTTTAGATAAGGATGGTAGAATAATTGCCTCTTACGGTGATGTCTACGGTCAGTCAATACAGTTTTCTGATTTGCCTGAGAATTTAATAAATGCGGTAATTGTAACTGAGGATAAAAGTTTTTTTAGTCACCCAGGTGTTGATTTTAGAGGAGTTATTAGGGCTGCAATTACCAATATAAAAAAAAGAAGAATTGTTCAAGGTGGCAGTACCATAACACAACAACTTGCAAAGAATTTATTTCTTACACCAGAAAGATCATTTACTAGAAAACTTCATGAATTAATACTCAGCTTCTGGTTAGAAATGAGGTTTTCAAAAGAACAGATATTAAGTATATATTTGAATAGAGTTTACTTGGGGTCAGGAACGTATGGAGTTCAAGCCGCATCAGAAAAGTATTTTAACAAAAAAGTTGAAGACCTTAGTCTTTATGAAAGTGCTGTAATTGCAAGCTTGCTAAAGGCACCATCAAAATATAATCCTATTGCTAATTTTGAGTTATCAAAAAAACGAGCCTCCCTTGTTTTAAATAACATGGCTAAAAATAATATGATATCCATAAAAGAAGTAAATAAAGCAAAATTTAATAATACAAAATACTCCAAGTTTACAAATGCACCTAAAAGCACTAGATATTTTGTTGATTGGCTTTTACCCAGAGTAAAGTCTTACGTAGGTGAAATAGAAAAAGACTTAATAGTAAGGACAACACTAGATGTTAAACTGCAAAAAATTGCAGAGAAGTCTCTTATAAATGTAAATTCAAAATTTGAGTCTGCAGAACAATCCTCGTTAGTAGCACTAGATCTAAACGGAGGAATAATTGCGATGATCGGCGGGACAGATTATGGTGATACCCAATTTAATAGGGTGACACAAGCAAAAAGGCAACCAGGATCTGCCTTTAAGCTTTTTGTATATTTAGCAGGGCTTGAAAGTGGTTTTTCACCTAATGATACTATTGTAGACTCTAGGATTGATATTGAAGGATGGTCTCCAAAAAATTATAAAAATGAATATATAGGTGAAGTTACGCTAAGAGAAGCCTTCTCCAAATCTATAAATACAGTTGCAGTAAAAATTTCAGAAACTATTGGAAGAGAGAAGGTAATTGACGTTGCTAAATCTATGGGTATCACCTCTCCAATTCTTAATTCACCGTCATTAGCTTTAGGAACCTCAGAGGTGACTTTATTAGAATTAACTTCAGCCTATAATGTTTTAGCAAATAATGGAAATGGAGTCTTTTCGTATGGAATAAGGTCAATTGAGGATACAGATGGTGAAATATTATTTTCAAGAAAATTACAAGGAACAGGTAAAGTTCTTGAGAGTTCAATTGTAGGTAAAATGACTAGAATGATGGAACAGACTATAGAGAGTGGAACCGGACGGAATGCAAAATTAAATAGACCTGCAGCTGGTAAAACTGGGACAAGTCAGTCTCTAAGGGATGCTTGGTTCATTGGCTTTACATCTAATATTGTTGTAGGAGTTTGGTTTGGGAATGATAATGATTCACCTATGAAAAAAATTACTGGTGGAACAGCACCAGCAATTCTCTGGAAAGACTTTATGACTGCTGCACATCAAGACATTACACCAAAAGGTTTAAGTTACGAATTTGATGAACCAGAAGCAAAAAAATTGAATAATGATAAAATTAATAGAATAATTAAAAAATCTAAAGATCTTGAAAAGAGAAAAAATTTCTTTGACTCCATAATAGAGAATTTTTTTTAGTATATATAGTTTGAAAATTTATCCTCAAAGTCTTTGGGACTAAAATGTGTTATATACTCATCTTTTTCGTTCATTAAAAAAATTAATGAGCTGTGATCAACAAGATAGTTTTCATTGCCATTTTTATTTCGTTTCACATATACCCTATATTTTGATAAAACATTATCAATTACTTTTGTTTCGCCAGTTAATCCAATTAAGTTTTCATTAAAATTTGACATGAAATTTTTCATTTGACTCTGATTATCTCTTTCTGGGTCAACAGTGATAAATATAAAATCAAAATTTTTAATTAATTCAGGACTTTGATCTACCAATCTAGAAATCTTTAAAATATCTATTGGGCATACATCTGGACAAAATGTGTAGCCAAAGTATAAAACTTTTTTTTTCGATCTGAATTCAGATATGTATGGTTCTCCCCTTTGATTTATAAGTTGGAAACTACCTCCTATATTAATATTATTTACCTTTTTACTTTTATATTGAGTAATAATGTAAATTCCAATAAATATAGTGATTACTATCACAAGCATTGAGATCGAGTTTTTTATGAAGAGTGATTTAAATCTTTTCATTTTTTTCTATAAGAATAAATAGGTTTTCTATACCAAAATCTTTTATACTTAAATCTTTGGTATGTAACTTTTTAGTTTCACTAAAAAGTTGATAACCATATTTTTGATTTTTTGTTTTTTTTAGTTTTTCTAAAAAATTTTTCATCAAAGAGGTTTTAGTCGTTTTTATCAACAATTTTTCAAAATTATTCTTTTCTATAATAGATAATATTTGTTTTGTATCCAAGTAATTAAAAAAGCTTATGGAAGAATTTTTATTTCTATTTGTTAGCAACTGATTTTGTTTATTCAGTAAGTTCACTATTGATAAAATGCCAAGTTTTACCTCAACTTTTATACCATGTTTTTCTAGTACTTTATCATCAAAGAAAGTTTCGGTAATATTAAAGTCTCCTAAATGAAGATATGAAATTGAGTTAAAAATATCGAGTTTTGAAATTAGATATTTTTTGAATATCATTTTATTTTTTGATAATTCAGTATTAATTTCAAACATTCTATTTATCTTATTTAAATTAGATTTAAACTTTTTATCAAGTTTTCGCGTTGAAATAATTAAATCAGATGTTCTTAAGTTTTCTAAAGCCTCTAAGGTTAAATCAAAAAAATCATTAGGATTAAAGTTTATAATATAGATATTTTTTTTATTTTGTGCGAGCATAAACTAGATAAATATGAAGAAAAGAATTTGTTATCAAATAATTTTTATTCTGTTAATGCCTTTATATCCTTTGTTCGCTTTTGATGATAGTGATATTTTTTATGAAAAGGTATTTTTAAATGCAGTAAAAAAATCTGATTATGAAAAAACATCTGAGATGATACAGATGAATGTATCTGTAAATTCTCTTGATTCTGATGGCCTTGTTCCAATTGCATATGCTATTGCTAACGAGGATAATAAAATGTTTGAGCTTCTTCTAGAAGCTGGTGCAAGAATAAATATTAAAATCTTGGACGAATCTACCTTACTAATATTTTATATTAACAATAATAGATTTATGCTAATTGATAAATTAATTGAACATGGATCTGACTTAAATAAACAAGATAGTAATGGGATGACTGCTATGATGCATGCTATAGAGAAATCCAATATAAATGCAGTAGGCATGTTGTCTAGAAAAAAATTTGATGTTAGCTTAACAGACTTCTCTGGCAAGACAATTTTTGATTATTCTGATTTATCAAGAAATACATCTATAAAAAGGATTGTAGAAAAATTGAAGGATTTTTAGGTTTTCAATTTATGAACTATCAAATCAATAACTTTTTCATAATGAGAAATAGGTCTTAGAGTTTCGATATTTTTGTATTTTTTAAATTTTTTAACAATCATCTTATACAGAAACCCTTCGAAAAAAAAAATAGGATGAATTATTACATTTAATTTATCACCTTTAGATTTAATTAAACTTTCAACTCTTAAATAATCTGAATCTGAAAAAAAGAATTTTTCAATTCCTAATTGATTACATATTTCTTTAATATAGGCACCTATTACTTTTCTGAGATTCACTTTGGAACTTCTTGAACTAGATACTACTAGGATATTTTCTTTACCTTTGTGCATTTTTTTAGAAACTTCTTCTTTAAAAATGTTAGATAAATCCTCTTTTAGACATATTTTTTCAACTAATTTTATATTTACTTTTTTATTTTCTTTTTGATATTCAACTTCTTGCTTTATATCTTTGATCATATGGTAACCATCAAAAAGCATTAAAGGAAATAGATAAATATTTTTATACCTTACCCATAACGACTCAATACAATCTTTTATTAATGGTTGATTTGTCTCTACAAAACAGTGAAATATATTACTTGCTTTTATTTTCTTCTTAACTTTTTTTGCAAGTTCTAAAAAATCTTCTTCATATTTTTTTTCTTTTGAACCGTGAGCACACAAAATAATAGCTCTAGTATGATCTTTATCAGTCATTTAAACGATTAATAATATCACTTAGATTTTGAAGATTTTTTGATATCATCGATTTATTAAGGATATCATCAGACAAAAACCTTTTGTTATGAAAAGCTTCATTTATATCATTTCTTGGTTGAAGATAAGTTCCTTCTAGGGAACCTCCCAAAAAAAGTCCAGAGTTATCTGAGAAAGAATAAACATCTGCAAGTCTTGGAGTACTTTCTGCTGAATAACCTATGCCCTGTGACATTAAAGCAAAATCTATGTCAACTCCCAATTTCACTCTTTCCTTCAGTATAGATTTTAAACCTCTGTTAGTCATAACTGTCATTACAACTTTACCCGATTTAGCGCCAACTTGTAACCCAACACTTATTCCTCCAATCGAAAAAAAAAAGGGCCCTGAAAACTTATTATTACCTCTCCTTATAATTAATAAACCGTTCCCTCCTTTAGCGCCAAAAATAAATCCTCCCTCATAAACTTCGGGAAATATAAGAATCGCTCTTGCATCTTTTAAAAATTTCTTGAATTTTTTTAAATCATCGTTTGCAATTAATTTTTTTAAAGATAGCTCTGAAGATTGTAAGATTTGTTTTGCTTCTAGCTTTTCTTGGTCCACAGAGTAAACTTGACTAGCGAAAAATATAAATACCAGTCCTATTAAATTTATTAATAAAATCTTTATTTTCATTATTTGATTAATAATAATACATAGTTATTATATTTTATACATAAAAATGAGAATATTCTTTTACCTTTTTATTTTGTTTCTTTTGAATATCACTATGACTACAAACGCCGGTGAGTTAAAAATAAACGTAAAAAATATTGTGAATAATATAGGATCAATACATTATGCTTTATACGATGATCCAAATTTTTTTCCAAACGAAAAAGGTAAGATATATGGAGGAAATAAAAGAGTAGAAGAGGTAATTGCTGATGGTATTTTGATAAAAGAATTAAACGAATCATATTATGCAGTAGCAATATACCATGATGAAAACTCAAATAAAAAATTTGATACTTTATTTTCTATACCAAAGGAATACTATGGATTTAGTAATAACGCACCTGTCTTTTTTGGCCCACCGAAATTTGAAGATGCAGCAGTTTTTGTTGAACAGGATAATACTACCGAAATTGAGATTGAGCTAAGGTGAAAAAAAGAGTGTTGGTAACAGGCGGGGCTGGATTTATAGGCTCCTATTTATGTGAAGAACTTTTAAATAAAGGTTATGATGTTATTTGTTGTGATAATTTTTACACAGGTAATAAAGATAATTTAGAAAAAATACTTGATAACAAAAATTTTGATTTGCTGAGGCATGATATAACATTTCCTTTATATTTAGAGGTAGATATTGTATTAAATTTTGCTTGTCCAGCCTCTCCAGTTCATTATCAGAATGATCCTGTACAAACAGTTAAAACTTGTGTTCACGGAGCAATAAATATGCTTGGTTTGGCTAAAAGAACTAATGCTACAATTATGCAAGCTTCTACCTCTGAAGTTTATGGCGACCCTGAAATACATCCGCAATCTGAAGATTATAAAGGTGCAGTAAACATAACTGGACCAAGAGCTTGTTATGATGAAGGAAAAAGATGTGCTGAAACAATTTTTTGGGATTATCAGAGACAACACGATGTAAATATAAAAATAATTAGAATATTTAATACATATGGACCGAGGATGCAGCCAAATGATGGAAGGGTAGTTTCTAATTTTATCATACAAGCTTTGTCGAATAAAAATATAACTGTTTATGGTGAAGGCGATCAAACACGCTCCTTTTGTTACGTAGATGACTTAATTTCAGGCATAATGTTAATGATGGAAAAAGATAACTTTTGTGGCCCAATTAATCTTGGAAATCCATCAGAGATTTCTATAAAGAAGCTTGCATCTGAAATAATAGAAATTACTGGTAGTAAGTCTAAGTTGATATACAAAGATTTACCTCTTGATGACCCACAACAAAGATGTCCAGATATTAGTTTGGCTAAAAAAGAACTGAAGTGGAAGCCGAAATACGATAGAAGTCAGGGATTAAAAAAAACTATAGAATATTTCGAAAATATTTTGAGGAAAAATTTAGATGAAAGAAAGTGAAAAGATATTATGTATTGGTGATTTGATTTTGGATCACTACGTCCATGGAGATATAGATAGAATATCTCCTGAAGCTCCAATTCCTATTTTAAAAGCTAATGATAAGAACTATAATATTCTTGGTGGTTGTGGCAATGTTGCAAGGAATATTTGTTCAGCAAACAATAAGTGTCATCTTATTTCTATTGTAGGAAAGGACGATGATGGATTAAGGTTAAAAGAAATTATAAGAAGAATTAAGAACCTTACATCTAATCTTATTGTTGATCCAGTTCGATGTACAACAAAGAAGACAAGATATGTTTGTGAAAATCAACAAATTTTGAGAGTTGATAGAGAAATGGAAAATCCAATTTCTACAGCAATTGAGCTTAAGATAATAAAATTGCTAAAAAAGAGAATAAATGATTGTAATGTTATTGTTCTATCAGATTATAACAAAGGTGTTTTGACTAATAATCTTATAAAAAGGATAATTAAGATTGCAAAAGATTATAAAAAAATATTGATAGTAGATCCTAAAAAAAAAGA
Organism: uncultured Alphaproteobacteria bacterium; assembly: GCA_902595755.1. Classification (GTDB taxonomy): domain Bacteria; phylum Pseudomonadota; class Alphaproteobacteria; order Methylaequorales; family Methylaequoraceae; genus TMED13. Next base: position 29,972 of record CACJRF010000009.1, on the reverse strand, counting down.
CTTTTCTGTATATGCTGGTGCAACTTTTATTACACCAAACCTTAAGGAATTAAAAGCAGCTACAAATACTTTAGGTATAAGCACCAAAAGTAATGAGAATGGTTTAGTTTTAAAATTATCTAAGAAGATAATAAATAAATTTGATTTTAAAGCAGTAATTACAACTAGAAGTTCAAATGGAATATCTGTTGTGACGGATGTGGGAAATTTTTTTCATCTTCCGTCAGAGGCAAAGGAAGTTTTTGATGTTTCAGGAGCAGGAGATACAGTTTTGGCATATTTATCCTCTTCTATATCAAAAGGTGAAAGTCTTGAGTCATCTATAAAAATATCTAACGTAGCAGCGGGGCTAGCTGTGGCAAAATTTGGAACTTCTGTTGTTTCTATAGATGAGATTGAAAATACAAAACAAATAAAAAATAATAAGGTTGTAACACATCAGGATATTAGCAAAATTCTGAGAGACTATGACGGTGAAAAGATAATAGGTTTTACAAATGGTTGTTTTGATCTTCTTCATACTGGTCATATATCATATCTTAAAAGTGCAAAACAAAAATGTGATTTATTAATACTGGGTTTGAATAGTGACGAATCTATAAAAAAACTAAAAGGTAAGAACAGGCCAATTGTAGAACAAAAGGATAGAGTTGAAATTTTATCTTCCTTTCCATTTGTAGATAAGATAGTTGTCTTTGAAGAAGCGACTCCAATTAAACTCATAAAAAAAATAAAACCAAATGTAATTTTTAAAGGAAAAGATTACAAAAAAAAAGATGTTGTAGGTTTTTATGAGTCAAAAAAATGGCGAGGAAAAGTAATATTAATTGATTTTGTTGAAAATAAATCAACAACCAACCTTATCGAAAGGATAAAAATCAGTGTTACTTAGCGCGGTTTTTTTTGATGTTGACGGAACAATTGCTGAGACAGAGGAATTGCACCGTAGATCTTTCAATGAATCCTTTAAAGAGTTTAACTTAGACTGGTTCTGGGACAAACCAATTTATAAGGAGTTAATCAATATTGGTGGAGGAAAAGAAAGAATTGAACATTATATGAAAAGGGCTTGGCCTGAAATGCTTGAGTATAAGAACCTCACTAAATACATTGATTCAATTCATAAAGTAAAAAATGAAATTTATGAAGATTATATAAATGAATCAAATTTAGAGTTTAGACCAGGAGTTTTGAGGCTGATAAAGGAATTGAAAAAGAATAATATAAGAATAGCACTTGTTTCTTCTTCATCTGAGATAAATGTTAATAATTTATTGAATAAAGGGTTAAAAATAAAACCAAAAGATTACTTTGATATAATAGCACATGGCGATCGTACAAAAAATAAAAAACCTTCTCCTGAAATTTATGAATGGACACTTGAGAAACTTAAGTTATCATCACAGTCTTGTATTGCTATTGAAGATTCACCAAGAGGTCTTGAGTCAGCGCTTGCAGCAAATATAAAAGTTATTGTAACCCCATCTGACCTAACGCAAGATGAAAAATTTGAGGGAGCCGACCTTATTGTTTCAAGTTTAGGAGAGCGCGGTAAACCTTGCAAGGTAATTAGGGGAGAGTTAAAAACCTCTGGTTTTATTGACTTAAAACTTTTGACGAAGCTAATCAACTCTTAGATATAAAGAATATAACAATCATAGCTATTAATTGTGTTATAAAAATTAAAACACTAAGGTTGTGTAACCTTGAGAATTGTTTCTTATGAACTTCCTGTTTTTTGCTAATGTCACTGACTTTATTAATTCTAACCATTAAAAACTCTCTTGAATAAAAGTATCCAGTTGCAATTAAAAAGAAAATAAATGAATGAAATACGTTTACAGATAAAAGTGAAAATGTAATTATTAAGCTAATTATTAAGCACCAAATATAAAGTTTAGGGAATATGGTCCTTATAAATTTCCTAGCATTTTGCTCATTAAGAGTTTGAAAAGTATTTGGGGCTACGATTAAGGAAAAGAAAATTTTACTTCCAATAAGAATTGGAATTAAAAAATCAGTTATCAAAATTGAAAATTTAATTATTTGTTCCATAATGAATTTTAAATAAACTTATAAATGATATATAAGCATTAATATGAATTTTAAACTACTTTTATTATTACCTATCCTTGAAATAATTAGCTTTATATTATTTGGAGACATTCTAGGTTTTTTCCCAGTCATACTTCATATTTTAGTAACTATGATATTAGGAATATTTTTGTTAAAACAAAATAAAGGAATCCATGAGATTGAAAAGTTTAGCTCTGACCCTAAAGATTGGATATGTAAAAAAGTCGCTGCAATCCTTTTTATAATTCCTGGGTTTGTGACAGATCTTCTTGGGTTAATGTTGTTTTTTAAAATGTTCCGTTCTCTTTTCTGGGGATACATTCCAGATACAACAAAGAGATCTTTTTATAAAAATAAGAAAAATAGTAGTGAAGAAATAATAGACGTTGAGTACAGAAATATTGATGATAAATAGTTTAGAAACAAGACAAATAACAATAAGTGGAAGAGTTCAAGGCCTAGGCTTTAGAAACTGGGTAAAAAAAAATTGTACAAATTTATCTTTAGTTGGGAATGTAAGAAATACTCTTGATATGAAAGTTGAAGTCATTACAACTGGTCGCAAAGCAAATCTTGATAAATTTTGTGATAAGTGTCAAAGCGGCCCAATATTAGCGAAAGTAGAAAGTGTAAATATAAAAGCTATCAATTTAAAAGAATATAGTAGTTTTAAAATAATTTATTAATGAAGATATATTTTTTAAGACATACAACCTTAGATATAGAAGATAATATTTTTTATGGACAAACAGATGTAGACGTTTCATCAAATTTTATTAATGAAGTTTCTATAATAAAAAAAAAGATTTATGAGAATGGGATTAATCCCAAGAAAATTTTAGTTATTTCAAGTCCACTCAAAAGATGTGTAAAACTTGCTACCGCATTGCAGGTACCATTTACAATTGATTCAAGAATTAAAGAACTCGATCTTGGTGAATGGGAGATGAAGTTAATGTCTACAATTCCTGAAGTTGAGATTAAAAAGTGGGAGGAAAATCTGATGGAATATAAGATACCGAATGGTGAGTCTAATAGAGATTTTTTGAAAAGACTAAATGAATTTTTAAAAGATATTTTAAAATCCGAACAAGATGTGTTATTAGTTGCACACGCAGGTTCAATTAACGGTATGATTTCGATTCTGACTAAAGAACCTTTTGATAAACTAGTTGAAAATTATTGGGAAAAAATCAAACACGGTTCTTTAACCTCTATACAAGTAAACAAAAAAAAGGTAAAAATAGAATATATAGGTAAATAATAGTATGAAGAAAATCTTAATCCTGGGAGGAGGATTTGGAGGAGTATACTGTGCTAAACGTCTTCAAAAAATAAGGCTCAATTCATTTGATATTGAGTTAATAAGCGACAATAATTATTTTGTTTTTCAACCACTTTTACCTGAAGTAGCTTCAGGTACAATTTCGGCTTCTGATGCGGTTACACCAATTAGGCAAATGCTTAATGATGTAAAATTTAGAAATGCTGAGGTAAATTTAATTGATATAAAAAAAAAAAAAATTGGTATATTGCAAGGTTTTAGAAAAAGACAACATTTTATTCAGTACGATGAGCTTATAATTGCTTTAGGTCAGGAAAGTAACCTTAATATTGTACCAGGTTTAGAAAACAATGCTTTTACTATGAGAAACCTGAATGATGCCTATAACCTCAGAAATCATGTTATTAGATGTTTAGAACTAGCAGACGTAACTCTAGATCTGTCATTAAAAAAAAGACTATTAAGTTTTATAGTTGTTGGGGGTGGATTTTCGGGTGTTGAAACAATTGGGGAACTGAAAGAAATGATAGACAGATTAATTAAATACTACAGAAATATTAATAAAAATGAAATCAAGTTTCATCTTATAGAATATGCAAGTAGCCTATTACCAGAGTTAGAAAAAGAAATTGGTCTTTACACACTACAGACTTTAAAGAATCAAAATATTAAAATATTTTTAAATACAAAATTAAGAGAAGTTTCCTCCATGAGAGCTTATATAAATAACAACAAATCTATCGAATCTAATACTATAATTTCCACAATAGGTTCCACGGCGTCAAAATTAGTTAAAAGTACTAAATTACCCTTAAAATATGGAAAATTAATTACAAATGAATACTGCCAGGTTATTGATTCCGAAAATATATGGGCTCTAGGTGATTGCGCATTAGTACCCAATAAGGCTGCTAAGAGTGATAAAGAGATAAATTTAGTTTATTCCCCTCCAACAGCACAGTTTGCTGTTCAGCAGGCAAAAATATTATCAAAGAATATTGTTCTAAAAACTCTAAAAAGAAAATTGCAATCATTTAAATATACTTCCAGAGGATCGTTAGCCTCTCTTGGCTCAAAAAAAGGTATTGGTAAGATTTTCTATTTTAGAGTAAAAGGTTTACTTGCATGGATAATTTGGAAAGGGTTTTACCTTTCTTTTATACCTTCATTTCCAACACGAGTTAGAGTTTTTTTTAATTGGCTACTTGAATTCTTTGTTCCCAGAAACGCCGTTCTTACAAATCCTTTGAATAACAAGCCATTTGAGAAGAAAAATTATAAAAGGGGCGATATTGTCTTTGAGGAAGGAATGATACCTGACGGTTTCTATATAGTTCAAAGTGGAGAATTCTCAAATTCTTATAGAAAAACAACAAGTGGTAAAATCTTTAAAAAAAAATATAAGAAAGGTGATCACTTTGGTTCAAGGGTTATTCTTGAGGGTGGAAGAAGAACAGGAACTATTAGAGCGTTAAAAAATTCAGAAGTTTTGAAAATCGATAAGCAAAGTTTTAAAATCTTAGTTGAAAATTTACCTGTTATGAAAAAATATTTTAGTGAATATTTACCTAAGAATTTTAGTACGCTAAAATTGAAAGAATGAAACTTTTTCAATTTTTAAAACCAAAGACAAAAAAAGTTATTTTTTTAGATAATATTAAAGTAGTTAAAAGTCCTAATAGAAAAAAGACAATAACATTAAGGGTAAAAAAAGGTTCTCCAGAAATATTATGTCCATTACATACGAGAGAAGAAGTTCTTAAATCGTTTATTAATTCAAAAAGTGGTTGGTTATCTAAAAAGGTTGCAAACCAAGTCAAAGAAATAGAAAAAATTAAAGCGCTTAACACAGACTATCTTTTATTCAAAGGTAAAAGATTTAGGATTAAAAGTATTTCAAACGTAAGTAATGTAAGAATACGTAAAGGGGTTATTTCAATGTCTGAAAAAAAATTTAACCAAGATAAAAAGAAGTTTGCTACTAAATATCTAGCAAATAAAGCTATTATTTATTTGCATGCAAGAGTAAAGCAAATATCTGAAGAGATAAAAATAAATTATGATGGGTTAAAAATACGTAAATACAAAAGAATGTGGGGGTGTTGTATAAATCAAAAAACTATTAATCTTAATTGGAAGCTTATCATGCTACCTACAGATATTATCAATTATATTATAATTCATGAGTTATGCCATGTTATCGAACCAAATCATTCAAAAAACTTTTGGAATTTGGTTAGAAAATTTGATCCTAAGTTTGAAAGAAAAAAGAAATGGTTAAAAACAAACGGGTCTTACATAATTCAATTTTAATTCTTATTGTCATTCTCAATTTGTGAGATTAGATACTTTGCTTTTTTTAAATCATTATCATCGACTAATATCCTGACTGGTATAGCTGATATATTTCCCTCAGTAGACGCCATTGATTCGTCTAAAACAAAGAATTCAATATTATTATGACTTAGTATACTTTTTACCCATGTTAGATATATGATGTCATTACTTCTAATTAGAATTTGCATTTCACCTCAACAAAAATTGAATAATGGTGCGCCCGAAAGGAGTCGAACCCTTAACCTTTTGAGCCGAAATCAAACGCTCTATCCAGTTGAGCTACGGGCGCTAGTTTAATCTTCCGTGTGCTAACTTTTTTAACTTATTGTGAAAGATTATAACAGTAAGTCCAGCAATGATACAGATCAAAGTAATTCCAAGAAAAACTTTTTTTTCTCCTAATTGTTGAGAATATACCCCAATAGTTCCAGCTAATTTATTACCCAGCCCAATCGTAGCAAAGTATATTCCCATTATTGAGGAAACTTTCTGTTTTGGTGATAATTTGGTAATATAAGATAATATTACTGGTGAGGCACACAATTCTCCAATTGTAATTAAACTATAAGCAAGAACAAGCCAGTACATACTTGATTTTCCATAAGTATCAGCTTCTATGGATGCAAAAAACATAAAAATAAATCCTGAGCCCATTATCATTATACCAATTGCTATTTTAAGAATAGATGAATTTATGTAATTTTTCGCTTCTAGTTTTAACCATATTAAAGAAATAAAATAACCAAAAATAATTATCATTAATGGATTTATTGATTGAAACCAACTTGCCGGAATTTCAAAGTTTATGAAGTCTAAAAATCTATTAGTCTTTTCGTAGGCATAAATATTTAATAGTCCACCAGCTTGTTCAAATGCAGCCCAAAAAATAATAAGTATAAAGCTTGCAATAATAATTAATTTAATTCTATCTATTTGAATTTTGGTTAAATTTTTCCTCTCTATGGCTGATCTGTGCTTTGATTCAATTTGAAAGTGTTTTTTACCACGTATGAAAAATATTTGACCTACTATCATTCCAAAACCAGCTAATGAAAACCCATAATGCCATCCATAAACTTCTCCAACAAAACCAACCAAGATACTTGCAAAAAAGGCTCCTAAGTTAATACCTATATAAAATATTGTAAATCCTTGATCGCGTCGTATATCTGTTTCTTTGTATAATGAACCAACTAATGTAGATATACTAGGCTTTAATAATCCCACTCCTATTATAATAAATAATAAACCTAAGAAAAAAAAGTGTGTATATTTAATTGCTAGGAGCAGATGGCCAAGACAAAGAAGCCAGCCACCATACAAAACAGCATTTTTGTGAGTTATATATTTATCTGCTAGCCATCCTCCTGGGACGCATAACAAATAAACTAGTGCTGTATACCATCCATAAAGCGTAATTGCTTGACTATTTGACCACCCTAAACCAGAGTTAATAGAGTCTTGTTCAGAGATAATGTATAGTACCAATATAGCTCGCATACCATAATAACTAAATCTCTCCCATAATTCGGTAAAAAATAATGTAAATAATCCCTTAGGGTGACTACTAAATAGGTTTGAAAGTGAATTAACTATATTTGGCACGTATCTTGCTTAATTATATTATATTTTGATATATAGTCAAAAATTTGAATCGGGAAGATCACAATATAATATTTCCTCCCTTAAGTATAGATCTTCCCTATTCATTTATTTCTGAAATAAACCTTTTAAGTTCTAAAACTTTATTACTTTTAACTTCCTTGTATGAACAACCAAATTTAGAAACTATTAGACTACATATATGAGCATAAGAATTTCTCCCTAGTGGATGCCTAGGGTCATCCTTTAACTTACCTTTTAAGAAATCTCCCCTAGTTGTAATTAAATTCCATATCTCCTTTTTTTCTAAATCATTCATTATCTTATACCTTGATTTGATTTTAACCTTGATTTTTTTTCAACTCTTTTAAAAATAGATTTATTTTGTTTTCTTTTAGTAGATAAAGTTTTCTTTTTAATTACATATTTATTACCGGGCTTGGGGGCTGGTAACTTTGTAAAAGTTCCATCCTTCTTCATTATATAATAATTTCCTAGCTTATCTTGTATTATTTCGGCTGAAAAAGCATTTAAAGAAAACGTTAAAATAATTAGGACTAAATAAATCATTTAATTAAATGATATTTTTTATAAAGTTTGGTGTCAATCGAATATGGGTTTGGTGCAATTTCTTCAATTTTGTATAAGCGCCAATTTTGTTTTTTTAACCTCATTAATGTTAGGAATGATTCCTTTCTATATTTTTTTGACTTCCACCAGGAACTAGAACCAGTTATTAAAACAATAGACTTCTTCATTTTTCAGTTATGTGGTAATACTTACTATTCTTTAGAATATTAATAGATTCTTCAATTGAATCTGCACTATGTAAATTATGAATCCAGTCTGCTAAAAATTTTGAAATAGTTTCACTTTCTAAATCTCGAAGTATCATATGATAGTTATTTTTAAAAGTAGCTAATGTTAAGTTATCTTTAATGGAGTCTTTTTTATCAATTAATAGTTTAGTAAGAGGTTTTCGGGGAATAATTTCATCTTTTATAGGTAGCATTATAAGTGTTCTATAAGGTACTTGGTTTAAAAATTTTTCGGTATCCTTGTATGATTCATCCATCAAATCGATTATTCCATTTAAACTTTTAAGATTTGGTTTATGAATAAAGTATTTATCCTTAGCCAGAACCTTTAAAACTTCAACATTATTACATGCTGTAACTTTAATAAAATCACCTCCATCTAGTTTAAGATTTGGTAATAGTGTACTAAGAGTAGTAAGAAAAATTTTCTTTACTGGATTCATTACAGAAAAATTCCAAATAGCTGGAGCAACCAAAATCACCCCATCAATTTGTAAATCTTCATTTCTTATCAAAGTTGAAATTACTATTGCTCCACCCATACTTTCACCAAGTAAAAAAATTTTTTTTTTGGGAAAATTATTTTTTATATCACGAATAAAAAAAGCAACGTCATTAACATGAACTGAAAGTGGAAACCAACTGCCTTTATCCTCATTCATCCCAAACCCCCTAAGATCAAACGAAACTGTTGATATTCTAGATTTTGTTAAGAATGTTGCTGGAATTTGGAATGAATTAGAATAATCGTTATATCCATGAATAGCAATTATAACAACATCATCATGTTCATTTGCTTCCCAAACTTTTTTTTTGAAATCATAACGTTGTGGATCTTTGTAATTTACTTCTTGTATCACAATCGAACATGAGCAAAGCATAAGAAAAACTAGAGTTAACTTTATTTTTTTAATAAATTTATAAATATTTCCTCTAAATCTGAATCTTTTGTTGATATATCTTTTATTTTAACTTTTGTTTTTTCAAAAACTTTTACTAAGTTTGTAACACTATTTTCACTCTTATTAAATTTCAATTCAACTGAGTTTTTAGTTTTTTTTATACAATATTTTTTTAATCTTTCAGGAACTTTGAAGCTTGTGTTTTCGAACTCTAAAATTAGATACTTTTCATCAAGAAGACTTAAAATATTTTTTTTGGTATCACATGCTATAACTTTTCCCTTATTGATAACAGCTAGTTCATCACAAAGAATTTCTGCTTCTTTAAGATAATGTGTTGTTAAAATTATTGTTGTGCCAGCTTTATTCAACTTTCTAATATATTCCCATAGTTTATTTCTAAGTTCTACATCTACTCCGGCAGTTGGTTCATCAAGAATTATTATAGGAGGGCTGTGAACCATAGCTTTTGCAACCATAAGCCTTCGCTTCATACCCCCTGATAAACTTCTAGAATAGGCATTGGCCTTGTCATCTAGGTTAAGATTTTTAAGAATCTCTAAACTTTGATTATTTTTCTTTTTAATACCATACATTCCTGCTTGATTGTTCATAACTTGCATCGGCGTAAAAAATGGATCAATATTTATCTCTTGAGGAACAACTCCCAAGTTACCTCTAATTGTCTTTGGATCTTTGTCTAAGTCTAGATCAAAAACTCTGACTTCACCAGAAGTTTTGTTTACTAGACCCGCTAATATATTTATAAATGTACTTTTGCCGGCACCGTTTGGCCCAAGTAAACCAAAAATAGAACCTTTCCTTATTTTTAGATCAATTCCGTTAAGGGCAAATTTATCCGTAGTTTTATATTTTTTGGTTAAATTATTAACAACAATTATGTTTTTATTCATTTAAATATATATAATCAAATAAAAGGTTTATAACTATTAAAATTTAGATTAATGGATCAGAATATTCACATAAAGCTTAAAAAAGTTGACGATAATACTGCAAGTTGCGATGGAGATGGAACTCATCCCTTAATATATCTAGATATTTCAGAAGGAAAGGTTGTTACCTGTCCATACTGTAGTAGACAATTCATAAAAAATGACGAAAAACATTAGTCAGCTTATCTTAGTAGACGGCTCTGGGTATATTTTTAGAGCTTACTATGCTTTACCCCCTATGCATACATCCAAAGGTTTACCGGTTAATGCTGTCTTTGGTTTTACTAATATGCTCTTAAAATTTGTTGAAGATATTCAAAGAGAAGAAGGAGGAGGAGTAAGGATAGCTGTAATATTTGATGCAGCTAGGAAAACTTTTAGGAACGAAATTTATCCAGATTATAAAGCTAATAGATCAGAGCCTCCCGAAGACTTAATTCCACAATTTGAGCTTATTAAAAAGGTACCGCTAGTATTTAATATTCCATCTATTCAACTTGAGGGATATGAAGCTGATGACCTTATTGCTACTTATGCACATGCTGCGTCTAAATTAGGTCAGAACACATCAATAGTTTCATCAGATAAAGATTTAATGCAGTTAATTGATGAAAAGGTTACTATGATAGATCCTTTAAAAAAAAAGCAGATTACTGAAAAAAATGTTTTGGAAAAATTTGGAGTTAAACCCAATAAAGTAATTGAGGTTCAAGCACTTGCTGGTGATTCCTCAGATAACATTCCAGGAGTCCCAGGGATAGGACCTAAAACAGCAGCAGAATTAATAAATCAGTATAGTACCGTAGAAAATTTGATTGAAAATGTTGAAAATATTACCCAAAAAAAAAGAAAAGAAACAATCATCCTAAATAAAGATTTAGCTTTAATATCAAAAAAACTTGTCACATTGAAAAAAGATGTTGAACTCCCTGTTGAAATAAAGGAGCTTGATTTTAAACCACTTGAAGTAGGAAAATTAATTAACTTTCTTGACGAATTAGAATTCTCAAGAATTAAAGCTAGTGTAATTAGTAAATTCGGAAACCAAAAGAATAATAATAAAAGTTTGGGAGTAGATACCCTTCCAGAAAAAGAAGATTCCCAACAAGCTAATAATACAAAATACCATATCTCTGAAGATAATCCTGTAGATCGTAATAAATATGAAACCGTCACAAATATTGATAAACTAAGGAGTTGGGTGCAAAAAATTTACGATAATGGTGTAATCGCAATTGATTGCGAAACAACTTCATTAAATGCAGTTGAAGCAAATATTGTCGGTTTTTCTATATCAACAGGAATTGGGGATGCTTGTTATATTCCTCTGGCACACAATTTAGAAGAACAAGTTAGCATTGAAGAGTTTATTAAAGAAATAAAAAAACCACTTGAGGATCATTCAATTCTAAAGGTAGGTCAAAATATTAAATATGACTTAATAATTTTACAAGGGATTGGAATAAATCTTATAAATTTAGATGACACAATGTTGATGTCTTATGTACTTAGAACTGGAAAAAGAGGACATGGACTTGATGAATTATCATTAGATTTTTTATCTCATGAAACTATAAAGTATAACGAAATTACAACAGTTGATAAGAAAAAGATCCCCTTTAATGAGGTTGATATAAAGTTAGCCACGCAATATGCTGCCGAGGATTCAGATATTACTTTGAGGTTATGGGAAAAACTAAGAATAGAGTTGATAAAAAATAATTTATTTGATTTTTACCATTTTATAGAAAAACCTCTCATCAATGTAATTGCCTCAATGGAAAAAAATGGTTTTAAAATTAATGAGCATCAATTAGAAAATCTTTCAATACAATTTTCAGACAAATTAAAGAATATTGAAAGGAAAATATATGATATATCAAAAGAAGAGTTCAATGTTGGTTCACCTAAGCAACTGGGTGAAGTCCTATTTGAAAAACTTCATTTACCTCATGGTAAGAAAGGTAAAAGTGGAAATTACCAAACAGATGTAAAGGTTCTTGAGAAGTTAAAAAATGAAAAAATAGAAATAGCATCTCTTATTCTTGATTGGAGACAATTTTCGAAACTCAAGAACACATATTGTGAGGGATTAATTTCTAGGAAGAATCAAGCGACTAATAGAATCCATACTTCTTTTGGTATGGCAAGTACTTTGACAGGAAGGCTTTCATCTAACGACCCAAATTTGCAAAATATTCCGATTAAAAATATTGAAGGTAGGCAAATAAGAAAAGCATTTATATCTGAAAAAGGTAATAAAATTTTATCATTTGATTATTCACAAATTGAACTTCGTATTTTAGCTCATGTTGCTAACATTAAAGTTCTACTAGATGCATTTTCTAATGATGAAGATATACATAGCATTACAGCTACCGATGTCTTTCACTTAAACAAGGATAAGGTAACCAAAGAACTAAGACGAAAAGCAAAAATAATTAATTTCGGAATTATTTATGGAATTTCTCCATATGGGTTAGCACTACAATTAGAAATATCAAATAAAGAAGCTAAAAATTATATGGATCAATATTTTTTAAAGTATCCTGGAATAAAAGATTATATGGATGAAACTATTAATCAATGTAGAGGTAAAGGTTTTATCAAAACTCCATTTGGTAGAAGAATTTTTATTCCGTTAATAAATGATAAGATAATTACAAGAAGAAACTTTGCTGAACGATCTGCTATTAATGCTCCTATACAAGGAGGTGCCGCCGATTTAATAAAAAATTCTATGTTTGAAATTTTCAATTATCTAAAAAGGGAAAAGCTAAAAACCAAGCTTTTATTACAAATTCATGATGAACTAATTTTTGAAAGTCCTGAGAATGAGATAGATAAATTACAGAAGGAAATACCAAAGTTAATGTCCGAGTCACACAAAAAAATGATTGACTTAAATGTTCCAATCAAAGTTGATTTTGGAATGGGTGATACATGGGATGATGCTCATTAAACTTTTGAAGCCAGATTATGAAGATTTACAAATACACCACGAAGTTTCTTCGCATCGTTAAGTTGCTTTTCAAAGAATAATCTCGTTAGATTTTTCCCTTTTCTTAAATCAAACCCATCAGGGTCAATACCAACAATTTTCCAATTTTTTATTTTGTTTTTGAGAATTTTTGTTGAATACAAATCTATTGACTCTTTGTGATGAGAGTTCATATGTTCCATTACATCGTATTCCATTTCTTTAAAATTTTTAAAATCTTTACACATCAAATCATTCTTATTAAACCATTTTACTTGAGCAAATCCACCAATCAAATGCGCTGATTTAATCTTGAGAATATAAAAATTCATATCATTGAAATTAGCGTATAAGTTTGCCGCTGGATGGCGTGAGAGAAATCTTTTTTTATGATCTAAATTCTTTGTAACTTTAGCCTCTCCTATCAAGGTAATTCTTGGTCTTGACATTGAATCCTCATAGTTACCAAACTGTTTTTTAAACTTAGGAAAAAATTGATAAACCTTTTGTTCCTCACAAACCATCAAAGAAATCAAATTATTACTTTTTATATTTGTGGTATGTTCAGAAAGATCAGATAGCAGAAGGATTGGAGACAAATCATAATCATAAGCAACCAGTGTAAAAGTTGAGTAAGGAAACTTATTCTTAAAATTAATTTTTTTGTTAGAAAAAAGTGTTGGATTAAATTCTGTGGATAAATAGCCTTTTGAACAGGATCTTATTAACTGTCTTGTAGTGTAATTTATATTCATGCTATTATATTAGTATATATATATAAATATAATTAAAATGAAAAATTTCAAATATCTTTTATCTTTACTGATTTGTTTTTTTGTTTTATTAAATGATCCTATTTCTGCAAAGGTAGTTTTTCACGGAGGGTATGCATTTGAAACATTCAAAGGACAAAAAGTAGCAGCAGCTTATGTATCAGTATTCAATCAATCTGACAATGACGTTGTAATTGAAAAAATCACTTCAAATATTAGCGATGTAGCTGAGATTCATGACACTGTTTTAGAAGGTGAAATTATGAGGATGAAGAAAGTAGAATCGCTTAATATTCCTGCAAGAAGTGAGTTTTATTTCCAACCTGGAAGCACGCATATAATGCTAATGGGTTTGAATGATGAATTAAAAGATGGAAAAACATTTAATTTAAATTTTGTATTTAAGAATCAAGAAAAAGTGAATGTAAAAATCATGGTCTTAAATAACAAACTCAGAGAAAATTTATTGGATAGGAAATGAATATAAAAAAACTCCATGCTACTAGTGTTGCAATAGAGGATAATGGAGTGGCTATATTTGGAAATTCTGGCTCGGGGAAATCAGATCTTGCACTAAGACTTATTGATTCTGGAGCTACCTTAATTTCTGATGATATTACAGTTTTCAGTAAATCAGAAAACAACATACATTTATTTGGTGTTGAAAATACTAAAGGTCTTCTTGAAGTTAGGGAGTTAGGAATAATAACTGTACCTTATATAGAGGGTATAAGACTCAAACTTGTTATTAAACTTACAGATAAAGAAATAGAGAGAATTCCAAAAAAAAATCAAACAAATTTATTAGGCTTAAAATTCCCTAAGCTTGAAATTAATGGAAAAAATTCCTCTTCTGTTGTCAAGGTAAAAGTAAAGTTGAATGAGATTAATGAGTAAAAATAAGGTGATAATCATTACAGGTTTATCGGGTGCAGGAAGAAGTACAGCTTTAAAAATTCTTGAGGATATAGGATACGAAGCAATTGATAATCTTCCCACTTCATTAATTTTAAATATATTGGACTCAAATTTAAAAAAGAATATTGCGGTAGGTATAGACATAAGAAGTCGAGGTTTTAATGCTAAAAAGATTGCAGATCTTATAACCTTAAAGAAAAAGGAACTTGATGTTTCAATTGTTTTTTTTGACTGTGATAATTTAAATTTAATAAATAGGTTCAAGGAAAATAGAAGATCACATCCACTTAAACTTGATCTTCCAATGGATGACATAATCGATAGAGAACGTTTGTGGTTAGAACCATTAAAGAAAGTTAATGACATATACATAGATACTTCTGGATTTTCACTTAATCAATTAAAAAAACAACTAGACGGATTATTTAGCAAGGATTCTAAAACTAAGCTTAGTATAAGAATAATTTCTTTTGGTTATAAATATGGATTACCAAGAGAAGCAGATATTGTTTTTGACATGAGATTTATAAAGAATCCTTTTTATATTAAAGAACTATCAAAACTAAATGGAGAAAATAAGAGGGTGGTAGATTTTATAAATAAACAAAATAATTTTAATTTTTTTTTTGAGACCATTGAAAAGTTTTTTGATAAAATTTTATTAGGATTTAAGGAGGAAGGTAAAAATTATATAACTGTTGCCTTTGGATGTACAGGGGGAGTGCACAGATCGGTTGTTTCAGCTATCCACCTTTATTCTTTACTAAAAAAATATAATAAGTTTGAGATGTACCTAGATCATAGAGATATAAAAAGATGATTGGAATTGTAATAGTAAGTCACTCTAATATAGCAAAAGAATTTATAGGAGTTATAGAACATATTGTAGGAAAGCAGGAAAAGGTTTATGCAGTTTCAATTTTTCCTCAAGATGATATGGAACATAAAAGAAACGAAATTTTGGATAGTGTTAAACGGGCACAATCTGGTAAAGGTGTGATTGTACTTACAGATATGTTTGGAGGAACTCCATCTAATCTTGCATTGTCAGTAATGGAAGATGAGAAGATTGAAGTTGTAGCAGGTGTGAACTTACCGATGCTAATTAAAATGATGTCTTTAAGAAAAAAATTTCCAATAAAAGATGTTGTTAAAAAGTCACAAGAAGCAGGAAGAAAATATATTAATGTTGCTTCTGCCTTTTTTGAGGATAAAAAAAATTGCAAGAAAAAAGGCTAGAGAGAAAAATTCTTATAACTAACAAACTGGGTCTACACGCAAGAGCAGCGGCAAAATTTGTAAGCCTAACTTCAAAGTGCGAGTCAAGATTTGTCGTGAAAAAGGGAAAAAATATTGTTAGTGGATCCTCGTTATTAGGATTGATGACCCTAGCAGCATCAAAAGGAACTGAAATTAAAGTACAATGTATTGGGAATAAGGCAGAACAGGATCTTGAAAAATTAATTGACTTAATAAAAAATAACTTTGGTGAAGAAAAACCCCTATCAGAGAATATTAGAAAAGAAAAGATTATTAAAGGTATTGGTGTTTCATCTGGATATGCAATTGGTAATTGTGTTTTAAAAAAAACATTAAATTTATCTCATTCAGAATATAATATTTCTATATCAAATATTAAAAATGAATTAACAAGGCTAGATAAAGCAGTAAAGAAGACAATTCTAGATTTTAAAAAAATAATTAATAAAATTCAATCTACTAAAAATGATGTCTATGAAGAAATGAAATTAGTTTTAGAGGCTAATATCTATTTATTAAGTTCGTCATCTTTTATTAAAGATGCAAAGAAAAGAATAAGTAATGACCTTATTAATGCTGAGTTTGCTATCAACGAGGAGTTAAATAAGCAATTTAAAATTTTTAATAAAATTAAAGACGATTATCTCAAAGATCGATTTGATGATGTTAGAGATGTCTGTAAAAGAATATTAGATAACTTACAAAAAAAGAATTTTTCAAGTAAAGTGAAAGCTAATCAGATCCTGGTAGCTAATGAGCTTGGTCCTGCAGATCTTTTCTCTGAGTCAAAAAATAAGTATATTGGTCTTGTAAGTGGTTTAGGTGGACCTGAGGGACATTTTGCCATTGTCGCAAGATCATTATCAATACCTACAATCGTAGGAGTAAAGAATGTATTAAAGAAACTTAAAAAAAATGACGAACTTATTATCGATGGTGAAAAAGGAATTTTAATCACAAATCCAACAGAAGAAACTCGATTATTTTATTTAAAAAAGATTGAAGAAAAGAAAAATCAAGAAAAAAAACTGAATTCATTTGTTAACCTAAGTCCGAAAACCTCAGATGGAAAAAAAATAAGCATAGAAGCAAATGTTGACAATGAAGATGAGGTAAAAGAATCAATGAAGAAGGGTATCAATGGTATAGGACTTTATAGAAGTGAATATCTGTTTATGAATAAAAAAAGAATGCCTACAGAACAGGAGCAGTTTGTTTCAATTAGAAATGCTCTAAAATATCTCAAGGGTAATCCATTAACAATAAGAACACTTGATATTGGAAATGATAAAAAAGTTCCATCAATTGAAAAATTTTTATCAAAGTCACCAAACCCAGCACTTGGACTTAGAGCTATAAGGTTAACTCTTGCTTATCCAAAGATTTTCAAAAAGCAACTAGCCGCGATTTTAAGAGCAAGCAACTATGGAAACATAAGAATTATGCTTCCTATGGTTTCTAATGTAACTGAACTAGATCAAACTAAAAGGATAATTAATGAAGTAGTACATGATCTTAAGAAAAAAAAAATTATAATTAAAGTTCCTCCTATAGGTGTACTAATTGAAACACCTGCCGCAGCCCTAATTTCAGACTCATTAGCAAAAAACTGTGATTTTTTTGCAATAGGAACAAATGATCTTACTATGTATACTTTAGCAACAGATAGAGGAGATGAGGAGGTAGCTAATATTTATGATCCTACTCATCCGTCAGTTCTAAAGTTAATTCAGTTGACAGTTAATTCAGCGAAAGATAACAATATTCCAGTAAGTATCTGTGGTGAAATGGCTGGCGATACTTTATTTACGATTTTATTGGTAGGCTTGAATATAAATTCGTTATCGATGGGAATTTCTAGCATTTTGAAAATTAAACAATTTTTGAATTACTTGAGTTTTAGTGAAGCAAAAAAAATTTCAGATGAAATTTTAAATGATGATGATAATGTGTTGATAAAAAATAAATTAGAAAAATATAGAAATTATGTAATGAATAAATTCAGTTAGGAGAAAAATGAGTGATTTTAAAGTAAAAGATATTGAGTTGGCTACTTGGGGTAGAAAAGAAATTGAAATAGCTGAGACAGAAATGCCAGGTCTGATGCAGCTTAGAAAAGAATATAAAGATTCAAAGCCTTTATCAGGTGCAAGAATAGCGGGATGTCTTCACATGACGATTCAAACAGCAGTCCTAATTGAAACTTTGATTGACTTAGGAGCCTCAGTTAGATGGAGCTCTTGTAATATTTATTCAACGCAGGATCAAGCAGCAGCGGCAATTGCAAAGGAGAATATTCCTATCTTTGCATGGAAAGGTGAAACAGAAGAGGAGTTTTGGTGGTGTATTGAAAAAACAATTGATGGTCCTGATGGTTGGAAACCAAATATGATTCTTGATGATGGTGGGGATTTAACAAAACTGATTCACGAAAAATATCCAGAATATTTAAATGAGATAAAGGGGTTATCAGAAGAAACTACAACAGGTGTGCTAAGGCTAGTAGAAATGGAAAAAGAAGGCAGTTTGAAAGTTCCAGCGATTAATGTTAATGACTCGGTAACAAAATCAAAATTTGATAATAAATATGGTTGTAGAGAAAGTCTAGTCGATGGAATCAGGAGAGCAACTGATGTAATGATGGCAGGTAAAGTTGCCATTGTAGCAGGATATGGTGATGTAGGAAAAGGATCAGCTGAAAGTTTAAGGAACGCAGGGTGTAGAGTATTAGTAACCGAAATTGATCCAATCTGTGCGCTTCAAGCTGCTATGGATGGTTATGAAGTGACTACAATGGATAATGCTTGTAAAAAAGCGGATATTTTTGTTACAGCAACAGGAAATGTTGATGTAATTACTTTAGACCACATGAGGGAAATGAAAGATAGAAGTATAGTCTGTAATATTGGTCACTTTGATTCAGAAATACAGGTTGAGGCATTAAAAAATAATAAATGGAGTAATGTAAAGCCCCAAGTTGATGAAATAGAATTTCCAGATGGTAAGAAAATTATTTTGTTAGCAGAAGGAAGACTTGTAAATTTGGGCTGTGCAACTGGACATCCTAGCTTTGTAATGTCAGCTTCTTTTTCCAATCAAGTATTAGCTCAAATTGAGTTATGGAAAAACCACAAAAATTATGAAAATAAAGTTTATGTACTTCCAAAAAAACTTGATGAAAAAGTTGCAAGTATTCATCTAGATAAAATTGGAGCAATGCTAACCAAACTATCAAGTAAACAAAGTAAATATATTAATGTACCTGTTGAAGGTCCTTATAAATCGGAAGAGTATAGATACTAGTTTGAAGTATTAATACCTTTAGTCGTTGAATATTCGAAATGAAGAGGTTTATCAGGAAATACTAGGTTATAACAATGATGAGAGGCTGCAGCTGCTTCTGCGAAACCAGTCAGAATTAGTTTTAGTTTCCCAGGATAACTACAAATATCACCTATCCCATAAATTCCCTTTTTGGATGTTTGACAATTAGTTTGATTAACTCTTAAGATTTTTTTTTCTATTTCTAACCCCCATTCTGAAATTGGGCCTAATTTCGTTGATAGACCGAAAAACGGTAAAAAGTAATCAACTTCAAGCCTTTTTGCTTCATTACTAAGATTTTTTACAGTTAAAGTTTCTATTTTACCATTTCGACCTTGAATTGAATCAATTTGATAGGGAATTATCATTTCAATATTTTTTTCATTACTTAATTCTTTTAATTTTTTGACACTGTTTGGAGCGGCTCTTAATTTTTCCCTCCTGTGAATAAAGTAAATTTTTTTTGTAATGCTTGATAATTCTATCGCCCAATCAACTGCGGAATCTCCACCACCAGCTATGGCTATAGTTTTTTCGACGAAAATATTCTTTTTACTAACATTATAGAGAATAGAAGTATTTTCAAACTCTTCAATATTTTCAAGTGGTGGTTTATTGGGGCCAAAGGCACCACTTCCAGCTGCAATAAAAATACATTTTGAGGAAACTTTATTTCCACTAGACGTTTCAGAAATAAATTTGTTATTTTGATGGTTTACTTGATCAACTCTTTGATTTAATAAAAATTCAGAATTAAATGGTTTGATCTGATTCTTTAAATTCTCTACCAGTTCATTTCCAGTTGTGACTGGGTATGCAGGTATGTCGTATATAGGTTTTTCGGGATAAAGTTCCGAGCATTGTCCACCAGCTTTTGGCAAGCAGTCAACAACGCATGATTTCATTCCAAGTTGTCCTAATTGAAAGACTGAGAATAATCCCACCGGACCTGCTCCAATTATAAGTACATCAGTATTAATTTGTTTCATAATAATATTTTTATATAACAATATTTATATTAGAATAATAAAGCAAAATGAAAGAGCATTCTAAATTTTTTTTAAATTCACTAGATGATACAGAGAAGTTTGCCAAAAAAATTACTAAAATTATAAATAATGGTGTTTGCATATGTTTGAATGGGAAGTTAGGCATTGGAAAAACAACCCTTGTAAAGTTTATTCTCAAGAATTATCTTTGTAAAAAAATAAATGTTAGTAGTCCAACATTTTCATTAGTTAACCTTTATGAAACTAATAATTTAAGAATCTGGCATTATGACTTGTATAGATTAAAAAATAAGTCAGAGATTTATAATTTAGATATAGAGTTAGCTTTAAGGGATTGTACAATAATTGAGTGGCCTGAAATTATTGAGGATATATTACCAAATGATAGGATAAACATATATTTCGTTGAAATAAATAAGACTAAAATAGAAATATCGGTTCGCTCAAACAAAAAAGTAAAATTATGACAAATGAGATTATTCATACAATAGAAAATATTCTTAAAATGGAAAAAGTTTCTTTTGAGGATATAAAATTCTTAGCAGGAGATGCATCAAATAGAAAGTATTTCATTATTAAATCACAAAACATAGATCGCGTATTGATGTATGATAATAATCCAGAAAGTTTAGAAAAATTCGTGAAAATTTCTAATTTATTATCAGACAAGGTAACTGTTCCAAAAATTTTTTTAAAACTTAAAGAAAATAATATATTAATTATTGAAAATTTTGGAAAAAAAAAATTTAGTAATATAGTTAATAAAACTAATCAAAATTCTTTATATTTACTGGCAACAGATGCACTAATCCATGTTCATAAACAAAAAATTAATTATAATTTGGACTTTTATGATGAGAATAAATTTACAAATGAATCAAATTTATTCTTTGAATGGTTCTTGCAAGAAGATAGTTCTTTAAAACATAAATCAAAACAAGACTTTAATAATGAATTTAAGTCATTTATTAATTTACTTAAGAATATTCCAAATGTATTTATCCACCGGGATTACCATGTTGACAATTTATTTTTTATTGAAAATAAGGATAAACATTTTAGTTGTGGATGGATAGATTACCAAGATGCATTAATAGGTCCGTGCGTATATGACTTAGTATCATTAACGCAGGATGCAAGAATTGATGTTGATAATAAATTAGAGAGAAAAATCATTAATTATTATTTGAAGTCATTTGGTAATATTGACCCAACTGAATTTGAAATATGTTATAAAGTAGTTGCTATACAAAGACATTTAAAAGTACTTGGAATTTTTAAAAGGTTAGCGGTTAGAGATAACAAAAAAAATTATTTAGTTCATATACCAAGAGTAATTAAAATGTTGAAAAAAAATTTAAGTAGTAGAGAGTTTAGAAAAATATTTAAAATACTTATACCATTTTTAAATTATGGTTAAACAAGCAATGATATTCGCCGCAGGTATGGGTAAAAGAATGTATCCTTTAACAGAAACTACTCCTAAGCCACTCGTAAAAATCAACAAAGATAGCTTACTTGTTAATAATATAAAAAAGCTTATTAAAAATAACTTTGACCCAATAGTTATAAATACTTTTCATTTCCCAGAGAAGATAATTGATGAAGTAAAAGATTTTAAGAATTATGTGAATATTGTTATTGAGGAGGTTAGGTTGGAAACAGGAGGTGGTTTATTGAATTGTCTAAAAAACAATCACCTAAGCTGGGAATCTCCAATCTTATTGTTAAATAGTGATGTATATTGGATAGATAATTTCTATGCCTCAATAGAATTAATATCAGAAAACTGGAACTCCGAATTTATGGATCTAATTTTATGTATGAAAAATAAAAAGGATTTATTTGGGTATAACGGAAATGGAGATTTTGAATTATTTAAAAATAAATCTAAGTATAAAAAACTAGTTTTTTCTAATACTCCTAATTTAGTTTTTACTGGTTTACAAATCATTAATCCAAAGATTTTAAAAGAAAAAAAAGAAAAAATCTTTTCATTAAAAGAGGTTATTATGGAAGGTGTAAAAACAGGTAAGGCTTACGGAATAATTGATAGAAATCCGTGGTTTCATATTGGAACGGTTAAAGATTTAGAGGGTATTAGGAAATTATCAGTATGAAGAATTTTATAGCTTATGATTTTGAAACTACTGGAAGGGACGCAAGGTTCGATCAAGTCTTACAAGCTGGCTTTATTATATATGATCAAAATTTTAATGAATTAAAAAAATTAAATATTAAGTCTAGACTGAATCCTGATATTGTGCCTTCAATTAACGCACTTAAAGTAAATAAGTTGAATATATCTAATATTTTATCAGAGAGGGATTCTTATTATGAAATGACTTTAAATATTCATAAACTTCTATCTGATTTTAAGAATTCATATTTTGTTGGGTTTAATTCAATTAACTTCGATGAGGAGTTCTTTAGACAAATTTTATGGGAACATTTTTTATTCCCTTACTTAACAAATACAAATGGAAATTTAAGGCTTGATGTTCTTAACTTTGCAACAATGGTTCATGCTTTTAGAAATAACTCTATTAATGTTAATAAAAATGATAGTGGCAAAATAAACTTTAAGTTAGAAAATCTAGCCAAATCAAACAATTTTAACTTTCAGAATGCACACGAGGCAATAGCTGATGTAGAAGTTACAATGAAGTTAATGAAAATGTTAATTGATAGAAATTCAGATTTATTTATGGATTTTACCAAAAATTCATCCACAAAAAAAGCTGAACATAGGATAATGAGTGAGAAGATTTTTACATTGCATAATTATTTATTTAATTCACACAGAGTTTACTTAGTTAAGCATTTAATTAAACACCCTATATATAAATCTCAGTTAATTGGTTTTGATTTGAAGTATGATCCTAAAGAACTAGTTAAATATGATCATAATGCCCTTTATGAAATATATAAAAATAAAAGCTTTTTTAGAAAAATTAAGATTAATAAGCAACCGACTATACTTGATAAAAAATATGCAAAATCAATAGAACCATACTCAGACTTTTCAGAAGAGGAAATAGAATTAAAAAATCAGCAACTAGATAATGAGCAATTTCTTGAAAACTTAGATATTGTTTTAAAACGAGAATCCGAAGAATATATGGAAAATAAAAGTCAAGAGATACCATATGAAGAAGAAACTATTTATTCTAAGAATTTAAATTACAAAGATTCATTCATAATGAAAGATTTCCATAATGAGAACTGGGATAAAAAATGGATCTTTGCGGAGAAATTTTTAGACCCTAGACTAAGATTTTTTGCAGCGCGACATATTTTTAGAAACCAACCAACAGAGCTTCCTCAAAAAATATTTTCTTTATTACATAAAAAAATTTCAGAAAGACTTCTATCATTGGAAAGTAAAAATTTTACAACCATACCTGCTGCTATGGAGGAAGTAGATACATTATCTTTTAAAATAGAGAATGAGGAGGAAAGTTTTAAGATGAAGGAGCAGATTTATCAATATAATATTTACATTAATTTTCTAAATGATTATTATAGTGATTCTAATCCAAAACCTATCTTATTTAATGAAACATTATCGAAAAGGTTATTTGGTTAGTTTTAAAGGAGAAACCTGAGTGACAGTTATAAATATAAATGAAAATAATTTTGAGGAAGAAGTAGTTAAGTCTTCGCTTCCATGTTTAGTTGATTTTTGGGCGGAATGGTGTGGGCCATGTAAGAATTTGGCACCAATATTAGAGGAAATATCTGATGAGTTAAAAGAGCAAGTAAAAATTGGAAAAATAAATATCGACGATAATCAGGAATTGGCAGCTAAATTCTCAATAAGAAGTATTCCTACTATGATATTATTTAAGGATGGTAATTCTATCGACACGAAAGTTGGACTACCCCCAAAAAAGGAATTGTTAGATTGGATTGAAACAAAAATCTAATTTTATTTTATTGTGTAGCCGTCCGCTCTCAGAATTTCACCTGAAAGGTATAATGAACCACAAATAAGTATTTTTCCCTTCGAGAATTTTTTTTTGGTTAAAATTATTGCCTCTTCAATATTCAAACAGCATTTAATATCAAAGTTTGGCTTAAAATTATTAATTACGAGATTTTTTATTTCATATGGCATTACACATTGATGATCATTTATAGGTAGTGCAATTAGTAAAGAAATATTGTGAATTAATTTATTCAAGAATTTTATCGGATCTTTACCATTAATCATTCCAATAATAAGAATAATTTTTTTTTCGTCCCAACTATTGATTACTTTTGATAACATTTCTGCAGCATCTAGATTATGCCCACCATCTAGCCAAATATCAAAAGCTTTACCAGCAATTTTTGATAACCTTCCATTTAATTTTTGCATTCTGGCTGGCCAATTAGTTTTTAATATTCCAGAATTTATTGATTCGCTAGTAACATCAAAATTATTGATTGATAATATAGTAGAGACTGCAGTAGAGGCATTATCAATTTGATGATCACCGTATAGAGATGGAAAACTAAATTCGCAAACTTTTTCTTTAAATCTCATTGAGAATCTTTTTTTTTTATAATCTTTATTCAGAACTTTCCAATCTTTGCCTTCTTCGTAAGGTGTTGTCTTCATATTCTTTAGATAATTTCTTGTTAAGTATTTGATATAACTTTTTTGTTTTGAGATTATTACTCTTTCAGAGTTTTTAACTATCCCTAATTTTTCTCTGGCTATCAGACTTATTCTAGATCCAAGAAAATTCATATGATCCATTGAAATAGGAGTGATCACGCTACATATTTTTTTTTCAATAATATTTGTAGCATCAAATCTACCGCCCAGCCCAGTTTCGAGAATTAGCAAATCAGAATTTACTCTGCTAAACGCTAAGAATGCTGCTGCAGTCGTAATTTCAAAAAAAGTAATTTCTTCTCCATTATTATAAAACTCACATTCTTCCAATAGAATATTTAAATAATCATTACTAATTAGTTTTGAATTAATTCTAATTCTTTCATTAAACTTTATTATATGTGGAGAGGTGTAGCATTGAACATTGAGTTTAGAATTTTCGTATATAAATCTTAAAAACGAAGTAACAGACCCTTTGCCATTAGTGCCCGCTACATGGATAGTTGGTGGTAGTCTTAAGTGTGGATTATTAAGCTTGTCTAGTAACCTTCTCAGTCTTGTTAAAGATAAGTCAATCTTTTTAGGATGAAGAAGTTCAAGCCTCCTTAAAATTTTTTTTGATTTTTCCATTTATGGATTTAAAAATTCTAAAATACTGATGATTTTCTTCTTTAGGTCTTTTCTATGGATTACAAAATCAACCATACCTTTTTCTAAAAGATACTCTGACTTCTGAAAATTTTGAGGAAGTTTTTCTTTAATAGTTTCCTCTATTACCCTTGACCCAGCAAACCCAATGGTAGCATTTTTCTCAGCTAAAATTAAATCACCCAGCATTGCAAATGAGGCTGAAACTCCACCTGTTGTAGGGTCAGTTAGAATTGATAAAAAAGGTTGATTTGTTTTACAATATGAATTGACTGCTATCACTGTTCTAGGCATTTGCATTAAAGATAGAATACCCTCTTGCATTCTTGCTCCACCAGATGAACTGAAAATAATTAAAGGTAGTTTATTTTTTTTTGCATAATTGCATGCTGTAACTATTGCTTCACCGGCTGCCATACCCATTGACCCTCCCATAAAGTTAAAATCAAAAATAGCTACTGTTACTTTAGTTTTATTTAATGTTCCAGAGGCAACTAAAACGGAATCCTCAAGTTCAGTATTTTTTTTTGCTTTTTTAAGTCTATCAACATACTTTTTACTATCTTTAAACTTTAACGGGTCACTTTTTATTTTAGGTGTTTCAATAATCATAAAATTATTTCCAAAAAAACTTTCTAGCCTATCTTTTGCATTAATTCTAAAGTGATGGTCACAGTGTTTGCAAACATATAATGCTACTTTTAACTCCCGTTTTAAAATCATTTGAGAACATTTAGGACAAGTTTCCCATAGGTTGTCCGGAACTTCTTTTTTACCTACAAATGATTGTAGTTTAGGTTTGACAAAATTAGTTATCCAGTTCATTTATTATCTTTACTAAATTTAATTAAAAAATCTTCAATTTTTTTTGATATTTTTGATTTACTATATTCTTTATAACTCTCAATTATTTTAATAATTGCCGACCCGATTACACATCCATCAGAAATTTTATTTAAAGCCGCTGCTTGTTTGTAGTTATCTATTCCGAAGCCTACTACTACTGGTAAATTAGTATTAGCCTTTATTCTGCTAACCGCTTTTTTAACCTCCAAAACAGACGGTTTCTTAGTCCCAGTAATTCCTGTTATTGAAACATAATATAAAAAACCACTAGTGAATTTCAAAATTTTTCTTAATCTTTTTTTATCTGTTGTTGGTGTTATTAATCTAATATTATGAACACCATATCTTTTAGTATAAACATTAATTAATTCATTTTCTTCAGGAGGAAGATCAACGACAATTATGCCATCTACTCCAATTTTTTTGCAGGAATTAAAAAATTTTTCTAAGCCAAACTGAAAAATTGGATTAAAATAGCCCATTAATACAATAGGAGTTTTTGAATTTACTCTTCTAAATTTATTTATAATTTTTAAGGTTTTTGATAAGTTTGATCCAGCAGAAATTGCCCTATTACTAGATTTTTGAATTGTTGGTCCATCAGCCATTGGGTCAGAGAAAGGAATGCCAACTTCTATAATATCAACTCCATACTTTGGCAAATCACACAGAATTTGCTCAGATTTTTCCATATTAGGGTCGCCTGCTGTAATGAATGATACTAATGCCTTGTCACCATCTGCCTTAAGTTTCTCAAAAGTTTTTTCGATTCTATTAATCATTATATTCATACTTTAACCCCAAGTTTATCAGAGATTGCAAATATATCCTTATCCCCTCTACCACACATATTCATTATTATAATATCTTTCTTTGAGAATTTTTTAGAATTTTTAATAAGATATGCTAAAGCATGAGATGGTTCTAATGCCGGAATAATACCCTCAAGTTTTGAACATAATTTGAAAGCACTTAAAGCTTCTTTATCAGTCGCACTTACATATTTTACCCTTCCTATTTCCTTAAGCCAAGAATGCTCAGGACCTATTCCAGGATAGTCAAGACCGGCTGATATAGAGTGTGCATCATTAATCTGTCCATTGGGATCTTGTAATAAATAAGTATAATTTCCATGAAGAAAACCAGGCTTACCCTTTGCAAGAGATGCAGCATGTTTTTTTGAGTTTACACCTTCTCCTCCAGCCTCAACACCTAAAATTTTAACATCATAGTCATTTAAAAAAGAATAAAATAATCCCAGAGCATTTGATCCTCCACCAATACATGCAACAAGATAATTAGGCAATCTTTTTTCATACTTTAATATTTGTTTTTTTGCTTCATCTCCAATTACTGATTGAAAATCTCTCACCATCATTGGGTAAGGATGCGGTCCTGCTGCTGTTCCAATAACATAAAAAGTATCTTTTACGTTAGAAACCCAATCACGTAGCGCTTCATTCATCGCATCCTTCAATGTTGCTCTACCTGATTTTACTGGTTGAATTTGTGCACCTAGTAATTTCATTTTAAACACGTTCGGTGCCTGTCTTTTTATATCAACTTCACCCATATAAATAACACAATTAAGATTAAACAATGCGCACACTGTTGCAGTTGCAAGTCCATGCTGTCCAGCACCAGTCTCGGCAACAATTCTTTGTTTTCCCATCTGCATAGCAAGTAAAATTTGTCCTACACAATTATTAATTTTATGGGCTCCAGTATGATTAAGTTCATCTCTTTTAAGATATAATTTGGCTCCGTTAAGCTTGCTAGATAATCTTTCAGCAAGATAAAGAGGGCTTGGTCGGCCAATATAACTTTCAAAATAATACTTGAGTTTAGATTTAAATTTTTTTGAATTTTTAGCCTTTTTATATTCCTCTTCGACTTTAAGTAACAAAGGCATTAATGTTTCGGCAACAAATCTTCCACCAAATTTTCCAAATCTTCCATTTTTGTCTGGAAATATTTTATAATTAATATTTTTATTTTTTTTCATAATTCTCTAACATAATTTATAAAGTCTCTAATTTTTTTTTCACATTTTATTCCTCTTTCTTTTTCAACTCCAGAGGATATGTCTACAATATCTGGTTTTGTGGTTTCCAGAGCCTCCTTAATATTATTTATATTTAACCCTCCTGCTACCATCCATTTTTTTGAAATCTTAAAGTTCTTTAATAATTTCCAGTCAAAACTTGTTCCAGTTCCACCAAACTGAGTATTAGTTTTTGTATCAAATAAAATCATATCACAAAAATTTTTAAATTCCTCAGAAATCTTTACATCCTGAATAGTTCTTACAGGAATTGCTTTTATTATTTTTCTATTTGTTAGTACTTTAAGATTTTTGATAAACTCAATATCTTCATCTCCATGAAGCTGTATCATATCTAGTCCTAAATCAAGTGTAACTTTTTTTATTAAATTAATTTTTGCATTTACAAATAAACCAACCTTTTTTTGGTTTTTACTCAAATGTGGGATAATCCTCTTCACAAAATCTGGTTCAACAAATCTTGGAGATTCCTTACAAAAAACAAATCCAATGTATTTAGCTCCGTGAGAAGCAATAGCAGACTCCTTGCTATTAATACCGCAAATTTTAATTTCTACTTTCAAGACTTTCTCTTATATTTCCTAGAATTTTTTCTATACTTTTTATTGGGTTAGGTGAGGTTGTAATTGGTCGGCCAATAACAAGCAGTGATGAACCATTTACAACCGCTTGTCCAGGTGAAGAAACTCTTTTTTGATCGTTTTTTTTATTCTCATTTAATCTAATACCTGGAGTAACATATATTAGACTATTCCCAAATTTTTTTTTAAGATTGGTCAACTCTAGAGGTGATGAAACTATTCCATCGATTCCTGATTTAAAACCAAGGTTTGTAAGGTTCTCAACAAATTTAGATTCTGGTATTTCTACTCCACACGCCTTTAGATCATTTCTATCTAAACTAGTTAACATAGTAACACCTATAATTTTAGTATCTGCTTTGACACTACACACTTGTTTGATCATTTCAGATCCACCAGTTAAATGAATGGTTAATAAATGGGGTTGAATTTTTAAAATATTTTCAGTTGTCTTTTTTACTGTATTTGGAATGTCATGTAATTTGAGATCCAAAAAAATTGGAATCCCAAAATTTTTAATTTTTAAAACACCCTCAATTCCATATTTTACAAAAAACTCTAAACCTACTTTTACTCCCCCAATATGCTTAAATATTTTGTCTGTAAAGTTTAGAGTTTGATTTAAGTCACTAAAATCTAGTGCACAGTAAACATAATTTTTTAGTTTCATGATTAATTATAAAACTTTTCTAAGATAAAAAAATAAAAAACCTAGAAGAAAACCAATAAATATTAACAAAAATATCAGTATGTACATTGGGAGTTCCACAACATATGGTAGAGGAAAAAAATTTATTTTAACAATCAGTTTATTGCTTATTGAAAATAGTGAGCAAAAAATAATTAGAAAGCATAGAAGAAGAAAGCTTAATATTTTTCTTATTCTATCTCTCATTGAGTTTCTTTTTTAGATTTTTTCCAGGATTATAATGAACAAAAGCTTTCTTTTTAATATCTATTTCTACACCTGTTGAAGGGTTTCTTCCTT
>CACJRF010000008.1 GCA_902595755.1 uncultured Alphaproteobacteria bacterium | reverse complement strand
TTCTAGGTACATCATGCATAGAATACTTAGAGAATCTGATAGAGTTTTTATAAAAGCACAAATACAAGCTAATAAACTATGTCATTGCAACCATGCTAACGACAAATTTGAAAATAGTCAGAGTAAAGAAACTGTTAGATATCACTAAACTCAAAATTCTTTTAATTTTACACTAAAAAAACATAGTAAATTATTTTTTTGATAGTTTCCACAATGAAGCGTCCTTCTCATCAACAATTATGAAAATATCACCTTTTTTGTCTATTTCAAAATCTCTTATTCTTCCAATCTTATCTTTAATTAAAACTTCCTTTTTTAAAATCTTTTTGTTTTTGTAATCAAGTCTTATTAATAATCCATATTTAGCTCCAGTGCATAAAAGATCACCATTCCATTCATTAAATGTACGCCCTTTATAGAACCCTATCTGCCCTACTCCAATCGAAGGAACCCACGAAAGAATTGGTTTATTGAATTTGTCATTGAATGGTGAATCACCAATTTTTACTCCGTAATATTCAGTACCACCCCATGCGACTTCTTTCCAACCTAAATTTCCTCCGTAAACAACCTTACCAAAGTTATCACCTCCCTTTGGACCATGTTGAGAAAAATAAATTTCATTATCGTAGGGAGAGATAGTTAACCCCTGCGGGTTTCTAAATCCAATTTGATAAATTTCTGGTAACCAGGTTTTATAATTACTAAACTTTGGGTTGTCGGTTGGGATTGTTCCATCAAGGTTTATTCTAATGATACTGCCTGGATGTTTACTTGGATCCTGAGCTATCATACCTAGTCCACGATCACCTAAACTAGCGTAAAGGAAGTCATCCTTAATTACAATCCTAGAGCCCCAATGCTTATTTATTCTTAAAGGCGGACTAGAAGTGAATAGGTTCTGAACCTCTTTAATTTCATCTCCAATAAGTTTACCCCTTACTATGGCTGTACTCCCATATAGGTTATTTCTATTACTCAAAAGGTTATTTTTGTCTATTTGACTGTAAGATATATATAAAAATCCTTTATGAAATAAAATATCTAGCAATCCTCCCTGCCCATTTGAAAATGGATTTTTTCCTAGCTTTGAGGAGTACAGATTATGTTTTATTCTAGTTTTATTACCTGTAATTGTATTAACTTTAAGAATTCCTCCACTCTTCTCAGTTATTAAAAGTGAATGATCATCAATAAAAGTCATTCCCCAGCCAAAGTTTATACCCTTAGCTACCTTTGAAAGTGAGAGATTTTTTTCTATCATTCCATATTTTCTGTAATCATCAAATTTTTCTAATAATTTTGGTTTACTAGGGAATATTAGGAAGGAAATAAGAAAAGAAAGATAAATAGTTTTATAGAAATATAAATAAGGTTTAGCTCTCATAACTTTAAATATCTAATTATTCCAACAGGCTAGAGTTTTATACATATACTTACCTTTTTTTAGCATTAATGTGGATGGTGGAAAGAATTCAAAAATGAAATTAATTGATTCTTCGTTTTTTAGTGTTGTGTCTACTTTATAATAAAAGTAGGAATTATCAATTGGACTTGATTTTTTTAACATAGTTCCACTCTCATCATAGAATGATTTTCTATCACCACTGTAAAAGATTTTAAAAAATAACTCCTGTTTTACTTGATCATTATCAAAATTTGGAACTTGAAATTCAATAACTGGACCGATTTCATCGGCACAGATGAAGTTTTTCTTTTCATAATTATTTGAATTAGCTTCGCGACAAAATACTAAAATAAAAAAAAAATAAATTTTAATTAAATTTTTATATGTCATTGCTTTTCATTTATGTAAAAAGTTTTAATTATACCATAGATTAAATCTAAAATTATATTCAACAATTTTATTATTATCCTTATAATATTCAAATGCCTCTAAAAGTAAATAATCAGGATTTAAAGGAATTAAATAAGCCATTTTATATATTTAGACCAAAAAAATTAAAAAAAAATGTAGAGATATTTACAAGAAAATTTGATGGTGAAACTATTTATTCAGTTAAAACTAACCCTAATGATTATGTAATAAAGCAAATTTATAATTCTGGAATAAGATCATTTGATGTTGCATCACTTAAAGAAATTAAACTTATAAAGTCTCTTTTCTCAAACTGTAAAATTTATTACATGAATCCAGTTAAGCCTTATTCAATGATTCAAAAAGCATATTTCGAGTTTGGAGTTCGAAACTTTTCATTTGACTGTAATGATGAGCTAGAAAAAATATTTAGTGCAACGGATAAGGCAAAAGACTTAAATTTACATATGCGTATATCAACTCATAATAATTTTTCTAAAGTAAAATTATCAAAAAAATTTGGCATAGAAGGAAGAGAAGCATGTAATCTCATTAGAAAAGCTAGTGAAATCTCAAAAAATATCGGAGTGTCATTTCACGTAGGATCACAATGTTTGAGTCCTGAAGCATATAAAATTGCAATTAGAAAGGCCTCTTTAATTGTCAAAAAATCAGGAATAAAGATTAAATTTTTGAACATTGGTGGAGGATTTCCGGGTAAATACTCTGAGAAGAATCTGCCAACACTTAAAGAATATTTAGAAAAAATTAATAATGAATTTAAAAAAAATTTTAATTATCATCAAAACATTAAGTTATTATCTGAGCCTGGAAGGGTTCTGGTGTATGACTGTATGTCATTAGTGGTAAGAGTAATTCTAAAAAAAAAAAAAAAATTATTTATTAACGATGGTATACATGGTCATTTGTCAGAAATAAAAAAACTTGGATTAATTCAACCTGTAAAACTTTTCGGAAAAAATAAAAAAGAAAATGTTGTCCCCTTTAGTTTCTATGGGCCAACATGCGATTCAAATGATTTTTTAAAAGGACCATATTTTTTACCAGAATCTATTAGAAATCAGGATTATATTGAAATTGATTTAATGGGAGCATATACACTTACCACCAACAATGATTTCAACGGTTTTTTTTCTAAACCAATTATTTTTATTAAAGAATAAATAAAAAATAGATTTATCATAAAAATAATTTTCTGATTTTTATGACATTTGACGAAAATATTTTGAGAACTTAATTTTTAAGATAAAAAGAAGAATAAAAAATATTAATAAAAGAATTGATGGCAAAAATAAGTCTTCAGTTAGAACCGCAAGCTTTAATTCTGAAGCATAAACTTTAGAGGTATCTATCGCTTTCTTGAAAATATAGGTGTATAATATTACTTGAGGCACTTCAGCTAAAATAGTTGCAAAAATGAACTGCTTATATGAAAGATTAAAAAAAATAGCGAATATATTTTTTATTACAAATGGCATACCTGGAACTAGCCTAAATATGGTAAATAAAAAAATAGATTTTTCATTGAAATCAGGAAGTTTATTAGATTTAACTAAAACTTTTTTTAAATAATCCTTAAAAAGGTTAGCTATACTGAATGTAAGTACTGAACCTAATATAAATGAAAATATGGATAATAGCATTCCAAAGTAATCAAACAAAAGAGTGGAAATTAAAAGTAATGGTGAAACTATCCCAACAAAGCATATCCATATTGTTGACAAAAATAAATATAAGCTAATTGATATGAATTTATTATTATCTAAAATAGTTCTTAATTTTTCATAGTTGTACTTAATATTCTCAAAATTTAGATTAAGGAATAAATCTTTATTAAAAAAAATAAAAATAACTATAATAAAGAAAATCAATAAATAAACAGTTGCAAGAATTCTTTTTAGTAAATCCTTAGTCAATTTTTATATCTCTAAATTTATTGTCATAATTAGTCTGAAGTTAATTTTTTTTAAGATTGTTATTTTATCTTGAACCTTATCTAACTTTTATTTAAATTTCCATCTTGGATGATATCAAAACTTTTGAATAACTATTAATACTATAGGTTTTAAACAACAAATTACAATTTTGATAAAATTAATTAAGCTAGGTTATAAAATCAAAATTTATCATATTAAAAAAAATAACTGAATAATTTATTTTTAATATATGTTAATAATTATATATTTTAGATATACAAATGATAGTTGATAAATTAAAAAAAAATAAATTTTTGATTATTACTTTTGTACTATTTTGTATCTCATATTTTTCATACGATTTGGTGGTTGATAAAAGAACCCGAGAGGACATAAAGTTTTGGATCGATGACAATATAAACTATAGAGTAGATATTATTACTAATGCACTTCAAAAAAATAAAAACTTCTTGAATAGATACTATAATGATTACAACGAGGAATTCCTTCCTGAAACCCAAAATAATATTCTAGATTTGAACTTAATAAAACTTAATTTCATACGAACATTACAAATTGATTTTCTTAAAAATGAACCAGATGGCAATAATTTACTTTCATTTTTTATTGAATTTTACCAAGAAAATAAACTTATAATTGTAGATAGCAGAGCGAATGTTTTTATCTTAGAAGATTTTGATAAAAAACAAGTATTTGAAATAGATCATGTAACGCATTTAAAAAGTGACTTAACGAAGAAAGTAGATAGAGTTTTAGATTCACATCTATTTGAAAATAAACTTTTTATTTCATTTGAAAGTAGGGAAAAAAATAAATGTAAAAATTTTATGATTTTTGTAGCTGATATAAATAAAGAAATATTAGAATTTGATAAATTTTTTGAAGATAAAAATTGTAAAACGATTCTCAATAGTGGCAGAATGCAACATTATGTCCTTGATGGAAAAGAAGGTCTTTTATTTTCTGCTTCGGCTGCAATTTATGATAAGCCCAATAACGAACCTCAAGATGAAACTTCAAATTTTGGAAAAATTCTTTTTAAAAATTTCAAAACAAAAGAAGTTTTAATTATCTCAAAAGGTCACAGATTGATTCTTGGCCTACTAATTAATGATGATTATTCTATTATTGCAACTGAAAATGGCCCAAGAGGTGGGGATGAAATAAATAAAATAATTTTTGGAGGTAATTATGGTTGGCCAATAGCTTCATATGGCAGACGTTATGACTCTGATTATGAGGATAACCCATTAAACTATCTACAAGACCACGAAAGTAATGGTTATATAGAACCAATCTTTTCTTTTATACCTTCGATAGGGATATCCGAAATTATTAAGATACCAAATGAATTTATCTGGAATTGGATTGATAACTATTTAGTAGCCTCACTAAATAAAAGAGCATTATTTAGAGTGAAATTGAATAAGGATAAAGATAAATTACTTTTTTACGAAGAAATTTATATAGGAAGCAGAATACGTGATCTAAAATACTCCAAAAGAACTAAAAGTATTTTTTTAGCTTTAGAAGATAGAGCTGTACTAGGAATTCTTAAATCAAACTAACTTTCTTAAGTTCTTAAAAATTAACAAATTATTTTCTCAGAAGATAAATTAATTTTTTTTCTAGGTTCTCACTTATTCGATTCACACCCTTTGGGTTGGGGTGTTTGCCATCATTTAAATTTAATTCTGGATTAAGTGCAACTCCATCCAAAAGGAATGGTAAAAAAGAAATTTGAAATTTTTTTGCAAGTTCAGGATATATATTATCAAATTTACTTTTATATTCTTCTCCCAATGACTCTTGAGATAACATACCAGCTAGAAGAATATTTACTTTTTTATTTTGTAAAGTTTCAAGTATTTTATTTAAATTTTTTTTTATAATAGAGGGTTTTATTCCTCTTAACATATCATTTGCGCCAAGACACAATATAACAATGTCAATTTTTCTTTTTTCCAATAACCAATTTAATCTATTAAGTCCTCCAGATGTGGTATCTCCAGATACACTTGCATTGATAACACTGACATCAAAATTTTTTTTCTTTAGATTTTTTTCCAAAATAGTTGATAGATGATACTTTTCTTCTAAACCATAACCTGACATTAAGCTATCCCCAAATAATACAATTTTCTGGTTACATTGAACTTTTGTTGTTATAAAGTTTAAACTTATTACCAATACAAAAAGAAATCTAAAAATGAAAATATTATATAAATTAGATAACATAAATCTTAACTATAACGTAAATGGAAATGATATCAGGGTTTTAAAAAATATAAATTTTGAAATAAAAAAAAATGAAAGAGTAGCTATAATTGGAGAAAGTGGTTCAGGCAAGACAAGTCTTCTAATGCTTATGTCCGGGTTAGAAAACCCGTCCACAGGCTCAATTATTTTTCAAAATATAGACTTTGCCGAAGTGAGTGAGGAAGAAAAAACTGCAATACGAAAAAAAAAAATTGGGTTAATTTTTCAACAGTTTTACCTAATACCAAACTATACAGCTCTTGAAAATGTTATGTTTCCAATGCAAATAAATAATATTAAAAATGAAAAAAAAAAGGCTTCTTTAATCCTTTCTGATATTGGATTAGACCATCGAAAAAATAATTTACCTTCAGAATTATCGGGGGGTGAGCAACAAAGAGTGGCAATTGCGAGGGCAATTTCATTTAATCCTGACATAATTCTTGCAGATGAACCCACTGGTAATTTAGATAGAACAAATACTGAAAGAGTTTCTAATTTATTATTAGATTATTCTAAAACAAAAAAAATAAGTTTAGTTTTAGTAACTCATAATATTAACTTAGCCAAAAAATGCGACAGATTAATACATCTGTTTGATGGTAAGATAAAAAAATAGATATGCATCTATCAAAAAATATTAAATTTTTAATAAAAGAATTAAATAAAAATAAGTCAAAGATCACAAAAGTTTTTTTTACAATTTTTATAAGTTTATTAATTTTTTCTTCGGTAACAATTCTTAAAAATAGTATTGAAAATGAAATTAAAAATAATTCTAGGGTTTTCCTGGGAGGTGATCTTGAAATATCCACAAAAAACAAACCTTTAAATACTAATTATTTAAATCGACTTAAAGATAGTTTTTTTTTATCGGAGGTTATTGAATTTACTTCTATAATAAAAAATAATGATGAGGAAAGTAAAACAACAAGAATCAAAGTAATTGACGATTTTTATCCACTTGTTGGTAAAGCCAAGGTTGAACCAGCTAACTCACTTAAATTACTCCAAACGAAACAAAATTCTATTTTGATTGATAAAACAACTAAAGATAATCTTAATTTAAAAATAGGCGATAAAATTAAAATCCAAAATTTTTCCCTGGAAATAATAGGTATTATTGAAAATCTTCCAGATATAGGGAGTTTATTTCTTTTCGGAGATCAGGCTCTAATTAATAAATCAAGTTTTAAGAATATGAAAGTTAATAACCTTGGGAGTTTCATAAATTTTAAATATAAAATGATAGGAAAAAATAGTAATTCAAAATTACCAAAACAAATAAGTGAGAATAAGAAAGTTACAATAAAATTTCCTGAAGACATTAGTCAAAATTTAAAAAGAGCAATCGAAAATTTCATTTATTTTCTCTCCATTATTGCAGCATCAGCCATTCTTATCTCAGGAATCGGTTTGAAAAATTCATTATATTCCTTCTTTAGTAACAATCAGTTAAATATTGCCATATACAAATCACTCGGATTAAGTTCTAAGAATATTAAAAAGTTATATTATACTCAAACACTTTTTATTCTGACTCTTTGCTCTCTTATTGCTTATTCTTTAAGTTTATTGATAGTTAATTTTTTAAATTATAGTTTATTAAATATTCTAAATTTTGAACTAAATGTAAAATTTAGAGTTAATGAATACCTAATAATTCAATTTTTCAGCATTTTAGTTTTCCTTATATTTGCTAAACCAGTGGTAGATAGTATTGATCAAATTAAAGTTGCAAATTTATTCAGAAATAGTAGGACCCACCTTAATATAAGTTTTAACAGAAAATCAGTTGCAGAAATTAGTATCTTGCTAATATTTTTTATTTTCTTTTTTTGTATTTCAAATGTTAAACCTCAACAAACAGCGGTGTTTTTTTCTTTTTTTATTATTGTTAGTTTATTTTATTATTATTTATCGAAACTCTATATTGTGACTTTTAGTAAAATTAAAAATATAAAAAATTTACCTCTTAAATTGGGAATTAGAAACATAAATGTTTACCGTAATCTTAACTCAATGGTGGTAATTACTATGGGGTTGGGAATGACAACCTTACTTTTTTTAGGGATTTTATCCTCTAATATTAGTAAAGAGCTTGATACTACCATACCAAAAAATGCCCCACATTATTTCTTTTTAGGAATACAGGAAAATGAATTAGAATTATTTAAAGAACAAATTTATGAAATCGACTATAAAGCAAAACAAATAGTTGTTCCCATGATATCTGCTAGAATAGAGACTATAAATAATATAAACCCAAAAGAACTAATAAATGAGGAAAATAAAAGTTTTTGGTTTGTTAATGGTGAAAGAAGGATATCCTGGTCTAAAGACCCTCCATTTAACAACCAAATTATAAAAGGTAAGTGGTGGGAAAAAGATGAACAAAATAAGCTACAAGTCTCTTTAGATTACAACGTCGCCAATGATCTGAAATTAAAAATTGGTGATTCTATAAAATTTAATATATTTGGTAATTCAGTTTCAGGAATTATTACTAATTTTAGAAAAGTAGATTACAGGGACTTAAATATTAATTTCGCAATTTTATTTAACCCTAAATATGCATCAGAAATTCCTCACGAATTTATGTCTACTGTAAAATTTGAGAATGAGCGGTCAGTGAATTTAAGTAACTTATTAAGAAATTTACCAACTATAACCTATATAAAATTAGCTGAATACATTAATAAAACAAAAAATTTTTTAAACAATATATTTATGGTGAGTATACTAATATCTACAGTTGTAATTTTAATTGGACTAATTGTAATATCAAATGCTATTGGTGTGATCGGAAATCTAAAAGTTTATCAAAATCTAGTTTTCAGAATTTTAGGTTTTGAGAAATCAAATATTTTTATACTCATAATATTTGAATCCCTAATATTATTCGTACCAATAATTGTTTGTTCTTTAATATTTTCTATTATATTTTCTTATTTTTTTATAACCAATTTCTTCAGTATTGATTGGTTTTTTCCAATTCCAATTACTTTAATTATTGTAAGTTTATTTATGCTTATATTCATTTTGACTATATTACTATCAAACAGAAAGTATTTAAATTTTAATACATATTATCTACTGAAGAATGATTGAACTCATAAGTCCTTATTTGGATTATCATTCTTAACCCAATTCGTAAGAGATTTTTCATAGAAATTAAATTCAATTCCTTGATGATTAGTAAATGTTACGTACTGATTATTTCTGTTTATTCCAAAAATTTTTTCAACTCCAATAATAAAAGTCTTTACTAATTCTAATTGTTGCTTTTTTGTTCTACCTAAACGAATATCTAAATTCATCAAGCAAACGTGGTCATTATTTTTTACTCTTCCAAGACTTACATTTTCTTTTTCTAATTCCCTAATCGTTATAGCAATATGGTCAGTCCCAGTTTGCATTACTTTAGAAAAATTTTTCTCTATATAAATTATGAATTCTTTTTTAGATTTCTTTTCTAGCTTTTTATTTATCTCAAACTGCAGATGAGGCATTTTTATATTTTTCCATTCAGTTTAAATTTTTCTTTCAATAAAGTTCCATATGATTAGTTTAAATTAAATCATTTTTATTACAAAGAATAAAAAGTGATATTACTAACACTCAATATTAAATATATTATCTCTGAAAGTGGTACCCCTAGTCCGACTCGAACGGACATGAACCGAAGTTCAACGGATTTTGAATCAGTTGCGTTTGATTGTAAGTAGTTGATTTCAATTGATAAAGTTTTTTCTATCACACTTTACTATCACACTTTTTTTTTCAAAATCTCTAAAATTTACCTATGAATGGGAAAGCAATAACCTTAGCAATGAAATGGAGAGTAAGGCTTTTGAAATTTACTGAATTATGGGAAGATTTATTCAGAGGTTTTAGTTTGTAATAATTATTAAACATTAAGCATTTATATTCAAAAAATGTTTCTAAAAAATTACCGATTTTATAGCTACTTTATTTTAATAATTTTAATTCCTTTTTATATTTTTAGAAATTTTAGCATACCTTATCACTATTTAAGATTTAAAAGTTACATTAGACCAAATTACAATGTGTCAACTCATATTAATTTTGGTTCAAAGAAAGCAACTAATTTCTATTTTTATAAACTTTTAAAGTCTAAGTGCTATTTGGAATATGGCTCAGGGAATTCAACCTTGCTTGCAAAAAAATTAGATAAAGATTTTTATGCTGTTGAAAGTGATGCAAATTTTTTTAATTTTTTAAAATCAAATTTTAAAGAAAATTATATACTTGTTAGTCTTGGGGTTGTTTTCTTTTTTTCTACACCTGTATTTTCGAGCATAAGAAGATTTTATTTAAACAGAAGGGCAATCAAATATGCAAGCTATATATTGAAAAAGATTATAAGAGATCAAAAACAACCAGATTTTGTATTAATTGATGGAAGGTATAGAGTTTTATGCTGTCTCTTTGTTTATAAATTTTTATTAAAAAGTAAAAATGATAAGATTTCAATTATAGTTGATGACTTTAGAAATAGGAATTATTACCAAATTCTTCATCAGTTGTTTGATATCGAAGTAATTGGGAGAATTGCTCATCTTAGATTTAAAAAAACAGATACAGATATAAATAAATTGATTGAAAAGTATCAATATGATCCCAGGTAATTCAAAAACTAAAGATTTAATAAATTTGTTTAAAATTAAAATGCACTAAATCACGGATATACCTAGTAATTGAAGATTAGTTAATTAAGTAATTATTTTTATTCTTGAAAGACTTTGTTAGTTTATTTTCTACTCATATGAAAATATTAGTGTCGATGTCTGTAATAATGGAAAATTCTTTCAAGAAAATTACTAGTAAACAAAAAATCCTTACCCCCATTCACTTTATATGGTACCCCTAGTCCGACTCGAACGGACATGAACCGAAGTTCAACGGATTTTGAATCCGTCGCGTCTACCAATTCCGCCATAGGGGCTAATTTTTAGAATTATGATTATTATATAGAAAATTTCAGGTTTATTAGAACAAATTTTATTTTTGGATATTGATATAAATAATCAACTTAATTATCAATGATTTTTTTTTTCACTATGTTTGAATTTCCTGTAATTATGAATAGGATCAAATTTTATATCATTTTGT
Organism: uncultured Alphaproteobacteria bacterium; assembly: GCA_902595755.1. Taxonomy (GTDB): domain Bacteria; phylum Pseudomonadota; class Alphaproteobacteria; order Methylaequorales; family Methylaequoraceae; genus TMED13. The sequence continues at coordinate 61,924 of CACJRF010000008.1, read as the reverse complement.
AAAAAAAAGTTTAATAAATATTGCGAATTTATTAAATTCTATTGGATAAGATGGATCAGTAAAATATAATTATTTTGATTATGAAAAAAGAAATCACTTTTGTTCTAACTAGTTGCGGTAGGATTGACTTACTAGACAAAACACTAGAAAGTTTTTTTAAATATAACTCTTATAAATGTAAGGAGTTGTTTCTCGTTGAGGATTCTGTGAATGAAGAAATTTATAACCATATCAGAAAAAAATGGGACAAAAAGTTAAAGTTAATTTTTAATAAAAAAAAAAAAGGTCAGATCACCTCAATTGTAGATACTTATAAAAAAGTGAAAACACCATTTATTTTTCATTGTGAGGACGATTGGGTTTATACAAGGGAAAAATTTATAGAAGATTCATTTAAAATTATGTCTACTGATGAAAAAATTATTCAAGTGTGGTTAGAAAGTAAAGAAAGCGCAAGTAGACTTAACATTTTTGAATATGGCACCCTTCAAAAAGTAGGAAAAATAGGTTTTAGAAAGGTATTTTGTAAAGATGGTTGGGAATGGGGTTATTTTTCTTTTAGGCCGGGCATAAAAAGAATGTCTGATTATAATCTGATAGGAGGATATAGTGGATATAAAAATGAATTAGATATTGGTGTTACGTATAAGGATAAAGGATTTTATACTGTAATAATAGAGCAGCCGGCAGTTATTGATATTGGTCTAGATAGAACAATACTAGACCCAACAAGAAAATGGCCAAAAAGAAGAAAAACAAACGCACCAAAGGGTTTGAAAAGACTTTGGAGACATCTAAAAAATTTTAAATTTTGATGAAATGAAATATAAATCAAGTAATAACTATCTCATATACGCCTTTTATGACAGGATGGGAATTATTGATTTTCACATAATTGAGTCGCTTAAAAAATACAGTAAATTTTTCACTATAATCTTTGTTAGTAATATTTCTATAAAAAAAAAAGAACAAAAAAAAATAAGTTTTGTAGAAAAAGTTATAGTGAGTGAACATAACGAAATGGACTTCGGAAGTTGGAAAGTTGGATTGGAATTCATTAAAAAGAAAAAAAAAGAAAATATTCTTCTAATAAATGACTCGGTTATTGGTCCATTTATGAATTTAAATCTTATTTTAGAAAATATTAAATTTCAAAAATGTGATTTTTGGGGTATTACCTCCGCAGGCAAGGGAAAAAATTACCATATTCAAAGTTATTTTATTTTTTTTAAAAAAAAATGTTTAAGCAGTAAATTTTTTAAAGATTTTTTTTCAGGCATAAAAAAAGTAAGCTCAAAAAGTGAATTAGTAAGAAAATATGAAATTGGTTTAACTCAGGGGCTGTTAAAAAATGGAATGAAATGCAATACACTTCTTACAAACTGTTCTAGAGACCTATTTGCTGATGAAAAATGTATCGATTTATTTTTAAATAGAAAACTTCCTTTTTTTAAAGTTAAAAATATAGTTTCTAACCCTTACAGATTAAAAAGAATGAATAAAGTTTTTGAGATTTTAAGACCAAAGTGTAGATATGTAAATTATATAAAAAGAGTAAATAATAATGATAGTTTAATTCATCTCAACTTTTTAGTTCCTCAATTTAAAAAAATAATTTTTTCCAAATATTTTTGCCTAATAAGATCAAAAATAGTTTTTAAGAATAAAATTTGGCGATTTTATATAAAATTTTTAGGAATATATATATTTTTTTTTCTACTTCCAATAAGTCAAAATTTAAATAAATTATACAAATCAGATTCAAATTATAAAAACTAACTTTAAAGAATAGATTATGAAATTAGAAGATTTAAAAAAGTATAAGTTCTTTTGGTATATTAAAAAAAAACTAAAAATAAAAAGTAAAAACAAAATTTTTTTTGAAAAAGCTAATTTTAATAGAATTAGCTTTATACATAGAGCGTTAAGAAAATTTCCACAAAAAACAGCAAAATATCTTGAAATTGGTGTTTTTCAAAACGCTGTATTTGATACAATTTATCTTTCAGAAAATAATAAATATGGAGTTGATCCACAAAGTGGTGGGAATTATAAAATGACTAGCGACGAATTCTTTTCAAAAAATAAAATACTTTTTGATGTGATTTTTATTGATGGCCTACATCATTATAAGCAATGCCAGAAAGATTGTATAAATGCTTTAAAATTTCTAAAACCAAACGGTATAATTTTACTCCATGACCTGTTACCACAAAATGCTGATGAGGAGTTTGTTCCGCAGAGGAATAAAACATGGACGGGTGATGTATGGAAAGTTGCAGTTGAATTAAACTTGTCAAAAAATTTAGATTTTAGGATTGTTAATATTGATCATGGTGTTGGTATCTTAAAAAAAAAAAAAAACTATGATTATAGGGTTTTAAAGGGACTTGAAAAAGAAAGATTTGAGACATTTTATAATAAATACTTTAGAAAACTTCCAATTATTTCGTGTAAAGAGGCAATGAAATTTATTGACTCCAAATAAATAAGATTAAAATTACTTAAAATTGAAATTTAAAATATGAAAGCGTTATATGAATTAATTTTATTAAAATGTAATCAGAAAAAAAATAAGTACTACTTGTACTTAATATCTTTTTTTGAGTCAATTATTTTTCCGCTACCTACTGATATTTTTATAATTCCATTTGTTTTAGCAAATAAAAAAAATTATTTACATATCGCCTTAATGACTACAATATTCTCTGTACTAGGGGGGTGTTTTTCCTTTTTTATTGGATTACTTTTATGGGACCAAGCAAATCTTTTCTTCTTGGAATACTATCCATCAATTAGTGCCAAGCTAAATTCGTTTATTTTACAATTTAAAGAATATGGTATAGCTTTAATATTAATTGGTGGATTTTCTCCTTTTCCATTTAAAGTAACATGCTTTGCATCTGGAATTATGAGCTTAAATTTTGCATTATTTATTCTTTTATCTTTTATTTCTCGTGGATTAAGATTTTTTTTAGTTTGTTATTTATTTTATAAATTTCAGGAAAAAGCTAATGAGTTAATTCCAAAATATATTGGTACTTTAAGTTTGATATTTATAGTGATTTTATTACTATATTTTTTTCTATAAATCATTTAGGTGTGAAAAAAGAAGTTTGTTTGTATTGCGAAACAAGCTCATAATTATTCTTACTTAAATACTTAAATACGTTTGTGCGAAAGATTTCTTTTGTTTTTAAAACATGAATTTCTATCGAAATAAGTTTGGGCCTATATTTTTTTAAATTTAGACCCTTAAGAACATCAAATTCATGACCTTCAACATCAATATTTAAAAAATCAAATTCCTTAACAACCTTATTACTGATTAAAATATTATTAAGTGTATTTTTTTTTACTTTTCTTATCACAAAATTTTTATTAATTTTATTTTCCCATTCTCTAGCAATTTTCAATTGATTTGTATTAACTCCAGAGCCTACTTCAAATAAGTAAGCATTTATGGAACCCCTTGACGATGAAACTGCAATATCAAGATTTATATCTCTTTTTCTAAAAATATTAAATAGTTTTAGATTTTCTTGGATCATATCAATATTAATTCCATTCCATCCTTTTTGATAAAGCAAGTAAGTAAGAGATCCATTAATTGGATGAAGTGCACCAACGTCAACATAGAAACCTTTTTTAAAATTTCGGAAGAATTTTGCGATAAAAATATCTTCGCCACTTCCACCATAAGAGGTAAATGATTTAAATTTATATTTAAAATACCTATATATGTAGTAGATTAGAGATGTTTTTATAAATTTTTTTTTAAAAGATGCTAGCATTCTTCTAAATAATAACTTTATATGTTCAATTTTCAATTCATAAGAAAAAACACAGAATATTTGTTAATTACTGTGAGTTTCTGTATTTTAATTTCAACTTTGTTGATTGAATATATTTTTAATTTCCCACCGTGTAAATTATGTATTTACCAACGTATTCCTTATTTGCTCTCAATAATTTTTGGTATAGGTCTAGTCTTTTTTAAAAAAATAAGAGAGTTCTTATTTATTTTTATAATTTTACAGATAGCTAATTTTTTTATAGCATCTTTTCACAGTCTAGTAGAAAGGGGTGTAGTAAAATATGAAATGAATTGTACTTCTTCTGGATCTGATATAGAGACAATTGAGGAACTTAGGAATTTCTTAGAAAAGGTTCCTATTGCTAAATGTAACGAAATCTTATTTTCAATAATGGGTTTATCATTAGCTAATTTTAATATAATAGTATCGGTACTTTTAATTATGTGGGCATTTGCTATGTTAAGAATTAATGAACAAAAATAAAAAAAAGATTGAGGAAATTCTTAGAGTTAACCATGCCGGAGAATATGGAGCGCAAATAATTTATAATTCTCAAATTAGATTCAGTAAAAATAATCTTCTCAAAAAGGAACTTAAAAGAATCTCCTCTGAAGAAAAGGTTCACCTAGAATATTTTGAACAACAAATATTATTAAGCAGAACTAGACCAACAATAATGCAACCCTTATGGAAAGTCGGAGGAACTGCATTAGGGTTTGTGTCGTCCGTACTAGGAGAAAAATATGTTCATGCTTGTACTGAAGCAATCGAAAGTACAATTGTTGATCATTATCAAGAACAAGTAGAATATTTGAAAAAAAAGAATGTAAGAAGTGATTTAAGAAAAAATATTATAAAATTTTGTAATGAAGAAAATCAGCATAAATTGAGGTCTCGAAAAAAAAATGATAACCAAAAAGGGACGTTTTTCTTTAAATTAATTACAAAAAATATTACAAAATTAGCAATAAAAATATCAAAAAAATTATGATTAAGGCTCTAGCTCTGAGTCCCAATATAAAAAATCATTCCAACTTTGATGTAAAAAATTCGGTGGGAATAATCTTCCAATTTCTTTCAATTCATAGTTGTTTGGAGTATACGGATTTGAAATTAATGAAAAACTTGTTTTAGTAAGTAGCTTATTTCCCTTGGTTGTATTACATTTTCTACAGCATGTAACTACATTATCCCAGGTTGTTTGTCCTCCTTTTGATTTTGGCAGAACGTGGTCGAAGGTTAAATCTTCAACTTTAAAACTTGTGTGACAATATTGGCATAGAAATTTGTCTCGTAAGAATACATTAAATCTTGTAAAAGCTGCTTTCTCTGGAAGGGGGATATAATCTTTTAATGAAATTACGCTTGGGAGTTTAAATTTTATTGAGGGTGACCTTACATATTTGTCATATTCTGAGACTACATTTACTCTTTCTAAAAACACGGCTTTGAGTGCATCTTTCCAAGACCAAGTAGATAAAGGGTAATAACTCAAAGGTTGATAATCTGCGTTTAGTACAAGTGCTGGGCAACTGTTTAAAGATATACTCATAATAAATTCCTATTCTAATAACATTGGGATTTTATTACAATTTTAAATATTAAATGTTTTTTTTATGAACTCTAAACCATATTCCAGACCATCTTCATCAATTCCATGACCTAAAAAATCCTTTATTCTATGATCAACATCGAAATTAAGGGATTTCAGTTTTTTGGATGCATTAATGGTTTGTTCAAATGTTATTATATCGTCATTTTTACCATGATATAATCGAATTGGTGGCTTACTTTTAATACTAAGATTAAAATCTTCGTCGTCAAAAAGTAGACCTGAATACCCCATTATTCCAGCACACTTAGATTTTCTTTTACACAAATGATATAGAGCCATCATTGTTCCTTGTGAGAAAGAAACAAAGAATATTTTATCATGAGGAACCTTTGTTTCTTTAGAGATATGATCAATAAATCCATTAAGATATGGCCCAGCCTTATCTAAACCACTACCAATATTTTTTGGGGATATTGAGCTTAGCTCAAACCATTGGTAAGCATTATTTCCCCATGGGCATTCAAATGGTGCATTAGGTGAAATAAACATCGTATTAGGAAGTTCTTTATGCCAAGCATTTCCAATGGAAATCAAATCATGACCATTGGCACCATAACCGTGTAAGAATATAATTATCTTATCGAACTGTCCTTGGTCAAAATTAATTGCAGGGCCATTTAAAAATTCATTCATCTAATCGTAATATTTTCTTAATTTCAACAATAGTCCCTTTTGATAAAAAATGATAATCATTTAATAAAATAAAATCTAAAATAGGGATTATACAATTAGGTTTTAGCTGATTCTTCTCTAGTAATTTGTATATATTTTCAAGAGTAAGAGAAAAAAAACTTTCAACTTCACCATCAATATTTTTGAGTTCTAACTCATCAACTTTATTAAGGTGATAATTAAAAATAACGGCTGAAATAAAATCATCATTATTATTATGAAAATAACTAACAATATTTCCACGTTGAACTTTTTTTAAGTATTTACCACTAATACCTGCTTCTTCATATGCTTCTTTTTTTAAATTTTCAAAAATTGATAAATTAGTTGGTTGTCCGCCAGCTACTGTATTATCTATATAACATGGAAAACTTTTAAGTTTTTTTGCTCTTTTAGCAAAATAGATAATAAATTTGTCTTTATGCTTTCTCCAGACGTTACAATGCACACCATATGATGGCAAGCCAAAAAGTGATAATAAGTTTCTTTTAATAATAAATATATTTTCGTTGCAGAATTTAGCAGTTTCGGAAAAAACTTTTTTTGGTTTTAGGGATGGGAATAAAAAGACCGGACAATTTTCAGTTGATGACTGATTTTTTTCAAGATTTTTTATAAATTCATCTAACTCAGAATATTTTATATAATCATTATTTGTAGTAAGAGAATTCTTCAATATAGTTTTGTTATTTAACCACCCAATATTTTTATTTTTGAACCTTATAGGTGTGTATGCACTTAACTCGAAAGTATTTATTTCATTTAAAAGATCTATTGCTAATTCAAGAGTTTTTTTTTGCTCATACGGAATCTTTAATTATCGATGTGATTATTTTTAAAATATTCTCGATCTTAAAATCTTTCGGAGTAAAGACAGCTTTAACACCTTTGGATAGTAGTTTTTTTTCATCTACTGGTGGTATGATGCCACCTACAATAACAGGAATGTGAGAGTATTTATTTTTTTTTAATAAATTAAGAACTACATTTACTAAATGGACGTGTGATCCAGACAATATTGATAAACCTATAATGTGGACTCCTTCTTCAATTGAAGCTACAACTAATTGCTCAGGTGTAGACCTAATACCATCATAAACTACTTCTATACCGATATCTCTAGCTCTTACAGCAATTTGTTCAGCCCCATTTGAGTGACCATCCAAGCCTGGTTTGCCGACAAGCATTTTTGGACGCCTTTTAATTTTTTTTGTTATTAATTCTATTTCCTTAGATAGAATTTCAATTTCATCTGAAGCAGTCTTTCTTTTTTTAATATTTGAAGAAACAATTCCAGTTGGGGCTCTATACTCGCCAAATACATCTCTCATTGTATCAGACCATTCACCGGTTGTTACACCTTCGTGAGCACATTTTATTGATATTTCCATAATATTTTCCCCAGTCTTTGCCTTTTCTTTTAATATTGAAAGGAGATTATCAATTTTCTTTTTATCTCTATTAGCTTTCCATTGAAATACGTTTTTTACCTGGGATTTCTCTGAATTTTCATCAACTTTCATAAACCCACCATCTATTTTAGAAATCAAAGGAGAAGATTCTCCATCTTCGAAGCAATTTACACCAACAACCTTTTGTTCTCCTGATTCTATATTTCTTTGCCTTTGCGTTTGCGATTTTACAAGTTGACTCTTCATGTAACCATTTTCAATTGCCTGGACCAGTCCTCCAAATTCGTCTACACTTTTTAGTTCTTTATATGCAGAATCTTTTAAGTCATTAACCTTGTTTCTTAAAACATCAGATCCAGCAAAAATATCATTAAATTCAAGTAAATCTGTTTCATAAGCCATAATTTGCTGTAATCTTAAACTCCATTGTTGGTCCCAGGGTCTTGGTAATCCAAGCGCTTCATTCCAGGCAGGAAGTTGAACAGCACGTGCTCGGGAATTTTTAGCTAAAACCACTGGAAGCATCTGAATTAAAATTCTATAGACATTGTTTTCTGGTTGTAACTCTGTTAGTCCTAAAGAGTTTACTTGCATACCGTATCTAAACCTTCTGTATTTTGGATCCTTAACAGAAAACCTCTTTTTGCAGATTTCATCCCATAATTCAGTAAATGCAATCATTTTGGATGTTTCAGTAATAAATCTCATTCCCGAATTTACAAAAAAGCTAATTCTACCAACAATCTTTTCAAAAAGATTTTTTTCAATTTTTTCAGAATTTCTTAAAAACTCCAAAATTCCAATAGCAGTAGCAAGAGAAAAAGAAAGTTCTTGCTCTGGAGTAGCTCCGGCTTCTTGAAGATGATAAGAGCAAATATTGATCGGATTCCACTTTGGAACTTCCTGGGTGGTAAACCTTATTACATCAGTTGTAAGTTTTAGACTTGGACCGGGAGGAAATATATAAGTTCCTCTAGATAAATATTCCTTAGTTATGTCATTTTGTGTAGTTCCCGACAATTGTTTTCTGTCAACACCCTGTTTTTCGGCAGTAGCAATATATAAGGACAATAACCATGGAGCTGGAGCATTAATAGTCATTGAAGTATTCATTTTTTCTAAAGGTATTTTTTTGAATAATGTTTGCATATTACCTACATGGCTTATTGGCACTCCAACCTTACCTACCTCCCCTTTAGAAAGAATATGGTCGGAATCGTAGCCAGTTTGCGTAGGTAAATCAAATGCAACTGAAAGTCCGGTTTGTCCTTTTTTTAAGTTTTGTTTATATAAACTATTTGATGCCTCGGCGCTAGAATGACCAGCATAAGTTCTGATCATCCATGGTTTGTCTTTTACGGTATTATTCATAATAAATAAATTATATCAAATAATTTGGGTAACAATAAAAAATTAATGTAATTTTTAAATTAAGTGATATAACGTAATTTTTTTATAATTCAAATTGTTTTGTAGATAACAGACTTTAAAGGAAAAACTATGGCAAAAAAAATATATGAGCTTGGAGAAATTCCAGAATTAGGAGTAATACCAGACGAGATGTATGCCTGGGTAATAAGAGAAGATCGATTGGGTGTGCCAGAAAAAGCTATGCAAATTGAAAAGATGCCAGTACAAAAACCTGGTAAGGATGAAGTTCTTGTAATGGTCATGGCAGTAGGCATTAATTACAATAATGTTTGGGCATCTCAAGGTATCCCGATCTCAGTTATAGGAAAAGATACAGGATATCACATTGGAGGTTCAGATGCATCTGGCATAGTATGGGCAGTTGGCGAAAATGTGAAAAGGTGGAAGATCGGAGATGAAGTTATTATACATTGTAACCGGGATGATGGTGATGATGAAGAATGTAATGGTGGAGAACCAATGTATTCTAAATCTCAACAAATTTGGGGTTATGAAACAAATGACGGTTCATTTGCACAATTTACTACAGTTCAGTCTCGTCAATTATTGAAAAAACCTCAACACCTTTCCTGGGAGGAAAGTGGGTGTTATACTTTAACTCTTGCTACAGCCTACAGAATGTTATTTGGACATCCGCCACATGCGCTTAAACCTGGAATGAATGTTCTGGTTTGGGGAGCATCTGGTGGCATAGGAAGTATGGCTGTTCAAATTTGTAAGGCTGTTGGTGCAAACGCTATTGGTGTCATATCTGACGATGATAAAATTCCTTTTGTAAAAAATCTGGGGGCCGTAGGAGTACTCAATAGAAAAAACTATGATTGTTTTGGTCAACTACCAGATGTTAAGGATCCAAATGGTTACAGTGATTTTATTAAAAAATGTAGAGTTCTAGGGAAAGATATTTGGGAAATCACTGGAAAAAAAGATGTAGACATAGTTTTTGAACACCCTGGTGAATCGACATTCCCAGTTTCAACTTATCTTGTTAAAACTGGCGGAATGGTTGTTATATGCGCTGGTACATCTGGCTATAATCTAACAATGGATGCAAGATATGTATGGATGCGACAAAAAAGGATACAAGGTAGTCACTTCGCAAACTTATATCAAGCAAATCAGGCTAATGAAATGATGATTCAGAAACTCATAAATCCTTTGATGTCTGAATGCTTCAAATGGGAGGAAATACCATTCGCTCACACAAAAATGATGAATAACAAGCATCTTCCAGGTAATATGGCTGCTTTAGTACAAGCTAAAAAAACTGGATTGAAAACTTTGAATGAAGTATAATATATATATAGATTAACCTTTGGAACGATAAAATGGATAGTACAGTAAATATTGAAAGTAACCACATAAATATTAAATCTTTCGTAGATGAGAGAATCAAGACATTTGAACTTGTTCTTAGTGAGCTAGAAGCTATGTCAAAAAAATCTAAAGATTATTTTGTTAAAACTTTGACTAAAGATAACAGAATCGACAACGCACTACTTGAAAATTATCAATTCGAATCCCACGGCTTCGCATGGTTTGAAACCTACAGAATAGGTCTAAGAGAAACCTTTAATTGGTTAATTAGATTGAAAGATTCCAATAAGGCAGCAGAAATTGATTATAATATATTACTTTATTCATTCGCAGAGTATGTTTCACAAATGCGTGACGGAATAATGATAAGCCAAACTGAAATTGTGAGATTGTCTGACATTGGTATTACCAAAAATGACTTTAAATTTGCTGATGAACCTAATGTAAACGAACTTATTTCATTTGGTTTATCCAATGAGTTAAAAAAAGATATCGTTAATTCGTTAGAAAATGGAATTTTCCCTAACCTAGGTTTAAATGACGAAACTTTGGAAATGATACAAGATCAATTTAGAAAATTTACAGAGGAAGAAATCATTCCATACGCGAATGAGTGGCATTTAAAAGATGACTTAATTCCAGACCAAACTTTAGAAAAAATGGCTGAGCTTGGTGTGTTTAGCATTGCTATACCAGAAAATTATGGTGGTTTAGGGATGGGGAAAATCGCTATGTGTGTTGTTACAGAAGAACTTTCTAGGGGCTTTCTTGCAGCTGGTTCACTTGGAACAAGGGCAGAGATTGCTGGCGAATTAATTAGATTAGGTGGTACAGAGGAGCAAAAGAAAAAATATCTTCCAGAAATTGCTAGCGGAAATATCTTAACTACTGCAGTTTTTACAGAGCCAAACACTGGTTCAGATCTTGGAAGTTTAGCAACAAGGGCAACCCTCAACGGATCAGATTATACAATTACAGGAAATAAGACCTGGATAACCCATGGAGCAAGATCAGATCTCATGACTGTTCTAGCAAGAACCGATTTGGATAAAAAAGGTTATAAAGGACTAAGTATGTTTCTAGTTGAAAAACCCAGAGGAAATTGTGAAAACCCTTTCCCTATGGATGGTATGAGTGGAAGCGAAATTGAGGTTTTAGGCTACAGAGGAATGAAAGAATATGAAATAGCATTGGATGACATTAAGGTTAGTAAAAAACAATTATTAGGTGAGGAGGAAGGAAACGGATTTAAACAACTAATGGAAACATTCGAATCAGCAAGAATCCAAACAGCTGCAAGAGCCGTTGGTGTAGCTCAAAATGCCTTAGAATTAGCTCTTCAATACGCCAAAGATAGAAGTCAATTTGGAAAACAAATAATCAAATTCCCAAGAATTTTCAATAAATTGGCGTGGATGGTTATGGAAATTACAGTGTCTAGACAGATAACTTTATTTTCAGCACGTGAAAAAGATAATGATGTTAGATGTGATATAGAAGCTGGTATGGCTAAACTCCTAGCCGCAAGGGTTGCCTGGAGTTCGGCGGATAGTGCACTCCAAATTCACGGTGGAAATGGTTATGCTTTAGAGTACCCTGTAAGTAGAGTGCTTTGTGACTCAAGAATTTTAAATATATTTGAAGGTGCAGCCGAGATCCAAGCACAGATTGTTGCTAAGGGTCTTATCGCAAGATAATGGGTTTTTTTCTAAATATTTTAATCGTAATTTGTTTAATTACGACTTTTGGAGTTTTAATGGCTGGCCTATTTTACACAGCAAGATCGGGAGATGATAAAAATAACAAAATAAATTTATTTATGAGATACAGAGTTCTCATACAATTTATAAGCTTAATTGTTTTAACGATAGCCTTATTTGTGAAATCCTAGACTTGAAAATAATTTGATAAAATTAGATAAAATTTATACAAAAGGTGGAGATAAAGGTCAAACAAGCCTTGGTGACGGTCATAGAGTAAGTAAAAATGAGTATAGAATTAAAGCTTATGGTGAGATAGACGAAGCTAACAGTACTATCGGCATAGCTTACGTATACTCGAGTGATGAATTAAGGTTAATTCTTAGAATGATACAGCACCACTTGTTCGACATAGGCGCTGATCTTTGCAAACCATATAAAGAAGAAAATAGTAAAAGATTCCAAAAACCAGTCTTGTTCCTAGAAAGTGAGTTAGACAAACTGAATGAGAAGTTAGATGAACTTAATTCTTTTATCCTACCAGGAGGAACACATGCATCTGCTTATTTACATTTGTCACGAACAATTGTAAGAAGAGCGGAAAGATCAATCATTGATCTACTTGAAAAAGAGGAAGTTAACCCAACATTACTAGAGTATATTAACAGACTTTCGGATTTTCTTTTTGTGGCTGCAAGGTTTGAGAATAGAGAACTTGGTGATATACTTTGGACTCCAGAGAAGAAAGGGTAAAATATGAAAGCCTTAGTGTGCGTAAAAAGAGTTATAGATTATAACGTTAAGATAAGAGTTAAGTCAGATAAAACTGGTGTAGAAACAGATAATGTTAAGATGTCAATGAATCCATTCGATGAGATAGCTGTTGAGGAAGCAGTTAGATTAAAAGAAAATGGTTTGGTTTCTGAGATTGTTATTTTATCAATTGGACAAGATTCATCCCAAGAAACAATTAGAACAGGTTTAGCAATGGGAGCAGACAGAGGAATACTTGTAAAAGTTGATGATATTCTTCTAGAACCCCTTGGTGTTGGAAAAATAATAAAAGAAGTTTGTGAGAAGGAAAACCCAGAAATGATAATCATGGGTAAACAAGCTATTGATGATGATTGTAATCAAACTGGACAAATTGTTGCAACACTCACGAATTACCCGCAAGCAACTTTTGCTTCAGAATTAAAGAAGAATGAAGACGGGACCCTTAACGTGACGCGTGAAGTTGATGGCGGTTTAGAGACCATAAAAGTAAAAATTCCTTGCGTAGTTACAACAGATTTGAGGTTAAACGAACCACGTTATGCATCTCTTCCTAACATAATGAAAGCGAAGCAAAAAAAAATAGAGACAATTGAATCTAAGGATCTAAATCTCGATATTTCACCTAGATTAGAAGTTCTTGAAGTTAATGATCCTCCAGAAAGAAAAGCTGGTATAAAAGTACCAGATGTATCCAATTTAGTAGAAAAACTTAAAAATGAGGCTAAAGTAATATGAAATCATTAGTAATTATTGAGCACGATGGAAAAAATATAAAGCAAACTTCTTTATCAACTATAACTGCTGCGGAGCAGATTAGTAAAGATGTTGAAGTTCTTGTTCTAGGAAGTAATATTTCTGGAGTATTAGAAAACCTAAAAAAAACTGATATCATCTCAAAAGTGAATTACTGTGATGAAGATTTTTTGAAGCATCAGATAGCGGAAAATTTATCTGAAGTAATAATTTCTTTTTTAAAAGATAAAGAGTTTACTCATATTCTCTTGCCCTCAAGCACTTTTGGTAAAAATTTGGGGCCTAAAATTGCCACAATTTTAGATGTTCAACAAATATCCGATATTATAGAGATATTTGATCATGAAACATTTGCAAGGCCTATATATGCGGGCAATGCAATTTCAAAAGTTAAATCTAAAGATTCGTTAAAAGTTATAACAGTTAGGCCGACATGTTTTGAACCTTGTGCTCAAAACTCAAATGTCAGTGATGAAAAATTTGAAGTATCATCAAACCAATCCAAATCTGTAGAATTCGTTACTTACGATCAATCTGAATCTGATAGACCCGAATTAACCTCGGCTAAAATTGTTATATCTGGCGGAAGAGGAATGCAAAACGGAGAAAACTTTAAATTACTAGAAGGTATTGCTGATAAGCTAGGCGCAGCAATGGGAGCTAGTAGAGCTGCAGTTGATGCAGGGTTTGTTCCAAATGATTGGCAAGTAGGTCAAACTGGTAAGATTGTAGCACCAGATCTATATATAGCGGTTGGAATATCAGGAGCCATTCAGCATATAGCTGGTATTAAAGATTCAAAATTTATAGCTTGTATTAATAAAGACGAAGAAGCACCAATTTTTAATTTTTCTGATTACGGCTTGGTAGGTGATCTATTTGAAATACTTCCTAAACTTGAAAATGAGTTAAATTAATTTTTTTATTAAATTGATTATTTCCTCATTTTTCCAATCAATATAACCTATAACTCTTGAAATTTCTTGAATTTCCCTATTAATAATGAGTGTAGTGGGCATAACTTTTATATCTAATTCGTTAGATATCTTCATTTTTTTGTCTGTATAGAAATGTGGAAAATCAATTTTATTTTTTTTGAGAAAATTTGGTATTGAATCTGACGGATTTGAATCAATCGATATAAAAAAAACATCAATATCTTTTCCGACTTTTTCTTTAAGTAAAATCAAATCTGGAATTTCCTTTATGCATGGAGCACACCACGTTGCCCAAAAGTTAACGATATATAAATTTTTTTTAGATGCACTCAAAACAGAATAATCTTCGTAATTAAGAGAATTAAGTTTTATATCTGGTATATTTTTGGCTTCTTTATGTAATAATAGTTGATTGTTCGCGTGCGAATGGGATAAATTTGTAATAATAAAAAAAATAAAAAATAAATATTTCATACAAACCATAATAAATGAAAAAAAAAACAAATCCAGTCTGGGGAGGCCGTTTTAAAAAAAAACCTTCCCACCTTCTTGAAAAAATTAACAATTCTATTAGTTTCGATTATAGGTTAGCAAAGGAAGACATAAAACTTTGCAAAGCTTACACTGAGGCATTAGTAGGCGCAAAAATTATTTCAGCATCAGAAAATAAAAGTATTCAATCTAATCTAAAAAAAATAAATGATGAGATAGAAAATGGTAAGATAAAATTCCATGAGGAATATGAAGATATTCACATGAATATTGAGATGATCCTTAAAAAAAAAATAGGTTCGTTATCCGGTAAAATTCATACTGGTAAGTCTAGAAACGATCAAGTAGTTACAGATATAAAGCTCTGGGTAAAAGAAAAGCTTAAAAGTCTATCAAAAAAAATAAGTCGACTTCAAACAATTATCACAATGAAAGCTGAAAAAAATATAGATGTGATAATGCCAGGTTTTACACATTCACAAAATGCTCAACCCATTTCGTTCGCGCATTATTTAATGAGTTTCTTTGAAATGATAAAGAGAGATAAAAATAGAATAAATCAGTTAATTGAAAATATGACTGAGTGTCCTCTTGGTTCTGGAGCTTTAGCGGGTACAAATTTTTTTGAGATTGATAGAGTCTTACTAGCAAAAAAATTAGGTTTCGTAAAGCCTACTGAGAATTCTTTAGATAGTGTTTCAGACAGAGATTTTTTAATTGAGTTTTTAGCAATACTTTCAATAATGAGCATTCATTTTTCTAGAATTTCTGAGGACCTCATAATTTGGTCGAGTAGTGCATATGATCTAGTAAAATTCCCAGATACACTAAGTACAGGTTCTTCAATAATGCCTCAAAAGAAAAATCCTGATTCAGTTGAACTAGTGCGAGCAAAGTCTAGTAGAATAATCTCATATTTAATTAATTTGTTAATACTACAAAAAGGTTTGCCGTCTGGATACAGCAAAGATCTGCAAGAGGATAAAGAACCTGCATTTAACGCCTACGATACAATTGAGCTTTTGATTGATGTAATGTCAGAAGTAATAGAAAAGATTAAATTAAATAAAGAAAAAATGTATGAACTTTCGTTAAAAGGTCATACAACAGCAACAGATTTAGCAGATTGGATGGTTAAAAACTTAAAGATTTCTTTCAGAGAAGCTCACGAAAAGACTGGTAAACTAGTTTTAATTGCAGAAGAGAAAAATACTTATCTACATAAGTTAGACATTAAAACATTTAAATTGATTGAACCTAGAATAAATGAAAGTATATATAACTTATTATCACCAGAAAATTCAGTTAAGAATAAAAAATCATTTGGAGGAACGGCTTTTTCACAAGTCAAAAGTGCAATAAGAAGAGCAAGAAAGAAAATATAAAATGCCATTAGTTCATATTATTTTATTAATAACCTTGGTTACATGTACATCTTCTTGTGGAAAAAAAGCTGCGTTAGATAGGTTTCCTGGAAATGACTACCCTAAAACATATCCTAAGTCATATGATTAAAAAGTTTAATAAATATTTATCCTATAAGAATAATTTCTTATATTTAGAAGAAATATGCCTTGAAAATATTAAGTTAAAATTTACGACACCAATTTTTTGTTACTCACTTTCCGAAATACACGATAATTTTATTGAATTAAAAAAATCATTCACAAAAATAAAACCAATGATTTGTTATGCTGTTAAAGCCAATAATCATAATCAAATTTTAAGTCTACTTTCCAAAAGTGGTTGCGGTGCTGATGTTGTATCTAAAGGTGAGCTCCAAAAGTCAATAAATAATGGTATTATGCCTGATAAGATTGTTTTTTCAGGTGTTGGTAAAACAACGGATGAAATAAAATATGCTTTAAAAAAAAAAATAAAGCAATTGAATGTTGAGAGCGAAGAGGAGTTAGAAGAAATTGCAGAAATTGCAAAAGCGGAGAAAAAAAATGTAAATATTTGTATCAGAGTCAATCCAGATGTTGATCCTAAAACACATTATAAAATTTCTACAGGTAGGTCTGAGGATAAATTTGGTATACCAAATTCTAGGATAATAAAATTATTTGAAAAGTATAAGAATAATAAGTACTTAAAAATAGTTGGTCTTTCTATTCATATTGGATCACAAATTCAAAAAATAAAACCCTTTGAAACTGCATTTAAGAAGATAAAAAAACAAGTAGAATCTTTGAGAAAATTAGGGTTTGAGATTAGTGTTTTAGACCTTGGGGGGGGGATTGGTATAAGATATCAAGAAAATGATCGAATAATTAATTCAAAAGAATATTGTTTACTAATTGAAAAGCTATTCACCAATATGAAGCTTGAAATTATAATTGAACCTGGCAGATCATTGGTTGGTTCTTCAGGGATTTTACTTTCTTCTGTTATAAGAAAAAAAAGTGGAGAAAAAAAAGATTTTATCATAATAGATGCTGGTATGAATAATTTAGTAAGGCCTGCTATGTATAATGCTAGGCATGAAATTTTTCCAGTAAAAAGAAAAAATTTTAAGAATAAAAAATATGATTTTGTTGGGCCAATATGTGAGTCTGCGGATATATTTATTAAAAATAATCCAAGTCAAAATCTACAAAAAGATGATTTGGTAGTTATTTGCTCTGTTGGCGCATACGGAGCTTGTATGTCTTCCGAGTACAACTTAAGGGGTAATATTAAGGAAATATTTATTAAGAAAAATAAAATTATAAATGAATAAAATACCCACCCAGAACTATATTTTCTCTTTAGAGGATATTTCAATAACGATTAAAGGTGCAATACCTCTTAAAGTTAGTCTTAAGGTAAAAAATGGAGATTTTATAATTATTAAGGGAAAAAATTCATCAGGTAAGTCTATGCTACTAAAATTATTTTACCTTAAATGCTTGCCAAACAAAGGCAAGATACTTTTTGAGGGAAATGAACTCAAGAATTCTAGTAAACATTTAGTACAAGAATTTAGAAAAAAAATCGGAGTGATTTTACAAAATGACTTTTTAATTCCATTTTTAAATGTCTATCAAAATATTGAAATTGC
Organism: uncultured Alphaproteobacteria bacterium; assembly: GCA_902595755.1. Classification (GTDB taxonomy): domain Bacteria; phylum Pseudomonadota; class Alphaproteobacteria; order Methylaequorales; family Methylaequoraceae; genus TMED13. Next base: position 43,956 of record CACJRF010000008.1, on the reverse strand, counting down.
ATGTGAGATTCAGAGAAATACTAAAAATATAGACTCACGAATGAATGAGATATTTAATTGGCTTTCTTTACAAAATATTAAAAATGAAAAAATACAAAACTTATCTAATAGTCAAAAACAAAAAGTAGTAATTGCAAGGGCCTTAATAAACAATCCAAAATTAATTTTAGCTGATCAGCCTGAAACCTTTCTTGATAGTGACTTCAGAAAAAAACTAATGTATTTATTTAGCTCCCTAAATAAGTTGGGTTCAACAATTATAATGACAACAAATGATTTATCTCAGTTTGACGAAAGCTATAGAATAATAACATTAGATACTTAAATGTTAAACTTCCAGGCTCTTTTAAAAAAAACATTCTTAATTAATAATAATAACTTTATCCACGGTATATCTTTTATAGTTATTAGTTTAATAGCAATTCATATCGCAATCTTTTTTAATTTTTATAAATTTTCTAATGACTGGATCGTTGGTGAATCAGAAAAAACGACATTCATTATATCTAAAAATATAAATGAAAAGGTAATTCCAGATGATGTTACCTTTAAAATAATAAACTATCTAGAAGAGAATCAGGAATTAATAAAATTTAAAATTCTAGATAAGGATTTAATTCAAGAAAGTCTTGGAATAAAGAATATTGACGATATTTTTGGATTATCACTTCCATTTGTTTTTTTGATTCAAAACTCGGATGACCAAGTTGTCGACGAAGTCTATACCTCAGTACTTAAGATTTCAGACAATAGGATAGTTGAAAAATATCCACATAAAGATCAGTTATTTGAGGTTGTTAATTTATTCAAAAGGATAAAAGTAATTATATTTTTAATGTTATTAGTAATAAGTATTTTATTTGCATTTCTTGTATTAAATATTACAAAGGCAGCACTTATAAGTAACTACAAGTTTTTAGAAATGATACAAATTATGGGAGAAAGTAGTTATGGTCTTTCAAAGAATATATCAATAACTATATTAAAAAGAATTCTACCAGGCTCAATCATAAGTATAATTTTTGTATCTACAGTTAGCTCACTTTTGATAAAGTTTTTGGGGGCGAACTTTTATTTTTTTAGTGATAATTTTTATTTTGAACAAACTCTTAAAACTTTAATTTTATTAATTATTTTTATTCTCATCTTGTTAGCGTTATTATTAATATTTCTAATGATATATTTATTTTATTTTTTTGAGAAAAGATTCTTTGATAAAGTTTAAATATATAATTTACATAATAAGTATTTTAATCTTATTTTCATTTTTTGCCTGGGCTTTATTACTTTATAGTATTTCAAAAGATAATTACTCGCCAAAAAGGGAATTGTTATCGACAAATAGTTCTCTTATTGTAGTTCTTACTGGTGGAAAAGGGAGAATAGAAAAAGGTATACAACTTTTAAAAGAAGGTAATGGACAATTTCTTTTAATATCTGGTGTTTTTCAAAAAGAAAAAGTAAAGGATAAGTACTTATTTAAGGATAATATAAATTTAAAGGAGTGCTGTATTTTTTTTGAGGAGAAAGCAAAAAATACATTTCAAAATGCAACTGAAGTTTCTAATTGGCTTAAAGAAAGAAAAGTAAATATAGATTCAATCCAATTAATAACTTCTTACTACCATATTCCGAGAAGCCTAATTATTTTCAAAAAATTTTTTCCTAATAAAAAGTTAATTACAGTCCCAGTAAGTCAATTTAGCTTTAGTAAAGAGTTATTTTTTCACATAAGGTTAATTTTTTCAGAATATTTAAAAATTTTTTACACATTTATTTATTTATTATGAATTTTTTTCGCTCATTAATTTTTTATTTTGTTTTTTATTTGTGGACATTTTGCTTTTTTGTGTTTTTTTCACAAGTAAGATTTTTTTCTGATAGTTTCATTATTTCTTTATCCAACTTTTGGAGTAGATCGGTAGTCTTAATATGTAAAAAGATTCTTTTGATAGATTACGAAGTATTAGGAGAGGAAAATATTCCCAAGAAGGGTCCCTTTTTAATTACTAGTAATCATCAATCAGCATGGGAGACTTTCTTTTTTACTGCCTTGTTTAAAGGATCTGTATTTATTTTAAAGGATGAACTTAAGAATATCCCGATTTTTTCAAGGTATTTTAAAAGGCTTGGTTTTATTTTTATTAAAAGGGATCAAGGATTGAATTCAATAAGAGTGATTAATAGATCTGTTTCTTCGTTAATAAAAAGAGGGAAAACAAAGTTTATAATTTTTCCTGAGGGAACAAGGACTGATCCAGATAAGATAGCTAAAATAAACCCTGGTTTTTTTGCTATTCATAAATTAACTAAAGTACCTATTCTCCCAGTGATTCATAACTCTGGTAGATTTTGGATAAATAAAAAATTTATAAAAAAGAATGGCAAAATTAATGTAAAGATATTTCCTTTGTTAAAAAGTAATTATAAAAAAGATAAAGTTCTTAATAATATTGAGACTAGGTTTAGATCTTCACCTTTTTAGTTTATTAACTTTAAGGATACTCTTTCTTATTTTTTTTGTTTGTTCAAGTAAATCAAATATTTCATCCAAGTTATTTTTCTTAATAAGTCCCTTAAAATTTTTGAGATCATTAATAAAATCATCTATTGTACTAATTAAATATTTTTTATTCGAAATGAATATATCAGTCCACATCTTAGGGTCTGATGATCCAATTCTAGTGAAATCTTTAAATCCACCTGCAGAGAAATTTATTAGCTCCTTTTTTTTTTTTATATCAATTTTGAAAGCAGTATTAACAATAGTAAAAGCTATTAGGTGAGGAAGGTGGGAAGTAATGGACATTATCTTGTCATGTTCATCAACAGGCATTGTTGCTATTTCCATACCAATATATTTCCATAATGCTGAAAGCTTTTTAATATTTTTATCTTTTTCATCAATAGGAGTAAGAATACACCATTTACCTTCAAATAGCCCATTAAATGCACTTTTTGCTCCGGAATTTTCAGTTCCTGCTATAGGATGTCCAGGAATGAAATTTGAGATAGCACTAATTTTTTTTATAGTAGACTTTTTGAATATATTTTTAACTGAGCCCGTATCAGTAATAAAATTTTTTTTACTTACAAAGGGAACTAATCTTGAGACTATTTCATCTATAAAACTTACTGGAGTGCATATAAAAATAAACTCGCTTCTCGAAACTCTTTGATCGATAATATTTCTTGATTCATCAATTGAATTATTATTGAGAGCATCTTGTAAATTATTTTTTGATTTATCGATACCTACAATTTTTTTAACTATTTTTTTACTTTTTAAAGCTAAACCTAAAGAGCTTCCTATCAATCCAGGACCAATAATTGTTATTTCATCAATCTTTTTCATGATTACTTATCTAAAGATGACTTTAAAACTTTTAAAAATTTTTTCATATGTGAATCTCTTCCTATTGATACTCTAAAAAAGTTCTGAAGATTATAACTTTTCATATCCCTTACAATAATTTTATTTTTTTTGAGAATATTTAAAATTTTTTCTTTTGAATGTTTTTTTTTATCTACTTCAACAAGTACAAAATTTGTATAAGAAGTTTTGACCTTAAATCCAAGTTCATTGAGTTTTTGTGGTAAATATTTTCGCCATTTTTCATTATGGTCAATTGACTTTTTTAAAAATTCATTATCTTTTAAAATTAAACTACCTATATGTTGTGCTATTAGATTTACATTAAATGGTCCTCTAATTCTCTCCATTAAATTTATTATTTCTTTATTGGAATATCCCCAGCCCAATCTAAGCCCTGCAAGTCCAAAAATTTTTGAGAATGTTCTAGTAATAATCAAATTTTTATACTTATTTACTAAATCGACTCCATCAGTATAACTTTTATCCTTAATAAACTCAGAGTATGCCCCATCTAGTACAACAATAATCGTGGATGGTACTTTATCAAGAAATTTTATTAATTCTTTCTTAAATATAATACTACCAGTTGGGTTATTAGGATTAGCTATAAAAATAATTTTTGTTTTTTTATTAATTTTCATTAAGATATTTTTGCAACTTACAGAAAGTTGTTCTGTTCTTGCAGTTACAACTTTACAACCAGCAGCTTTGGCTATTATAGGGTAATAAATGAATCCATACTCACTACATATTACTTCGGAACCTTCTCTAGAAAATGCCTGACAAATTATAGAGAGAATATCATCAGAGCCGTTCCCACAAATTATTTGGTTACTTTTTAATTTAAATCTCTGTCCAATAGATTTTTTTAATAGTAAACAATCTCCGTCTGGGTACAAATGTGAATTTTTTAAAATTTTATTAATGGACGAAAAATTTTTGACTGGAACCTCAAATGGTGACTCATTTGATGAAAGTTTAATGAATTTGCTACTATTTTTATCTGGTGACTCGCCAGGTACATATTTTGCGATTCCTTTGATTGAAGGTTTAACAATATTTTCAATTTTCAATTTAGCCATATTTGTATAACAATTAAATTTATTTTGACTACTATCCCAACATAGTTATGATGCGATTTAAGTCAATTATTAATATATTTTTAGATGAAGCTAAAATTTGAAACACAAAAAATAACTTATAAAGATTCGTTTACACTCTACTCAGGAAGAGAGATACAATCATGTGAAGTAGCATTCGAAACTTATGGCCAACTTAATAAAGAAAAATCCAATGGGATATTGATTTGTCATGCTTTGACTGGAGATCAATTTTGCTCAGGAATTAATCCTCTTACTAAAAAAAAAGGTTGGTGGGATATCTTAATTGGTCCAGGTAAAATTATTGATACTAATATTTTTTTTGTTATATGTAGTAATGTTCTTGGTGGATGTATGGGAAGTACTGGTCCGTCAACAGTTGACCCAAAAACTGGAAAACAATATGGTCTTAATTTTCCAGTCATAACCATAAGTGATATGGTAAAACTTCAAGTTAAATTAATTAATTCCTTAGGTATTAAAAAATTATTTGCAGTTATTGGGGGCTCAATGGGTGGAATGCAGACATTAGAGTGGGCTTCGAGATTTGAAAAAAAAGTCAATGCAGTTATTCCAATAGCTTCTTCATACAGACATTCAGCTCAAAACATTGCATTTCATGAAATCGGCAGACAAGCTATTATGGCAGACACAAATTGGAAGAGTGGTAATTATTATGGAAGTAAGCAAAAGCCAAAAAGAGGTTTGGCAGTAGCGAGAATGATTGCACATATAACTTATTTATCAGAATCAGCATTACAAAGAAAGTTTGGAAGAAACCTACAAAATAGTAAAAATTTTTCATTCAATTTTATTACAGATTTTCAAATAGAAAGTTATTTAAAATACCAAGGAAGTTCCTTTGTTGAGAGGTTTGATTCAAATAGTTATTTGTATATAACCAAAGCAATGGATTATTTTGATCTTTCATTCAGAAAAGGTGGATTAACTAATGCATTTAAAAATAATGATTTATCTTTTTGTTTTTTTAGCTTTACATCTGATTGGTTGTTTCCAACTTCTGAAACAAAAACTATCATAAAATCTTTAAATACATCTAATGCAAAAGTAAGTTTTGTAGAAGTTAAGAGTGATAAAGGGCATGATGCATTTCTTCTTGACGAACCAGAATTTCACGAAATTTTAGGGGGCTTTATTGAAGGACAAATCATTAAACAAGGAATATGAAAAAGAATTTAAGAAAAGATTTAATACTAATTTCTGAACTGATAAATTCCAATGAAAAAGTTTTAGATATTGGTTGTGGAAATGGTAATCTTCTTAGTCATCTAATGAAAATAAAAAAAGTAGAATGTAGAGGTATAGAACTTAGTCAAACAGGTGTAAACGAATGTGTAAAAAAAGGCTTATCAGTTATTCAAGGAGATGCAAATTTTGATTTAAAAGACTATCCTGATCGTTCTTTTACAACCGCTATTCTGAGCCAAACTATCCAAGCTATGATATATCCAGATAATGTTATTGAAAACCTTATAAGAATTGCGGAGAGGGCAATAATTTCATTTCCAAACTTTGCTTACTGGAAAATTAGAAGGGACTTTTTTTTTTCTGGCTTAATGCCAAAAAATATTGCACTTCCTTATGAATGGTATGATACTCCAAATATACATTTATGTTCTATAAAAGATTTTACAAATTTTTGTGAAAAAAAAGGAATAAAAATTAATGAATTTTTATACTTAAACGAAGAAGGAGAAAAGCTAAATGACTTTATGAATAATATCAGAGCTTACCAAGCAATCTTTTGTGTTTCTAAAAAATAAAATTAAATGTATGCTTTAAATATGATTTATATTGAACAAATACCTGTAATGAATGATAATTATATTTATATTTTGGTAGATAAAAGTACCAATCAAACAGCCTGTGTTGATCCAGGAGTTACTTCTGAAGTTATTAATTATCTTGATAATAAAAACTTAGGGTTAAATTTTATTTTAAATACCCATCATCATGCAGATCATATAGGTGGAAATATTACTCTTAAAAAAAGATATGGTTGTAAGGTAGTTGGTAATAAAAATGATGCAGATAGAATTCCAGGAATTGATATTTTTATGGAAGAAGGTGATCAATTATCTATAGGTAATTCCGTTTGTTCAATTCTAGAAGTTTCTGGACATACAAATGGTCACATAAGCTATTTTTTTGAAAAGGATTTTGCTCTTTTTTGTGGTGATACATTATTTTCTTTAGGTTGTGGAAGACTTTTTGAAGGAACTCCATCACAGATGGTTAGATCTTTAAAAAAAATTCGCTCACTTCCAGATGATACAAAGATTTATTGTGCACATGAGTACACGGAAGCTAATTCACGCTTTGCAAATTATCTTACACCAGATGATAGTTTGTTAAAAAAAAAAATTATTGAAATAAAGGAAAAAAGATCAAGAAATATTCCAACAATTCCTACAATTCTCTCAGAGGAAAAAAAACTTAACCCTTTTCTTAGGTTTGATGATAAAAGTTATTTAGACTCAATAGGGATGGACTTTATGTCAAGTTCAGTTAATTTTGGAAGAATTAGAAAGTTAAAGGATCAATTCTAATCCATCCATAGGCCACCGTTGACTGAGAATGTGGCTCCATTGATATAGCTTGCCTTTTCTGAAACAAGATAAGATACCATTTCAGCTATTTCATTTGCCTCCCCAAGTCTTTTAGAAGGTATTGTATCAATAATACTTTTTAGAATATCTTCTCTTATAGCAGCTACCATTTCAGTATTTATATAACCTGGGCAAATAACATTGGAAGTTATACCTTTTGATGCACTTTCTAAAGCTAGGGATTTTGTAAATCCAATAAGGGCAGATTTTGTAGCTGCATAGTTTGTTTGGCCAAATTGACCTTTTTGACCGTTAACTGAGGAAATATTAATAATCCTTCCAAAACCATTTTCTCTCATCTTATTAATTACAGAGGAAGTTACATTAAAAACCGAGTTTAAATTAACAGAAATAACTTTATTCCATTTTTCAACTGTCATTTTATGTAGTGGTGCATCTTGGGTAATACCTGCATTATTTATTAAAATATCTATTGATGAATATTTGTTGTAAATTTCAGAAATACAACTTTTTGTTTGCTCATAATTACTGACATCCCACTTCATAACCTCAATATTATTTTCTTTGGAAAATTTTTCTGCAGACTCGTCATTACTAGCATAATTTGAAACAACTGTATATCCAGAGTCTTTTAGGTTGGAAGAAATAGATGCTCCTATCCCACGAGTCCCACCTGTAACTAGTGCTATTTTTGTCATTTTTATTTTACCCTTTCAATACACATTGCAACACCCTGTCCACCTCCTATACAAAGGGTTGCTATTCCTTTATTTTTATCTTGTCTAATTAGTTCATGAACTAAACTAACTAAAACTCTTGCACCTGATGCTCCTATAGGGTGACCAAGTGCAATTGCACCTCCATTTACATTCACCCTTCTCATGTCCAACCCGAGTTCCCTAACTACTGCTATAGATTGTGCTGCAAAGGCCTCGTTTGCTTCAATAAGATCAAGATCATCAATTTTCCAATTAGCATTTTTTAGAGCCATTTGAACAGCTGGAACTGGACCTATTCCCATTATTGAAGGGTCGACGCCTGCTGATGACCACGAAACAATATTTGCCATTATCTCTAAACCTAAATCTTTAGCTTTAGACTCCTTCATTATTAAAACGGCTGCGGCTCCATCGTTAAGACCTGATGCATTTCCAGCCGTTACTGTACCATCTTTTTTAAAAACTGGTTTTAAAGAAGAGATTTTATCTAAAGTTGATCCATGTCTTGGAAATTCATCTTCCTCAAAAGATATTTCATCTTTCTTTACCTTAATTTTTATGGGACAAATTTCATTTTTGAAATGACCCTCTTTTTGTGCCTTCTCAGCTTTATTCTGAGATTCAACCGCAAAGGAATCTTGTTCTTCCTTACTTATTTTGTATTTTTCGGCAATATTCTCAGCTGTTGTTCCCATATGGTAATTATTCATAGCGCACCATAGACCATCTACAATCATACTATCTTTCAAACTTCCATCACCCATTTTTATTCCATTTCTAATGTTCGCTGTGTGATGAGAATTACTCATACTTTCCTGACCGCCAGCAACAACTATTTCTGATTGTCCTGAAAGAATTGACTGTGCACCTATTGAAACTGCTCTTAAACCAGAACCACAAACTTGATTAATAGTCATAGCACTTTTTTCATATGGAATTTCGGAAAGCATCATTGTTTGTCTTGCAGGGTTTTGTCCATGCCCTCCAGTTAAAACTTGACCCATTATTAATTCGTCAATGTCTGATTTACTAATTTTTGAAGAATCGATTAAGGAATTTATTACACTCGATCCAATATCTACTGAGGATAACCCTGATAGGCTACCCAGAAACTTACCTATCGCGGATCTCTTTGCATTTACAATTACAACGTTGGACATAGTACCATATTTATATAAATAATTTCCCCAAAAAAAAAGGATAAAATAATAAAAATTATTAACATTAATTAATGTAAAAGGGCTTGATTATTATTTACTACAATGTATAACCAAATTACTATTTTTATTGGAGATAAATATGGTTATCATTGAGGATAGAGGAAAGCAGTATAAGTTAAAGGTTGGAGACGTTCTGAAGCTTCCCAAAATTTCAGATAAAAAACCAAAAGACAAATTACAGTTTGCTGAAATCGTATATTACAAGAATGAAAAAGGTGAGACACTTATAGGTAACCCGTATGTTAAAGATATTGTTGTAGAGGCTACTGTTCTGTCTCAAATTAAGGATAAAAAAATTATAGTTTTCAAAAAAAAAAGGAGACATAATTATAGAAGGAAAATTGGCCATAGACAAGAACTAACGCTAGTTAAGATAGAAAATATTTTTAGCTCTACTGAAAAAAAAAAACCAAAAGTTTCAAAAAATACTGAGGAGATTTCAAAAAAAACTTTAGAAACTAAAGGAGAAAAAAATGGCTCATAAAAAAGCAGGTGGTAGTACAAGAAACGGAAGAGACAGTGCAGGTAGAAGGCTTGGTGTAAAAAAATTTGGTGGTGAATCAGTTATACCTGGAAACATTATAGTAAGACAAAGGGGTACGAAGTTTCACCCTGGAGTAAACGTTTCTATGGGAAAAGATCATACTATATTTGCAATTAAAGATGGTTTTGTTGATTTCGAAAAAAAATCTTCTGGCAAATCATTTGTAAATGTTGTTCTAAAAAGCTAAATCATTTTAATACAATGCAGTTCTTAGATGAGGCTAAGATTTACCTGAAAGCAGGAAATGGTGGTTCGGGGTGTCTTAGTTTTAGAAGAGAAAAGTATATCGAGTTTGGAGGCCCCGATGGAGGAGATGGAGGTAAAGGCGGGGATGTTTTATTTGAAGCAGTTAATAATCTAAATACACTTATAGATTTTAGATATAAACAACATTTTAAATCAGAAAGTGGTAAAAATGGTGCAGGAAAAAATAAAACTGGTTTAAATGGAAAAAATTTAATAATTAAAGTACCAGTAGGCACTGTCATTCTTTCAGAAGATAAGAAAAAAACTTTGAAGGATCTTTCAAAAGAGGGTGAAACATTCAAAATTCTAACAGGAGCAAAAGGGGGAAGAGGAAATTATAGATTTAAATCCTCAACAAATCAGGCGCCAAGGCGGTTTGATAATGGTGATATTGGTGGAGAAGTATGGGTCTGGCTAAGACTAAAACTAATTGCTGACGTTGGCTTTGTTGGTTTTCCAAATGTTGGAAAGTCCACCTTGCTCTCAGTTTTATCAAATGCAAAAGGGAAGATAGCAAATTATCCATTTACAACTCTTAAGCCTCAACTTGGGGTTATGAGACAGAACTATAAAGATATAGTCTTAGCTGACCTACCAGGTTTAATCGAAGGAGCAGCAGATGGCATCGGACTTGGTTTAAAGTTCTTAGCACATGTTGAGAGGTGTAAAGTGATTTGTCATGTTTGTGATGTGTCACAAAATTTAAATGAGAATTATCTTACTATTAGGAAAGAACTGAAAAAATATGATAATACCCTTGAAGAGAAGAAAGAGTTAATTTTACTAAGTAAATGTGACACTGTAGAAACAAATAAAATTGAAGAATTTAAAACAGAACTTAAGAAAATTACAGAATCTGAAATCATTCCTATTTCAAGTCATACAAAATTTGGTATAAATAAATTGAGGTTATCTTTAGTAAAGATTTGTGAATGAAAAATATATCTATAGAAAAATCAGTTAGATTAGTTCTTAAAATTGGATCATCTTTACTAATAAAAAATAATAAATTTGATAAGGAATGGTTAGAAACGTTAATTGAAGATCTAATTTTTTTTAGAAAACAAAATATAGAAATTATCATTGTAGCTTCTGGGTCTGTTTCACTCGGGAAAAATTATTTAAATATAAAAAAAAACAAAGTTAAAATTCAGGAAAAACAGGCATTCGCAGCATGTGGACAAGTAATTTTAATGAACAATTTTATGAAGATTTTGAAAAAAAAAAAAATAAATGTTGCTCAAATCCTACTTACTTATTCAGATACTGAAGAAAGAAAAAAATCAATTAATTCAAGGGAAACAATAAAAGAACTGCTAAAATTAGGCATACTGCCAATAATTAATGAAAATGACTCAGTAGCAATTGATGAGCTAAAATTTGGTGATAATGATAGGCTTGCAGCAAGGGTCGCGCAAATAAGTGATTCAGACTTTTTGATACTGTTAAGTGATGTAGCTGGATTATATACATCAAACCCAAAAAAAAATAAGTCAGCTAAATTATTAAAGTTTATTGAGGAAATTGATAAAAAAATATTAAAAATGGCTAGTATGGAAACTAACTTATATGGAACAGGTGGAATGAAAACTAAACTAGAAGCTGCTAAAATTGCAATGAGTTCAGGTTGCTCAACTATAATTTGTAAAGGAAATAGAAAAAACCCTATACAGAAATATTTTAAAAATAATCACGGTACAATTTTTATCTCAAAAAAAAAAGGTACAAATAATATCAAAAACTGGATTGCTGGTACAGTAAAACCATTAGGAAAAATAGTGGTTGATTCAGGTGCAAAAATGGCATTAAAAAATGGTGCAAGTTTATTACCTATTGGAGTGACAAAAGTTTTTGGTAGTTTTTTTAAAGGAGATATTATTAAAATAGAAAGTATAAAAGGTGAAGAACTTGGAAAGGGTATATCTCATTATGATTGTAATGAAATAAAAAAAATTAAAGGAAAAAAAACCTCAGACTTAAAAAATATTTTAGGATATTATGGAAGAGACGAAATTATACATAGAGATTTTTTAAAACTTAATGACTGAAAATAAAATTAAAGAAATAATGTTAGATATTGGAAAAAATGCAAGAATGGCATCACATAGTGTCAGTACATTAGATGAAAAAACAAAAAACGATATTCTTTTTGATGCATCAGAAAATTTAATGAAAAATAAAAAAAAAATTTTGGATGCAAATAGTATTGATATAGAAAAAAATAAATCAAAGCTAAACACAGCTCTTCTTGACAGACTACTTTTAGACGAAAATAGAATTGAATCAATATGTAAAGGATTAATTGATATATCAGAACTTGAGGATCCAGTAGGTAACATCATTAGTGAGTGGAGTCGACCCAATGGATTGAAAATAGAAAAGGTTTCTGTTCCACTTGGTGTAATTGGTGTTATATACGAATCTAGACCCAATGTAGCGGCAGACGCAGCAGCACTTTGTTTAAAGTCTGGAAATACTTTAATTTTAAGAGGAGGGTCTGAGAGCTTTAATTCATCTTCAACGATAGTTAAAATAATAAAAGAGTCATACAAAAAATTTGGTCTGCCAATTGGAGCTCTTCAAAATATTCCAACAATCGATAGAGAAGCAGTTGGGTATTTACTAAAAATGGATCAATATTTAGACGTTATAATTCCTAGAGGAGGAAAGTCATTGATTGAGCGTGTAAGTAAAGAAAGTAGAGTTCATGTGATAAAGCATTTAGATGGTATTTGTCATACTTATATTGAGAAATCAGCTGATAAAAAAATTAGTTGTGATGTTACTGTGAATGCAAAAATGAGAAGACCTGGAATTTGTGGCGCAACAGAAACAATTCTTTGTGATGAACACATCATTAAATCTCATTTACCTAAAATAATTGAGCAATTAAAAAAAGTGAATTGCGAGATCAGAGGTGATAACTTAGTTTGTGAACTAGATAATTCAATAATTAAAGCAACAGAAGAAGATTGGGAAACAGAATATCTTGATAAGATAGTATCAGTGAAAACAATATATAATGGAGTTAAAGAAGCTGTAGAGCATATTAATAAATTTGGTTCGGGTCACACAGATGCAATAATATCTGAAAATAAAGATAGTGTAGATTATTTTATGAAAAATATTGATAGTGGTATAGTGATGCATAATACCTCCACACAATTTGCTGATGGAGGTGAATTTGGTATGGGTGCTGAAATAGGTATTTCAACCTCAAAAGTTCATGCTCGAGGTCCAGTTGGCGTAGGTCAACTCACTAGCTATAAGTATAAGGTTAGAGGCAACGGACAAATTAGAAAATAGGTTGAATAAAAATTTATATATAGGGATTCTAGGTGGTTCATTTGATCCACCACATGAAGGTCATGTAAACATAAGTAAGGCTGCATTGACAAAAATGAAGCTTAATGAAATTTGGTGGATAGTGACCTCAAGTAATCCATTTAAAATAAAAAGTAGTTTATTTTCAAAAAGATATAAACAAACAAAAGACTATGTTTCTAATAAGAATATTAGAATTATTAAATTAGATGAAAAAAAAAGTGCTTTTACAATAGACACGGTTTTATATTTGAAAAAAAAATATCCGAAATATAATTTTATTTGGTTGATGGGATCTGATAATTTAATAGATTTTCATAAGTGGAAAAGTTGGAAAGAAATTTTTTATAATATTCCAATTGCAATTTTAGACCGTCCATTCTACTCTTTTACTTTAACTAAATTTAAGTCTTTAGTTTATTTTAGAAAGGCAAAAGTAAATAAAAGTTTGATAAAAAATTTTAAATATTTTCAGCCACCCGCGTGGACCTTTATTAGTGGTACAACAAATTTTCAATCTTCCACAAGAATTAGGAATAAAAATAGTTAATGGTGAATAATAGAAAAGTAAAACTATTGTTGGATAAAATATTAAGGGAGTTGGAAAACCTTAAAGCATTCGATATTCAATCTTTAAATATAAAAAATAGAAGTGCACTTGCAGATTTTATTATTATAGCAAGTGGAAGTTCTTCTCGCCATGTTAATTCAATAGTCACAAATTTAATAAAAAATAATAAGAAGAGAGTTTTATCATCTGAGGGTCTAGGAGATACAGATTGGGTTATTGTTGACTTTGGAGATATTATAGTAAATGTTTTTAAACCAGAAACAAGGAAATACTATTCTATAGAAAAAATTTGGAGTGATAATGAATTGAAGGATGAAAAGATTAGCTTTGGTTAAATATGAAAATCAAAATTATAGCATTCGGTAAATTTAAAAGCTCTCAAGAATATAGACAAATCTTTGATTACTACAAAAAAAGGATTAATTTTGATCTTAAGTTGATTGAATTAAAGAGTTTTTTTGGGCCAAAAAAGTTAGAGAAAGAAAAACATGAAATTCAAAAGTATATCTATAACAATGAATATACTCTTGCAATGGATTCGCAAGGCGAAAAATTAGATAGCAAAAGTTTCTCAAAATTGTTATTTCAAAATTTTTCTGATGGATTTAAAGTAGTTAATTTTATAATAGGAAGCGAAGAAGGTTTAGACAAAGAAATAAAAAAATCATTCAAATCTATATCGTTTGGTAATTTTACTTGGCCTCATTTGCTTGTAAGAGTAATGTTAATAGAACAAATATACAGAGCCCTAGAAATAAAGAAAAATTCTAATTATCATAAGTAAGTTTAATCAAATGACAAAAAAAGTTTTATTATGTATTTTAGACGGTTGGGGAATCGGGGAAAAAAATAAAAATAATGCCATACATATAGCAAAGACTAAGAATTTTGATTATCTAGCAAAGAAATATGGTTTTATAAAACTTGATGCCTCAGAGACGGAGGTAGGATTACCTAAGGGACAATTTGGAAATTCTGAAGTTGGTCATATGAGTATTGGTGCAGGAAGAGTAATACTACAAGATATTCTTAGAATAAATAAAGCCTTTGATAATGGAGTTTTTAAAGAAAATAAACTAATAAAAAAAATCAAAGAAAAATCTAAAAGAATTCATTTAGTTGGTCTTTTATCTGATGGTGGAGTTCATGGACACCAGGATCATCTGTTAAAATTAATTGATATATTTAAAGACTGTAAAGTTCTAGTCCACGGAATTTTAGATGGAAGAGACACTTCTCCTATCTCTGGAGTTGAAAATGTAAAGTTTTTACAAAAAAAAATAAAAGATTATGACAATGTAAAAATTGCTAGTTTGTCAGGAAGATTTTATGCAATGGATAGAGACAATAGGTGGGAGAGAGTTGAAAAGGCATATAGAGCAATAATTAATGGTGATTTAAAAAAAACAAACTGTTTTATTCAATCAATAAAAAATAGTTATACTGAACACATCACAGATGAATTTTTCCCACCATTAAATCATATTTCTTATAAAGGTGCTCAAGACGGAGATGGTTTTATAATTACAAACTATAGAGCTGACAGAGTTAGAGAATTAATTACTTCAATTTTTGACAAAAATTTTGATGAGTTTAAAAGAAAAAGTTATATCAAATTCTTTTCTCCAACTAGCATGGTTGAATATTCTAAAAGAATAAAAAAAATAGTAACTCCGTTATTAGAAAGTCATCATGTGAAAAATTCTTTAGGGGAAATAATTTCAGAAAATAAATTAAAACAACTTAGGATTGCAGAAACTGAAAAATATGCACATGTGACTTATTTTTTTAATGGTGGAATAGAGGATTCATTTGATGGGGAAGATAGAGTTTTAATTCCCTCACCTAGAGTGGAAACATATGATACTAAGCCTGAAATGGCTGCCTATGAGCTTACTTCTGAATTAGTGAATAGAATAAGTAAGAAGAATTATGACTTTATAGTTACAAATTTTGCGAATACAGATATGGTTGGACATACTGGCAACCTTTCAGCTACAATAAAAGCAGTAGAAACTTTAGATAATTGTTTAGGTAATTTATATAACCAATGCAAAAAAAGTGGATTTACTTTAATAGTTACCTCTGATCATGGTAATGCTGATATGATGTTTGATTACAACAAAGATACACCATGCACAACTCACTCCTTAAATCCTGTGCCCTTTATTATTTGTGAGTCATATAATTATAGCTCTAAAAAAGGAAAACTGAGTGACATCGCTCCCACTATTTTAAAACTTCTAGGAATACCAAGACCTGATGATATGAATGGAAGACCTTTAATTAAATGAAATTTTTAATTATTTCATTTTTAGTTATGCTTTCTCAATTCTCCGAGACACATTCAAAAAGTAAATTAGAAAAAAAATTAAATGATTTAAAAAAACAAACGGTCGAATTACATAATAATATAATAAGTAACAATAAGGAATTAAAAATTATAAAGCTAGATATTGATCGAAATAGGCAAAAGCAAATCATCTATTTAAGATATATAAAAGATAAAGAAGTACTAGGAAAACGTTTATTTTTTTTACTGCAAGAAAGATTATATGTCTCAGAAATTTCACGTCTTTTAAAAGGAATGCAAAACTCATCTAATTACTTTGTAAGTAAACAAATTATTAGAGGTTTCTTTTTTAACCAAGTAAAAGTGGGGATTGATAATTACTTTCAAAGCTTTGAGAATCTTAAAGTTGTGAATCAAGACCTTGAAAATAAACTTTATTCATATAAAGAGAAGAAAAAAAAGTTAAATACAGAGCTTCAAAATTTAGAAAAAAAAATTCTTCAAGTATCACTACTGCAAAAAAAATTCATAGCTAACCCAGAGGCTAAAAAAAGAGAAAAAAAGGTTAAGAAAAGTGCAAAGAATATAAATGAATTAGTCAAAGGGGTTAAGGTGCCAAAGCTTAAGAAAAAAAAAAGTATCACAACAAGATTCCAAATGCCGTTACAGGCAAGTATAGTTTCTGAATTCGGGCAAAATAAAGCCGATAAAATATTTAAAAATGGTGTGATTTTTGAAGTTTCTGAGGATTCATTTGTAGCATCACCTTTTGATGGAATAATTGTTTTTGCAAATAAGTTTAAAAGTTATGGAAATCTGGTGATTATAGAAAATGATAATGGTTATTTTTGTATTCTTGCAGGTATGGATAATATAATTATTTCATCTGGTAATAAGGTGTTTAAGGGTGAGCCGATTGCAAGAATCTCAAAAAAGCTTAAGAATAAACTTTATTTTGAATTAAGAAAAAATGGAAAAATTATTAACCCAAAATCAAAAGTTGAGATTTTATAAAAAAACTGCATAATCAAAAAAAGGTTTAATTAAATATGAAAAAATTTTTTACGACATACTTATTTTTGTTCTTAGTACCAATTTTCATCTCTGCAGAGGAAGATAAAGATGTCTATAAATATCTGAATTTATTTGGAGAAGCTTTTGAGAAAATAAAAAATAATTATGTAGAACCAGTAAACTCTAAAGATTTGATTGAGTCTGCAATTGAAGGAATGTTATCTTCTTTAGATCCTCATTCATCCTATCTAAATGATAAGGAACTCAAAGAATTAAGAGTTCAAACTAAAGGAGAGTTTGGAGGTCTTGGTATTGAAGTTACATTAGAAAATGGCTTTGTAAAGGTAATTGCTCCGATTGATGATACACCAGCCTTCAAAGCCGGGATAAAATCTGGTGACTTAATCACACATCTGGATGATGAGCCAGTATTGGGAATGACTTTGTCAGAAGCTGTGGCAATAATGAGAGGTAAGGTTGGTTCAAAAATCAAATTAACTGTCAGAAGAAATGAAAACGAAAGAGTGGATATCAGTATTGTAAGAGCAATAATTCAACTTAAATCAGTAAAGTCACGTGTTGAAAATAATATTGGTTATATTAGAGTATCCTCTTTTAATCAAAAAGTTGACAAACAAATTATAGATTCAATAAGTTCATTTAAAAAAAAAAATACATTGATTGGTTATGTACTTGATTTAAGAAATAATCCGGGAGGATTACTAGACCAAGCAGTAAACGTCACTGACATTTTTTTAGAAAGAGGAGAGATTGTTTCAACAAAAGGCAGAAATGGAAAGCGTGGAAGTAGATATAATGCTGTTAAAAAAGATTTAATAAATGGATTACCTCTTGTCGTTTTAATAAATCAAGGAAGTGCATCAGCTTCTGAGATTGTAGCCGGAGCTCTTCAAGACCATAAAAGAGCCATTATTATGGGTACAAAATCATTTGGAAAAGGTTCGGTCCAAACAATAATTCCATCAGGTGAGGATGTTGCAATTAAGCTAACAACTGCAAAATATTATACGCCTTCAGGAAGATCTATCCAGCAAACTGGTATTGATCCAGATATCTTAGTAGAACAGGCGGAACTAAAAAAATTAGACAGTCAAAGAAGAAAAGAATCAGATTTAAGAGGGGCAATAGATAATGAACAAATCGAAAAAAATGAATCTAATAATGAAAATGCTGAAAAAAATGTCGATGAAGAAGTAGACGACTATCAACTTACAAGAGCTTTTGACCTTATACTTGCAATAAACCTAATAAATACAAGAACAGATTAATAAGTTATTTGAAAAATGAAATACCGAAAAGGCATTGGAATTTTTCTTGTTAATTCTGAAAAAAAACTTTGGGTAGGAAAAAGAATAGATAATCAAAATAATTATTGGCAGATGCCACAAGGTGGTATAGATAAATATGAAACAGAAGAACAAGCAATGAAAAGAGAAATGTTTGAAGAGGTTGGTATTAATAATAACTATGAGATATTAGGTATTTCAAAAAAGTTACTATCTTATGACCTTCCAAAGGAGATTATTAAATATGTTTGGAATGGAAAATATATTGGTCAGTCACAAAGGTGGTTTTTCTGCAAATTTATTGGTAAGGATTCTATGTTTGATCTAGAAAAAGATGATAACCCTGAATTCTGTAAGTGGAAATGGATTGAACCAACCCAATGTATAAATGAGGTGGTACCTTTTAAAAGGGCACTATACGAAGAAGTATTAAAAGAATATAAGAACTTAAAAATTTAAGTATAAAATTGTTTCGAGGCTATTTCCGTTTTTCTTTTAGATAGCTCATCATCGTTACTAATAACTTTACTCTCTGAATCGGAAATATCTTCTGTTAGCAATGTGCATCTATTTTCAAATACTTCAAGTATACCTCCATTTACTAAAAATTTTTTAATAATCTTTTTGTCTTTATAAATATATATATTACCTAGTCTTAGTGATGTTATTAATGGCATATGATTACTTAAAACACCTATGTCACCCTCTGTACCTGGTATAATGACCATTTCAATTTCTTCATCAAATACAGATTCATCAGGTGATATTATTTGAAGGTTAAACGACATTTTCTATTTTTTCATTTTCTTAGATTTTTCAATAGCTTCCTCAATTGTTCCTACCATATAAAATGCTGCTTCAGGAACATCATCGAAATCACCATCAACCAGGCCCTTAAATCCTTTAATTGTATCTTTTAAGTTTACAAAAACACCTGGGGTTCCAGTAAAAACTTCCGCGACGTGAAAAGGTTGAGACAAGAATCTTTGGATTTTTCTGGCCCTATCCACTACTAATTTATCCTCTTCAGATAACTCATCCATTCCCAATATTGCTATAATATCTTGTAAAGATTTATATTTTTGAAGAGTTTCTTGTACTTTTCTTGCAATGGCATAATGATCCTCACCAATCACTCTTGGATCTAAAATTCTTGAAGTTGAATCAAGAGGGTCAACAGCAGGATAAATACCTAGTTCAGCTATTTGTCTTGATAAAACAGTTGTTGCATCTAAGTGAGCAAATGATGTTGCAGGCGCCGGATCAGTTAAATCATCAGCTGGCACATAAATAGCTTGAACAGATGTTATTGATCCCTTATTTGTCGACGTAATTCTTTCTTGGAGTGCTCCCATGTCAGTTGATAATGTTGGTTGATAGCCGACTGCAGATGGAATTCTTCCAAGTAAAGCTGATACCTCTGAACCTGCTTGTGTGAATCTAAAAATATTATCAACAAAAAGTAAAACGTCTTGACCTTCTTCGTCTCTAAAATATTCAGCCATTGTAAGCCCCGTCAATGCAACTCTAGCTCTTGCACCGGGTGGCTCATTCATCTGTCCGTATACTAACGCTGCTTTTGATTCATTATTATCAAGTTTAATTACTCCAGATTCAATCATTTCATGATATAGATCATTTCCTTCTCTAGTTCTTTCACCAACTCCTGCAAAAACTGAATAACCTCCATGACCTTTCGCGATATTATTGATCAACTCCATTATCAAAACAGTTTTACCAACACCAGCTCCCCCAAATAATCCAATTTTACCACCTTTTGAATAGGGTGCTAACAAGTCAACAACTTTAATTCCTGTAACTAAAACTTCTGTTTCAGTAGCTTGATCAGTAAATAATGGTGCTTCTTTGTGAATAGGAGCTGTTAATTTTGTTTTAACTGGACCTCTTTCATCTACTGGTTCTCCTACTACATTCAAGATTCTTCCCAAAGTTTCAGGACCAACCGGAACGGAGATTGGTTTTCCGGTATCTTGAACTTTTTGCCCCCTAACTAATCCATCAGTTGAATCCATAGCGATTGTTCGAACTGTATTTTCACCTAAGTGTTGAGCAACCTCTAAAACTAGATCTTTATTTTCATGTTTTACAACTAAGGCGTCAAGAATTTGAGGAAGTTTATCATCGAAACTAACATCAACAACAGCACCTAAAACCTGTTTAATTTTACCATTATTATCATTCATATTATTTCTCCTTTTTTAAACGGCCTCAGCTCCTGAGATTATTTCTATTAATTCACTAGTGATCAAAGCTTGTCTAGACCTGTTATAAAGCAAAGTTAAGTTATCTATCATATCATTTGCATTTCTTGTAGCATTATCCATAGCAGTCATACGCGAGCCTTGCTCACTTGCAAGATTTTCTAATAAACCAGAATGAATTTGAATTGCAATATTTCTTGGAATTATCTCATTTAAAACATTTTCTTCGCTAGGTTCAAATTCATAAGTCTTAGTTTTTTTTATCTCACCACTATTGTCGATAGGCAAAAGTTTGTGAGATTTCACTGTTTGGGAAATTGCACTTTTAAATTCTGTATAAATAAGATGACATTCATCAATCTTATTTGATAAGAAAAGTTCTAAAACAAGATCTCTCACAGAGCTAGATAACTCAAATTTTATACTAGGGTTTGCGATATCAGTAAAAAACTCTACGATAGAGGCTTCGTATTTTCTTTTTAGAGTTTGGTAAGCCTTTTTTCCAACAAATATATAACTTAAATTACTATTCTTAGATAATTCTGCTGATAGTTTCTTTGTATATTTTATAATTGATCCATTAAAGCCCCCACATAACCCTCTGTCTGCTGAGCAAATAATCAATAAAATATTTTTCTTTTCCTTATTTCTTTCACCAAATTTCTTTACTTGAGCAACCCCTGACGAAGTAAGTGACTCAACTATTTCATGCATTTTTAATGCATACGGTCTAGTTTTTTCAGCATTATCTTGAGCTCTCTTCAATTTTGCGGCAGCTACCATTTTCATGGCAGATGTAATCTTCTTGGTAGATTTTACACTACCAATTCTGTTTCTTAAATCCTTAAGACTTGGCATCGGTTCCTCTTAAAAAATCTTCAACAACTTTTTCTAAAAAAACATTGATTTCACCCTCTAACTGTTTACTAAGGCTTTGTTCTTTTTCAATTTTACTTATTATATTTTTTCCCCTATCTTGCATTTGTTCTAATAAAAAAGATTCAAACTTTGTCACATCGTTCACAGAAATTTTATCAAGAAAGCCCTTTACTCCAGCAAAAATGATAAGTACTTGTTGTTCAACCTTTAAAGGTTTGTATTGAGGCTGTTTTAAAATTTCGGTTAGTCTCCGACCCCTTTCAAGAAGATCTTTAGTCGATTGATCAAGATCTGAAGCAAACTGTGAGAAGGCCTCCATTTCTCGAAATTGTGCTAGATCTAGTTTTATTGATCCGGAGACTTGTTTCATTGCCTTGATTTGTGCAGCAGAACCAACTCTACTTACTGATAATCCAACGTTAACAGCTGGTCTAATTCCTTTAAAGAAAAGTTCAGTTTCTAAAAATATTTGACCGTCTGTTATTGAAATTACGTTTGTTGGTATATACGCGGAAACATCGCCAGCCTGAGTTTCAATAACTGGTAAAGAGGTTAAGGAGCCAGCACCGTGATCATCACCCATTTTTGCAGCCCTTTCTAAAAGTCTGGAGTGTATATAGAATACATCGCCAGGGAATGCCTCCCTTCCTGGAGGTCTTCTTAATAATAACGACATTTGTCTATAAGCAACAGCTTGTTTGGAAAGATCATCGTAAAAAATTACCGCATGCATTCCATTGTCTCTAAAATATTCACCCATTGCACAACCCGTGTAGGGTGCTAGGAATTGAAGTGGTGCAGGGTCAGAAGCAGTTGCAGCAACGACAATGGAGTATTTTAAGGCATCATTTTCCTCCAAAGTTTTGACTATTTGAGCAACTGTAGACCTTTTTTGACCGATAGATACATAAATGCAGTAAAGCTTTTTTGATTCATCAGAATTTTTATTTACCTCTTTTTGATTTAATATTGTATCGATGATGACAGATGTTTTTCCAGTTTGTCTATCTCCTATTATAAGTTCTCTTTGTCCTCTTCCAATAGGAATAAGACTATCAATTGCCTTTATTCCAGTCTGCATTGGTTCATGAACTGATTTTCTCGGAATTATTCCTGGTGCTTTAACTTCAGCTCTTCTAAATTTAACATCTTTTAATGGACCCTTTCCATCTATTGGGTTCCCTAAGCCATCAACAACTCTACCTAATAAACCTTTACCTGAAGGAACTTCAACAATGGACTTTGTTCTTTTAACAATATCTCCCTCTTTAATTGATTTATCACTACCAAAAATAACAACACCTACATTATCGTCTTCTAAATTAAGTGCCATTCCTTTAATCTTACCAGGAAACTCAACCATTTCTCCAGCTTGTACATTATTAAGTCCATAAACTCTGGCAATACCATCGCCAACAGTAAGCACGGTGCCAACTTCAGAAATTTCACCTTCATTTGTTAAGCCTTCTATTTCTGATTTAAGTATTTCCGAAATTTCTGATGCATCTATTCCCATTATATTTCCCTTTCTTTATATTAAATTCTCAGATAACTTAGATCTAACAGAGTTATCTATCATAAATGAATCTATTTGAATGATTATGCCCCCAATTATCTGAGGATCCACCTTTTTTTTTAATTTAACCTTACAATCTATTTTTTGGGATATAATATTTTCTATTTGTTTTAATTTTTCATTTTCTAGCTTTTTCGATGTTGTCAAATGAACCTCAGTAAACCCCTCCTTTATATCAATTAATTTATTAAACTGACTAAAAACTTTTTCTACAAGGACTATTTTGTTATGCTTTGTCAGAGTTTTTAAAAAACCGAGGAAAATTTTTTGAGTTTTAATAGCTTTACATATATTTTCCAAAATAGTTGATTTTTTTATAACATTGATAAGTGGATTATTTATGACCAACTTTAAATCTTTGTTGGTCTCTATGAGTTTAATAAAGGATTCAAAATCGTTTTGGATTTGCTTAAGTCCACCCTTCTTACTTATTAAGATAAGTGCGTTTGCGTATCTTATAGATACTTCATTTATGTAATTTGATTTATCAGTCAATTTTATAAATTTTAAAAGACTTTATTAGCATAAGAAGTCAATCTATTCAATATTTGAAATTTATAATTATGTAAAGTTTATTGGATCAACATCTATATATATCTTAATACCATTTGGAGTAATGATGTTTGTGAGAAAGTTTTTGAAAATTGTGCCTGATTTCGAGTTTTTTTTTAATTTAAATAACATCCTAAATCTAAAGATTTTATTTTGCTTAAAGATAATTGAGGGTGATGGACCAAATAAAACTATATTAGGAAAAGCTTCTTTAATTGAATTTCTTAAATTTAACCCATAATTTTTTGCTTTATTTTCATTTGTAGAATTTATTATGATGGATATAAAACTTGAAAATGGAGGTAAAAAATTCTTCCTTCTTTCATGGAGTTCATAATTGACAAACCATTCATAATCTGAATTTATACTTGATTTTATTACTGGATGATTTGGTTGATAGGTTTGTATAAAAACCTCTCCGTTAAGATCTTTTCTACCTGCTCTACCAGCTACTTGAGTTATTTGCTGAAAACCTTTTTCACTAGACCTAAAATCAAAGTCATTAAGAATAGAATCTATATTTAGTATTCCAACAGTTTTTAAAAATGGAAAGTTATGCCCCTTGGAGATAATTTGAGTGCCAATAACGATTTGCACTCTATTTTCTGTTATATCCTTAATCTCTTTGCTCAAGCTCTTATTTTTGACTTTATCACTTGATAAAAGCGAAATTTTAGCTTCAGGGAATAAATTAGACACTTCTTCAAAAACTTTCTCAACCCCATAACCTGGAAAAATTAAAGAATTTATTGAATTACAGCTTTTACATGAATCTTCGAAGTATTCTTTATGATTACAATAATGGCAAAGAAGATAACTTTTTTGTTTTTCTGCAAATTCATGAAGAGTTAATGATGAAGAGCAATTATTACAGGTTTTTGTAACTCCACATTTTTTACAAATTACAAAAGGTGCATATCCTCGTTTATTTAAAAAAAGAAGAGTTTGCAGATTATTAGAGATATTGCTTTTTATTTCTTGCTGAAGTTTGTCTGATATTAATCCTTTTTGTTTTCTAGAATCTAAAATTTTAATTGTTGGTAAGACATTTTTATTTATCCTTTTTTTAAGTTTAATAATCTCAAATTTTTTTGTTTTAACATTCAAAAAAGTTTCAATGGAAGGTGTCGCAGAGCTTAAAATAATATTACAGTTCGAATTTTTTGCTCTAACAATTGCAAAATCTCTGAAGTTTAAAATTAGTTGATTATTTTGTTTATAGGAATTGTCATGTTCTTCATCTATAATAATTACACCTAAATTAGTAAATGGTAATGTTAAAGCTGATCTTGTTCCAATTATAAAATTTATATCTTTATTAAATACAGCTTTGCATATTTCCTCTCTTTTTTTTTTATTTACTGAAGAATGATAAATAATTGGACTTATATTAAAATCCTTTTCAATCTCTTTTACCCACTCTGAAGTAAGAATAATCTCAGGAACAAGAATTAAACACTGAAATCCATTTAGAAGTTTTTCTTTGACTAAACTCATAAATACTCTAGTTTTCCCAGAACCAGTAACTCCATGAAGTACTGCGACCTTGAATTTATTTCCTAACTCTTTTAGAGATTTAATTGCCTTTCTTTGTTCGCTTGATAATTCGAGTTTTTTAGTTCTATTAAATAAATTTTTTTCTAATTTAATAATTGAATTTCTCTCAAAACCGGTAAGGAATAATTTGAGAATCAATGCTCTAAAATTACAAGTATATTTAGCAACAAATTCTGTACTTTTTAAAATTTCAGTTGGAAGAGGGGTTGAACTTAAAATATTATCAATAGATTTTAAAGGCTTATTATAAATTTTCTCTCTATGAGTTTTAATTACCACACCTACAACCTTTTTACTTTTAAATTCAACTTTTACAACAATTCCTGTTTCAAGAAACTCTGAGGTTTTATAATAGAAAGTTTTCTTGATTGGTTTAGGAAGTAAAATTTCACAGATCATTTAGTAAGTATAGCAAAATTTTTAATCAAAATATTGTCAAATTCCAACAATATAAATATTATATGTTGATGATCTTAAAGAAATTAAATAATAAGCATATCGAGGAATATCTTCAAAAGAATTCAGATTTCTTCATCAAAAATCCATCACTATTAGATAAGCTAGAATTTCCTTCAGCCTCTAATGACAAAACATCTAAAATAGTATCATTTAAAGATTGGATTATAGGAAATCTTAAAAACAAACAGAAAGATTTTATAGAAACTGCTAAGTATAATTATATCACTCAAACAAAAGTACATGAATCAATTATTCATTTGTTAAGACAAAAAAACTTAAAGGATTTTTTTCATTTTCTTAACACTGACCTTACAAAACTTTTTGAAGTTGAAATTATTTCGCTAATTACATCTGACAAAAAATTCTCAGAAAAATATGATCAGATATTTCTTAATGAAAAGAAAATCAGTTTAATTTATCGTACTGATAAAAATCTAATATTAGACGCAACAGATCAAAGTTTTGGATTATATGATAATATTGATGTAAAAATTTACTCTAATGCAATATTCTCATTAGATAAATTTATTTTAGGGTCACCTGCACTTTTGGTCTTTGGAAGTAAAACTAACCATTTTATAGGTAAAAAGGCGTATGATTTAATCAAATTTTTCTCATTAGTATTTGAAAATAAATTTAAAAGCTTTTTAAATGAATAAAATGCTTGAATCAGCAATTAATGAATGGAGTGATTGGATAACAAATGAAAAGAGATTAAGTAATAACACAATTTTGTCATATGTGAGAGATTTAAGATCGTTTGTGAGCTTCATGAATTCACATTATGGAATTCAGATAGAATTTAAAGATCTGAAAAAGATTAGTGAGGACGACCTAACTGGGTGGTTTTTTCAAAGGATAAAGAATAACCTTTCTCAAAGAAGTAATGCTAGAGCACTATCATCGATAAAAAGCTTCTTCACATTTTTATCAAAAAAAAGACTAATTAAATCTAGCGTTATTTTATTTATTAATGGACCTAAATTCAGAAATTCGCTTCCAAGACCACTTACAAAAAATCAAGTTAATGAAATTTTTAGATTTGTAAAATATGAAAAAACAAAATGGATTCTGATAAGAAATTTATCAGTATTAATTTTAATGTGGGGTTATGGTTTAAGAATAGGGGAGGTTTTGAACCTTAGAAAAAAGGACTTAAGTTTTAGTGGAATAAGAATTAAGGGTAAGGGTGGCAAAATTAGGGTTATACCTATGCTTGAAAAATTTATTATTTTTATAAAGACTTTGGAAAAGGAATGTCCTTTTGTTTTAGAAAGTGATCAGTCTTTCTTTAGGGGAAAAAGGGGAGGGACATTGCAACCTACCGTTATACAAAAATTAATTAGAGATATTAGAAAAACGCTCTGTTTTGCAGAAAATGTAACACCTCACTCGCTAAGACACACATTTGCGAGCGAGTTATTAGAAAACTTTACAGATCTAAGAACAATTCAGGAATTATTAGGTCACTCATCTTTATCAACTACACAACGATATACAGCGGTGAGTACAAAAAGGATTCAAAATATGTTAGAGAAAAACCATCCTCTATCAGATAATTAGGATGTTTCGTATCTAAAGGTTAGTTTCATCTCACCTGCAACTTTTACCATTTGCGATAGACATTGAGGTGCATTCTCATCTCGAATCGAAATAGCAAACCTAGAAATATATTGTGTATTTGAAGGGAAAACAATTTTTTCTGTATTCATTCTTATTATCAAAGCATTATTATCATTTAAAGTTTTGATAATCTTATTTAGCAGACCTTTTTGATCCTCTCCTGAAAGAACGATTCGATGAGTGATTTTTGTGGTTGGTCCTGTATCTGAATTTGTTGGTATATCTTTAACAGTAAACTCACCATTTTTAACGGATTTCAGACTACTCAAATCATCCTTAAGTGAGCTTGCATCTTCATTTTTACTTAATTGATATATCATCGTTAATTCACAAACTCTTCCAAGAGTTGCAAAAGTAACTCCAGAGAAATCTCCACCTTGCTCTGTTAAATAATTAGTTACGTCAGAAATTAAATTAGGTTTATTTTCTCCAAGAAATGATATCATTACATTTTTACTCATTTTAAGCTCCCATTGCCTTTTTCATGGCTTCACCAATTCTTGTTATGGTGTCAGATACTTCAACTCCTGCAATTTTTAAGGCTTCTTTTTTCGCATCTGCTGTTTCTGCACCACTATTAACTATAGCTCCCGCATGACCCAATTTTCTACCTTTAGGCGCGGCAGCTCCTGCAACAAAAGCTGCAACGGGTTTTTTGTATTTACCAGACCAGCTTTTTATAAAATCTGCACCTTCTACTTCTGCAGTTCCTCCAATTTCTCCAATGAGAACAATGCCATCAGTATCTGGATCTTTTAAAAAAAGTTCTAACGCATCAACAAAATTAGTTCCATTAACAGGATCACCTCCTATACCAATAATAGTAGATTGACCAAGAGCTGCTGTTTGAACAGCTGATTCATATGATAATGTCCCCGATCTAGAGACGACACCAATTCTTCCTGGTTTACATATATGCCCAGGTATAATTCCAATTTTACCTACACCTGGTGTTAAAACCCCAGGACAATTTGGACCTACCAGTCTAGTTTTAGAACCTTTCATTTCCCTTCTGACCCTTTGCATATCACTTGTTGGTATACCATCCGTAATGCATACAACAAGATCTAACTCTGCTTCAACCGCTTCTAAAATAGCATCTGCTGCGAAAGGTGGTGGTACAAACACCCCACTTGCATTACATCCTGTCTTTTTTTTTGCTTCAGCAACTGTATTGAACACAGGTATATCTAAATGTGTAGTACCACCTTTTTCAGGTGTTACACCACCCACCATATTTGTATGATATGCAATTGCTCTTTCAGAATGAAATGTTCCTTGTGCACCAGTAAATCCCTGACAAATAACTTTTGATTCTTTTGTTAGTAAAACTGCCAAAACTTTATTCCTTTACCATTTGAACAACTTTTTGAGCCGCTTCTTCCATTGTTGCTACTGGTTTGATTGGAAAACCTGAGTTATTAAGAATATCCATTCCCATTTCAACATTTGTTCCTTCTAATCTAACTACTAATGGTTTATCTAAACCTACTTCTTTGGAAGCATTTACAAGCCCTTGCGCTATGTCATTACATCTCATCATACCTCCAAAAATATTGATCAATATACCCTTTACATCTTTATCCTTGTATATCAATTTGAATGCGGCTGCCACTCTTTCTGGGGTTGCGGCTCCTGCTACATCCATGAAATTAGCTGCTTCTCCCCCATAATATTTTATTATATCCATAGTTGCCATCGACAAGCCGGCACCATTTACCATCAAACCAATATTTCCATCTAACTTAACATAATTTAAGTCATGTCTTGCTGCCTCTAATTCCAAGGGGTCATACTCATTTTCATCTTTCATCTCAGCAACTTGTCTTTGACGGTAAAGAGCATTATCATCAAATGAAGCTTTACAATCAAGAACAATTACCTCACCATCTTTGGTTACGGCAAACGGATTGATTTCGATTAGTGCAGCATCAAGAGAAACGAAAGCTTTATAAATTGCAAGAATATTCTTCTGAGCTTGCTTCGCTTCTTGACCCTTAAGGCCTAAATTATAGACAATAGTTCTTGCGTGATGAGTCAATAAATCTGAACCTGGTGCAATTTGCATTGTGTGTATTTCGTCCGGACTTTTCTCTGCAACTTCTTCAATGTTGACCCCACCTTTCCTTGAGGAAATAATAGTATTCCCTCCAGTCTCCCTATCCACTGTAATACACAAGTAAAATTCTTTAGCTATCTCATACCCTTTTTCTAAATAGACTCTTCTTACTATCTTACCATTTTCATTAGTTTGAGGTGTAATGAGTTTCATACCAATCATCTCGTCAACGGTTTTAATTACCTCATCGTCGTTTTTACAAACCTTAATCCCACCAGCTTTTCCTCTACCACCTGCATGAACTTGGGCCTTAACAACTATCTTGTCTTCGTTAAGCCAAGTAATAATATTTTCTGCTTCATGTGTTTGATAAACAACCTCTCCTGGCGGAATTGAAACACCGAATTTTGATAATAGCTGTTTGGCCTGATATTCGTGAATGTCCATTTTTCTAATTTCCTTGACACAATTTTGTAACATCAAAGTTACAAAAACAGAATATATATGACTTTTTTTTCTTAAACTAGTAGTTTTTTACATTTTTTTACAAGGTTATCAACAGAGTTTACTGATTTATTAAATTCTTTATGAATGTCGTCGGTTAAATCTAGTTCTATAATTTCCTCAATTCCCTTTCTTCCAATAATAACAGGAACGCCGACAAATAAATCAGACACACCGTATTCTCCTTGTAAATATGCTGAGCAAGGTAAAATTTTCCTTTGGTCAAAGATATAAGACTCTAGCATTTCTACTGCGCTACATGCAGGGGAATAGAAAGCAGAGCTATCTTTTAAAAGAGAAACAACCTCTCCACCTCCATTTCTAGTTCGTTCAATAATTTGGTTAATTTTTTCCAGTGAAATTCTTTTATTATCAATGAAATTTTTTATTGGTATACCTGAAATGGTTGTATAATCAAGTAAAGGGACCATAGTATCACCGTGACCACCTAGAACAATTGTTTGAATATTTTCGAAAGCAATATTTAATTCTTTTCCTAAAAAATACTTGAACCTTGAAGAATCTAATATTCCTGCCATTCCAATAATAGAATTTTTCTTCAAGCCCGAAATTTCTTTTAATGCCCAAACCATAGCATCAAGTGGATTTGTGATACAAATTACAAAAGAGTTTGGTGAAAAATCTTTAATAGCTATTCCTATATTTTGCATTATCTTGAAGTTAGTCTCAATTAAATCGTCCCTACTCATACCTGGTTTTCTAGCAATACCTGCAGTGATAATAATGACATCGCTATCATGAATTTTTGAAATATCATCTGTTCCAAGTATTTTTAAATTTAGTTTATCGATTGGAAGACTTTGACCAAGGTCGAGACATTTCCCTTCAGCTAGCCCATCAACAACATCAACCAATACTATGTCACCAAGGTTTTTTCTAGCAATACTATAGGCAAGTATTGTTCCTATATTCCCAGCTCCAATAAGACTAATCTTATTCATACCTTTACAACTTTATATTAACTCTAAACTAATATCTACCGATTTAGAACAAAGTGTAATTTTACTTGTAGAAATATAATTTGCACCAACTTTTGAGTACTTTGTAATATTTTTAAGATTTACCCCGCCACTGACCTCGAACTTTGCTTTTTTACCAAAACAATTAATGATTTTTTTTACTTTATTAGGCGACATATTATCAAGAAGTATGTATTTTGACCCTGCTGCGATACAATCACGAACTTGACTTAAAGTATCACATTCAATTTTATAATTAATTTTTTTTCCTTTTAAAGTTTTTAAAGTATTAGTAATACCACCTAACGCCTTAATATGATTATCTTTAATTAAAATTTCGTCAAACAATCCAAACCTATGATTAATAGCACCTCCCATTTTGGTAGCATATTTCTCTAAATATCTTAATCCACAAGTTGTTTTTCTGGTATCTAGTAATTTTGTATTTGATTTTTTAAGTTTAACAACATATTTTTTTGTCTCACTTGAAATTGATGACAAGTGTTGTAAAAAATTTAGTATTGTTCTTTCAATTTTTAAGATAAGTCTTACATCCCCATCTAATAAAATTAAATTAGAGTTTTTATTAATTTCATCTCCATCCCTATAATTCAGTTTAATTTTAATTTTTGGAAAATTTTTACTAATAAAATCTTTAACAAACTTTCCACCACATAATACTATTTTTTCTTTTGTAAAAATTCTAACATTTACAATTTTTGTTTTTTTAATAAGAAGTCTTGTAGTTTTATCTTGATTAAAATTAATTTTACCAAGGTCTGCTTTTAACTCTGATATTAAAAGATTTGCAGCCAATTTTGTTAGACTAGAAAAATTCATAAAAATACTAACTTAATTTAAGCATAGTATTTAAAGATTTTTTTGCTCGTAAAATAAGCTCATTTTCAATCAAAATTTCTGGAGATAAATTTTTTAGACAATCTCTTAACTTTTCCATCGTGTTAAGCTCCATGAATGGACAATTAGAACAAGAGCAATTTCCATCAACTCCAGGTGCTATTAAATATTCCTTATTAGGTTCAAGTTTTTTCATTTGATGGATAATATGTGGCTCTGTAGCAACAATAAACTTTTGTGATGAGTCTTGATTTACAAATTTCAATAATGATGACGTTGATCCAATAAAGTCAGCATGCTTTAAAATATCTTCAGGGCATTCTGGATGTGCAATTATTTTTGCATCATCATTTCTTACTCTTAATTTTATTAGTTCTCTTTCAGAAAACGTGATATGGACAATACATGAACCATCCCAAAGCACCATATCTCTTTTAGTTTTTTTCACCAAGTAATTTCCAAGATGCTTGTCCGGTGCGAAAATAATTTTTTCATCTTCAGGAATACTATTAATTATTTTCTCAGCATTTGATGATGTAACAATTATGTCGGATTCAGCCTTAATATCAGCAGAGCAATTTATATAAGTCACAACTTTATGATTTGGGTAATTCCTTTTAAATTTTTTAAAGTCTTTTACCTGACAAGATTCTTCCAAAGAACAGCCAGCATTTATATCTGGTAATATTACCTTTTTTGATGGGCTTAGGATTTTAGCAACTTCTGCCATGAATTTAACACCACAGAAGACTATAACGTCTGCATCATTTTTTTCTGCCTTTTTTGAAAGGTCTAATGAATCACCAACAAAATCAGCTATATCTTGAATATCTTCGTCTTGATAATAGTGAGCAAGTATTATCGCATTTTTTTCTCTTTTCAAATGAAGAATTTCATCCTCAATATTTATGAAATTTTTTTCTAAAATTCCCATCACCTTTTAAATACTAATTTTAAATT
The DNA here is from genome assembly GCA_902595755.1 of uncultured Alphaproteobacteria bacterium. Lineage (GTDB taxonomy): Bacteria > Pseudomonadota > Alphaproteobacteria > Methylaequorales > Methylaequoraceae > TMED13. The sequence goes on along the minus strand of CACJRF010000008.1, from coordinate 11,422 downwards.
ATCCTTAATATATTCACCAGATCTCATTTCTTTGAGTCTAGAAACTGTTCTTTTAAAATCAAAAGAATTAATGTTTTTAACATTTACTTTATCTAATTCCATTTCTGATGACAAAGAAAGAATATTTTTATTTTCATATAAAACGTCAATAAAAAAAATAAATCGCGCCATAAATTTTTCATTTTCTATATTTTCTTTAGTAAGATTTCTTAGAATAAAGATCTTTACTTTCTTTGAAATTATATCGTAATCTTTGAATACAAGGTCATAATTGAAGAAATGACTAAAATCTAAGTCAATGATATTCCCATAATAGTTATTTAGACTAAATTTATTTCCAATTCTTTTGAAATTAATCTCGCGAGGTATTGATGTTATAGCATATTTTTTAATTAAACTATTTTGCTTTTTTTTTATATTATTTTGTATCCCTTCAAAAAAAAAATTTTCATTTTTTGACTTAGTAGTTCTATAGTCAATTTTTGATTTCATATTATAAATTTCAAAATTTTTCATAAATAAAGTTATAATTCTTTTTGACAAATTCGGATTTACAGGATCGTTATAAATATTTTTTAAATGTTTATTACTAGTTAATATTAGTAAGATATTCTTTTTTTTTGCAAAGTAGAAAAATTTCTTAAATATTATTAAGTTTGTCAGATTGTTTATAAAAAATTCATCTACAAGAATTACTTTGCAGCCTCCAAATTTTTTTAAAAGTTCTGTTTCTTTATTATGATTCTTTTGCAGAAAAAAAATCAAATCACTAAAATGAAAGATAATAGAATTTGGGTAAATATAATTTAAAGCTTTTATTAAAACTGACTTTCCTACACCAAAAGACCCGTGAAGGTAGAAATTTCTTACATCGAAGAGGAAGCGTATTATTGGGAAGTTTGCTTGTCTACTTAATTTTTTTGATATGATCTTTGTAACCTCTATCTGACAAGGATTTGGCTTAATATTATTGAAAGTTTTTAAATGATTTAATAATTTCTTGTTGAGTTTTTCCAATTTTTAAGAGGATACTTGTAATTTTTTAATTTCGCTAATTGCTTTTGCCGGGTTTAAATTTTTAGGACAGGTTTTTGTGCAATTCATGATTGTGTGACATCTGTAGAGTTTAAATTTGTCCTCAAGTTTCTGCAATCTTTCCTTTTTATTGTTATCTCTGCTATCAACAATGAATCTATAGGCTTGAAGTAGAATAGCGGGTCCTAAAAATTTATCACCGTTCCACCAATAACTTGGGCATGAGGTTGAACAACATGCGCAAAGAACACATTCATATAGACCATCTAATTTTTTTCTATCAGCAGGGCTTTGTCTTTGCTCTTTTTTAGCTTTGGTTGAGTTTTTAAGCCATGGTTCAATTGATTTATACTGTTCATAAAATTCACTTAGATCAGGTACGAGATCCTTTAATACACGCATATGAGGAAGGGGGTAAATGTTTATTTCTTTACCTTCGATAGGTTTTAGGCAGGCAAGTGTGTTCGTACCATTAACGTTCATAGAGCATGAACCACATATTCCCTCTCTACATGATCTTCTGAAAGTTAGGGTTGGGTCAAGATCATTTTTTATAAACATTAAGGCATCTAAAGTCATGGGCCCAAGTTTTTTTTTATCCACAAAGTATTTATCGACTCTAGGATTTTTATTATCTTCTCTATTCCACCTATAAATATTGAATACGATTTTATTTTGACCGTTTACACCATGAGTTTTACCTGGCATAATTTTTGAGTTATCTGGAAGATTTAGATTAACCATAAATACAATTTAGTAAACTCTTGCCTTAGGTTCAATTGTTTTTATTTCTTTTGAATTAGTTTTTAAGTTTACTTTCCTTGACCTAATTTTAGTTTTACCACTATGCTCCACGAATGTAAGAAGGTGTTTTAACCATTTCTTGTCATCTCTTAATTTGTAATCCTCTCTTGCATGTGCTCCTCTGCTTTCCTCTCTACTTAGAGCAGTATCTATACTTGCGATTGATTGGATAAGAAGATTATTGAGTTCTAATGCTTCGACTAATTCTGTATTCCATATCAAACTTTTATCTGTGATCTTAAGTGACTTAGATTTTTCAAGAAGACTAAGTAAAATTTTCTTACCCTCTTTCATTTTTTTTCCAGAACGATAAACAGGACAATAATTTTGCATTGTATGCTGCATCTCTAGCCTTATTTTGGATACGGAGTTCTTGCCATTTGAATTTCTTAAATCATTAAATCTTTGTAAGATATCAGCATAGTGTTCAACTTTAATAGGCTTATTTTTTTTCTTAGTATTGATAATCTTACTACATCTTTTAGCCGCCGACTTTCCAAAAACTACAAGATCTAGAAGGGAGTTTGATCCAAGCCTGTTAGCTCCATGTACTGATACACAAGCAGCTTCCCCAACTGACATTAATCCCTTTACAACTTTATCTTTTCCTTTCGAGTCTGTATTTAAAACTTCACCATTAATGTTAGTTGGTATGCCCCCCATATTATAATGTACAGTAGGTTGAACAGGTATCGGATCTTTCCTTACATCAACACCAGCAAATATTTTTGCTGATTCTGTTATGCCGGGAAGCTTTTCCTCAAGAACATTATGATCAAGGTGATGAAGGTTGAGATGAATATGATCTTTAAACTTTCCACAGCCTCTGCCCTCAACTATTTCAGTTGTCATTGACCTAGAAACAACATCCCTACCGGCTAAATCTTTTGCATTGGGGGCGTATTTTTCCATAAATCTTTCACCCTTTGAGTTAGTAAGATAGCCACCCTCACCCCTTGCTCCTTCTGTAATCAATACACCTACACCATATATACCAGTTGGATGAAATTGCGTGAATTCCATATCTTGTAAGGGAAGACCAGATCTAAGGACCATTGCACCTCCATCACCTGTACAGGTATGCGCAGATGTACAGGAAAAATATGCTCTTCCGTAACCTCCAGTAGCAAGTATGACCATTTTTGAAGAGAACACATAAAATTTTCCATCATGAAGATTAAAAGAAAGTACCCCACAACATTCTTTATTTTCGTTGAAAATTAAATCTACTACAAAATGTTCTATATAGAATTCAGTATTATAGGATAGTGATTTTTGATAAAGAGTATGTAACATAGCATGACCTGTTCTATCTGCTGCAGCGCAGGTTCTTTGTGCCGTACCATCTCCAAAATTAGTTGTCATCCCACCGAATGGTCTTTGATATATTTTTCCATCTTCAGTTCTTGAAAAAGGAACACCGAAATGTTCAAGTTCTATAACAGCTTCTGGTGCCTCTTTACACATAAAGGCTATAGCATCTTGATCACCAAGCCAGTCTGACCCTTTAACAGTATCGTACATGTGCCATTTCCAATCATCTTCACCCATATTTCCAAGGGCAGCACTAATCCCTCCTTGAGCAGCAACTGTATGACTTCTTGTGGGGAATACTTTTGAAATACAAGCTGTTTTCAGACCATCTGAAGCACAACCCATAGCTGCTCTAAGTCCTGACCCACCAGCCCCAACCACAACGACATCATAATCTAATTTAATAACATTCATTTTAAATTACCAAATATACTAAGCTTAATATTGTTATAATAAATAAAACGGCCAGTAAAAAATTTTTAAATACTAAAATCATAGTTTTAGAATTCTGATTATGAATGTAATCATCAATTATCGAGGAAACCCCTATATTAGAATGTATAAGAATAGAGCCTACTAAAATTAAAATAATAAGAGAATTTAATTTACTTTCAAAAAAAGTAATAACACTACTGTGATCGAATAAGTCAATTTCTTTAAAATTTATAATTGTTAAGATCAGTGTGATAGCAAATATAATTGCTGAAATTTTTTGAATAATCCATTTATGCTTATATTTCATAGAATAATTCCTAAAAAATAAAGTATATAAATACTAACTAAGATTGAAAGAGCTATAATAAAAATCCCAGAAATTGTGGCTTGTCTGTTTGAAATTAGTAAACCAAAGTCCCAAAGTATATGTCTAATTCCATTTAGCATATGATATGAAAATCCATAGACTACAGGAAAAAAAATTAATTTAACAGGGTAACTTGTAAGATAAAAAATGAAAGTATTATAATATCTTTCTCCTACTGCTACAGTCAATAAACCTAAAATAAAGAGAATAACAATAAAAGCTAAAGAAAAACCTGTGATCCTATGCATTATAGACAGAACTGATGTAATCTGAGGTTTATATATTTGAAGATGTGGTGATAATGGTAAGTCTTGTTTACTCATAATAGCTATTTTTTCGGTATTAAAACAGAATATTTTAAATCTAAAACAATGTTTTCAGTTAAATTTTTTTCATCTGGGAAAGACACATTAGAGTTATTCTTTGACGCAATAGTACGCATTGTCAAAGCTCCAATATCTTCGTTAATTTTATTTTTTTCAATAACTTTTGACCATGCGTATATTGTATCACCAGAAAATGTTGGAGATGAGTGCTTACCCGAATGAATAGCTGAAATTTTAAAAGTATTTGCTAATCCATTACAACTTAAAGCCCTTGCAAGTGATATTATATATCCTCCGTATATAATTCTCTTTCCAAACCTACCTTCTTTCTCTACATGCTGATTAAAATGAACTCTTGCGTTATTTTGGTACAGTCTAGTAGCCATCTGATGTTCAGCCTCCTCGATTGTTTGACCATCTAAGTGGTTTATTTCTTCCCCAATCTTGTAATCATCAAAAAATGCATCGCTACCTGAAAAATCAATATTCCAACTCTTTAGATTTAAATCTTTAGGTATGAAGAAATCTTTATAATCAACTTTATCAGGGAGTTCTGGCACAACATTTTTAAATGAATCTACCAATCCCTCCTTTTTTTTTCTCATCATAAGCCACCTAAAGTAAGTTAGAACAACTTCCCCTTTCTGGTTAAAACCAGATGATTCAACATAAACAGTTCCAGTTTTGCCATTTGAGTTTTGTTTGAGACCAATTATCTTTGACTTTGCACTCAAAGTATCTCCAATATATACAGGTCTTTGAAACCTGACACCTGCATATCCCAAATTAGCAATGGCATTTAATGATAAATCTGGAACTGTTCTTCCAAAAACTAAATGAAACATCAAAATATCATCTACTGGAGTCTGATCATAACCAAGTGATTTTGAGAATTCCTTGGAATAATTAAGAGCAAATCTACTTCCAGTTGTTGCTAAGTAAAGAGCAACATCACCTTCAGTTATTGTTCTTGGAACGCTATGCTTTATTTCGTCACCAATAAAATAATCTTCAAAGAATCTACTTTTAAAATTTTTCATTATTTCAAATACTTCTTAATTAATAATTCAGCGATTTGGACAGAGTTAAGTGCTGCACCTTTTCTTAAGTTATCTGCAACAACCCAAAGCCCTAATGAATTTTTATTTCTACCCAGCCTTAACCTACTTAAAAAAACGTAATCTTCACCTGCTGACTCATCGGGCGTAACATACCCACCATCTATTTTTTCATCTACAATTGATATGCCATTTATTTTTTTGAGTTTAGTGACTAGTTTTTTTAAGTCTATGTTTTTCTCTGTCTCTAAATAAATAGATTCACCGTGTCCAACAAAAACTGGAACTCTAACACATGTGGAGAAAATTTCGATTTTTTTACCCATGATTTTTTGTGTTTCATTAACCATTTTCATCTCCTCTTTTGTATCTCCAGATTCAATAAAATCATCTATGTGGGGTATTAGGTTAAAAGCAATACGTTTAGGGAAAATATTAGTTTTTAATGGTTTATTTTTATAAACATCTAATGTTTGATGGAATAATTCCTCCATAGCAAGCTTTCCCGCACCAGAGGTTGACTGATATGTAGAAACAATTACTTTTTTAATACTAAAAAGGTCATCAATAGGCTTCAACGCTACTGCCATTTGGATAGTTGAGCAGTTAGGGTTGGCTATAATTTTTTTCTTTGTGAAAGTTTCTAGATCACCTGGGTTTACCTCAGGGACAACAAGAGGGATATCTTTATCCATTCTAAAGAGCGAAGTGTTATCTATAACAATTGAACCAGCCTTTGTTGCTTTAGGAACAAACTTTTTTGATACGATTGAGCCAGGCGAAGATAAAACTATATCGGTATTCTTGAAGTTGAACTTATCTAAATCCTCAACAGTTATTTCTTTATCATCCCCATATGTTAGCTTAATCCCTTCTGATTTATTTGAAGCTAAAGCATGAAGATTTTTGATTGGAAAACTTCTTTGATCTAATATATTCAGTATTTCTCTACCGACGTTTCCAGTTGCTCCAACAACTGCTAAGTTATAATTTTTCATTTTTTAATTCCTCTATAACAGCATCCCCCATATCAGAAGTACTCAAAAGTTTACATTCATCGGTAAAAATATCTTTGGTTCTATAACCATTATTTAGAACTTTATTTACATTTCTAATTATTATATTTGACATGTTGTCATCCTCAAATGAATATTTGAACATCATAGAAACACTTAATATCATTGCTAAAGGGTTTGCAATTGATTTTCCTGATATGTCTGGTGCAGAGCCATGAACAGGCTCATACATTGCATTTTTTTTGCCTGATGTACTAACTCCAACTGATGCTGATGGAAGCATTCCTAATGAACCAGTAAGCATTGAGGCACAATCCGAAAGAATATCACCAAACATATTTGTAGTCACAATAACATCAAACTGTTTTGGATCTCTTACTAATTGCATAGAGGCATTATCTACATACATATGATTTAGTTCAACATCAGGATAATCTTTACTCACCTCAATAATAACTTTTCTCCATAACTCAGTTGATTCTAATACGTTTGCTTTATCTACCGAACATAATTTTTTACTTCTTGATTGTGCAGTTTCAAATGCAACAGATGCTATTCTCCTGATTTCTTCAGAGGTATAAACTAATGTATTGAATCCTTTATAGTTATTTTCGTTTAATTTTTCTACACCTCTAGGTTCTCCAAAGTAAATACCTCCAGTAAGTTCTCTAATTATCATTAAATCAAGCCCATTTATAATTTCTGGCTTTAATGATGATGATGAAGCTAGAGAATCAAAAACGATTGCAGGTCTGAAGTTTGCAAATAAATCAAGTTCTTTTCTGATTTTAAGAAGTCCCCTTTCTGGTCTTTTATCGAAAGTGAGGTCTTCCCACTTTGGTCCTCCAACTGCTCCTAAAAGTATAGCATCTGTAACCCTAAGTTTTTCTAGAACATTATTTGTTAATGGTTCTCCAGATGCATCAATTGAGCTTCCGCCAATTAACTCCTCTGTTATATTTAGTTTGTAGTGACTATTATTATTTATCCAATTAAGTACTTTTCTTGCTTCATTAAATATTTCATTACCAATCCCATCACCAGGTAAAGCCACAATACTAAGTTCTCTATTCATAGTTTATCTCTCTATATGTATCCAAAAAGAGTTTGGGTTATTTTCTTCATAACTAGTAATTTTTTCTTTGTGTTTAAGTGTCAAATCAATGTCATCCCAACCATTCAACAAGCTTTCTTTTCTGTGACTTTCAATATCGAACTTTATGTCTGATGTTCCTAGTGTTATGACCTGATTAATTAGATTCACTTTTAAAATATTTTTGTATTTTTGAAGATTAGAGATTATAAAGTCAATTTCTTCTTTATTAAGTTTGATTGGTAAAATTCCATTCTTAAAACAATTATTGAAAAAAATATCAGCGAAACTGATTGCTAAAATAACGTTTATTCCAAAATCTTTAATAGCCCATGGCGCGTGTTCTCTTGATGATCCACAACCAAAGTTTTCAAAAGCTATTAATATTTTAGAATCAGAAAAAGGTTTTTCATTTAATATGAAATTCTTGTTGAGATTTCCTTTTTCATCGTATCTCATCTCATAAAATAGTCCTTCACCCAACCCGCTTCTCTTAATTGTTTTTAAGAATTGCTTTGGAATTATCATGTCAGTGTCAATATTTGATAATTCAATTGGCGCAGTTACTCCTTGAACTTCAGTAAATTCTTTCATAAGTTATATCTTCCTAACATCAAACAATTTACCTTTAATTGCCGCGGCTGCTGCCATTTCTGGGCTTACTAAATGCGTTCTTCCAAGCCTACCCTGTCTTCCCTCAAAATTTCTATTTGAGGTTGAAGCACATCGTTCGTATGGTTTGAGTTTATCCGCATTCATTGCCAAACACATTGAGCATCCAGGTTCCCGCCACTCAAATCCCGATGACTTGAATATTTTGTCTAATCCCTCAGCTTCAGCTTGTTTTTTTACTAAGCCAGACCCCGGAACAACAAAAGCTTTTACATTTGGATTTATTTTATTTCCTTTTAAAATTTTTGAAGCCTTTCTAAGGTCCTCTATTCTACCATTGGTACAAGAACCGATGAATACTTTGTCAATCTCAACATCGGTAAGTTTTTGTCCAGGTTTTAGATCCATGTATTTTAGAGATCTTATGACTGATTTTTTTTTTTCGCTATTAGTGTACTGTTCTGGATTTGGAATTGTTGAGTTTATAGTTAGAACATCTTCTGGACTCGTACCCCATGTAACTTGTGGTTCAATTTTTGAGGCATCAATTAGAAGTGTTTTTTCGTATTTTGCATCTGGATCACTTTTAAGTTTTAGCCAACATTTAACAGCCATATCCCAATCTTTCCCTTTTGGTGCTAGTGGTTTGTTGTAAAGATAATCAAAAGTTTTTTCGTCTGGAGCTATAAGTCCAGCACGAGCACCAGCTTCTATTGACATGTTGCAGATAGTCATTCTTTCTTCCATACTCATATCATCTATTATTTCACCTGCATATTCTAAAACATAACCTGTACCGCCTGCTGTTCCAATCTGACCGATTAGGTACAATATTACATCTTTTGCTGTTACACCTTTACCTAATTTATTAGTAAACTTTATTAGGAAGTTTTTAGCAGGCTTTTGAATTAAAGTTTGTGTAGATAGAACATGCTCAACTTCTGAGGTTCCAATTCCAAATGCTAAAGAACCAAATGCTCCATGAGTTGAGGTGTGTGAATCACCACAAACAAGAGTTGTTCCTGGAAGTGTGAAACCTTGTTCAGGACCAATTATATGAACAATACCCTGTCTTTCATCATCAATATTAAAAAATGGAACAGAAAAATCTTTACAATTTTTTAAAAGTGTATCAACTTGAATTCTTGATTCATTATCTACAATTCCTTTTGTTCTATCGATAGTTGGGACGTTATGATCTGGTACTGCGAGAGTAAGATTGGGTCTTCTAACAACCCTCTTTTTGGTTTTTAGTCCCTCAAAGGCTTGTGGGCTTGTTACTTCATGAACAAGGTGTCTATCAATATAAATAAGACATTCACCATTTTTATCTTCATTTACAATATGACTTGACCAGATCTTATCAAAAATTGTTTGTGGCTGCATTATTTAAAGTTTACAAAGTTATTATTTTTTTTTTTCTACATCGTCAGCAACTTTAGTTTTAACTTCTTTACTATTAGCAGTTTGTTTTTCTGACGTGCCAGACTTAATATTATCTATTTTTTTGGCATCATTTTTTTCTGGAGTATTCTGGCTATATATATTCTTTTCAGCAATTCTTGCAGATTTACCACTTCTTCCTCTAAGATAGTAGAGTTTTGATCTTCTAACGTCACCACTTTTCACAAGCTCTATCTTTTCAATTTGTGGTGAGTAGAGTGGAAGAACTCTTTCAATACCTTCACCATATGAAATTTTTCTAACTGTAAATGATGAGTTTATTCCAGCATTTTTTTTAGCTATGCAAACTCCTTCATAAATCTGAATTCTTTCTTTTTCACCCTCTTTTACTTTTAGGTGAACTTTAACAGTATCACCAGGGTTGAATTTGGGAAAAGTTTTGTTAGTCTTTAGACTTTCAAGCTGGTCTTTTTCAAATTTTTCTAAAGTGTTCATTTTCTCTCCTTAAGCTTTTTCTTATATATTTTAAACAAATCTGGCCTTTTTCTTTTGGTCACCTCAATTGATGTTTTCAACTTCCACTCTGAAACTTTTTCGTGATTTCCATTTAATAAGATTTCTGGTACCTCTAAGTTTTGCCAAACCCTAGGTTTAGTGAATTGAGGATATTCTAATAAATGGTTCTGAAAACTTTCAGAAACTAAACTATTTTTATTACCTAATACTTCAGGAATCAACCTAACGCAAGCATCAATTAAAATAAATGAAGCAATTTCACCACCAGATAGAACATAATCACCTAGAGATACTTCCTCAATTTTGTTGTGCGTAATAAATCTGGAATCTATACCTTCATATTTTCCACAAATTATAACTACATTTTCATACTTATTTATTTCTAATAACTTATCATGATTTAACTTACATCCTGATGGGGAAAGATAGATAGTTTTAGGTTTTTTATCGAATCTTTTAAGACAAAAGTCGTAAGCTTTTTGCAATACATCAGGTTTCAATATCATACCAGCCCCGCCACCGTAGGGACTACTATCAACTGATTTTGCTTTATTTGTTGCAAAATCTCTTATATTAACAGGATCAACAGAGAAAATTTTTTTTCTAAGAGCAGCCCCAATAATTGAGTGATTCAATGGGCCAGGAAAAAGCTCTGGGAATAAGGTGAGTATTTTAAAATTCATAATAGTCAGGATTTAAATTTAATATTCTCTTAGATAGTTCGATGCTTATAACGTGATCATTAATTAATGGAACTAATATCTCATCCTTTTCTCTTTTAATTGTAAGGTAATCGCCAGCGCCATGATTCTGAACATCAATAATTTCCCCAATTTTTTTGTTTTTAATTCTAACACTCAAACCTAACAAATCATTGTAATAATATTGCCCCTCAACTAGTTTTGGTAGTTCTTTTTTATCTACAAATATTTCACTTCCAACATATTGTTTTGCAGTATCAATATCATTCACACCTTCAATTTTACAAAGAACTTTCTTTCCTTTTTTTTTAAATAATAAATTTGTTGCCTTGTTGTTGATATAAAAATTTGAGAATTTATCAATTCCAGATGAGGCTGTGAGATATATGTTAACACTCAGCCAGCCTTCAATACCATTAACTTTTCCAAATTTGGCAGCCACAAATTTATTTTCTTTAAAATTAATTTTAATCTCCAATTAATTTTATACTTCTTAGATTATATCTAAGGATCTACTGTTTAATAAGAAAAATAGATAAAATGCCTAATTAATTTTGTTCAAATTTGTCTAGAATGTAACAAAAATAAACAAAAATTAACTATATAAAAATTTATTTAATCTTTAACATCAGTTTTTTTTTCTTCACCTCTTTGCATCTTCTGCTGGCTTATCATCTGCTGGAGGAGTTGCTACCTCGGTAGGTTTTGTTTCTGTCTTAGCTTCTTCTGCTGGAGGAGATG
>CACJRF010000007.1 GCA_902595755.1 uncultured Alphaproteobacteria bacterium | reverse complement strand
ATATCACTTTGAACATAAATGTTTCGTTGTGCTTTCAGTATTACATTGGTTCCTGAAGTTATGGCAGACTCGATAATCGAACTATTAACTCTATATGAAGTTGTAGAGCCATCAGCATATTGATCAACATTTGTGAGATCACTCGTCAAAGTAGTTCCACCAACAGAGCTATCTCTTACATAAATATTACGTGGATCAAGAAGCAAGGTTCCACCGTTAAGCGAAACACCTGCAATATTTGCTTTTTTTAGGTAATCCTTAGATGAAATCTCTACGAAGCCACCACCTTGTTCATAAACCGTCGGCGGAGGAGGGTCCACCGATGATTTACTTACACTCTGACTTTTTAAAGCCTTAGGCGGAGGAGGGTCCGCCTTTGACCCTATTTCAGTCTGAATTTTTGTCGTGACTGTCTTTGGGAAATCGATAGTAGATTCACCAAATTTAGGTTTTTCATCAAGATTAGCAGAAACTAATATTTTTTCGGCTCCTTTTGCATTGATTTGACCGTCAAACTCAGTTAATTGGTCTGACCAGATAACAGCAGTTCCAGCTTTACCTGTCTGACTAGACACATCAATATTTGTATCCGCTTTGACAACCGTGTGTTTTGCATTGTCAAGTTGTGGTTGATCGCCAAAGCGGGAAACAAATCCTTTATAATTATTATCCTTAATGGTTAATTTTCCTCCTAAGTATTCTCCACCAATTCGTACCTTTCCTCCTCTTAGTTTACCTGAGGCATTTATGTTCGCACGTGAAACTTGCACAGAATCACCGGTTACGTCAACTTTCCCCCCATATCCGTCAAGTGAGCTAGCATTTAAAGTTCCCGATGTGCTATTAGATGTTTTTGCTAATGATCTGATTGTGCCGCCTTTATTTTGACCCGTGGCGTTTACAATAGCTTTCTCGGTAACTTTTACTTCATTTTCTGATAAAAAGACTACATTTCCACCAGTTTCTTGATTACCTTTAGCAAGAACACTACCGTCAATTTTGATATTATCTTTCGAAAGTACTTCGACCTTACCACCAGAACGACCATTTGCATAAATATTACCAGTATGAGTTACATTTCTTCCCTGAATTATTATTGTGCCTGAAGGACTTAGGGATTTTATAGGTGTAGAAACATCAATTTTTCCTGAGATTTTAATATTATTGTCTTTTGGACTCCCTATTACAATTTTTCCTGATTTTTCACCCAAACTTTGTGCTATTATCATACCTGAGGAACCAATATTTACAGAACCTCTTGATAAAGCTTGAGCTGTGTGCGCTGATAATTCAATAAGTCCGCCGTTTGCTGTGATTATGCCAGTGTTTCTGATTATGGAACTCAGTGGTCTACCCTTTGTATCTCTAATGAGTCCAAGCTGTTTACTTGGGACTGTTACCTTCATGAGGCCATCACCCACAAAATCTAGTGTGATTTGATCTCCTGATCCTAATGAAACCTTACCAAGCCTTGCCATTATAGTGCCGCTATTGCTTACATAACCACCTAAGAGTGAGGCATTTCCTCCATTACCAACAATAATTTTACCTGAGTTTTCAACTCCTTTTGAATTATTTTTTCTTTTAAAAGAATAAATATCCTTAAGAAAGTCATTATTTTTAATATCTAAAGTAGAAGCCGCAAAGGATCCAGTCTTTACAACGCCATTCTTGGTAATAGCAACTCCATTAGGATTTATAAGTAAAACCTTGCCATTCGAGTTAATTTGACCTGCTATCGTTGATGGTGTAGATCCAGTAACTCTGTTAAGTGATGAGGATCTGGAAGAGGGCATATTGAAATCTACTCTTCCTCCTTTATGAACAGAAAAGCTATCCCAATTAATAATAGATTTATTTGTTTTTTGCTGGATCTTTAAATGATTTGTTCCTTTACCTTCAATAGTAACATTTCCAGACTGGATACTAGGATTTTTAGGCATTTCACCTGACACAGCTTGAGTATTAACAAAAACTGCCAAAAAGCCTATTAGAGCAAATCTATTTGCAGATTTACTAATATATTTTTTTCCCATCACTATGACTAATTCCCTCCAAAAGTCATAAAACTACAAATTAAATTCAAAAACTCATTGCTAATGAAACCAATAAGTGTTGTTTATTAAGTCTAACATCAGACAAATCCTCCAATTTGCCTGTTCCCCAATTCTTAGAATACTCAACCCTACCAGATATAGATTTATCAAAGAAATATTTGTCAAATCCTTGAACCTGTAATCCTAAACCAATAGATTTAGCTGCTGTAGATCTGTTTTCTACAGCAGTTGGTGTTAGGGTATAAGCGACACCAGCTGCACCATAAACATAAGGTGACAATTTTATTTGGTTAGTTAAACTGAAGTTCCTATTAATTTGGCCTCTAACATACCAAGCCTCATCTCCAGATATTGAGCCAGAAGTAAAACCACTAAGTTTATTAAATCCAGTTATTGATGTTTGTTCAGAATTTAGTAAGTCATCAAACGAGTATTGTCCGCCAGAATTTAAAGAAAATTCATAATTTTCAACGGGAGAAAATCTATAATTTGTATTTAGAACTAAATGCGAAAATTGAGCCTTGGCTGCTGATCTTGAAAGAGGTGTCCCATTTCCAGTTTGACTCTGCGACCTTGAAGCAACATCAATACCTCTAGAAAACTGTAGGTCTACACCTATGCATCCGTATGCACATTTATTTAAACTGGTTCCAAATCTTAATGTTGTAACTCTATCATGACTAAGGTCTTGATCTTCTCCAGATACGCTAGTATGTTGAATTTCGTCCGTCCAACTTAATGATCCTCTAAGAAATACTGCTGTATCCCGAGAATAATATAATGGATATGACACAGTACCAGTCGCAGACTTCATATTGGCCTCTAGCCCCAAGGAACTAGCATCTCCCCCAGGTCTCGTCATACTTTCCATGTATGAAATCCCTGCGGTTAATCCGTTATCACCAAGTGGTAAGGAAGCAGCAAGACCACCAGCTCTAATGGGAACATCTAAGCCAGTGCCTTTCATTCCTTTAATAGTTGGCCTTGCCAATCCAAAGAGCGAGATAGACTCACCTAATCCAAATGGTGAATTAATTACCGCTCTTACTTGTCCTTGCTGTCTTCCTAATTCTTCACTTTGAGTGTTATCAAAGTTAACTCCACCAGAAATTAATCTATGTTTTGCTTGAATAACTAAAACTGTTCCACCCTCGGAAATGCCAGGTGATAAGGTGCTTGTTAAACTTAAGCCAGCTGAACTTCCAGCCAAAAGTAATTTTCTTTCTATTTCATCTAATTTTAATCCTTTTTTCTTTATAAGAGGTCGAAGATACCTGTAAGTCCTGAAAATCTGAGATGATGGTACTTGCGATAAATCTAATTTTTCTATGAAACCATCAACAACTTTGATAAAAACCGTCGCTTGATCTGGTTCAAGTTCTTGAGTAGGAAGAAACGCTCTTACAAGCGGATATCCTTTCTGATTATATTCCTTTTCAATGCTTAATGCTAAGTTGTATAGTTGTTGAACACTCTGTTCAACTCCAATTAGTTTGCTCTTGTAACTTTCTATATCAATAACATTTTGAAGTTCCTTGGGTGCTAAAATTATTAAAGTTTCAGGTACTATTTTAACACCAGTATCTTCTTGTTTATTTAGTTCTTTTTTTTGAAGAATTTCTGGTAAAACCTGCTTTTGTTTTTTTATATCATAGTAATCTGGGGCTGCCTGGCCTCTAAACATTTTTGGTAATGCCTGACTTGGAACTCTTGGATTAGCTGCAAATGCCTCACTGTAGGCCAAAAGATTCAATAAAAAAGTAAAGGCTATAAGTGGAACTAATCTACGAAAGATACCTTCTTTAATACTCAAAAAATCTATATTGAAACTATCTGTCATTCCCCCTCAACCACTAACTTTACAAATGCAATAACCTGTGGATAATCGCATGAAACGTAGGGAAAATCAACGGATTTATGATAATGTAAATTAGATTTATCCACAATAACTACATATTGTTATCTATATTATTTAAATATCTATATCTTGAATCCTACCAAAAATTATTTGGTATTTCTTTTAACATCTTTTTATGATTCTCTAGCTCTTCATCTGAGATTTTAACTTTTGGTAGATTTAAGTTCTCGTACTTAACCTTGTTAGGTACATTAATAATTTCCTCATAAATACTGAACTCCAAGTTTCCTTGCTTTCCCCCGTTAAGTTCTTGGAACACTTGTAATAATAAAAAACAATCTGTAATTGCGCTGTGCTTTTCTCTTTCTTCTAAACTAATGCCAAACCTTCTACACAAGGCATTGAGATTATTCTTGCTTCCTGGAAATTTTTTTTTTGACAATTCTAATGTGCATAGCGTTTGTTCATCAGGAATCATCTTTTTCCCGATTCTCTTCAATGCATTATTTATCATACTCAAATCGAACTGGGCATTGTGAATTATTAATTGGGAATCTCCGATGAATTCTAAAAAGCTTTGTATTTCGCTTTCAAACGAGTTGTATTTTTTGAGAAAATCGTTATTAAGCCCATGAATTTCCTCTGATTGTTTGCTAATTATTATATTTTCAGGACTGTAATAATTATGAAATTTTTCTCCTGAAAAAACATCATCTATTAACTCTAAACAAGCTACTTCAATTATTCTATCTTTATCAAAATCTAAACCGGTTGTTTCAGTATCAAGAATTAACCTTCGATTCACTTAGGTTTCCATTTAAGTTTATCCAAGACTGGCTGAATTTGATCAATTGATTTATAAAAAATTGTGAGATCCCCAGAATTGTTGGCTTTATGATTAATATCAACTTTAAGTCCCAATAAATTAGTAAGTTCTTTTTCTAATAATGCAATGTTAGGATCCTTTTCATTTTCACTTCTTTCCGAATGGCCGTCTTTTAGGGTATTAAACCTTTTTTTTATCTTTCCAACAAGCTTCTCGGTTTCTCTTACACTTAAGTCCTTATCAATTATTTCATTAGCCACATCATTTGCTTCAAGATCTGAGAGTGTTACCATAGTCCTAGCGTGACCAAACGAAATATCTCCAGATGAGACATATCTTTTAACAAATTTCGGTAAAGATAAAATTCTTAAAACATTTGCGATATGACTCCTACTTTTTCCTATCCTATCAGATAGTTTTTCTTGAGTGAATTGAAAGTTATTCATCATTGTCCTATAACCTTCTGCCTCTTCAATTATGTTAAGATCAGAACGCTGAAGGTTTTCAATCATTGCAACGCCCATTGCCGTTTCGTCATCAAAGTTTCTTATTATTACTGGTACCGAATGTACTTTAGCGATTTGAGATGCTCTCCAGCGTCTCTCTCCAGCAATAATCTCGTATGATTTAGCATTATTAGTCAAAGGGCGAACTAAAATAGGTTGTAAGATACCATTTACCTTAATGGATTCAGCTAACTCTTCTAACTCGGTCTGGTCAAATGTTTTTCTTGGCTGATATTTTCCAGAAACCAATCTATGAATAGGGAGCTTTATTTGCTCTGACTCTCCAGTTGAAGGTGAAAGACTCATTTCTGAATCAGAAACCATCTTTATTTTATCAGCAACTTTCTGAATAGAATTTCCCAAATCGGAATTTGTTTCTAAATCACTAGTTTTTTTTCTAATGATTGAATCTAAGGCTGTATCTGTTGATAAAAGCGATGACAAACCCATACCAAGCTTTTTTTTAGAAGGTTTTGGTTTTTTTGATTTGATCTGTGTTACTTTACCCTTATTAATATTATTCTTTTTTTTCATTTCTTATACACCTCCAAAATTTCCTTTCCCTAAAACCTCTGCAGCTAGGTTAATGTAAGCTTCGGATCCTATACATTGACTATCATATAAAATTACTGGTTGACCATGAGATGGTGCCTCAGATATTTTTACATTTCTTGGAATTATAGTTTTGTAAACTGCAGCCCCCATAACCTCTCTGACATCTTCTTCTACTTGAACACTCAATTTGTTTCGCGAGTCATACATTGTCAATAAAATTCCATCCAATATTAACTCTGGATTTAACGATTCATTTACCTTTTTTATTTCCCTAAGTATTTGGCTTAGACCCTCTAAAGCATAAAACTCGCATTGGAGCGGAATTAGAACTTTATTTGATGCAGCTAGAGCATTGATTGTGAGAAAGTTAAGACCAGGCGGACAATCAATGATTATGGCGGAATATTCACTGGGCAGTTGTTCAATTGCTGACTTTAGAATAAAATCCTTGTTGTCGGCAGATTTTATTACCGACTCGACATCCGAAAGGTTTACCATGGATGGAACCAGTCCCAATCCGTTTACGTCTGTTGACTTTACAGTATCCGCCATAGCAATTTTCTCTGACAACACTTCATAAGCCCCAGGCTTTCTGTTGTTTACTGGGACGCCAAGGCCTGTACTTGCATTTCCTTGAGGATCCAAATCTATTATCAGGCATGTTTTTCCGGTTGCACAAAGTGCGGTTGCCAAATTTACTGCGGTTGTGGTTTTACCAACACCACCTTTTTGATTTACAATTGAAAAAATAGTTCTCATTTATTCTTTTTCACTTTATTGATCAACAGTGTTACACCACCACTTTTATCTAACATTCTATTATTTTTAACAAGTTTTACTTTAAAGTTCCATACTTTTTTTGCTTCAATCAATTCTTTTGACCAATTCTTTCCCTTGGGTAGCACTAAAAGAGAAGAGGGTTTACAACAATCTCTGCTCATATTGATTATATTTAAAAGACTTGAAACCGCTCTACATAAAATAACATCGTAGTTCTTCCTTGTATCCTCAACCCTAAAATTGTTAACGATTATATTTAGGTCCAACTTTTTCGTTAATTCATTCAGAAAAGTTGACTTCTTTTTATTTGATTCGAATAGCTCTATATCACAGTCTAAGTCAAATTCATTAGAGAATATTTTTATTATGACCCCTGGAAAACCAGCCCCACTCCCGACATCACAAATAGTTAGCTTTTCCAAACTTTCTTCCAATTTGCACTTAATTAAAAAAAATAATTTAGCCGAATCAGCGAAATGTCGTGACCATATGAATTTTAGGGTGCCGCTTCCAATCAAGTTGAACTGCGCATTTGAACGCAAAAGGTATTCTTCATAAATTTCAAGTTTGTTTATTGTTTCACGTGAAACATTGTAAAGCTTTTTGAATTTAAGTTTATCGGGGTTGCCTAAATGTAAATTGTGTTGATCATTTTTTAACATAACTTAATAGTATTGATGCCGCAGCAGGAGTCATACCAGGTAAATTTTTTGCCTCGCCAAAACTTTGTGGCTTATACCTTTCCAAAACTTCCTTGACTTCATTTGACAAACCCGAACACTTTCTAAAATTTATATTATCATTAATCTTAAGCTCAACCTCTGCTTTTAATTGATTAATCTCCTCTGCTAGCCTCGTGGTGTATTTACTGTAAAATGCAGTGTTTGTAATTTGTTTAATTGTTTTGTCAGAAATATTGATATCTTTAATTTCTTTCCAAATACTTGTAAGGTTTTCCCATTTAACATCTTTATATCCTAAAAGGTCGAATGCGCTTCTCTTCTTGCCATCTTGATTTATCTTTATTCCATGACTCTTAAAAATCTGTGGTGATGCCTTTAATCTCTTCATCAATCTTGTTGTTTCATTTATTTCTTTTTTCTTTTTCTCCCAGGCTCTTCTTCTGTTTAAGCAAATTGTTCCAATTTTAATAGCTAAATCAGTTAATCTCTCATCTGCGTTATCAGCTCTAAGTAATAATCTAAATTCTGCGCGAGAAGTAAACATTCTGTAAGGCTCTAAGAGCCCCCCCTTACTAAGGTCTGACGTAAGAACCCCAATGTATCCTTGCTCTCGCTCAATGACCACGCTAGGCTTACCGCTGATCTTTCTTGAAGCATTAATCCCTGCCATTAAGCCTTGAGCCGCCGCTTCCTCATAACCTGTTGTTCCATTAATTTGACCTGCAAGATAAAGTCCGCCTATCTTCTTAGTTTCATAAGTTTTTTTTAACTCAACACTATCAATACAGTCATATTCAATAGCATAACCGTAATCCGTAATTTCACAATTCTCAAGACCTTGTATACTTTTTACAAAACTTTCTTGAACATCTTTGGGTAAACAGTTTGAAATACCATTGGGATAAATGATCTCTTTTTCTTTGGTTTCAGGCTCTAAAAAAATTTGATGACTGGTTTTGTCTGAAAATCTCTTGACTTTATCTTCTATGGACGGGCAATATCTAGGTCCTCTTGATTCAATTTTTCCACTGTAAATAGATGATAAGTGAATATTTGACTTGATTATATCGTGAGTGACTTCATTTGTTTTTGTAATATAACAATCTTCTTGATTAACTCTTAGCCTGTCAGTCAGAAAGGAAAATGGTTCTGGGTTACTATCGCCTTTTTGAATCTCACACTTTTCATAATTAACTGAGTTCCCCATAATTCTAGGAGGCGTCCCAGTCTTCAACCTTGACACTTTGAAGAAATGGTTAAAGAATTTAGTGAGTCTAATAGATGGCTTGCACCTCAGTCTTCCAGCTTCCCAACATTCTTTTCCCCTATATATTTTTCCCCCCAAAAATGTTCCAGTAGTAATAACTACAGATTTGCAGGATAGAATCCCGTGTTTTACAAGAGCTATCCCAGATACATTTATATTTCCTTTAAAAGTTTCTGTTTTAATGTCCTCTACTTCATCCTCTATTATTGCAATGTTTTCTTTTTTGAGCAAATTCATCATATTTCGTTTATATAAGTTTCTGTCAATCTGTGCTCTTGGACCCTGAACAGCTGCACCACGAGTTTTGTTTAATACCTTAAACTGAATTCCAGATTTATCAGAAGCCATGCCAATTAACCCTCCAAGTGCATCAATTTCTCTTATAAGGTGGCCTTTACCAAGCCCACCCATGGCTGGATTGCATGAAAGGGTTCCTATATCCCCCATATCAAATGTGACAATAGCCGCCCTCATCCCAAGTCTAGAAGCCATTGTTACCGCTTCTACGCCAGCATGTCCTGCACCAACTACAATAACATCATATTTTTGTTTCACGTGGAACATCTATTTACCTATACAAAACTTTCTAAATATAATATCTAGCTCTTCCTCCTTATCGTGTCTACCGAAAATATCATCTAACTCATATAATGCTTCATCAATAAAGTTTGACGCGATCTCAATTTCTTCGATATTATCTAGAGCTAAATCTAGTTTGATGTTTATATTTTCTAAACATTTGTAATGTCGAATTTCTGAAAAATAAATATCATCATTAATATTAATATTTGTTTTAAGTAATTTTTGGTATATGAAGTCTTTAAATGATTTCAGCTTTTCTGCGTTACTGTAATGTTTTTTACAAGATATTTCGAAATATTTAGAATTTGGAATTCGAGGGTGCCTTTTTTTAAAATTGTCAAATCTTAATTTTGAGCTGCTCAAATCAGTTTTGTTTAGGACTATAATAAAACGTTTCTTAAATATTCTAGAAATTAAATTGTCTATACTATTTAAATTATTATCTGAAAGAATTTCGGGTGAAAGGGTAAGAATAAAATTGTTATCAGAATTAATATTTGATATTGTTTTCTTAACCCCTTCCTGCTCAACAAAACGTTTTGAATCTCTAATACCCGCAGAATCAACAAATGTGACTTTTTCACCAAGCAAATTAAGGCTATATTCTATTTGATCTGTAGTTGTCCCTTTGTATCTAGAGGTAATCGACTTATTTTCCTGAAAAAGAAAATTTAATAAGGAAGACTTTCCTGTGTTAACAGGGCCCAGAAATATGACTTTATGCCCATATTTAATTTTATCAATACTTTTTGAAAGTGAAATCACTTTTAATATTTCAGTTCTCAATTTTTTAATGTCTTTTTTCAAGTTAGAAATAGTAGTTTTATCATCTAAATCATCAGAGAACTCTATCTCAGCGTTAATAACTGCTTTTATTTCCAGTATTTTTTTTTTCCATTTTAGTGTTGGATTTTTTTTAAATCCAAAAGCTTGTCTATTTGCAATGAGAAGCTGATTTTCAGATTCGGCAGCAATTAGATTGTTAACTCCCTCAAAATACATTAGATTTTGCTTGCTATTTAAAAAACTTCTTTGGGAAAACTCGCCAGGCTTTGCTGGTACCAAATTTTTTAGTTTGGAGAGTTCTTCGATTAGTTTGTTAATTACAACTATGCCACCATGTATTTGTATTTCTAAGACATCCTCGCCAGTAAAAGAATTTGGTTTTTTGAAATATATAGCAAGCCCTTCATCAAATACTTTTCCTTTTCTGTCAATAAGTTTACAGAAATTTGCGTATCTTGGCTTAATATTTTTCAAGTTACAAAGCTTTTTTGCAACTATCAAGCTTTCAGGCCCTGAAATTCTTACAATGGCAACTGATGATTGTCCATAAAAAGTGGATAGGGCATAAATAGTTTTGTTATTCATAAATACTTATAATTAATTAATCTCTTTAAATTAACAAACAATTATAGTAATGTATAAATGTTGGGCTAATTTTTTATATGAACGTTTTTTAATCTTCCTCTCGTGCAAGTTCTTAAAACCATTTTACTTATTAGTTTCATTTTATCTAGTAGTAATGTTCATGCGCAAACAAATACAGGCGATACGGCTTGGATACTTACCTCTTCAAGTTTAGTTTTATTCATGACACTACCTGGCCTCGCTTTATTTTATGCAGGCTTGGTTTGTTCTAGAAATGTTCTTTCTGTTTTGTCTCAACATTTTGGAATTGCTTGCTTAATGTCAATATTGTGGGTAATTATGGGTTATTCATTAGCATTTTCCGGTGATGGTTCAGGGTTATTCGGGGGGTTTTCAAAATTATTCTTAGATATATCTGACGAGTCTAATATTGGGGGTATACCTGAGGTGCTTTTTGCAATGTTTCAAATGACATTCGCAATAATAACCCCAGCTTTGATTATTGGGGCGTATGTCGAAAGAATAAAGTTTAGTGTAGTATTAATATTTTCGTCATTATGGTTATTAGTTGTGTACTGCCCTGTAGCATATTGGGTATGGGGAGGTGGATTCCTAGGTCAAATGGGCGTAAAAGATTTTGCAGGCGGGATTGTTGTACATACAACTGCTGGGGTAGGTGCGTTGGTCATTGCAATAGTTTTAGGTAAAAGAAATTCATTTAGTAAAAATAATCTTACACCTCCACATAACCCAGTATTAACAATGATTGGAGCTTCAATGCTCTGGGTTGGGTGGTTTGGTTTCAACGGAGGATCAGCTCTAGCAGCTGACCTTACAGCTTCCAAAGCTATACTGGTTACACACATAGCTGCGTCGCTTGGTGCGTTCTCTTGGATTTTAATTGAATGGTTTAGATTTGGAAAGCCATCTTTGGTTGGTATGGTCACTGGAATGGTTGCTGGATTAGCCACTATAACACCTGCATCAGGATTTGTTGGTGTGCAAGGTGCTTTAATTCTTGGAATACTTGGGGGCATAATATGTTATATCGGGGTAGAGCTGATAAGAATTAGATTAAAGATTGATGATAGTTTAGACGTTTTTGCTGTGCATGGTATTGGAGGTATGTTGGGCACAATACTTTGTGGATTCCTGATGAGTGTTAATTTTGGAGGGGTTGGTTTTGATGAAGGTATGTCCGCTTTCGACCATATTAAAATCCAAATATATTCTGTTTTTATCACACTCATTTGGACTGCAGTTTTTACTTATATAATTCTTAAAATAATATCAAGCGTTACACCTCTTAGAGTAAGCGAAGATGAGGAGACAACTGGACTTGATACCACATCTCATGGTGAAAGTGGTTACAATATTTAAAACTATTTGAAAAAAAATAGAACAAAAATGCTTTCACTGGAGCCAGAAATTAAAAACAAATCACACTAATTGCTCTTTTACTAACTTTCAAAAATTAAAGTGTTTGTAGAAAACTAAAAAAATTAAGATAACTGGTACTTATTAGAAAACTGTTGATAACATTAGGATGAGAACTATTTAATTTTCAAAATCATTGAGATTTCCTGGGTTTCGCGATATTATCCACATAAGGAAATTTAAATAGGTAGTAAAATGTTAAAGGTGAACCCTACGGTGTTCTGTGTGCCTTATTACAAGCTAATTTGGTATCTAAAATTTTTGTTAGTATTTGCATCTTTGTGTCTCCACAATAATATTGCTAACGCTAATCCTCAGACACCAAGTCAAGCTTTACCTGATTTTTTTAAAAAATATAGCCAGCCTGACTTTTTTGATTTAAACGACAAACAAAAATCGATTCCCGAAATTCCAAAAAAATTAAATCAAATAAAAACAATCGAAAACTCAGATATATTCATACGCCCAAAAACAATTATAATTTTAGCACCAGAACCATTACAAAAAATAATTAACTTCAACAAGTACAAAAAAGAGTTAATAAATCAAGAGAAAACGATTGAGCAGCTTAATATTGTTGCTGATCAATTAACTGATGAATTTTATAAGAAGGGATATCCCCTTGTACAAGTGATAGTTCCATCGCAGGAGTTAGATTCCGATAATGCAACAATATTTTTTAAAGTATTAGACGGTACAATCGATAAATTAGACTTAAGAAACGTACCTGCTAATCAAGCTGCCTTAATATATTCTTATTTAAAACCTCTTCTAAATAAAAAAACTCTTACTCAAAAAGAAATTAATCGAAGACTTATCCTTGCTGGGAGCATTTCTGGTGTTACTTTAAACTCAGGTTTTCTTCCGGGACCAGATAATTTAACAAAATTAATAATAGAGGCATCTCATAAATATGTTTCCGGATCGATGGAGTTTAATAATTTTCAAAGTAAATCGTTATCTAGACAACAGGGTCAGATGAGTCTTAGAATTAACTCTCCTTTGGGATTAGGTGAAACTTTATCCATGTTTGGATTAGCAAGGCCAACAGAAAAGGGAGTTAAAGGAACTGGAAGAAGTGTTCCTATTAGGGCAGGAGGAATATCATTATCCGCTCCTATTGGTAAAAACGGTACTTTTATAGGTTTATCTTATTTAGAAAGCATGACGCGACCAGGTGGCGAGCTTGAGTCACTTCTACTTGAAGCAAATATGAAATCTGGTTCATTAACTTTATCACACCCTTTAGTTTATCAGCCAAGTAAAACATGGTTTCTCAGGGGGACAATTAACTGGACTGATGAAATACAATTTACAAATATGACTGGAAAAAAAGAGTTTATTAGTCACGATAGATTAACAAACGTAAGGCTGGGCACAAGCATAACTAATTGTGACATCGGTTGCACAAGTTTTAATGCAGATTTATCAAGAGGATTAGAACTTTTTTCAAGATCGGCAAGCGAAGCAACATCTACCCCATTGTCACGAGCATCTGCCACCTCTACTTATACACATTTAAATGCCAATTTATCGTATTCAAGAAACTTTTTGGACAATTACATAGTAAATTTAAATGGAGGGGGCCAATATACCGGCGACAGTTTATTAAACTCTGAGCAGGCCTCTGTGATTGGTGAAAACAAAATTAGTAGCCTTACATCAGGTGCAATTACTGGAGATAAAAACTGGTATACTCGAATGCAGGTTATTAGAAATGTCAATTTATCCAATGAATTAGTTGTTTCCCCATATATTTATTCTGCAATGGGTGTTGCGTATATAAAGAAACCAACTGCAACTGAACAAAAAACTACAGCTGCGAAATCTATTGGGCTAGGTGTTGAATTTAAAGCATTTGACAAAACGGTATTTGGTAAAAATATTTATGGAAAAGCAGAGTATTCAAAGACATGGGCTTCAAAAAAAATTGAGAAGCTTTCAGACATTAGATTGAATAATAATCAGATAGCAGTAAAGCTCGCGATGAATTTTTAACGAAATAAAGATTATATACTGTGAAAAAAGAAATAATTTGCTTATTAAAAAAATTGCCGTCGGGTTTTTTTGTACTTTTTAGCTCCACCCTTTTTGGAAATGACATGCCATCTGGACCACAAGTACAAAGCGGCAATATCATTATTGATTCAAGCGAAACAAATCATTTGAAGATTAATCAAAAAACAAACAAGTCTGTCATAAATTGGAATAGTTTTTCCATTCATGAGAAGGGACGGGTTGACTTCAATATGCCATCATCATCATCATCATCACTAAATAGAGTTGTAGGATCAACACCATCAACAATATCAGGGAAATTAAATTCGAACGGTAATGTTTTTTTAATTAATCCTAATGGCGTCATCATATCTAAATCTGGGGTTGTTAATACAAATACATTTACTGCATCGTCTCTAGATTTAAGTAATGAGGATTTTTTGAGTAATATTTACAAATTTAATGCAAAGCCTCTGTCTAAGGGTGTTGAAAATAAAGGTTCAATAATTGTAAATTCTGGGGGAAATGCAGCTTTACTTGGAAGGCATGTTAAAAATTCCGGGATAGTTAAAGCAAAACTTGGAAAAATAGCTTTAGGTGCGGGTGACTCCGTAACATTAAATTTTAAGAATAACAGAATGATGAATATCATTGTCCCATCTCAAAATCTGGATAAGGTTACGGACATATACGGACGAACACTTAAATATTTAATATCTAACAACGGGGAGCTGAAGGCTCAGGGCGGTATAATAGAGCTTTCTGCTAAAGTGGCAAAACATTTAAGAATGGGAACAATAAGTAACGGTGATAAAGCCTCAATTACAGCAATGAGCTATGACAAGAAAAGTGGCAAAATAACTTTAAATTCTCAAAACGGTAGTCAATATCATGGTGGAAAAATAGATGTTTCAAGTGAAAATTCAAATATGCCCGCTGGATTTGTATCGATCAAAGGTGATAATATCCATAGTAAAGGGATAATAAAAGCAAATGGATTTAATGGGGGAAAGGTTGAACTTCTTTCAAAAAAACTTTTGATTAATAACAGTACGATTGAAGCAAACGGATTTGAAAAGGGAGGTGAGATTATTGTTATGTCTGAAGATACTCTTTTTTCTCCAGGAAAATCAAAATTGATTGCTAAGGGTGATCATACAGGAGGGAGTATAAAATATAAGGGAAAATTAGTGAATTTAACCTCTGGCTCATTCGATGTTGATTCTGAGTTGGGCAATGGAGGTTTGATTGATGTTGAAGGGAAAAATATAGCTTTATTAAATGCAAAACTCAGCGCTAAAGGTAAAACTATGGGCGGCAAGATAAGAGTTGGCGGAGAGTTTCAAGGTGGTAAAAGACAAGACTATACCTCAGATAATGAACATTTTGGATTCGTTAACCGTTTTGGTAAACTTCCAAAAATTTCAACTGCTCAAAAAACCTACGTAGATAAATATTCAACGATTGATATTTCAAGTAAAAACGGATCTGCCGGTACAGCAGTGATTTGGTCCGAAGAAGTCACGGATTATCATGGTTCGATTCAAGCTAACGGACATTTCAGCAAGGATGAGCAAAAATTCAAAAACGGAGGGTTTGTAGAAATATCATCCAAAGAAAATTTAAGAACGGTTGATTTAACTAACACATATGTAAAAGGTGGTCATTTGCTACTTGATCCTAAAAATATCACAATCAGTTCGAATACTTCTGACGGTCTTGTTGCACAAAAATATTCAGGATACTTTGCTGATAACTTTGATAATTTCACGTCAACAGAAAGTGATGCAAAATTTGATTCTGTTTTTTTTACGTCTATAAACACTACAACACCAGGAACAAACTTTGACGACACTTACAGTGTTCAATGGCGAGGGTTTTTTCTATCAAGAACGGCTGGATCTTACGGTTTTCAAACAACAAGTGATGACTCAAGTTGGCTATGGACAGAACCTTTGGATGGATCGATTGGGAGTGTAACTGACCTTATCTCCTATAGAAGTAGTAGCAATGAAGTTGTTGACAATAGTGGTATACATGGACCAACATCAAAAACAGGAACAAAAACTTTTTCGAGTTATGAATATAACCCTATTTTAATTTATTTTGGTGAAAATGCAGGTGGAGACCAAATAACGGTAAACTTTCAAAGACCAAGTGGGTCTTATTCAGATGACGGATCGGGGTGGTATTTTAGTGCAGGTGATGAGTTTTCATCAGCTAGTACTGATTTATCGAGTTTCACTGGATCTGAAATAACTAGTTCCGCGTTAGGGTCATACAATTCATCAAGTACGACTGATTTGGATAACAATATAATTGAGGCAATGCTTGCCGAGGGAACAGATATAACTCTACAAGCTAACACTGATATCACTCTAAATGGTGCAATTTCAGTTCCAACATCAAATAGCTCTACTTTAACATTATTAGCAGGTAGAAGCATCACTCTAAATCAAAATATTACAACTAACAATGGTAATTTAGCTTTAAGAGCCAATACGGATTCAGCTTTAGGAACAATTGACGCTCAAAGAGACTCTGGGGCGGCAAGTATCACAAATAATGCAACAATAGATGTAGGCTCGGGAAGTTTAACCTTTGATATGGATGATGGTGTTGGTCTCACAAATACTGAGCAAGGCGATATTGTTATGGGAACTGTCAGCTCAGCAGACGACATAGTTGTTACAACACACGGAACACCAACAACAGGCACTCTTAGTGCTGGTAGCTTAACAGCTTCAAAGAGTGATACTAGCGCAATCAGTATTGAAGCATATGATGTTGGAACGATCACCTCTCTCACAGCTTCTAATGGTAATTGGAAAATTTACAGATTAAGATCAGACACAGATGATGATTTCAGTAATATTCCGTCAGCTGGTTTTATACAATACGGCTATTCTGACGGTGACTCTGTTTTAGGAACGGGAAACGGAATTCTCACTGGATATGATCCTGGTGATATTACCAAATCATATGCAAATATTTCTGGCGAGTCTTACACTGTTAATAAAACATATGACTCAACAACATCAACCGATACAGCAACATTTGGTACAGCAACAACAACATCAGCAAATGGGCTATCTTCAAATATAAGTTTAACATTATCAAGCCCAACCTTAACCTATGATGATGCAGATTTTAATGATAATAGTAAAACTGTAACTGCTTCAAGTGCATATACGATTTCCTCAGCAACACATAGCACGCATGGAACTGTATATGGCTTAACCGGAGGAACTCAATCCATTAGTAACGCTCGTATATCAAAAGCTGTTTTATCTTCTTCGGGTTCGCGTACTTACGATGCAACTACTACCGCTGCTGCGGCTGATCAGACATTAAGTGGTCTACAGAACAGTGAGACTTTAACCTTATCTGGATCTGGCACTGTTACTTCTGCTGATGTAGGAACTAGTAAGACTATTACTGTTGGAAGCTTGGCATTAAGTAATGGAACTGGAACAGCATCTAACTATACTATTACTGGAGGAACGCATACTTTAGATATAACTCAAGCTGTTTTATCTTCTTCGGGTTCGCGTACTTACGATGCAACTACTACCGCTGCTGCGGCTGATCAGACATTAAGTGGTCTACAGAACAGTGAGACTTTAACCTTATCTGGATCTGGCACTGTTACTTCTGCTGATGTAGGAACTAGTAAGACTATTACTGTTGGAAGCTTGGCATTAAGTGATGGAACTGGAACAGCATCTAACTATACGTTAACAGGAGGCACTCACACACTTACTATTACGGCTCAGACGTCGACTGAAAGCGATAACAGTTCACTAAGCCAAATTGAGACTGCCTTAGAGGCTGCATCAGTAAATGGAAGAAATGTTGAGTTATTGCCAACCACTACAATTTACAAGTCGGTACCAATAATGATTGAAACCACATCAGTTTCAACCCCAGACGAAAGTTTAACAGTTAACCCTTGCGTAATGCAAGGTGGATATTGTGATTAAAGATTTTTGAGTGGAAAGTTTAACTTTTTAGTAACTTATCCCACAATTTTTTTGCAATATTCACGCCGGTCAATTGCTGAATTTGAACTATTCCAGTTGGAGATGTAACGTTGATTTCGGTAAGTTTTTCGTCAATTAAATCTATCCCAACAAAAAATAGTTTATTTTTTAAAAGGAAAGGTTTAATTTTTCTGCAGATTTCTGACTCTTTTTTAGAAAGTTCAGAAATCTCAGCTTTGCCTCCTAGATTTAAATTTGCCTTATATTGGCCCCGTTGAGGAACTCTATTTACCAAACCTACTGGCTGTCCCTCAATTAAAATCACCCTTTTATCACCCTTAGAAACTTTACTCACAAAGTCTTGAATAACAACTGGGACTTTGTACTTACCTATTAATTCTTTAAATTTACTCAATGAGTTTTTATCATTTTTTTCTACTTTGATGACACCTTCGCCTCCCTTATTGTATAAGGTTTTTAATATTAATATTTTTTTCTTCAACAATCTTTCCTTAAAAGTCTTTTCGTCAGAGGTAACCATAGTTTTTGGCATCAAACTACCAAAGTAAATTGGACAGATTTTCTCCGTGAAGTTTTTAATTCCACCTGGATCATTTATGAATCTTGGTTTTTTATTAAATTTTTGGTGTAATTCTAATAAGTAACAGTTAGTTAAGTATTTTAAATCAAATGGTGGGTCTTGCCTGATAAAAAAATAATCAAACTTATTAATGCTAGAGTTTTTTTGCTTACTAAAAGAAAACTTAGAGTTTATCAAGGTTACTTCTTTAAAATTAATAAACGCATTATTTTGCATTAAAGTTAAATCATTTGGGTTGCTTACATAAACTCTGAGCCCGAGAATTAATGCCTCTTTTATAATTGAAATAGTTGAGTCCGTTTTAATGTTAAGTTTATTAAAGGGGTCCATCTGAAAAAGAACTTTATTTTTTATTCTACTCATCTTCTAAATGCTTTGGAATTTCAATAATTGTAATGAGTTTTTTTATATCAGTCATCCCTGATAGAAATCTTTCAACTTCAGTTTTTTCATTAATATTATCTGCAAGTCCTATAATATAGACTTCTCCATCTACTACATCTACAGAGAAATTATTACTATTTATACCAGATTTAAATAGTAATCTTGTATTGATTTTTGATCTGAGAATAAAATCATTAGTCCTTTGCAATAGGGGAACATCATCATCAATCTTAAGTTCATTTATTATTTTTTTTACCCCCTCAACTTCCCAAGTTTTTTTAACAATTAATAATCTTTTTTCTGCGCTAATAACATATCCAGTGTATAAAATAGTACCACGCGATACGTTAACAGAAATATTTGCAATGTTCTTAATATCTAACAATGAAATCTTTGCTATAACCTTAGTTTTTAAATATGTGTCACTAAAACTTTTTTTGATACCTTTACTAGATGTTCCAGCATTACCAATGAATGCACCAACAGAGACTGCCGATGAACAAGAATTTAGAGATAAAATAACCACCATAAGGCTAATTACCTTTACCAACTAAGACCTCTCTCCTACCAACATGGTTCGCTGGACTGACAACACCCTCCGACTCCATTCTTTCAATAATCCTTGCAGCACGATTATACCCGATCTGTAGATGTCTTTGAATAAAACTTGTTGATGCTTTCTTCTCTCTACAAACAATGTATACAGCTTTATCATATAATTCGTCTCCACTCTCGGTTAAACCTAGGT
Organism: uncultured Alphaproteobacteria bacterium; assembly: GCA_902595755.1. Lineage (GTDB taxonomy): Bacteria > Pseudomonadota > Alphaproteobacteria > Methylaequorales > Methylaequoraceae > TMED13. Next base: position 54,122 of record CACJRF010000007.1, on the reverse strand, counting down.
TGAAGTTATCTGCTTCATCTTCCTCAGTGGTAACAGAATGAAGGTATTCTGGTTCACCCTGCTTTCTTAAGTGCTCTACAACTGCTTGTACTTCGTCTGTTTGTACGAATGGACCATGAACTCTTTTTAATCGTTCACCCAACATTGTTATCAATAAATCACCTTGACCTAAAAGTTGTTCTGCTCCTTGTTCCTCAATAATAGTTCTGCTATTAACCTTATTAACTACTTTATAACTAATTCTAGTTGGAAAATTCGATTTTATAGTCCCTGTAATGACATCTACTGAAGGTCTTTGAGTTGCCACAATTAAATGAATGCCTGATGCTCTTGCCATCTGAGATAATCTTTGAATAGCACCTTCGATTTCTTTGCCTGACGTGAGCATCAAGTCCGCCAATTCATCAACAACCACAACTATTTTAGGAAAAATATTTAAGTCTAATGCTTTTTTTTCCATGACTGGCTTCCCAGTTTCTGAGTCATATCCAACCTGAGTTTCTTTGAAAATTACTTCACCTTTTTCTAATATTTTTCTGACCTTATTATTATAATCATCAATTTCTCTAACACCAAGATGACTCATCATTTGATATCTCATCTCCATCTCTTTAACAGACCATTTCAGAGCTGAAACAGCCTTTTTAGGATCTGTAACAACTTCTGTTAACAAGTGGGGTATATCTTGGTATATAGATAATTCAAGCATCTTTGGGTCAATTAAAATCAATCGACATTCCTCCGGGGTAAGTGTAAATAATAATGACAGAAGCATTGCATTAATTCCTACTGATTTACCCGAACCTGTCGTTCCCGCTACAAGAAGGTGAGGCATTCTTGCTAAATCAACAATTACTGGATTACCAAAAATATCTTTGCCAAGTGCAAGTGGAAGTTTGATATCTTCATTTTCATTTAAATTACTACTCAACAGCTCTCTTAAGTAAACTGTCTCCCTTCTTTTATTTGGAATCTCAATACCTAAAGCATCTTTACCGGGTATTGTTGAAATTCTAGCAGAGATTGCACTCATTGATCTTGCAATATCTTCTGTTCTACTTATAACACTTGATGTTAAGGTTCCTGGAGCAGGTTTTAATTCAAACAGAGTTACAATTGGTCCTTGCTTAACATCCGTAATTTGACCACTTATTTTAAAATCTGCAAGCACATTACTTAATAATGCTTTATTAATCTCAGCATTCTTTCTATTCTCATTCTCTAAGCCCTCTATCATTTTCGGCTCTTCTAATAATCTTATTGAAGGAAAAATAAATTTAGAGGTTTTAACAGCTCTTTTTTTATTAGATGTTAACGTGGTTTTTTTTGAGATAATTGGATTTGAATTCCTTGCAATTTTAAAATTATTTGAAAGATTAATCTTAATTTTTCCTTTAGAAATCATTTTAAAAATGAAAAATATAAAGATCTTTAAAATCTGAAATAATTTAAAAATATTTTTAAAGCCTATATTAAATGTAATTGCTAGGCCTAGAATAGCTATTAGACCTAATCCTGTTAGATAATAATAATAATAAGAGGTGGAACTAAAGGAAGTTTGAAAATAATAAAATAAGGCTTCTCCTAAAAAACCTCCATCTAGTGAGATGAAACTTGACTCATCAACTGCAACCACTGAGAAAAAGCATATCGACATTAAAAAAAAAGGGAAGTATGCAAGTGAGTACCATTCGATTGACCTTCCAGTCACCACCCTAAAACCCATAAATAATAGAAAAAAAGGTATAAAATATGATGTATGTCCAAACGCTCTCAACAAAATATCTGATATTAATGAACCAAAATAACCCAATAAATTGTTGTAGTCTGTTTGGGTTGAATCAAATTTATATACTGCATTATCTTGAGAACTAAATGAAAACAATGAAAACAGAATAGTTAAACCTAGAATAATTAAGGTCAAAAATTGAAAATATTTTTTTAAATTTTCTTTAAGTTTTTTCAACATTAGATATCTTTAATAAAATTATATTATATTAAAAGAATATGCAAAAACATAGTGAGATAGTAATCTTAGGTTCGGGATTAATTGGGCTCTCCACAGCCTTACTTATGGAAAAATATGGTTTGGAATCGGTAATTATTGACAAGTCATCAATAAATTTACTCAAAAGTACTAGTGACAAGCGAACTACTGCAATTTCACAAGGTTCAGCAAGAATTTACAATCAAATTGGTATATGGAAGGACTTAGTCAAATATTCACAACCAATTTATAAAATTAAAGTGACCGAGGGATCTGAGGTAAATGGATTAACATTTAATCATGAAATGACAGAAGAAGGTGTTATGGGTTACATAGTTGAAAATAAATTTATTAAAAAATTTTTATTAGAAAAAGTTCTAAAATCAAAAATTATTAAAATGTATAGTAACAATCTAGTTAAAAGTATAAAAAATTTGGAAAATAAAACTCTTGAATTAAAAACACAAAAAGGGATAACTAAATGTGACCTTCTGATTGGAGCCGACGGTAGAAAATCAAATACTAGAAAGATGGGTCTTTTTAAATATCTTTATAAAAATTACAATCAAAATGCCTATGTTTTTAATATTGTACATGAGACCCCTCATAATGGTATGGCTCTAGAGAGATTTTTTCCAACTGGTCCACTTGCACTTCTTCCAATGAAGACAAAAAAAGGAAACCAATCTTCAGTAGTTTTCACAGTTGATGATGATATAAAGTTTAAAAGTAGAAACTCCTTTAAAAAATTCTTCAAAGAAAGATATAGAGATTTTTTTGGAAAAATTATTAGATTCTCTAAAGTAACAATTTTTCCTTTAGATGTATATTCTTGTCTAAGATACCATAAAAATAATATTGTTCTAGTAGGAGATGCTTGCCAAGCTCTTCATCCAATAGCTGGACAGGGATTTAACCTTGGATTAAGAGATTGCTTGTCTTTATCGAAATCGTTAAGGAAAGCAAAGAACCTTGGACAAAAGCTAAATAGTAATCTCATCTTACAGGAATACTCTAGAAAAAGGTTTTACGATAAAAGCCTTTTAGTGAGCTCAACACATAATCTAAATAAATTCTTCGGATTTAAAGGTAGGATAATATCTAAAGTCAGAAGTGTAGGTCTTAGATTATTTAATCGTTCTGATTTTCTAAAAAAAAAGAGTATGTTATTTGCTATGGGCATTACTGAGTTTTAAGTTTTTCTCCTAGGGAAAATAAATACTCCCAGCTGAAAATCCCAGTATTATGGCCATCACTAAAATGAACCCTTATGGCATAGTTACCAACAGCTTCTAATTTAGAAATTGAAATACCATTAAATTTTTTGAGGTTTTCTGAATTGAGATTGTTTTTATTTTCAGCTGAAGGACTAAATTTACGCAAAAAAGTTGAAGGAATAACTAGATTTATGCCATTCTCATACTTTATTTGCAAATCCAATCTTGATGGTCCTATTTTGATTTTTTTTGGTGTCATAATTTAAAAGGCTAAAAGAAATATGTTTTATTACCGTTTTAGTTAATTATTATGTTGCAAATATCTAACTTTTTACCATAACGTTTTAGTATCTTCTCATTAAAATTAAAGAAAATCTAGTCATGAAACATATCTTGAGCCCATATTATTCTTATTTACGTTCATATGTATTAATGATGTGAGCACTTCTCTTCTATCTTCCAACGAAATGGCTTCTAACAAAGCCTGTTTTTCGTTAACATCAAATGGAGAGCACATACTAATTGTATTTATTAAATCTTCATCATTGGTTCCCTCAATCATTTCCCAATCAACGTTCATTGACATTTTTTCAAAAAATGGTCTCAATATTTTTAAGAAGTCCTCTCTTTTTTCTTTATGATTAAGTTTCTCAGTCTTAAAGTCTGATTTAAATTTACTCCATTGAACATTAGCTCTTCTGAATCCATTCTTAATTTCTAACTCTTTCTTAATTTTGAACCTGCAAACTCCTTCAAGTATAATTTCATACCTTTTATCATTGGTCTGAGAGAACGCTGTAACAAAGCCTGCACAACCTATATTATAAAGAGATGGGGATTTTTCGTTACCACTAATGCTTCCTGATAATTCGCTAGGTTGAATCATACCAATGTACCTATCATTTTTTAATGCATAGTCAAACATATGCAAATATCTGTTTTCAAATAGATTAAGAGGTAGCTTTGCCCTTGGAAGTAACAAAACCTTATTCAATGGGAACAAAGGTATCGACTCGGGCAACTCTTCAAATTTATTATCAAAACAATACAACATAATTAATATATGATTTATTTATATTATAATTAAAAGTAATAATTAAAAAAATTGATTTTTACTATTTAAATTTGTAAAAATAAAGTGTAACCTTCAGCATTATCATGCGGGAATAGCTCAGTGGTAGAGCATCACGTTGCCAACGTGAGGGTCGCGAGTTCGAATCTCGTTTCCCGCTCCATAAATTAACAGTGCAAAAAATATTGAAACCCTAGCTATTGGCAACATTTTGTTTGAAAAAGTATCTATATCGTATTTAAGTAAATACTATTTATAAGAGTATCTATTCTATCCAAAATATAGTATAAGTATGCATGCCTATATCCAATAAAAATATTTCATTCTCTGAAGCATTAAATTTTTTGAATAAATTTCGATATAAACAAAGAAAAGATTGGTCGAAAGATGAACGAACTTTCTTTAAAATCTGTAACTTTATAGTTTTATCAAGAAAGAGAATAAAGAAAGTATTTGAGGCATTTGATTCATTAGAAAAACTAAGTAACAAAAGTCATTATCAGTATACTGAAAATGATATTAATCTGCTAAAAGGGATCATTTTAGAGAATTTAGAAGATAAGTTAAAGAATTTTAATAAAGATCTTTCAATTTTCAAGGATTCAGATATAGAAATATTTCAAGATCATTTAGACGAACTAAAAGCAGAAAACCATAGATTAGAGAATGAAAATAAGAGACTTCAGTTTATTATTGAAAACTTTGTTAAAGAAAAAGAAATATCTGAGATTGATGAAATTAAAAGTTTGGTAAGAAAGAATATTCCAGCAAATAGAAAATTAAAGACAAGTCTTAAAAATGAAAAAATAAACTTCTCTAAAGAGAATATTAGAAAATTTCTAAAATTATGGAGCGAAGGAAAGTCAACCCTAGAAATTGTTAACATTTATAAGAGTAAAAGAAGTGTTAGAAAAGTAGGAAGAAAAAAGTTGAAAATTTAGATTATTTCTTATTTTTCTTTTCATACATGCCAACAAAATCAAGTGGTGCTATCATTAAAGGAGGGAACCCAGCCTCTCTAGTGCAATTTGCAATTATGGATCTTAAAAAAGGAAACAAAAACTTTGGGCATTCGATAAGTAATATTTTATCTAAAACATCTTCAGTAGCATTTTCTATAGTAAAAATCCCAGAATATATCCCTTCAACTATGAAAAGTGTAGAATCACCTGTCTTCGTCTCACTTTTAATTGATAATTCAACTTCATATATATTCTTTCCATGGTCATTTAATGGGCGACTTGTAACATTAGCATCTATTTGAAACTTAGGTGCATTCTCATTAGAAATTTGTCTGAGAGAGTTAGGTGCTTTTGGATTTTCAAATGATAAGTCTTTTAAATATTGAGCATTAATAAGAAATTTTAAATTTCCAGAATCAGGTTTTTTATTATGAATCTCATTATTGCCGTTTGATTTATTTTTGTTTGTAGCCATATTATGATATGAATCTCAAGAGAATGTATTATAATACATAAAAATGATGTATCTTACTATTAATATTTTTGAATTATGAATAATTTTCCATATATAGACATATTTATTTTGGCAATGATAGCCGTTTTCATCATTAACAGACTAAGGAACTCCTTAGGTAAAAAAACAGGTAACGAATCAGACATAGCTCAAAAATTCAGTCAAAAGTCGTCTAAGTTTTCGGAATCTAACCCAGACAAAGAAATTGAGAAAAGTAAAAAACAATTTAGAGAACCTAAAAAGACTATACTTCATGAAAATAGCTCAATTAATGAAAAGTTGAATAACATTGTAAAACTTGATTCTGACTTTACGGTCGAAAGCTTTGTTGATGGTGCAAAAAAAGCATTTGAGTATATTTTGGTAAGATATTCCGAAGATGATATGAAATCGTTGAAACCTTTACTTGCAACTGAGATATTCAACAATTTTTCAGATCAAATTAAACAAAGACAAAATAAAAAACATCAGTTAGGGATCACAATATTAAAAATTGATGACCCAGAAATAGTTGATATAAACATAGACAAAAATAAATTGTGTTTCATCAAAGTCGAATTTAAATCGCAACAGGTTCAAACAACTAGGGATAGTAAAAACAAAATTATTGACGGAAACGATAATTTAATCTTAAATATCAAAGAGTTGTGGACTTTTTCCAAGGAAATCAAAAATAAAAATCCGAACTGGGTATTGGAAGAGATTGAAGAAAATAGTTAATTTTCAATTTTCTTTTTTTTTAATCCTACTATCAAGTATTTTAAGTCAAGGCATATACGCTTTCGACCATTTTAAATATTTTAGTAATCAAGAGATCAATATTCTTGCTTCCACGATGAATCAGAACTGCCAATCTAAACAGTTTTTGATAAATATTAAAAAAAATAAACAATACCCAAAATTTGGCTCAACTGAAGATTGGAAAAAATTTTGTTTGAAATTAAAAAAAACTCAAAATAATTTTAAAGACTTAATGAATAAAAATATTAAGGTATATAAAAACAACGCTCCAGCTGGTCTTATTACTGGATACTATGAACCAACCATTAAAGTCTCTTTTATAAAAAACCAAAAATATAAACACCCAATACTTAAGAAAAACAAGATGTATAATCTCAAGTCACGATCTTTTATTGACAAAAATTATAATGTAGAAGATGTGATTTTATGGACAGATGACTACATAAACCTATTCTTTCTTCAAATTCAAGGATCGGGTATAGGTATTTTTGAAGATGGTAAAAAAGTAAAAGTAGCCTATGAGGGAAATAATAATCTTCCATATAAATCTATTGGTAAGATATTGATTAAGCAAAATAAAATTAATCCTAAACAAATAGACTTATTTACAATTAAATCTTGGTTGAGGAATAATCGAGAAGAGGCATACTCCATTATGGAGCAAAATAAGAGATACATATTTTTTAAGATCGAAGAAACGAGAAAATCTATTCATCCCAAGGGAGCCTTAGGATTAGAACTCAAACCAAATTTCAGTATAGCTATTGATAAAGATAATTATCCTATTGGGATTCCTTTTATTATAGAATACTTGAAAGAAGGAAAACATAAACTTGCTATTTCACTTGATACAGGAAGTGCAATTAAAGGGGCCAATAGGGCGGATCTTTTCACGGGAAACAATTCAGATTCTGAAAAAATTGCAGGAAGATTAAAAAAACAAATTTATCTGTACGCTTTAATTCCATATAGTAATTAAATGAGTGATAAAGAATGGGATGTTTTTAAAGAGTCCGTAAAGCCTATTAGAAAGGAAGGGACGGCCAAACCTATTATAAAAAAAATTACCCCGAGAACAACTTCTAATCAAACCACTAAAAGTACTGCTGACTTAGAAACTGTGCTATCTAGTGAATGGGGAAACTTAGAAAAGAATACTCATAAAAGGATTTTAAAAAATCAAATTAAAATCTCAAATAAACTCGATTTGCATGGAAGAACTGTAGAGGAAAGTAAGATGGCGGTTTTCAAATTTATAACCAATAATTTTGAGACACAAAATAGACTCCTATTGATTATCTGTGGAAAAGGGAAAAGATTAGGTGTTACCCAGGGGTGGCAAGGAACAGGTATCCTAAATAAAAAAATACCTGATTGGCTTAATTCAAAAGCATTATTTAATAAAGTTCTTTGGTTTGACTATGCTAGGCCTGACCAAGGAGGAAAAGGTGCTTATATTGTTTATTTAAAAAAATTAAAGAATAAACTTAGTTAAGTCTATATCTTTATAGACATCTCCAATTTGTTTTTTTACATAAATTTTATCAATCGATATCTCTTTAATTTTTTTATCTGATGCAGAAAAACTGATTTCCTCAAGAATCTTTTCTAAAATTGTATGAAGCCGTCTAGCTCCAATATTTTCAATTTCTTCATTAACTTTTGCAGCAATCTCAGCAATTTCTGCAATTGCGTCTTCTTTAAAAACTAATTTTACACCTTCGCTTGATATAAGCTCAATATACTGCTTCAATAAATTATTTTCAGGTTCTTTTAGAATCCTTATAAAGTCATCTCTAATTAAAGGAGAAAGTTCGACTCTATTTGGAAGTCTGCCTTGGAGTTCTGGAAGAAGATCAGATGGCTTTGCTAAATGGAATGCACCAGATGCAATAAATAAAATATGATCAGTTTTCAGAGATCCATATTTTGTTGAGACAGTTGAACCTTCTATTAAAGGTAATAAGTCTCTTTGAACACCCTCTCTACTTACTTCAGCAGAAGACCCTGAGTTTTTTCCACAAATTTTATCTATTTCGTCAATAAAAACAATTCCATCATCCTCTACATTTTTGATTGCCCTTTTGATTAAACTGTCGTTATCAATAAGCTTTTCAGACTCTTCATCTAACAAAATTTCGTATGACTCCTTTACGGATAGTTTTCTTTTCTCTTTTGGTTTCCCGAAGCCTTTACCAAGAAGATCTCCTAGATTAATCATACCCATCATACCGCCAGGCATTCCAGGAATATCCATCGACTTTAGAGGTGACTGAGATTTTGGCGATATCTCAATTTCTATATCTTGATTATCAAGCTCACCATTTCTTAACATCTTTTTAAATTTCTCCCTGGTCTGATTTGTTGCAGATGAGCCTACTAAAGCCTCGATTACTCTTTTCTCAGCGTTAAGTTCAGCTTTAGCATTTACTTCCTTTTTCTGGTTATCTTTATTTATATTGATAGAAATTTCCAATAAATCACGGATAATCTGCTCTACATCTCGACCTACATATCCTACTTCTGTAAATTTAGTTGCTTCAACTTTAATAAAGGGCGCATCGGCTATTTTAGCTAATCTACGGGCAATTTCTGTTTTTCCAACTCCAGTAGGTCCTATCATAAGAATATTTTTCGGAAGAATTTCGTCTTTAAGGGATCCTTTAACTTGTTGTCTTCGCCACCTATTTCTCAAAGCAATCGCAACAGCTTTTTTAGCAGAGTCTTGGCCAACAATAAATCTATCTAATTCAGAAACTATTTCACGTGGTGTAAATGATGTCATCAAATTTTTTCTAGAATAATATTATTATTGGTATAAATGCACAAATCAGCAGCTATCTCAAGACTTTGCTTTGCTATCTCTTCTGCAGAAAGCTTAGAATTCCTTAATGCTCTGGCCGCAGCTAAAGCAAAATTACCTCCAGAACCAATAGCCATCAGACCATCTTTTGGCTCCAAAACATCTCCAGTCCCACTGAGTATCAAACTAGTTTCATTATCTGCAACAAGCATCATGGCCTCAAGTCTTCTCAAATATCTATCTGTTCTCCAATCTTTTGCCAGCTCAACACAAGCCCTCATCAAGTTATTAGAATATTTGTCTAATTTTGATTCCAACCGTTCAAATAATGAAAAAGCATCAGCTGTAGCACCTGCAAACCCGGTAATAACCTTGCCATTCGCAAGTGGCCTAACCTTTTTAGCATTTGCCTTTATTACCGTGTCACCCAAAGTAACTTGACCGTCTGCAGCGATAACAACTTCTTTGTTTTTTCTCACAGAAACTACAGTAGTCCCATGCCAGCTATCAAACACTTTGTCGTTTTTCATAAAATTATAGTCTCATTGATAAATTAATATTAATCTATATATTTTAAAAATAATATCCAACAATTTATTTATGCGACGTTACTCTCTAAATAGAAAAACAAAAGAAACCAACATTAATGTTGAGGTAAATATTGATGGAACTGGTAAAAGTGAAATAAATACGGGCATTGGATTTTTGGATCATATGCTTGATCAACTTTCAAAACACAGCTTAATAGACCTTAAAGTCCATGCCGAAGGTGATTTACATATTGATTATCATCACACAACTGAAGATAGTGCCTTGGCAATAGGTGAAGCTCTAAATAAAGCATTAGGAGATAGAGTTGGGATAACGCGTTTTGGTCAAGCACTTTCCGCTATGGATGAAACACTATCCAGAGTGGTAGTAGATTGTTCTAACCGTCCGTACCTCATTTGGAAAGTAAAAATGACAAAACCAAAACTAGGAGAAATGGATACAGAACTTTTTAAAGAATGGTTCCAGGCATTTGCCCAAAATGCTGGGATAACTTTGCATATTGAAACATTATATGGCGAAAATAACCATCACATAATTGAATCTTGCTATAAAGGATTGGCAAGGGCTTTACGAGAGTCATTAGCTATTGATAAAGACAGGTCCCATGAAATTCCTTCGACTAAAGGGAAACTTTAAATTTTTTATGAATGATTATATTATTTTAAAAAAAGATGAAGATAATTACGAAGTTCTAGAAACAGGTTTTTCCTATTTAGCTTTCATTTATGGACCGTTGTGGGCAGCCTTTAATTTATTGTGGCTTCCGTTATTTTTTGGTCTTTTGACAACTATGTCATTCATAGCAATTTTATATTATCTAAATATAGGGAAGTTTTATTTTCTAGTTGTCTTATTTTCAAACTTTTGTTGGGGCTTTTTGGGAAGGGATTTGCTAATTCAGAAGTTTTTGTCTAATAAATTTCACCCAGTAAAGATTATTGGCGCAAGCTCAAGAGTAAAAGCGCTAATAAAATTCTTGGCAAAATAATATAATGAAGAAGATTTGTGTTATTGATTATGACTCTGGAAATATAAAGTCAGTATATAATGCTCTTAGAATGATTTTAGTGGGAACTAAAAACTCAATAGTAGTAAGTTCTAAAAAGGAAAAAATAAAGGAGGCCTCTCATATAATACTCCCAGGTGTGGGTTCGTTTAATACCTGTATTGAAGGTTTAAAACAAAAAAAAATTCTTAATGTTCTTGAAGAAAAGGTTTTTAAAAGCTGTGAACCTTTTCTTGGAATTTGCGTGGGAATGCAAATGTTATCAACAAAAGGTTTCGAAGACGGTTGTCATTCTGGGCTAAACTGGATTCCAGGTAAAGTTACTAGAATACCACAAATTAACGAATCAATAAAAATACCACACATGGGTTGGAATAAACTAATAGTTAAAAGACGAGATAATTTTATAAAAAATATTGGAGAAAAATTAGATTTGAAGAAAAATTTTAGTGCTTACTTTGTTCATAGTTACGAATTAATATTAGAAGATAAAAATAATCTAATTTTATCAACTGAATATGGAGGAGAAATCACCGCAATGGTAAAGAAAGAAAATATTATAGGAACCCAGTTTCATCCTGAAAAAAGCCACTTATTTGGTTTAAAGTTTCTCGAAACATTTATTGAGATAAACTAAATGAATTTTTACCCTGCGATTGATATAAAGGATGGAAAGTTTATTCGGTTGAAGCAAGGGCGTCTTGATGAAGTAACAGTATACGGAGATAATCCTGTTGAAATTGCAAAGAAATTTTCAAGAGCTGGTGCTAAATGGATTCATGTTGTTGATATCGATGGTGCATTTAAAGGAAAAAGTATTAACCAGAAAGTAATTTTAGATATTAAAAAAAATTCTAAAACTAAAATTCAAGTTGGTGGAGGAATAAGAACTCAAGAATCTGCTAGTTTTTATTTAAATAATGGGATAGATAGAGTTGTTTTGGGAACAATTGCTTTGGAGAACCCAAAAATTATTGAGCAACTTTGTGAAAATTACCCGGGACGGATTGCCGTTGGAATTGACGCCAAAAAAGGGATGGTTGCAACAGAAGGTTGGTCAAAAACAAGTACCATTGAAGTTGGTAAGTTATCAAAATTGTATGAAAATATTGGGGTTTCTTGTGTCATTTTTACAGATATCGAAAAAGATGGATTGATGGAGGGTGTAAGTTTAAATCAACTTAAGAATTTACTTAAAAACACTAAGTTAAACGTAATTGCATCTGGAGGAGTATCTTCATTAGATGATTTAAAAAAAATTAAGTCGCTTAAAAAAAAAAACTTAATCGGTGTGATTTCAGGAAAAGCAATCTATGAAAATAAGTTCTCTGTAAATAAGGCTGTTGAAATATTGGAGAGTTAAAGATGGTTAATACTAGAATTATACCTTGCTTAGATGTCAATAATGGAAGAGTTGTAAAAGGGATAAACTTCGTTTCATTAAAAGATGCAGGAGATCCGGTCGAACAAGCAAAAATTTATAGTAACGAAGGTGCTGACGAAATAACTTTTCTTGACATAACCGCAACACATCAAAAAAGGAAGCCGATAATTGATGTTATAGAAAAAACTGCTGAAAATATTTTCGTTCCGCTTACCGTTGGTGGAGGAGTCTCAAGTGTTGAGGACATGAAGAGCTTTTTAGATGTTGGGGCCGATAAAGTCTCACTCAACAGTGCTGCGATTAAAAATCCAGAGTTGATTTCACATGGTGCAAAAAGATTTGGAAATCAATGCATTGTTGTTGCAATAGACGCAAAACTAGTAGGTAAAAAATGGAATGTTTTTATTAATGGTGGTCGTATTGACACAAAAATGGATGCTATTGCATGGGCCCAAAAAGCAGTATCTTTGGGTGCTGGTGAGATTTTACTAACCTCAATGGATAGAGATGGAACAAAAGATGGATATGATCTTAAACTAACTGAAAAGATAGCATCCTCTGTCTCAGTTCCAGTGGTTGCGTCCGGAGGAGTTGGGAAATTACAAGATTTCTTAGATGGTGTTAATATTGGAAAAGCATCCGCGTTACTTGCGGCTTCTGTTTTTCATTATAAAAAATTTTCAATTGAAGACGTAAAAAGATATTTAAATTCTAATGGAGTTAATGTAAGAATATAATTAGGCTAATTATGGGAAATAATATTTTAAAGGAACTTTCTCTTATTATAAAAGATAGAAAAGAGAATCCTTCAAAGGATTCATACGTGTCAGGTCTTTTTGAAAAAGGAAAAATAAAAATAGCTAATAAATTTGGTGAGGAGGCTTTTGAAACTGTTTCGGCTTTTCTGGGCGAAGGGAAAAAGGAAATTACTGAGGAGTCTGCTGACCTTTTATTTCATTTTATGATACTACTCGAATATAGCGATATATCGCTAGATGAAGTCCTAGATGTTCTAAAAAAAAGAAAAGAAAATGATTGACATTAAAAATTATAATAATCAAAATATTTTTGCTAAAATTCTAAGAAATGAAATTCCATCAGAAAAAGTTTATGAAAATGACCATGTTTATGCATTCAATGATATTAATCCGCAAGCCAAAACACATGTTTTAATAATTCCCAAGGCAAATTATTGTAGCTTTACTGACTTTTCAGAAAATGCTAGCTCAACTGAGCAAGCAAATTTTTACAAATCAATAAAAGAGATCGCGAAAAAGCTAAAACTAGATAATGGTTACAGATTGACTACCAACATTGGCAGAGATGGTGGGCAAGAGGTTCCTCATTTTCATTTTCATCTTCTTTGTGGAAAAAGTATTTTATAAAAATATCAATTTATATGGATTAAAATTGGTACATGATCTGATGGCCGTTCATCAGAACGAAATTTATCTAGTATTTTTGCATTTATAACATTGCTCGATGCGAGTTCTGAGCACCAAATGTGGTCTAGTCTTCTTCCTCTATTATTTATCTTAAAGTTTGGTGACCTATAGCTCCACCAAGTATAAATATTATTTGGCGGATTTATAAATTTTCTTATCATGTCATGCATGTTTCCATTTTTCATTATTTTTAACAATTTTTTTCTCTCAATATCAGTGTGACTTACAACATTTTTTAATTGTTTATGTGACCAAACATCATCTTCGTGCGGTGCAACGTTTAAGTCACCACATAGCACCATTTTATCTTTTTTTCTATCTGCAACAAACTCTGAAAGGCGATCTAGAAAATCTAACTTATGCTGAAATTTTTTATTTGTAGCCGCATTGGGCTCATCGCCTCCAGCAGGTACATAAACCGAATGTATTTTATATCCGCCAATTTCAACTTCAATATGTCGTGCATCGTTTTTTTCGCAATAATCATGACAAAAAAACTCCTTAGGCTGTTCCTTTGATATTATAGCTACACCGTTGTAGGATCTCATTCCATTAAGACAACATTTATAATTTTTTGTTTCAAAAAAATTAGTTGGAAATGAATTGTTGTCCGTTTTTGTTTCTTGAAGACAAATAACTTCAGGTGAGAATTCTTCTATTAGTTTTTTTAAAAGTGGTTTACGAACATTTACGGAATTAACATTCCAGCTTACTATTTTCATCTAGGAGTTCATTGATTCAAAGAAATCACCATTATTTTTTGAGTTTTTGATTTTTTCTAGTAAAAACTCCATTGAGTCATTTGCTCCCATTGGCATAAGAATCTTTCGAAGAATCCACATCTTTGAAAGATCTTCTTTTGATACAAGTAGCTCTTCCTTTCTAGTTCCAGATTTTGTAACATCAATTGAAGGGAAAACCCTTTTGTCAGAAAGCTTTCTATCTAATATGATTTCGGAATTCCCAGTTCCTTTAAATTCCTCAAAAATAACTTCATCCATACGCGAACCTGTATCTACCAGTGCTGTCCCTATAATCGTGAGAGAGCCCCCCTCCTCTATATTTCTTGCCGCTCCAAAAAATCTTTTTGGCCTTTGAAGTGCATTAGCATCAACACCTCCAGTTAAAACCTTTCCAGAACTCGGAACCTGGGTGTTATAAGCCCTTGCTAATCTAGTTATAGAATCGAGTAGAATAACTACATCTCTTTTATGTTCCACTAATCTTTTTGCTTTTGAAATTACCATTTCAGATACAGCAACGTGTCTTACAGCAGGCTCATCAAATGTTGATGAGACAACTTCACCCTTTACCGAACGAATCATGTCTGTAACTTCCTCCGGCCTTTCATCAATTAAAAGTACAATTAAGTAAACCTCAGGATGATTTGATGTTATTGAATGAGCAATATTTTGTAACATTACAGTTTTACCAGTTCGAGGTGGAGCGACAATCAGCGCTCGTTGTCCTTTGCCTAAGGGTGCAATTAAGTCCATCACTCTATTTGTTGAATCTTTGACCGTTGGATCATCAATTTCCATATTCAATTTTTCTTCAGGGTACAGTGGAGTCAAATTATCAAAGTTTATTCTTTGCTTTGTTTTCTCGGCTTCCTCAAAATTAATTTTATCAATTTTGGTAATGGCAAAATATCTTTCGGACTCTCTTGGTGATCTCATCTCGCCTTCTACTGTATCACCTGTTCTCAGACTGTTCTTTTTTATCTGGCCTGGAGAAACATAAATATCATCTGGTCCAGGTAAATAGTTTGCATCTGGAGATCTTAGGAACCCAAACCCATCTTGTAATATTTCTAAAACACCTTCACCATATATCGCATCGTTATTCATAGCCATTTGCTTTAAAATGGCAAATATCATGTCTTGTTTTCTTAGTGTTCCTGCGTTCTCTATTTCTAAGTCTTCTGCAATTTTCAGAAGTTCTTGAGGGTTTTTAGATTTCAAATCTTTTAGATGCATGATAATTTCGGGGAAAATATTATTATTAATTTAATTTTTGAGGTTTGTCAAATACCTGGTTTAAAAATTGCGAGAAATATTATTAATATAAAAAGAATTGTAGGTACTTCGTTTATATACCTGTAAAAGTTTTCACTCTTTTTATTGTTATTGTTCTCAAATATCCTTCTTATTTTTGCACAATACATGTGAAAAGCACTCATCAAAACAATACAGATAATTTTTATGTTTAACCATAGAGCTGGCTCGATATTTATAACAAGTATCGTGCCTATTATCCAAGTTAATATGAAGGATGGGTTCATGATATACTTTAGTAACTTCTTTTCCATTATTACAAACCTTTTGTATTCCTGCGTTTTTGCCTTAACTTGGCAGTGATATACAAATAGTCTTGGTAAATAAAACAACCCTGCCATCCATGTGGTAAAAAAAATTATATGCAGTGCTTTAGCTGTTTTATAAATGTCTATATCCATCCAGATAGTTCTCTTTTCACTATTTTTTCTAACATTATTATTGACTCTTTAGAATCGTTTAAACAACTCATGTACTCAAATTTTTCTCCTCCCATTTCCTTAAACTCTTCTCGTCCTTCCATTTTTATCTCCTCTAATGTTTCTAGACAATCTACAGAAAATCCTGGTGCTACCATTACTATGTTTTTTTGCCCCTTTCCTATTAACTCCTTGAATTTCTCGTTCATATAAGGTCTTAACCATTCTTGTGGTCCAAATCTTGATTGAAATGACAATTCTACTTCTGTTCTTGTTCTTTTTAACTTTTCATTTAACAGTCTTACTGTTTTTGCACACTGGCAATGATACGGATCTCCTTTCATAAAGTATTTTTTTGGGATCCCATGAAACGATGCTAAGACTTTATCTGGTTTTGCTTTTTTTATTTTTTTTTCAATCTGACTACTAAGAGCTTTTATATAAATTTCATCATCAAAATATGGTGGGCAAAATCTTATAGTTGGCTGCCATCTCATATTTTTTAAAACTCTGTTTACATTATCTACTACAGATGCTGTTGTCGTTGCAGAATATTGCGGATACATTGGGACTATTAGTATTTTATTACACCCTTGATTGAATTGACTCATCATTATTTTTGAAATGCTAGGGTTCCCATAGTTCATAGCATAATCTATTTGAACCTTGCTTATTTTAATCTTTGCTCTTAATTTCTCTGTTACTTTAGCTGTTATTTCTTTTAATGGAGAAATTCCTTTTTTCTTATTCCATATTTTTTCATATAATTTTCCTGATTTTTTAGGCCTCACTATTAAAATTATGAAATACAAAATTGGAAACCATAGTATTCTTGGTAATTCTATGACTCTTTTGTCGCTTAAAAACTCTCTCAAGTATTTCCACATAGAAGTATAGTTTGTTGCTTCTGGAGTTCCTAAGTTAACAAGTATCACCCCTATTTTGGGATTTGGAATTTTTATATGCTCTTTAGGTTTCATTGTAATTCCTTATTGTGTCTACCAATATTTCTACATTTTCCACTGGTGTTTGAGGTAAAACTCCATGAGATAGATTAAATATATGTTTATTTTCTTTAAATTTATTCAATATATTTTTTATCCCTTTTTTTAATTTTCTTCCTCCCTCTATTAAAGCTGTTGGTTTTAAATTTCCTTGGAGTATTATGTCATTCTTTTTTGCATATGAGAAAACATTATCTGGAAACTCTTCATCAAGTGAAATTACATCTGGTTGGACTTCTTTTATAAAATTAAAATAGTTTTCTTTTGATCCTCTTGGAAAAAATATCTGTTTTGTTCCAGGTGAATAGTTTTTTATTTCTTTTGCGATCTCTTTATTCGGCTCTATTATATATTTCTTGTATAAATCTCCATCCAATAAGCCTGCCCACGAATCAAAAACTTTGATAACGTCTACCCCGCTGTCTATCTGTTTTTTTAAATATTCAATAGAAATATCGGTTATGATTTTTATTATTTTTTCTGACAGCACATTGTTACTTTTTATAAATTTTTTTATCTTTTCGTGAGTTTTTGATGTACCTTGTTCTACCATATAGTTTAAAACAGTAAATGGACCTCCACAGAATCCAATTAGATCCTTCTCTTTTTTCTTTTGTTTTATTAGTTTTATTGTTTCAAATACTGGAGCTAATCTTTCTAAGTTTTGAGAAAGATTTACTTCTAACTGTTCGTAATTTATATTTCCTAAGATTGGACCAATGCTTTCTTTAAATTTTACCTCTTGCCCGAGTGCGTAAGGGATAACTAAGATGTCCGAGAACAAAATAATAAAATCGAAATCAAATCTTTCTATGGGTTGTAAAGAAATGTCGCAAGCTAATTTAGGATTAAAACACAAATTCATAAAATTTTTTTCTTTTTTTCGTATTTCTTGATATTCAGGTAAATACCGACCAGCTTGTCTCATTAACCATATTTTAGTTTTTTTATCCATAGACTTACTACATCTATATATATATAGGTTGTTGTTGTTGTTGAGAAGATAATAATGTTAATAAAAGTTAATAACAATATACCAACAGAAGAAAGCAAAATAAAGTTGTGAGTACAATGTGGAATATTAAATAAAAGTAAAGTAGATGAAGGTTAAGAAGTAATTGTGGGGAAGTAGAAAAAAATTGTGAACAAAAGTATCAACAAAGTTATAATGTGAACTAAAAGTTAGTAAAGTAGAGTAAAAACAAAGAAACGATTCTAAACATGGATTTATCAACAATGAGTCAACAAATTATACTAGCTTCATCAAGTAAATCGAGAATCGAATACTTGAAACGTGAAAAAATAAACTTTGAAGTACGCCCACACAAAATTGATGAAAGAATTATAAAAAAAAAGAAAATAACATACATAAAAATTGTGGAAGAGCTGGCAGAGGCTAAGGCTCGTTCAGTTGTAGAAAGAGAAAATGAAATCATAATAGGATCGGACCAAATATTAATATGTGAAGATAGATTAATAGACAAGCCAGAGACAGTTAGCGAGGCTAAAAATAATTTACTTTTTCTAAAAGACAAAGAACATAAGCTTATTAGTTCTGTTGCTGTAATATATAATGAAGCCATTATTTTTAGAGAAACAAAAAATGCTACGTTAAAAATGAAAAACATAAGTGAAGTTGATATAGATGAATATTTATCTAAAAACAGACAAACAGCTTTAAGCTGCGTTGGATCATATAAGATAGAAGAAAATAAAAAATATAATTTTTTAGAAGTAATTCAAGGAGATATGGAGACCATAATAGGCTTTCCAGTAAATAATTTATTGAGAGAATTAGAAAATGAAAAAGTTATACGTTGTAGGTAATCCAGTTGAACATTCAAAATCACCAGAAATACATAACCATTGGTTAAAAAAATATAATCAAGACTATCAGTACGAGAAACTAAAATTAAGTTTGGACGATAAAATTTTTGTCGAACAAAAACATGATTTAATTAAGAAAATAAGAGAAGGCGAAATTAAAGGAATAAATATTACAGTTCCATTTAAAACAAAATTTATAGATGCCCTTGATGAAATTGATGAATCAGCAAAATTAGCAAAGGCTATAAATACAATTTATAAAGAGGGTAAAAAAATAATTGGGACTAATACAGATGGAATAGGGTTTTGTACTTCTCTAAAGGAAGACTTTAACTTTGTTGTCCCTTCGACCATTGGAATATTAGGGTCAGGCGGCGCGGCTTTCGGTATTTTATCTGAATTGATTAAGTACGAGCCATATAGTATAGAAATATGGAATAGGACAATCTCTAATGCAAAAAAGTTGGTGGATAACTTTAAAATATCAGGGATTTCGAAAAAAACAAATTGGAACATTCATAATCTATCTGAGGGTGTTCATTCATGCATTGGACTCTTCATCAATACAAGTTATCTTGGCATGAAAGTAGATCATAAAATAGATAACGAATTCTTGCACTTAATGTCAAGGCAAGGTTTCGTTTATGATATAAATTACAATCAAGAATTTACAATATTTAATCAAATGGCGGATAATAGTGGAATTGATCCTCAAAAAAACGTAAATGGCAAATATATGTTAATTAGACAAGCAGCAGAATCCTTTAAAAAATGGTTTAACATCAATCTTAATAAAAATGATATAGACGAAGCAGTAAATTTATTGCGAGACTAGGATAAGCTTCTATGAAAAAGATAGCAATAACAGGAAACATAGGTTCAGGAAAAACAACTATATCCAATATACTATTACAAGAAGGTTATGAAGTTTTTCAATGTGATAAGGAAATAAGTAAACTGTATTTATGCAGTGATCTCAAAAAGGAAATAAAAACAGCTTTCAATAATAAAGTAGACAACTTATTTTTTAAAAATGGAAAAATTAATAAAAAATCACTTTCGGATTATGTGTTTTCATCACCTGCTAGCTTGAGAAAGTTAGAAAAAATAGTTTATTCTTATTTAGAAATTACAAAAAAAAAATTTCTGAAAAAAAACAAAAAAAAAGGATTTATTTTTTTTGATATTCCCCTTCTTTTTGAAAAAAAACAAGAAGATGACTATAACTATATAATTTACTTAGTTTTAAATAAAGAAAATCAAAAAAAGAGAGTTTTAAAAAGAAAGAATATGAATGAATTTAAATTGAAAAAAATATTAAAGAATCAAAAAAATTTAAGTAAATCAAAAAAAATTTCACTTTTATTAGATACAAATAACAAGAGAGCGGTAGTAAAAAAAAATCTTTTGAGCTTTATAAAAGAAATTAAGAGAACTTAGTCCTTATCTTCAAAATTTTTAAGAGACATCCGAAAAAATAAGAAGTAGCTGTGGTATCGCCGTTAAAAAATTTTTTTTTACTCAGAATTAATCTTTTTATGATTACTTCTATGTTTCTTAGACTCCAGATTGACAATTGTTCTTCGAAATCATTTTTATACTTAAAAAATATTGGCGGTCTAAGTGATGATTGTGCCTCGTAAATTGAGACTCCACTATTTATAAGAAATTTAACTTTTAAAAGCTTGTAAAAATGTTCTAGAAGAATTGAAGCACATCTGACCTGTTCACTTCTAATTAGACTCAAGCTATCAAATTTTTTGCTTAAGAATGCGTCAACTTTTCCAGAAACTAAAGAGTTAATAAATTCTAATTCATCAGTATAAACAGAGTCATAAAAGATATTTATTTCTCTTACGTTTTTATCTTCTCCTTTAGATAAAAATTGAATTTTATTCAATTCTTCTCTGATTTCAATTCTGTCATTACTTAGATGTTCTGAAAGGTTAGTTATAAATGATTCTGTAACTGGAATATTTTCCTTTTTGAAAAAATCCTTTATTAATTTTTGTTTTTCATATGCACTTTCTTCATAACAAGGCACAATAACTAAATCGTCAGTTTTTTCAAAATGTTTTCTTAATAAAGACTTAACCCCTAATTTTTCTACCCTAATTATGATTTTTAGCTCATTATTTTTTATATCTTTGAGCGAATCAATAATTTCCTTTGATAATTTTTCATTAAATAAACGTAGAATGATTAAAGTCATGTTTCCAAATAAATCTAGTGAACTGTTTTTATTGATTATATTTTTAATTTCACCAGATTTAAGATCATCAGAATATTTATAGAGAATATCTATTTTTTTATCTTTTTTTTTTTTAAAGGTTATAACTGACATTATACAATCATCAATTTTCCCAATATTTGGTCCATAGAAAACCATTGCTTTTTTGTTTATGTATTCATGAATTTCTGTAAATAAATTGTTAAACTTGATATTCATGGAACTATTCTTCGATTGAAATTTTCAGCTAAAATTAAATTAGCAATATCATAGGATGTATCTTTAACAAGTTTGGAATAGGAGTCTTCCAGAGATGTAAGGTTTCCGTAATCGTTTGGTGAAAAATTAAATGTAGAACTGTTTTCTAAGTTACCTTTAGTTAAGGTTCCCTTTCTGTCATACATAATATAATTCACTATAATTGTAACTCTTTTACCAAAAGTATTGAGGTCTTTATTTATACCTAAATTATTAACCTTTATATTCAACGATATTATTAGTTTGAGATTTGATGGTTTGGACCTTGGACTATTGAGTCTTTTTTCGAGAATATTCTTCATTAAAACAACATTATTACTATACTTCCCCTTTTGCTTAATAATCACATCGAGTTTATAGGGATTAAAGCTTTTTTTTGTATAAAGAGGCTTGTACGAACAAGATGCTTGAAAAAATAGAACAACTAAAATAACTAATTTACAGATCTTCTTCATTTTACAAAATTTACTATTTTATTCGGAACATAAATTATCTTTTTTATTTCATTATCAATTATACCCGAGTATTTTTCTGAGTTTGATAAAATTTTTAAAATATCGTCTTTACTCATTTCTTTCTCAACGGTTAAACTCCCTCTTTTTTTACCGTTGACCTGAAGAATAATGAGTATTTTATCATTTATCTTACTTGTTTTTTCAGCTTCTGGCCAAAAAATATCTTCAAGGTTGTTTTTAAGGCCAGCAGTTTCTGCCAGTTCTGATGAGAAATGTGGAGTAATAATCGCAAATAACCTTAGATAAATGGACCAACAATAATCAAAAAGTGTTTTTGTAATTTTTTGTTTAACTAGTTTATTAGATAACTCTCTGATTTTAGCTACTGCATTGTTAAATCTATAATTTTTAATGTCATCTGTATAATTAGTAATTACAGAATTTAAAAAATCATAAAGTATTGATTCATCATTGTTCAGTTTATTTTTATTTAAATCAAATTGTGTTGTGAAATTAAACTTATTTGAAGTAAGAAAATTATAGATCTTATTTAAATACTTGTGTGTTGCCTTTATCCCATCTATAGACCATTCAAGATCTCTTTCTGGAGGAGAGTCTGAAATCATAAATAATCTTGCTGTATCAGCTCCATATTTTAAAATAATTGAGTCAGGATCAACAACATTTTTTTTGGACTTACTCATTTTTTCTGATCTTCCTTTCAACACATCGATTTTTTTTCCATTATCATTTGTATAAAATTTACCAGCTTCGGTTAATACATTATTTGGATTAACCCATTTTGGATTTTCCTCTTTTGTTTTAAATGTTTCATGACAAACCATGCCTTGTGTAACAAGTTTTTTAAAAGGTTCTTTAGGAGTATCATACCCACATTTTTTTAGTGCTCTTGAGAAGAATCTTGAATAAAGTAGATGAAGTATTGCATGCTCTACCCCCCCAATATAGTGATCAACAGACATCCAGTATTTAGTTTCTATCTCATCAAAAGGCTTATCATCATTCTGTGGTGAACAAAATCTCAAAAAGTACCATGACGAATCAAAAAAAGTATCTAGAGTGTCAGTTTCTCTGATGGCTTGTTTATTTGTTTTTTTACATTTAACAAACTTCCAGGTTGGGTGATTATCAAGGGGATTCCCGTTTTGTGATAGATCTATATCCTCAGGTAAGGTTACAGGAAGTTCTGATTCTTCAATTGTCGATATCTCTCCATCTTCTGAATAGATGATAGGTATAGGACAGCCCCAATATCTTTGCCTTGATATACCCCAGTCTCTTAAACGATAAGTTTTTTTTTCACTTCCTTTTTTTTGTTCTATAATTTTACTAACAACTAATTTTTTTGCTTCTTTTAGGGATAGTCCATCAAGAAATTCTGAATTTTGCATTATATCATTCTCATTTTTTTCTACATAAGGGAGACTATCTTTATTTTTAAAAACAGAAGAAAAATCAATTCCTATGTTTTGAGCAAACTCATAATCCCTTTCATCGTGTGCAGGGCATCCAAATATGGCACCTGTACCGTAGTTAATTAAAACATAATTTGTAAAGTAGATAGGAATTTTTATATTCTCATCTAAGGGATGTTCTGCAAAAAGACCAGAGAAAAAACCAATTTTCTCATCATCAATATTTCTATCGGTTGTTTGTAGACATCTATTTTTGAATTTCTTAAACTCTTCTAAATTATCTAATCTATCACTTAACTGATGTTCTACAGATAAACCTAAAAAGGCTGCACCGAACAATGTTTCAGGTCTAGTTGTAAACACACTTATAGATTCATCAATATCTCTTACTTTAAATTTAATCTCAACCCCGTTAGATAGCCCAATCCAGTTTTTCTGCATTAACTTTACTTTATCAGGCCAACCATGAAGAACCTCTAGATCCTCTAATAATTCTTGAGCAAATGCTGTGATTTTTAAAAACCATTGGGAAAGTTTACGCTTTTCAACAATTGCACCAGACCTCCAACCTTTACCATCAATAACTTGCTCATTTGCTAAAACAGTATTATCAACGGGGTCCCAGTTAACGTAGCTATCTTTTTTATAAATCAAATTTTTTTTATAAAGATCAATAAAGATTTTTTGTTGATGTTTGTAATATTCTTTTGAGCAAGTTGAGATTTCTCTATTCCAGTCAATAGACAAACCAATAGATTGTAACTGAGCCCTCATATTTTTTATATTTTCTTCTGTCCATAATTTTGGATTTGTTTTATTTTCAATTGCAGCATTTTCTGCAGGCATACCAAAGCTGTCCCAACCCATAGGGTGTAAAACGTTATATTTATTTGTTTTATAGAATCTAGCAATAACGTCTCCAATAGTATAGTTCCTAAGATGACCCATATGTATGTTACCTGATGGGTATGGAAACATTTCTAAAACATAGAATTTTTTTTTCTCTTTATCAGATTTTGATTCAAACGACTTATTCTTCTCCCATATCCGTTGCCATTTTTTTTCAATTTTTTTTGGATTATATTCAGTCATATCACTTCCTAAAACCACTTATACCTCCATAACCTAGGATAGGTGGGGAATTTTTAAGTTTGAAATTTTTATCATTCATACCTCCAAGAGCATAAATATCCTTTCTTTTTAGCAAATGGCATAGACAAAGAAAAATGTAATTTTTTAATGGAGCTTGACCGGGGTGAGAGTTTGAGGGGTAAACGGGGCTTATAAAGAACATATCCGCAATTTCTTTTTTTTGTATTGCCTCGATTTTATCATGTACCTTACAGATAATTTTAAATCTTTTTTTTAGAACTTTCAAAACTTTTTTATTATTTGCTATCATATCATTTTCTTCAATTAATACTCCAAAAGCCCCATATTTTCTAGCCCAATAAGAAGAAAAAGGTATCACAAAATCGATTCCTTTTTTTTTACAAAAACTTACAAGCGGGCCCATTTTTTCAAATAAAGAATTTTCATTTTTATTATTTTTACAAAAAAAAACAACGCCAACTTTTTTATCTAATGAGAACAAAATATTACGATTATCTTTAATAGCTAAATTAAAGAAAAACCATTTTTTTGGGATTGACTTTTTTTTATAATTCAATTTATTAAGCATATGAATATTCAAGACATCTTACTAAATTATAAACACATAACAGAAAAAATTAATGTGCAAAAAAAAAAAAACAACGTAAAAACTAATCTTATTGCAGTTTCGAAAACATTCCCACCCGAAAGTATAGAGCCTTTAATTATTCACGGACACTTTATTTTTGGAGAAAACAAAGTGCAAGAAGCTTTAAATAAGTGGTTACCTTTAAAAAAAAAATATAAAAAAGTACGGCTGCATTTAATAGGACCTCTTCAGTCCAATAAAATTAATATAGCACTAGAGGTTTTTGATGTAATAGAAACTATTGATAGAGAAAAGCTGGTAAATAAAATTTCCTCAAAAATTCAGAATATTAGAAAAAATTCACACGAATTTTTTGTACAAGTAAATACAGGTAATGAGGCTCAAAAGTCTGGATTAGATATTTCTGAAGTTAAAAATTTTGTTGGATGGGCAAAAAATGACAAGAAATTAAATATCACGGGATTGATGTGTATCCCCCCTGTAAATGATAACCCTGTAGAACACTTTAAATTACTTAAAAAAAAAAAAGAGGAATGTAATTTACAACATTTGAGTATGGGTATGTCTAACGATTTCGAGGTTGCCATACAAAATGGATCTACTTTTGTTAGGGTTGGCTCAGCTATTTTTGGCCAAAGAACCTAATCAATAATTAGTTTAGTTGATCTAGTTATTTTACCTAGAAGGTCTAGAAGTTCTTTTTTTTCTAAAGCAATGCAACCCTCAGTAAAGTTTTTACTTTTTTCAGAACAATGAATAAAAATTGCACTCCCTTTATATTTTTTTACTGGATCACTGTTAAAAGACGTTTGTAATACGATATCATATAAAGAATCATTCCTATACAATTGCTCACATCGATAATTCATCTTTTTAATTAAAAGTTTATTATAATTTACTGTTCCTGGGTCAGAGCACCAAAAGTCGGATCTTTGTATTGTTTTTATTTTAAGAGATGTTTTTGGCTTTTTTACTCTATCTGCTCTAAAAAAAACTTTTTCCAACAAGAAAATTCCTTTGGGCGTAACCAAGTCACCTTCTCTGGTTTTTATACCAATCCCATTTGCACCAATTTTACAATTAACTTTTTTTTTATCTAATAGAAGGTAGGATGAATCATTACTATAATTTTTCAGTAGGCGAATAAATTTCATACAAATCACAAATGAAAACAAATAATTCAATAATAGGTTTTTTTAAAAGTAAATGCATCCTAAATGAAATTTCTTTATTAATTGAAAAGAAGGGCATGAAATTCTTCCCCTCAAACAATATCGAAGATTTTGTGGAAAAAACCGAGCAAACAAGTTTACTAATTATTGATATAACTACAAAAAAAGAGATGTTAAAGTTTGAAAAAATCTTAAAAAATTATTCTCATTATGTAATTTTTATCATTAGGGTCAGTAATGTTAAGACTAATCTTTTTGGAAACGTTCATTTTATCAAAACTCCTATTAAACCTTTAGACTTTGTTGAACAGGTAGAAAAAATTTTTAATAGTATAGAAAGAATCAGAAAAAGAAAAAGATTTGGAGAATTCACTTTTACATCATCAGAACTTATTAGTCACAAAAAAGGAGAAAAAATAAAACTTACCTCTCTTGAAAGTAAGTTTTTAAATTTTTTATACGAAAGTAAAAAAGGCTACACAAAAAAAGAATTGTTAACCTATGTATGGGGTTATAATTCAAGAGTAGAAACACATACGCTTGAGTCTTTGGTGTATAGATTAAGAAGAAAGTTAGAGTCAGATCCAAATTTTCCTAAAATTCTAATCCAGATAGGAAACAAATATATTTTAAAAAGCTAGTTTTTCCAGGGGATAATTCTTGGATCTTCTCTTTCAATATCAAACAATTTTAAGTCAATTTCATTATCCAGTAAAAGATTATTAAACATTATCTCAGTTTTATTATTGTCTAGCCGATCGATTTCCCATTTTTTCATTATAAGAGGTTGTTTTTCGAAAGTAATATGAATTTTTTCATCATCTTTCTTTTTATTTGTACTAAATGTAATTTCAATTCTGTTCTCTAAGTTTTTACTTTTAAGTAAATGTATATTATTAAGTGAAATATCTTTAAATAGAATCATACTTGCAGGTAAATCTTTTAGACTATAAAAGCTTATGTTTTTTATATCTCTATTTATTACCGCAACTTTTCTACCATCGGAAATGATCAACACAGATATTTCGTTATACTCAACTCTAAATTTTCCAGGACGAATTAGTGCCACTTTACCAGTAAGAATATCGCCATTACTATTTACTTGAATGAAATTTGACTTTAATGTGTCAAAGCTACTTAGATAATTGATAATTTTATCTGTATTTACATCACTAAAACTTTTATTATATAGAAATATAATGAAACAAAATATAAGGACTTTTTTGAGCATATATTTAATAAATTTTAACTACTTTAAGTTTATCGTATTATTAAGGATTTTTCCTCTATTAATGCTATTTAATATTTTAAGTTGTGAATCAAGCAAAAATTTTAATATTTTTTCAAGTCAAGAGATTCCAGAAAAAGTAGTTAAAGATAAAGAAGTTTTGGATTCTAAAAAAGAGGAAAGTTCATTTAAAAATGATTTAAATGTCAAAGTCGATAAAAATAAAAAGGCAAAAAAAAGTGGTAATTTAAATCTATCTGATATTAGTGTTATCGGTGAGGCAAGAAAAGAAAAAAGCGATATAATTAGTTTTTTCTTTGATTTGTTTGATGACGACTCAGATGAAGTCGATCCGCTTAACAAAGAACAGTTAAAAATAAAACCTGAACAAAAAGTTTCAAAAGAAAATTTAAAAGAAAAAAAAGACAAAATAAAACCAGTTTTTAAGCAGACTAAAATAATAAAAAATGATCTTTCAGAAAAACCAAAAGATAAAATGGAGGAAAGTGACCGGTCAAGAGAGAACCAGAAAAAAATTTCAAATACCAATGCAAAAGACGATATTACAGAAAGAGAAGTTTCTTCCAAGATAAATATCATATCTAATGTAAATAAAAATGAAGAAGAAGATTTAGCTTTTTATAGAAAAAAAGAAGATGAGAGAGAAAAAGAAGATATCTCAAAAGCAAAGTTTTTGAAAGTTGGGATGCTTCTTCCTTTAACAGGAGATAAAAAGGCAGCAGGGGACTTGGTTATGAATTCCTTGAGATACAGCATGAGTACCAAGCCAAATAATCTAATTTTTAAGATTTATGATACTAAAGGTGAGCCTTCAGGAGCTGTTAAGGCGGCAAAGGAAGGTCTAGATGAGGGAATAAAATTATTTATTGGACCAATATTCTCGGATGAAACTAAAGAACTTAATAGTTTTTTTTCTAATGAGGATGCAAAATTCTTCAGTCTTTCCCCAGATTTTTCGAATGTTTCAGATAATGTTATAGTTTCGGGTGAAAATCCCGATGATCAGATTGCATGTATAAGGCAGAATTTAATAGAAAATGACCTTGAAAAGGTGCTTTTAGTCTTCCCAAGAAATAAATATGGTCAAGTTATTCAAGATGGCTTTAGAAAATTTCAAAATGATCAAGAAAATCAAATAAAATTTGAATATTTTGAATTAACAGATTCTGTGGATTTAAACAATGAAATTAAAATTTTAAGCAGATATGAAAGTAGAAGGATTAGATTAGATGAGGAAATTAAAAGAGTAAAAAACGATAATTCAATTAATAAAAAAGAAAAAGATTTTCAACTAAAAAACCTTGAGAAGCAACTTACTTTAGATGTTCCATATGACGCAGTAGTCGTGGCTTCACAAGGTGATAAACTTGTGGAAGTATTATCTCATTTAGCCTTTTACGATATCAATTCTCAAAATACATTTATATACGGAACAAGTCTTTGGGAGGACACCAATAAGATTGATAAAGTTTTTGAAGGTAGCTTTTATGTAACTAGCCTAAAAAATAAACCAGAGAATTTTAAAACAGATTTTAACGAAATTTTTTCCAAAGACCCATTATCCTTTAACTTCTATATATACGATCTGATTGATCTAGTAAATCAATATCAAGACGTTGAAGAAAGTAATAAGGTTTATGCAGGAGAATTCAGTAATAGTAAAATTAGTTCCGGTTTACTTAAAAGAGAAACATATCTAAAAAAAGTTTTAAAAAATAATGAAGTTATAAACATTTCTAGTTGTTCTTTAAATGAATTTTAGCAAGTTTTTTGAATGCCACACTTCTATGGTCTGTAAGGACTTTTTTGCTATATTCAACCTCACCATATGTTTGATTTTTATCAGTTGGAATGAAAAACGGATCATAGCCAAAGCCGTTATCACCTTTTGGTGGCCACGTAATTTTCCCTTGTATTTCACCGTTGTAAGTAAATATTTTTCCATCATGAAATTTTAATGACAAACAACTAACAAATTTAGCAGAAAAATCAGGATTTTGTTTCGTTTCTACTCTTGAGTAAATTTTTTTCATTGCTTCATTCCACCCACCACATTTTTTTGCATAGCGCGCAGAAAATATTCCGGGCTCCTGATTTAAAATCTTTACACATAAGCCGGAGTCATCTGCAATTGCTAGGTAATCATTCGGGATTGTTTTGACCTTTATGATTGAATTTTCTTCGAAGGTTTTTCCGGTCTCTTCTACATCATTTATATTTAAGTCTTCGGATGTAATTATCTGAATTTTATATTTTGAAAATAGAACCCTGAACTCCTCGATCTTTCCCTTATTGTGAGTTGCTACAACTATTTTTTTTTCTTTGATAAGATAATTACTCAAGCGCATCTTTTTGGATTTTAAAGATCTTTTCTGAGACTAATTCAACCTTTTCCATCATTTCTAAAAGTTCATTTTTATTAAAGGTATTCTCCTCTCCAGTAGCTTGTACCTCTGAGAAACCAGATTTTTGAGTTATAACAAAATTTGCATCTACTTCAGCAATTGAATCCTCCGAGTAATCAAGATCAACTAGGACTTGATTTTTTACAATGCCACATGAAATAGCAGCAACATAATCCTTTATTGGATTGTGAATAGATTTATTTGAAGTCATATATTTCTTTGTTGCTAAACTTAAAGCGACAAAGCCTCCTGTGATACTTGCAGTTCTTGTTCCCCCATCTGCTTGAATAACATCACAATCAACTACAATTGATTTTTCACCTAAGGAATATAAATCAATAACAGATCGAAGTGATCTACCAATAAGTCGCTGTATTTCTGTTGTCCGACCAGTTTGTTTACCTACTTTTGATTCTCTTCTATTTCTTGAAGAGGTGGAACCAGGAAGCATTCCATATTCAGCAGTAACCCACCCTGTTCCTTTCCCTTTTAGCCAGCTAGGAACATCATTGTCTATCATAGCAGTACAAATTACCTTTGTTTTGCCAAAACAAATTAAACAAGAACCATCTGAATTCTCAACAAAATTTTTTTGAATTGATATTTCTCGTGTCTCAAAATTTTTTCTATTGAATTTTCTCATTTCATATTCTAGTTATTGTCATGTATAATAATTATTATTATGAAACTAACAAACAATCTAAAGATAGTAAAAAATAATTTTAACAAATCTTTGCCATCGCATTTACAAGACCTAAATGCTAGATCTAAAGAAATTTTTTCACTTATTGTCGATGATTTTTTAAAAACTGGAAATCCCGTTGGTTCCAGAAAATTATCTTTTAAAATGGATGAACAACTTTCTCCAGCTTCGATACGAAATGTTATGTTTGATTTACAAGAATCTGGATTATTAAAATCAAACCACACATCTGCTGGGAGAGTTCCAACTGATTTGGGTTTAAGGTTTTTTGTCGATGGACTACTTCAAGTTGGTAGAATAAAAAATAATGAATGTGAAGAAATAAAAAAGACAATAAATAACGATCAAAAAAATATCGAGGATTTATGTAATAATGCAAGTGAATTACTTTCAGGGTTATCAGATTGTGCTGGTATAGTGGTTGCTCCAAAAATAGGTGGAAGATTAAAACATATTGAATTTGTTCCTGTTAGTAATGATAAAGCCCTAGTAATTCTTGTTACTGAGAATGGGATGATAGAAAATAGAATAATAAAAATTCCTAAAGGCCTTCCGAGTTCACTTTTGATTGAAATAACAAATTACTTAAACTCTATCACCAAAGGAAAGAGTCTTCTTGAAAGCAAGAAGTTAATCAAAGAGCAGATAAAAAGTGATAAAATAAGAATTGATAAAGCTTCGAGGAAGTTAATTGACGAAGGTTTTGCTTGTTGGGATGATGCTACTAAAAAAAGTAAATTAATAGTTACAGGTACTTCTAAACTTTTAGAAGATGTTAAGGCTTTAGAGCAGCTAGAGGATGTGAGAGTTTTAATTGAGGAGCTAGAAAATAAAAAGAACTTGATGGGTATTATTGAAGAAACACAAACAGCAGAGGGTCTTCAGATCTATATTGGTTCAGAAAACAATCTCTTTGGTTTAACTGATTGTTCTACGATTATAAGTCCTTTTAAAAATCAGGATAAAGAGATCATTGGTGCAATTGGAGTCATAGGACCTATGAGAATTAATTACGCAAAGATTATTCCCGTCGTGGATTATACAGCAAAATTAATAAGCGAAAAACTTGAAATAAAATAAGGAGTTTTTATGAGTGAAATGAAAGACACAAAACAAGCAGAACAAAAAAATAAAACAGAAAAAAAGGATTCTCAGATCAAAGTATCAGATAAAAAAATACAAAAGAATCAAGATAAAAAAGTAATTGAAGAACTAAAAACAAAACTTAAAAATGTTGAAGATAAGTTATTAAGAGAACTTGCTGAAAATGATAATTTGAGAAAGAGGCATGAGCAAGAGTTAAGCGATAGCCATAAGTTTGCAATTAAAAACTTTTCATTAGATATCTTAACAGTCTCTGATAACTTTCAAAGGGCAATTCATTCGATTCCTAAAAATGACCTTGAAAAATCTACAGTACTGAAAAATTTAGTTGTAGGTCTTGAATCTGTTGAGAAGGAAATGCATGTTGTATTTGAGAGAAATGGTGTAAAACCGTTTGAGTCAATGAATGAGGTTTTTGATCCAGAGCTCCACCAGGCCGTTTCGTATAAGAATAGTGATAAGAAATCAGGTGCTATCATAGAGGAAATGCAAAAAGGATATAAGATTGCGAACAGGTTATTGAGACCAGCAATGGTAACTGTTTCAAAAGGTCCTGAAGAAAAAAAAGATAATTCAAGTGAACAATAACGAATTAGTTTAAAAATTGAGTTTTTTTCACTTGATTTTTTTATTGAAAATATATTATAACAAACTAGCTTTATTAATAATCTCGGTGACGCCTTAAAGGGTCACTGAAGGTATCTGTCCAACACGGAAGAAAAGGAGCGTATTATGACAGTTATAGGTATTGACCTTGGCACGACAAATTCGTGCGTAGCCATCATGGATGGCAAAGCCCCAAAAGTAATTGAAAATGTTGAAGGAACAAGAACAACGCCATCAATGGTAGCTTTCACTGAGGGTGAAGAAACATTAGTGGGGCAAGCAGCTAAAAGACAAGCTGTAACAAATCCTGAAAAAACTCTATTTGCAATTAAAAGGCTTATAGGAAGGAGAATGGATGACCCATCAGTCAAAAAGGATAGTCAAATTTTACCATACAAAATAGCTGCTGGTGATAACCAGGATGCTTGGGTTCAAATTGACCAAAAGAAATATTCCCCTAGTCAAATTAGTGCAAAAATTCTTCAAAAAATGAAAGAAACTGCTGAGAAGTTTCTTGGTAAAAAAGTTACAGAGGCGGTTATAACAGTTCCGGCATATTTTAATGATGCGCAAAGGCAAGCAACTAAAGATGCCGGCAAAATTGCTGGCTTGGATGTAAAAAGGATAATTAATGAGCCAACAGCCGCAGCATTAGCCTATGGTTTAGATAAAAAGAAAACAGGAACGGTTGCAGTCTATGACCTTGGAGGAGGTACATTTGATATTTCAATTTTAGAAATTGGTGACGGTGTATTTGAGGTCAAGGCCACTAATGGTGACACAAAATTAGGTGGTGAAGACTTTGATAATGTATTAATTGATTATTTCGTTTCTGAATTTAAAAAAGAACAATCGATAGATTTGAAAAATGATAAACTAGCTTTACAAAGACTCAAAGAAGGAGCTGAAAAAGCAAAAATTGAGTTATCTACAGCACCTCAAACGGAAGTAAATTTACCTTTCATTACAGCAGATGCATCAGGACCCAAACATTTGAATATTAAACTTTCTAGGTCAAAGTTTGAAACACTTGTTGGCGAGCTAGTAGAAAAAACGATCGAACCATGTAAGCAAGCCCTAACAGATGCTGGCCTAAGTGCTGGGGAGATAAATGACGTCATACTGGTTGGAGGTATGACAAGAATGCCAAAGGTTATAGAAGCTGTTAAAAACTTTTTTGGTAAAGACCCCAATAGAAGCGTTAATCCAGACGAAGTTGTAGCTCTTGGTGCAGCTGTCCAGGGTGGCGTTTTATCTGGGGATGTTAAAGATGTACTCTTACTTGATGTTACACCTTTATCATTAGGAATCGAAACACTTGGTGGAGTTTTTACTAAACTGATAGAGAAAAATACAACAATTCCTACTAATAAAAGTCAAACTTTCTCAACTGCAGATGATAATCAATCTGCGGTTACTATTAGGGTGTTTCAAGGAGAAAGACAAATAGCAGCGGATAATAAATTACTTGGTCAGTTTGATCTCGTAGGAATTCCTCCTGCACCAAAAGGTACCCCACAAATTGAGGTGACATTTGATATTGATGCAAACGGCATTGTTAAAGTGTCTGCTAAAGATAAGGCAACGGGTAAAGAGCATCAAATCCAAATCAAAGCTTCTGGGGGGTTATCCGATGAAGATATTGAAAAAATGGTAAAAGATGCCGAAGCTAATGCCGACTCTGATAAAAAGAAACTAGAGGCAATTGAAGCAAGGAATAACGCAGACTCTATAGTTCATAGCACTGAAAAAAGTCTAAAAGAGCATGGCACTAAAATACCTAAAGAAGATAAAGAGAAGATTGAAAAGTCCTTAGAAGGTCTAAAAGAAGTTCTTAAAGATGAAAAATCAGAAACTTCAGTTCTTAAAGAGAAAACAGAAGCTCTTATGCAGGACTCCATGAAGTTGGGTGAGATTATGTATAAAGAAGCTCAAGAAAAAGCAGAAAAAGAAAAAGCTAAAAATGAGAAGCCAGGAGCTAAGGGAAAATCCGACAAAAAGGCCAGTAAATCTTCTAAGCAAAAAGATGAGAAGGTTGTTGATGCTGATTTTGAAGATGTCACCGAAAAGAAAGGTTCCGACAAAGATAATGAAAAATCTGCCTAAATATTAAAGAGTAGAAAATGTCTAAAAGAGATTACTACGATGTGCTTGGAGTTTCAAAGGATTCAGATTCGTCAACAATAAAAGGTGCTTACAGAAAAATGGCCATGAAGTATCATCCTGATAGAAACCCAGGGGACACTGAGGCTGAAAAGAACTTCAAAGAGGCTTCCGAGGCTTACGAGGTTTTATCTAACAATGAAAAACGTCAAGCATATGATAGTTATGGCCATGCTGCCTTCGAGCAACAAGGTGGTGGAGGCTCTGGCTTCGGTGGAGGATTCGAGGGGTTTGGAAGTTTCTCTGATATATTCGAAGATTTTTTTGGTGATATGGGGGGAGGTGGAACTTCTAGACAACGAGATCAAAGAGGACAAGACCTCAAGTATGAAGTAGATATCGATTTAAGAGAGGCTTATACAGGAATAAAAAAAGAAATATCCTTCGACACTCTTGTTAAATGCGATCCTTGTGGCGGACTAGGTTCAGAGAAAGGTAATGGGCTTAAAAATTGCGGTGCATGCGGTGGTTCTGGAAGAACAAGAGCTTCTCAAGGATTTTTTACAGTAGAACGAACTTGTTCTGCATGTGGTGGGGCTGGTCAAGTCATAACTGATCCATGCTCATCATGTAATGGAGAAGGAAGAAGAAGAAGAAATAGAAAAATTGAGGTTAGTATACCTGCTGGTGTTGAAAGCGGAAGTAGAATCAGGCTAGCTGGTGAGGGAGCTGTAGGCCAAAATGGTGGCTCAAATGGTGACTTGTATTTATTTGTCACAATGTTGGATCACTCAATTTTCGAGAGAGATGGCACAGAAATTTTTTGTAAAGTACCAATATCAATTGTTGATGCAGCACTTGGAGGATCTGTTGAAGTACCAACAGTTTCAGGTGGAAGAGTAAAAGTAAAAGTACCCCCTGGATCTCAAAACGGAGATCAATTTAGGCTTAATGGTAAAGGAATGCCAACCCTGAGATCAACTTCTTTTGGTGATATGATTATAACGATAGTTGTTGAGATACCAAAGAATCTGTCGGAGAACCAGAAGAAATTACTTAAAGAATTTAATGAAGAGTTAGATCAAAATAATAGTCCAGAAAGTTCAGGTTTTTTTTCAAAGGTTAAAGACTTTTGGGATGGCCTAACTTAAAATAAATTTTATGAAAAAAATAAATATCGGTATTTATGGTTCTGAGGGTAGAATGGGCAAAGATATTGTTTCAAGAGCTCAAAAATTTAAAGAAACAGAAATAGCTT
Organism: uncultured Alphaproteobacteria bacterium; assembly: GCA_902595755.1. Classification (GTDB taxonomy): domain Bacteria; phylum Pseudomonadota; class Alphaproteobacteria; order Methylaequorales; family Methylaequoraceae; genus TMED13. The sequence continues at coordinate 18,451 of CACJRF010000007.1, read as the reverse complement.
TTTTATGTGAACACTCTGGTCATAAAGCCATAGGTAAAAAAAAAGAAAATTTAGTTGTTAGTAATAATGTGAAAGAGCTTATTAGTTGCTCTGATGTAATTATTGATTTCACTAATTCAAAAGGTACACTTCTTCTGCTAAATACAATTAGAAAGTCTTCATATAAACCAGCTATTATCTCTGGAACTACAGGTTTTTCAAGGGTTGAGGATAAGAAATTTTTAGAGTCAATAAAAGGACTAAAAGTATTGAGATCGTTTAATATGAGCTTAGGGGTTAATCTGATGAAAAGTATTGTAAAAACCTGTTCAAAAAATTTAGTTGATTTAGCTGATATTGAAATTGTAGAGATTCATCATAATAGAAAAAAAGACATTCCTTCAGGAACAGCAATTACGCTTGGGGAATCAATAAAAGAGGGTAATGAAAAATCTAAAAAATTTACATTTAGAGAACAAAATAATGATAGAGTAAGGATAAAAAATGAAATCGGTTTTTCATCAATAAGGGGTGGTAATGTTGTGGGAGAACATACTGTCTATTTTTTTATGGATGGAGAAACAATAAAGTTAACACATATAGCTAGTGATAGAAAAGTTTTTTCTGAGGGGGCTCTAAGAGCTGCGGTATGGATTACAAAGCAAAAGATTGGTTTTTATTCCACGACGGATATGTTAAAAATATAGTTATGATTTTAAAGGTTTTATCAATAGTTCTAATTTCCTTAACAAGTCTTGTTTCATGTGAACAAGAGATTTCAGAAAAGGATATACAAGAATATAAAAAGACGATGGATGTTAGGCTTGGACATTTAGGAAACGCAATAATTATCCAGGGGAGGTTGCTTGATGCATTTAATTTAAGTAATGATAGGTCGGATGAAGATCATTTTAAAGAGGCAGAGGAGCTTGTGAAAAATCATATTTCATCTTTTGGTGAACCTGAATCACTTAGAAAATTAAAAATACCAAATTCAAATAAATTAAGACAAATACATAATTCTTTAATAGAGACATCTGAACTCTTAATCGCGGCAACAAATGCATTAGAAGATAATGCTTGGCTTGGAGGTTCTGTGACTTATGCTGAAATGAACCTAGAAAAAGCAAGAGTTAATTTTCAAAAAGCTGTTAAAACAATCTATGCGGTAGATGATAATCAAGAAATAAAACCTGAGATGCAGTATGAAGAGTATGATGTTGGTGATGTTCCTGATGCAAAAGATAAACTAAAGTAAAAATTTTAAGTCTTTTTTGTTAATCAACCATCCTGAAAAAACAATAAATAACAACCCGATGAACATGTTAGATGTTACTATTTCATTGAGGAACAATATTCCCCATAGGGACCCAAAACATGGGATTAAATAATTACTTTGACTAGCAAAGACAGCCGACTCCTTATTTATTAGTGAGAAAAATATAAAAATAGCGAAGGCAGTACAAACTAAACCTAATATAGTTGCAGATACAAAACTTTTGACTGAGATTAATAAAAGATTATTAATGTCATAACTTTCTAATACGATGCATTCAAGTAAGACATGCGCAAGGCAGATTATTGCCGCTAGAACCGTTGATGTGATTGCAACGTCGCTTGGAGAAGAGTCTCTTACCCTTTTTACAACATTTGCAGAAAAAGCATAACAAATAGATGAAAGGATAATTAAAAAATAAAAAATTATTTTATCCTGACCTAATTGTAAATTTGAGGGCCCTATAAATATAGCCATTCCTAAAAAACCAATCAGAAGACCAATAAACCTCAAGTACGTGAATTCAATCTTTTTAAAAATATAAATGGAAAATAAAAAAGTAAATATAGGCATAGTGCCTATTAAAGTTGAAGCAATTACACTATCAACGAAAATTTCGCTGTAGCTTATAAGGTTAAATGGAATCACATTGCCGAGAAAGGCAATAATAAAAATTTGAAGTTTATTTTTTTTTAAACAATTAATGATATTTTTTCTATTACAAAAAACCACTAAGGCTAATGAAGCAATAGTTAATCTATAAAACGTAAGTAATTTAGAATCTATAGTTTCAACACTAAGTTTAATAAAAATAAAGGAGCTTCCCCAGATTGCAGATAAAAGAATCAATAGAAAATAATTTGAGGTTTTTGAGGTTTTAAAGGACAGTTTTTACTCGTTTAATTTTTTTTTATATCGATTTATTGCTTCTTGGATTCTATCAAATAGTTTTCTTTTATCATTATAATTTAAAAATGAGCCGACTAAAACCACTTTATCTTTGGACTTTAAAATCAGATTTTCTTCATTTCTTTTTTGAGAGTTCAGTTCTACACTTGCCCAATAAGGTTCTAGATTCCAGCTTTGCTGTTTCCCAGAAGGGAAGTTACGTGTTATAAGAAAGGTTTCCTTTTCAATTTTTAGAGTCTCAAATATTTCACCAGATTTGTAATTAATCTTGAAAGCATAATATAGTAAAGCAACATCCAAGCCTATAAAACCAAATACAGGCCAGGCACCCAAATACCAAAAATAACCCCCTATTGAGAAAAAAATAAAAGCAACACAAAACATTAAGTTCCGAAAATCTTTTTTTGATAAGCTTCTGTAAGGGAGGATAGTTAAATCAAGATAAACTTTTTCCATAATAATTATATAAAGTTAATTTTTAAAATTTTAAAGGTATAATTCATATCATGAAAAGTAAGCGTTATGTAAATAAGATTTTTAAAGTATTGAGTGAAACTATAAAAAATCCAACAACAGAGTTAAATTATTCAGATGAATTTACATTACTGGTGGCAGTAGTTTTATCTGCACAATCCACTGATAAAGGAGTAAACAAGGTTACTACAAAATTATTCAACTTAGCAAAAAAACCATCCGATATGGTCAAGCTAGGTGAGAAAAAAATTAGGGAAACTATAAAAAATATCGGTCTTTATAACTCAAAAGCTAAGAATTTGTTTCTTTTAAGTAATATGCTAATTAATGAGCATGAAGGAAAAGTTCCATCTGAAAGAGATGCTTTAGTTAAACTTCCTGGTGTAGGAAGAAAAACCGCAAATGTAGTTTTAAATACATTTTTTGGTAAGCCATATATCGCAGTTGATACGCATTTATTTAGATTAGGAAATAGAATAGGTTTTGCTAAAGGAAAAGCACCACTTGAAGTTGAGAATTGCTACATGGAAACAATTCCAAAATGGGCATTGAAAAATGCTCATCACTGGCTTATTCTTCACGGAAGATATACTTGTAAAGCAAAGAATCCTGATTGTGATCATTGTAAGATTACAAAATACTGCGAATTTTATTTAAAGGAAAAAATTTATGACTAAAAAGATAATAGGAATGGGAAACGCAGTTTTAGATATCCTTACAAAAGTTGAGAATAATTTCATTGATGAGAATAATCTTTCTAAAGGGACAATGGCTATCGTTAGTAAGGATGAGTCACAAAAAATTCTTGAGAAAATTGAAATGATTAAAACAGATTCAGGAGGGTCAGTAGCTAACACTATATCAACAATCTCGCTACTTGGGTTGGACGCAAGCTTTTGTGGGAAGGTTATGAATGATGAGTTGGGTAATGATTTTGAAAATAAAATGACAGAATCTGGAACGAACTTTTTATGTGATAAATCTAACTCTGGCTTACCAACTGCTAGGTGTATAGTTTTTGTAACACCGGATGGAGAAAGAACCATGCAAACATTTCTCGGTGCGAGCACTACACTAAGTGCTTCTGATATTACAGAGGAATATTTTAAGGACCAAGACTATCTCTTAATAGAAGGTTATCTATGGAGTTCTGAAACTGCCAGAGAGGCAATTACTAAAGCTGTAAATTTTTGTAAACAATTCAATGTAAAAATTATATTTTCATTATCAGATCCAAATCTAGTTAAATCTTTGAAGCGTGACTTTTTAAGATTTATCAACGAAGATGTTGATGTACTAATTGGAAATGAAGATGAGTTTGAGTCATTGTTAGATTTCAATATTCAGAAAACTAAGATAACTGAAAACCTTAATCTTGATATTGCAGTCATTACAAAAGGTTCAGAGGGTGCTGACTTTATAAGACAAAATGAATTAACAGAAGTTAAGGGCACTAAAGTTGATAGTGTAATAGATACAACTGGAGCAGGAGATATGTTTGCAGCTGGATTTATATTCAAGTATATTAATGGATACGATCCAAAAGAATCCGTAGAATTTGCTAATAAATTAGCTTCGTTAATTATTCAAAAGTTTGGAGCTAGAGCAGATAGTGAGATGTTAAATAAAATAGTTTAATATACCAAAAATAAATATTGGTATTTGGAAACCAAAATTAGTAAGTATGGCTTTATCTTTTGATAAATATCCACTAATGGTCCAAAAAATCACCCCTGCACCATGAATAAAAATATTAAGAGGATAATAATTTACATTAGTTAAAGCTATTCCCGTTAAAACAAGGAGAGTACCGACCCATTTAAGTTTGTCTGATATTTTCATTTGTTTTATATATCATAATTACAATCATAAAAAAAAGTTTCTTTAATCTACTATCTAATCTCTTTGATTAGCTTGTTAAATTTTTCAATTAATAATTCAGGCCTTATTGTATTTATATCGTTTGAGCCATATTCTTTGATAGAGGAAATGACTTTATTATAGGGGTTACCAATCGGCCTAAACTTTTCTGAATTAGTGGGCCCAAAAATAGTTATTAAAGGAATTCCTGAGTTTGCAATTAAGTGGCCACAACCTGTGTCATTAGAAATTCCAATTTTTGCATTAGTAGAAAATTTTATTGTCTTTATAGGATCGTTACTTATGAAGACCCTAGACTTACCAAATGCATTTAATATCTTGCGTTCCAAATTTTTTTCTTTTGGACCAAGAACAAAAATAGGGAGGAATTTTTTTTGTATAAGATATTTAGCAAATTCCATAAAGTTCTCAAGATTCCAACTTTTCCATTCAGCAGATGCGCCCGGACATATAACAACTTTTTTTGATTTGTTAGTTTTAATAGAGAATGAGTCATCTATTTTTTTATAATTGAAAATTTCTGCTAAATTTATGAGTTGTTTTGAAAGATTAACCTCGTTTTTTGTGTCTGGCTTTAAATCGGAAAAAAAGAAATTGGCACTCTGAGATATGAAAATATCGCAATTTATTTTTTTCAGTATAAGTGTGGTTAAAACTCTTTTTTGTGTATCTATAACTATATCAAAATTTGAGAAGTTTTTCGCTTTTGAGATATCCGATAATTTAGAACCAATCTTTATTTTGTCCTCAATCTTATCCAGAAGACCGTGAGTTAAAGGTTTAAGTGATTTGTTTAGTATACTATCACCTTTTCCTGCCAGCCAGGTAACTTCAGAATGTGGGAAAACTTTTTTAAGAGTCCTTAAAAAAGGTAATTTAAGTAAAGCATCACCTAATAAATCTAGCCCAACATAAATTAAGATTTTTACTTTTTTCTTAGGCGTATAATTTAACTTTTTTATCCGTTCTTCCTGACGCCATGTTTGGTAGACAAAGTATCTAACAAATTTCGGTGAATATTTTAAACCAAATTTACTCTTTAGGTAAATTCTAAATTCTTTACTAAAATAACTTTTACCGTTTTTTCTTAGTGCCCATTTCCAGCATCTAGATATAATTTTTTTAAGAACTGCATCTTTTACTTTTTGTTTCAGGAGGCTATGATCATCCAGAAAGTTTAAACTTGCGATTGATAAATCATAAAGGGTTTGACCGTTATTATCCATAATTCTATTAGTTATAAATTTTGGGCATACACATATTAGCTTGCTAGTAACTGCAACTTTGTAATGTTTGCCGGATTTGGATTTTAAATGATTGCCAGCGATTCTTAATGGTATCGAGTAATCCTGGACAAATATATTTTCATCACAACCACCAACTTTTTTAAATGATTCTGTTTTAATCATTAAATTGCTAGACCCACCCCAACCTTTAGCTAAAAGTTTTGTTATCGCATCACTCATTATTTTTGTTTGATTATTTTGACTCTTTTTAAAACTATATTTTTCGGGATTTTCAACCCATTTCCAGTCACCGTAAAGTAAATCTAGCTTCGAGTTTACCATTGTCTTGAACATGAAATTAATTGCATAGGGCGCAAGAATATCATCACCATCAACTAATTTAACGAAAGAAAATTTTACTTTTTTCAAAGCATTGTTTATGGCTATACTTGGCCCTGTATTAGTTTGATTAATTAACTTATGACTTATTTTTCTTTTTTTAAAAAAAGCATTTATTTTTTGCAGTGATGTGTCTGTGGAACCGTCATTTACTATTATTAGCTCAGACGAACGATTCATCTGTTTTACAATTGATGAAAGAGTATTCTCAATATATTTTTCTTTATTGAAGACTGTAACAATTATTGAAACGCCATCATTAAATTTCATAATTTCATAATAGGGTTAAGGATTGAATGAACAATACTTTATTTATATTTTTCACTCATTATCAATTGAGTAACCAGCAGATCTTACAGTTCTAATATAATTTTTAGTTCCGTCTATATTTATAGCTTTTCTAAGTCTTCTAATATGGGTATCAACCGTTCTTGACTCTACGTAAATCCCATGCCCCCATACTTTGTCTAACAGATTGTCTCTTGAAAAAACACGGCCTGGATTTTCCATAAGATGCTTAAGTAATTTATATTCAGTTGGACCGAGGTGAATTTTCTTCCCTCCCCTAAAAACTTTGTGCTTATTAACATCTATGCTAATGTCTTCGAACTCAATTGTATTGGAATGACTATGATTAACTCTTCTCAAAAGCGCATTTATTCTTGCCACTAATTCAGCGGGGCTAAATGGTTTTGTCACATAATCATCTGCACCAGAATTAAGTCCTCTAATTCTATCCTCCTCTTCCCCTTTGGCAGTAAGGAGAATTATTGGGATTGAGCTTGTCTCTTTTTTTCTTCTTAATATTTTACAAATCTCAAGGCCAGAAGGAGATGGTACCATCCAATCTAATATGGCTAAGTCAGGCAATTCTTCTTTAATTAATAACAGAGCCTCATCACCATTGATTGCCTCTCTAACTACAAAGCCACTTTTTTGTAGGTTATACGATATTATTGGCATTAGTGCTTTGTCATCCTCAACTACCAATATTCTTTTTGTAGCACTCATAATTATTTAAGAACTCCTTCAACATTATATAAAACCTCCTTAGAAATTACCTTTGAAAGATCACCAATCCTTTCAAGTTCTTTTGCAATAAAAAGCATTTGTGTGCAAAAACCAATGGTTTCTCGATCTTCCATCATGATATGAAGATGTTCCCTAAAACAAGTTTCATATATTGAATTTATTTCTCTGTCTAAGTTAGGAACGACTTTAGCAATTTTTGAGGAATCCTTATCATATGAGCTTATTGCTTTTGCATAATTAGCCAAAACTAAGCTTCCTAGGTGAAAGATTGAATCTGTGAGGTATGAGTCTGGAATATTATTTACATAACTCATTCTCCCAGCAATGTTTGCTGCATGGTCAGCAATTCTTTCAATTGTGCCTGAAATTTTTAACGCTATTAAAATTTTTCTTAGGTCATCGGCTAATGGTTGTCTTTTTGTTAATATGTTCGTTGCTAAATTACGAATTTCCTTCTCTTTTTTATCAATTTTATCATCACTCTTAATGATTTCTTTAGCTTTTTTTATGTCTAAAATTTTTATTAAATTTATAGAATCATAGATCTGCTTCTCAACAATTAAAGCCATTTTAAATAGATCAGACTTAATCTTATCTAAATCTTCGTCGTAAGTTGTTACAATGTGCTGTTCTCTCACTTTTTATCCTATTTTTCCTGTTATATAATCTTGAGTTTTTTTTTCGGAGGGGTTTGAAAATATTGAATCTGTTTTTCCAACTTCAATTAAATTTCCCATATGAAAAAAGGCTGTCTGTTTTGAAACTCTTGCAGCTTGCTGCATGGAGTGCGTAACAATTACAATTGTGAAGTTATGGGCGAGCTCATCAATTAATTCCTCTATTTTTGCTGTTGCTATAGGGTCAAGCGCGGAACATGGTTCGTCCATTAGAATGATTTCTGGACTTATAGATATAGCCCTGGCTATGCAAAGCCTTTGTTGTTGCCCTCCCGATAAGGACGTTCCTGGTTCGTGAATTCTATCTTTTATCTCCGAAAATAAACCAGCTTTCTTGAGGCTTTCTTCAACTAGCTCATTCAATTCATCAGAACTTTGCGTTAAGCCATGGATTTTAGGTCCATATGCAACATTCTCAAAAATAGATTTTGGAAATGGGTTAGGCTTTTGAAAAACCATACCAACTCTTGCTCTTAGCAAAACTGGATCAAGTGATTTTTCATTGATGTCTTTATTGTCAATCAAAATTCGCCCTGTCATGCTACAACCCTCAATTGTATCATTCATTCTATTAATACATCTTAAAAAGGTAGATTTGCCACAACCACTTGGACCTATTAAGGAAGTAACCTTTTTTTCAGGTATACTGAGTGTGATTTCGTTTAAAGCTTTTTTATCGTTATAAAATACAGAAACTTTTTTTGCTTCTATCTTATTTTTTTGCATGAGTACCTACCACTTTTTTTCAAATTTATATCTAACATATACAGCTATAGCATTCATCAAAACTAAAAAGCTTAACAAAACCATTACCCCAGCTGCAGTCAATTCTACAAATCCTCTGGCTGCTGTGCTTTTCCATAAATAAATTTGTACAGGTAACACTGTAGCTGAATCAAAAATAGAACCAGGAGAATCCACTATAAATGCAACCATTCCAATCATTAATAATGGCGCAGACTCACCAAGTGCTTGTGACATTCCTATAATTGTTCCTGTTGATATTCCAGGCATTGATAACGGAAGTACATGATGAGTTACTGTTTGAAACTTAGTCGCTCCAAGTCCAATAGCTGCCTCCCTAATAGAAGGCGGAACAGCCCTCAAAGAAGCACGAGTTGCTATAATAATAGTTGGTAAAGTCATTAAGGCTAAAACCATTCCACCTACAATTGGTGCGGACCTTGGTAGGTGCATGACATTCAAAAAAATAGCAAGACCGAGCAAACCAAAAATTATGGAGGGTACCGCAGCAAGGTTATTTATATTGACCTCTATGAAATCCGTAAATTTATTTTTTGGAGCTAACTCCTCTAAGAAAACCCCAGCTGCAACCGCTATTGGAAATGAAAGGATTAAGGTTACAAAAAGAGTGAGAAAAGAACCGACGAACGCCCCCCAAATACCTGCTTGCTCGGGCTCAGTTGAATCCGCATTGGAGAAAAAATTTTTATTTGCACTAAACTTGATTTTCTCCTCTGACAAGAACCATTGAAACCATTTCAATTCTTTATCATCAATTAACCTTTCATCTTCTGGAAAATTTAACATATCTGGATTTTTATGAATAACATCTATTGTTGAAGATGCTAATAACCATAATTCTTTTTTTTGATCAATTAAAGCCTTATCTAATATTATTAGTTTTATAAGTTCATCCTCAGCAGAGCTAGAGATAAAAGTAGATAATTTAATTTTTTCTTTTCTATCAGTGACTTCAGGGAAATTTTCCAAAATTGACTTAGTAATTATCTCATTGAAGTTAGCAGATTTTATAACAGAGTCTTCTTTTGTATTATCTGGATCAATAATTTTTGAATCAAAAAAAACGTCAAGTTTGATATATGTGCTGACAAATGCTTTTTTTCCTTCAATAATAATTGATGTTAAAATTATTATAAGAAATGAAATAGCACAAATGATACCGATTAATCCAAACAGTTTGAAATTTTTTTCAGATTTCTGCCTTTTAATTAGTGAGTCGTTAATTTTTTCAAAATTTTTAGTCATACTTTTCTCTATATTTTTTAACTATTTTTAAAGCATATAAATTTAACACCAAAGTAACGAAAAAAAGTGTTATGCCTAATGCGAACGCAGCAAGCGTTTTAGGACTGTCAAATTCTTGATCTCCTACTAATAATGTGACAATTTGTACAGTTACTGTAGTCACAGAATCAAAAGGATTAGCCGTCAGGTTAGCAGCAATTCCTGCAGCCATTACAACAATCATAGTCTCTCCAATAGCTCTAGAGACTGCAAGTAATATTGCACCTACAATACCTGGAAGTGCAGCAGGCAAAATTACTTTCTTTATTGTCTCAGATTTCGTAGCTCCCATTGCTAAAGAACCATCACGTAAAGAATTAGGGACGGAGTTTATTACATCGTCAGATAATGATGAAATGAACGGTATAATCATTATACCCATTACACCACCAGCTGCTATTGCACTTTCTGAAGCTATACTAAATCCAAAAGAATCAGCAAGACCTTTGAGAAAGGGTCCTACTGTAATAGCTGCAAAAAAACCATAAACTACTGTTGGCACTCCCGCAAGAATTTCAAGAATTGGCTTTAAAAAGGCCCTTAGGTTATTAGTAGCATACTCAGACAAATAAATTGCGGATAGCAAACCAACTGGTATAGAAACAGACATGGCAATTACTGTAATTAATAGTGTTCCAGAAAAGATTGGGATAGCACCGAAAGCACCCGAACTTGCAACTTGGTCTTCTCTTATCGCTGTTTGTGGGCTCCATGACAGGCCAAAGAGAAAATCAAAAAAAGGAATTTGTTCAAAAAATCGTATAGCTTCAAAAATTAATGAAAATACAATGCCAATAGTTGTAAGTATGGCAATAGTTGAGCAAAATATTAGGAGTTTGATATTTACGCTTTCTACAGATTGTCTTGCTCTAAACCTTGATGAAATCTTTTTAAGTGTGAAACTACTTCCAATTAAACCTAAGAATAAAATCGCTATATAGAATGATGAGCTTGTAGAATATTTTAATTCATTCATATATTTGGCTAAATCAATCAACTCTTGTTTGGTACCGGGAAAGATATTTTGTAAACTTATTGCTTTGACTGTAGAAAGGATAAGTGAAGGATTTCCTCCAAAGGAATTTAATAAGTTAGCGGGGATTTTTTGGATGACTAAATAATCAACTAAAAAGGGCTTGAATATAGTCCATATAAGAAAAGTTGAAAGTATTGGGATTATAAACCATAGTAGTGTATAGAGACCGTAGTATTGCGGAAGCGAGGGTAATTTTGAACCTTCTTTAATGCCTGCATTAAATCTTAGCGCTTTATTAGTTGCGTACCAATGCAAAAAAAATGCGCTTGAAGCAAAAATAATAAAAAAGGCCCAAAATCCCATAGTTCATACTAACGTACTATTTTTTTTTTAATACACTAGAATCGAACTTTGCTAAAGTTTTACCATCTTTTTCAAACTTTGCTCTTTCATTTTCTGGTAATGGAATAAGCCCTTTTGGAACTAAATATCCATTATTTCCAATAGCTTTCGAAGCAGTAAATTCTTTTACATACTCCTTAACGCCAGGAATCACTGATGCGTGTGCATTTTTTACATAGAAAAATAAAGATCTTGAAACAGGGTATTTCCCAGATGAAATTGCTTCAAACTCAGGAAAGACACCATCAACTTTAGCTGCTTTTACTTTATCTCTATTTTGGTCTAAGAAAGAGTATCCAAACACTCCAAGTGCACCTGGATCAGCAACCAGTTTTTCAATGATTAGGTTGTCGTTTTCGCCAGCCTCAACATATGGACCGTCTTCTCTGACACCTCTACATTCTTTTTTGTAAAGTTTTTTATCCTTTTTTTTCAGAGCTTTACGACCAGGAAACTTTTTACATCCCCTTTCAATTGCTAACTCATTGAATGCATCCCTTGTTCCAGAAGTAGGAGGAGGACCAACTACAACAATTGGTGCAGCAGGAAGATTCGGATTAACTTCATTCCACATTTTATATGGATTTGGTTTAACAGTATTACCTTCTGGATCAGCTGGAACAACTTTTGCTAATGCAAGATAAATATCCTTAAGTGTTAGCTCTAGAGCAGGACCAGCCTTAGCATTCGCCATCGCAATACCGTCAAATCCTACTTTGATTTCAGTTATATCAGTAACGCCATTTTTAGAACACTTTTTTACTTCTTTCATTTTAATTCTTCTAGAAGCATTAGTGATATCAGGGTGTTCTGTACCTAGTCCTTTGCAAAAGAGTTTAAGACCGCCGCCAGAGCCTGTTGATTCGATTACAGGTGTTTTAAAGCCACTTGTTTTACCAAACCTTTCAGCCACAACAGTAGCAAATGGGTAGACAGTAGATGAACCAACGATCTTGATTTGATCACGAGCGAATGATTCTACTGAAAAACCAAGAGCAACAGTTGCTGCTATTAGAGAGATTTTTTTCATATTTCCTCACTTGTTAAGATTAAGACTTGTATATATAAAATTGATTAATAAGATTTATTACGGTTTTGTTACAGTTTTGTTACATTCTAATTTGATTAATAACTATGTAATGTTTTTAATGCTTCTTTTATGTTTTTAACTCCTCTTTCATACGATTGCCCGAATAATAAGTAATGTTTTTGAGGTTCTGGAAAAATAATATTATTTTTAGAGTCCAATTTTAGTTGTATGCTTTTTAGGTTATTATAATCTAATCTTCCGGTGATATGATGTGCGATACGTAAAAGTTGTCCACATATCTTAGCTTTTAAAAGTTCGTGATAAGAAATTCTTGTTGAAACTGACATAGCTAGCTCCTCTTTTAAATTTTTTGAGTATCTAAAATAAAGAATCAATGAAAGCAAATATCTATCGTAGCGTTTTAAATGATAAAACGGATAATACAGTACACTTTCAAGAGCAAAAACTCTCCTATGTTCTGGATGAACAGAGTTGGCGATATTTGTTAACCAACAAGAGGATAACAGGATCCTTTTGTCAATTTTTAGATGATAATTTACTGGTTCAATCCAATCAAATAGTTTTAATACATCTTTCTTTTTAATTGCTCTATTAGCTATTTTCTTTATTTGAGAGAGAAATGGATCGGCTTGTTTCTTATTTATTAAAGAGTATAAAAAACCTTCTCTGATACCTGTATTAGTAAAAAATATTTGTTTTATATTAAATTTTTGTATTAAATTTTCTAAAACATAAAAAGCGTAAGGGATAATGAACATTCTTGATTTTGAGGCTTTACTAATCAGCTTAAAATTTACATTATAATCATTAAAAAACGCATCTTTTAAATCTCTAATAAAATCTTGAGCATCAACTTCATAGTCTTGAATTATTTTTAAGTCTTCTTTTTTTAAGAGTATATGAAGTTTTGCAAGTGCTCTAAATGACCCCCCAACTGCATAAAAAATTTTACTATCAACTTTTTTAATTTTTTGTATTGAGGAAAAAATATATTTTCTAACTTTCTTATCATTAAAGTTTCCCATTTTTCTCAAAACCACATGACCAATGGTGAGAGATTCTAAAAAACTGATTTTTTTACTTTCATTAACACTAGTAATTTCAAGACTCCCACCGCCAAAATCACCAACAATTCCATTGACTTTGCTATGAGAAAAAAATACGCCCATAGCTGAATAAACCCCTTCCTCCTCAGCTGTAAGGATTTTGATCTCATGATCAAATTCCGTTCTTACAAGCTCACTAATCAGATTACTATTTTTTGCAATTCTTAATGCAGCAGATGCAAAAATATGAAGGTTATTTTTTTTGACACTTCTACTAATTTTGAAAAATTTTCTTAGGACCTCCAACAAACTTTTTATCTTATCATCTTTGATTAACTTTTCAGATATTTCAGTTCCCAAGTCTAAGGTAACCTTTTCGTTAAAGATAATATTTGCTGAAAACCTCGGCTCATCAAAAATAACGAGTCTTATAGAGGACGACCCTACATCAATTATAGCAACTAAATCAGATTTTTTTGTCATTATTTTTTTGTTTTGACCCTCTTCCAGATAAAGAAGGTTCTTTTAATAAATATTGAAATGCAGAAAAAGGTTTAGACTTTGAAACTATTTTTTCGTAAGTTCCATCTGATCTCAAAAGCCAGCTATTTATATTATCTTTTAAGTAAGTAACCATAATTTGTTTTATAATTTGTTCATGGACCGTTTCGTTAATAATAGGAACAAAGGTTTCAACTCTTCTATCAAGATTTCTTGTCATAAGATCTGCCGATGAAATAAAAACATTATTTTTTGATGATGGCATATCTTTACCGTTAGCAAAACATAAAATTCTACTATGCTCTAGGAATCTACCAATGATACTTTTTACTCTTATATTTTCTGAAAACCCCTCTATACCAGGTCTCAGACCACATATTCCTCTAACTATTAGCTCAATCTTAACACCATTTTGAGAAGCATCATATAATTTATCAATGATGTCACTATCAATTAATGAATTTACTTTAATCCAAATTTCAGCAGGTAGGCCTTTCTTTTTATTTGCAACCTCATTATCTATTAGAGAAACTAATTTATGTCTGAGCAAAATAGGCGAGTATGACAACAAATTCATCTTTTTTGGTTTGGTATATCCCGTTATAAAATTGAATAAATTTAATGCATCCTCAACAATTTTTGGCTTGCATGAAAAAATTGATAGATCTGTGTAGACTTTTGCTGTTAAGGGGTGATAATTTCCGGTTCCAAAATGCACATATGATTTTACATCACTTTTTTCTTTTCTGGTAATTAGTGAAATCTTTGCGTGGGTTTTCCATCTTACAAATCCGTAAACAATATTTACCCCAGCTTTTTCCAGATCTCTAGACCATTTTATATTCTTTTCTTCATCAAATCTTGCTTTTAATTCAACTACCGCGGTAACTGATTTCCCTAGATTTGATGCTTTAATTAGTGCTTTAACAATCGGTGAATTATCGCTTGTTCTATAAAGCGTTTGTTTAATCGAAATTACGTTTTCATCATTGGCGGCTTGTTCTAGAAAATTTACTACAACATCGAAGGATTCAAAAGGATGATGAACTAACAAGTCTTTTTTTCTTATAGCTGAAAAACAATCGCCATTAAAATCATTTATTCTTTGTGGAAATCTTGGTTTAAATTTCTTAAACTTAAATTTTTGTTCTCCTTGTTCGATAATTTCATCTAATGATTTAATATCAACTAATGATGATATTCTAAAAATTCTTTCTTCATCAACTTTTAATGATTTTTTGATGAAGGAAAGAAGTTTTTTCTCTACTCTTCCTTGAATGTATAAACCTACAACGGTCCCCCTTCTCCTTTTTTTTAAAGCCGATTCAAATGATAAAAGTAAGTCTTCGGCCTCTTCCTCAAACTCAATGTCACTATCTCTAATAACTCTAACCAATGTGAAAGACTGTAGTTCAAAATCTTGAAAAATAAGCTCAAAATTTTGTTTTATAATGTCCTCTGACCTGATCCAACTATTTTTGTCATGCAATTTAAAAAATCTTTGAAGTTTGGGAGGAAAAATTATTAAGGAGTATGATATTTTGCCTTTCTTATTTTTCAAAGAACACACCATTGTAATACTTTGATTTGGTAAAAATGGAAAAGGATGAGCAGGGTCAATGGCTAATAGCGTTAAGGTTGGTAAAATTCTTTCTTTGAATATTAATTGAATTTCTTTTTTATTTTCTTTAAATCCTCTGATTGTTTCTAAAAAATTAATTTTTACAGAACCCAGTTCCTTCTTTAAAGTATCCCATGATAATTGCTGTGTTTTTAACAGAAGTTTTAAAGTCTTACTAACTTCATTAAATTGTTGTCTTGTAGTTAGCCCGTCATCTGTCCTATTAAAAACTTTTTCTTTAATTTGGCGCCACAAACCAGCTACTCTTACCATATGAAACTCATCTAAATTATTTCCGGAAATTGATAAGAATCTGATTTTTTCCATCAATGGATTGTCAGAATTTTGAGATTCACTTAAAACTCTTTCATTAAATTTTAACCAAGATAATTCCCTATTAATAAATCTTAATGGCTTATTAAAAATTTTTTTATTAAAGATCTCTTCATTGATTTTTTTTTTCATAACACAAAAGCAAATATTATCTTTATTGAATAATTAATATACTTTAATTCTCTAAAATTTCATTATTCTCATCTATAAAAAAGGTAAAGAAAAAGCATAAACCTATCATTGCTGATGCAACGGTAAGGCTCAGCATGAGGCCACCTACTTGAAAAGTATAACCTGATAAAAAGGTGCCAAGTAAACGTCCTGTTGCGTTAGCCATGTAATAAAATCCAACATCAAGCGTTACATCTTTCTTTTTTGAAAACTTTAATATCAAGAAAGAATGTACTGAAGAATTAACTGCAAAAATAAAACAAAAAATAAAAAGGCCTAAAAATAAGACTAGATTTTTAAAAAATACTTCGTTTATTATTAAAAATAATAATGTTATAAAAATAATATTAACCAAAAGGTAGAAAACCCATTTTTTGCTGATTTGAATAAGATCAGGATCCTTATTTTCTTTATTTTGGAATAGCCTTGGCGAGATTGCCTGCACCAACCCGTATAAAATTACCCACAATGCCATAATACTGCCAACTATGTAAAAAGCACTTTGTTTGCCTTCTGTTGTACCATCGGAAAAAATATTATAAAAAAAGACAGGAAGTCCAACAACAAACCATACATCACGCGCTCCAAATAAAAATACTCTAGCAACTGATAGAAAATTTATATTCTTGGATTTGGAAAATATATCGGCAAATTTTATATTTTTTTTGGTACTAAAAAGATCATTTTTTAACAAAAAGACTGACATAATCAAAATTAAAGATACTATAACCAACATACAAAGTAGAGACTTGTAAAACCCTAAAGTCGCCAACAATACTGACCCCACTAAAAAACCTAAACCCTTAATCGTATTTTTCGAGCCCGTTAAAATAGCAACCCATCTAAACAAACCCATATTATTTTCTGGAGCTAACAACTTTACTGCAGACTTTGAAGACATCTTAGTTAAATCTTTTGCAACGCCACTTAGGCCTTGAACTATCAAGACATATAAAACTGAAAAGTTATGACTCCAATCTTCATTCAGTTGAGATAGTAAGTAAAGTGAGAGTATTTGAATTGTTAAGCCAGTTGTTAAGGTAAATTTAAGTCCAAATTTAGTTGCTAACCATCCAGCCGTTAAGTTTGTAAAAATTCCTGCTAACTCATAAAATAAAAATAAATAGGCTAGTTGAAGTGGAGAAAAACCATTTTGGTGAAAATGAAGAAGAACTAACATTCTTAAAGCCCCGTCACTAAGCATAAAAGTCCAATAACTAGCTGTAACGATTAAATAAGAAAACTGATTATGTGACAAAGAAATCATAAAGAAGAACTTATGAAATCACAAATATCAACCATCCTCTTTGAATAAGCAATCTCATTGTCATACCAAGCATATACTTTTAATTGTCGATTATTTATAACCATGGTTGATTTCGCATCAATAATGGCTGAGCGATCATCATTAACAAAATCAGCAGAAACTAGAGGAGTTTCTTCATAACCTAAAATACCTTTTAAGTAAGTTTCCGATGCATTCTTAAAGAGTTTATTTACCTCAGATTCTGACGTATCTATTTTTAGTTCAAAGACGCAGTCGGTAAGGGAAGAATTTAAAAGTGGGATTCTGACAGCATGACCATTTAATTTGCCTTTGAGATCAGGATAAATTAGAGATATTGCAGTTGCGCTTCCGGTTGTTGTAGGAATCATAGAGTTTATTGATGATCTTGATCTTCTGTAATCCTTTCCAGGTCTATCAACTATCGTCTGAGTATTGGTTACATTATGAATAGTAGTGATGGATCCGTGTAAAATACCAAGATTATCGTGAATTACTTTTACTACAGGTGCAAGACAATTTGTTGTGCAACTTGCTGCGGTAATAATATTATGTATTGAAGGTTTATAAATACTTTGATTTACCCCATATACCAAATTTACGACTTCTTTTTCATTTATTGGTGCAGAAACAATTACTTTTTTTATACCCTTTTGAAAATAAGGATTTAACTTTTTTTGAGATTTAAAATTGCCTGTACAGTCTAAAACTATATCCACGTTATCTAATTTTAAGTCTTCAATTTCTTTAAATTTAGTAAAAATTATTTTTTTGTTATTTATTGTTAGAGTGTTGTTACTATAAGAAAAATCTGCGTTCCACCTTCCGTGAACGCTGTCAAATTCTAAAAGATGTCGATGAAGTTCTATATCCCCAACGGAGTCATTTATACATACTACGTTTGCATTTCTCTCTATTAGGAATTTAAGAACAAATTTTCCTATTCGTCCCATTCCATTGACAGCATAATTCACCATAAAATAGCCTTACTTTTGTAATGTTACTATTTTATGACTGTATATCCTATACTAAAAAAAATTGTTACCTTTAGAAATGTAAATCATTCACTCTTATAAAATAATTCAAAGAGTGAATGATATTTGAAGTAAATTATGTAGTTTTCACATTTACATCTACAACCGGTTTTCTAAGTTCAGTTTTAA
>CACJRF010000006.1 GCA_902595755.1 uncultured Alphaproteobacteria bacterium | reverse complement strand
CTAAATTATAGATTCTATGCTCAAATTTTGTTTTTAAATTTACAGAACCCATTATTCCATCAACGATATCATCAATAAACGTAAAATCTCTTTTCATCTTTCCTTTATTAAAAACTTCTATTTCCTTTCCCTCTATAATTCTTTTTGTAAAAATAAAAGTAGCCATATCCGGCCTCCCCCATGGGCCATAAACTGTAAAAAATCTTAAACCTATACATTGAATACCAAACAAGTGTGCATAAGATTCAGAAATCAATTCCCCAGACTTTTTAGAAGCTGCATAAA
The DNA here is from genome assembly GCA_902595755.1 of uncultured Alphaproteobacteria bacterium. Classification (GTDB taxonomy): domain Bacteria; phylum Pseudomonadota; class Alphaproteobacteria; order Methylaequorales; family Methylaequoraceae; genus TMED13. The sequence goes on along the minus strand of CACJRF010000006.1, from coordinate 79,082 downwards.
TTGAAACAGGGCTATCAACTCTTTGTTTAACTGAGAATGGAAGTATTTTGTTACCCCCATAAACTGAAGATGAACTTGCATATATAAATTTCTTTACCTTAGTCTTTTTAGCTAACTCTAACATATTTACATGTCCTAAAATATTTGAATTAATATAGGAATAAGGATCCTTAAGAGAATGTCTTACTCCTGCTTGAGCTGCTAGATTTATTATGATGTCTAAATCATTGGCCTTAAACTTTCTAATAAAATTTCTATTTTCAATATTCGTTTTAAAGAATTTAAAATTATTAAATTTCCTAAGAATTTTTAGCCTATTTTTTTTTAAATTTAAGTCGTAGTAATCATTGAGATTATCAATGCCAACAACTTCATGATTATTTTTTAGTAATAACAAACTAGTATGAAAACCAATAAACCCTGAAGATCCAGTAACTAAAATTCTCATTTATAGTCTATTGGTTTTTGAAATTTCTTCTTCCAATCTTCATAATTCATACCATAAACATCAGATCTTACATTTTCATAATCAAGATCTACATTATTTTTTTTTGCCTCTTCAACCATCCATTTAGAAATACAATTCCTGCAAAAACCAGCAAGATTCATTAGATCAATATTTTGCAAATCAGTATTTTCTTGCAAGTGCTTTATCAAACGCCAAAGTGTCGCTGATTCAATCTTATATTTTAAATTTTTATCTTCCATTAATTAATTCCTTAAATATTTTTGAAAATAACTTTGTATACTTATTAATGCCTTTTATATTATTAATCAAATCGTTTCTAATTTCTATTGCTATATTGTCAATTAACCCATTTTTAGAATGTTTATCCAAAGTATAATTATAATGAAAACCAGAGTATGGATAATTCCTACCATAATGAATTCCATCATCTGATAATTTTTTTTGAATATACAAAAGTAGATTCATATTTTTATTCCATAACAAACCTACTTCCACTCCTCTATTAAAAGTGTGATTTTTTTTCGTAAAACTATGTATAGAAACTAAGAAGATTTTTTCATGTCTCTTTTGTTTATTATTAATAAGTTTAGAGATATTATTATGATAAATATTATAGAAATTCTTCACTCTTAAGTCTTTTTCTTTTTTTCTGATGTTATTATTAATAGGAATCTGATAATCAAATATACTCGATACAATAGAATCTTTATCAGTTTTTTTTCTGTTTGGATCTATTAGTAGTCTTGAAAAGTTTGAGAATATACAACTTTGTTTAAGTTTTTTTGTTAAATTAAGTGTTAAACTTTTAGCACCAATGTCATACGCCACATGACTATCAAGAATCTTTGTATTTACGAATTGGTTTCTATATTTTTTATCAACATTATTTGTAGCGTGGTCACAAATAAAAATTATATGTTTTTTTGAATTAAAATTTGAGTCCTTAACAGAACATACCTTTTTCATTATAAATAAACTATATTAAAATATCTTTGATTATAGTATGTTAAAATAAATAATGTTAAGAAATAGAAATACAAAAATCATTGCCACATTAGGCCCCTCATCCTCCTCCCCTTTAAAAATTCACTCTCTTTTTCAAGCAGGTGCAGATATCTTTAGATTAAATTTTAGTCATGGAAACCATGAGGATCATAGAAAAAGAGTCTTTCATATCAGACAATATGAAAAAAGATTAGGAAGACCTATTGGTATTTTAGGAGACCTTCAAGGCCCAAAATTACGGATTGGAAATTTTAGAAAATCTTTTGTTACCTTAAAAAATAATCAAAAATTTACTTTAGATTTAGAAAATAAGTTAGGAGATGAAAAAAGAGTATTATTACCTCATCCTGAAATATTTAGATCTGTAAAAAAAAATACCAGAATATTAATTGATGATGGAAAAATAATTCTTAACATAGAAAAAGTTTTTTCTAATAAAATTTACACAGAAGTAGTAAATGGGGGAAAAATATCAAATAAAAAAGGAGTAAATATTCCTGATACTTTTATCAAGCTCTCATCTCTTACTCCAAAAGATATCAAAGATTTAGAACTTTGTTTAAATTTAAGTTTAGACTACGTCGCTCTATCATTTGTACAAAAAGCAAAAGATCTTATTGATTTAAAAAAATACATTGGAGATCAAACCTCTATAATGGCAAAATTTGAAAAACCTTTAGCTATAAAGCGCATGGATGATATTCTATCTCATTGCGATGCAGCAATGGTCGCTAGAGGTGACTTAGGGGTTGAAATGCCACCAGAAGAGGTTCCAATTCTTCAAAAAAGATTGGTCGATCATAGTAGAGAACATGGTAAACCTGTTGTTGTCGCCACTCAAATGCTTGACTCAATGGTAAATGCTCCGTCACCCACTCGAGCTGAAGCATCAGATGTTGCTACAGCTGTCTTTGATGCTGCTGATTCACTTATGCTCTCTGCAGAAACTGCTTCTGGAAAATTTCCTATAGAATCAGTAAAAATTATGGATCGAATAATTAGAGGTGTTGAATTTGATCGGTCATACCGACAAATTCTTGATAGTAAAAAAATAAAATTACAACAAACAACTTCTGATGCTATTAGTTCTGCTGCTTCACAAGTGGTAAAAACAGTAGAGGCTAAAGCTATTTTTACATACACAAGATCAGGTGCAACTGCAAAACGAGCTGCTAGGGAAAGACCTGCTGTTCCAATTATTGGACTTTCACCAGATAGGTTAACAGCTAGACAACTCGCACTTATATGGGGAGTACATTCGATCCACGCCCTTGAACCAAAAAGTTTTTCTGGAATGATTGATAACGCTTGTTACTTAGCTAAAATTGAAAAGATTGTAAAAAAGGGTGACTACGTTGTCATAACTGCTGGAGCACCGATAGGAGTATCCGGGTCGACCAATAATCTTAGAATAGCTAAAATTAGTTAGCCTTGTCTTGCTTTGAATCTTGAATCAGTTTTATTAATGACGTATAGTCTACCTTTTCTTTTGACAACTCTACAGTCTCTATGTCTGAGCTTTGCAGATTTTATAGATCTAAGTACTTTCATTCTTATCCTTTTTTAAAAATCAAAATAAATAATTCTTTGAATTTGTCAATTAAAGAAAAATTATTAATATTATGTAATGATAAATAAAATACTAAATGCCTTAGATACACTTATCGAAGTGTCTGGAAAAGTTTCAAGTTATTTAATCATTTTACTTATCGCATTAGTATCTATTTCTGTTTTTCTTCGATATTTGTTTTCAGTTGGATTTGTTTGGCTTCAAGATTTATATATATGGGTTCATTCTTTGTTTATTCTTTTAGGAATTGGATATACACTTAAAAAGGATGAGCACGTCAGAATTGATATACTTTATAGGGGGTTATCTAAAAAAATAAAAAAGAATATTAATGTCATTGGATATCTTTTATTTTGTATTCCTTTTACTTATTGTTTAACTTCGAGTGGCTTTGAATATTTCTTAAGGTCTTACTTATTAAGTGAAAATTCTAAAGAAACAGGCGGTCTTCCTAATATATATATTTTAAAGTTCTTTATTTTCTTCTTGGGATTAATTTTTATTTTGGAGATATTTAGATTTCTAATTACATCACTCAAAAAAGATGGAAATAATTAGTCACGAATTTTTTTGCTTTTTATTATTTTTTGCATTAGCAATTCTTTTAATTGCTGGGTATCCAGTTGCTTTGACTTTAGCTGGAGTTTCAATTTTAGTTGGATTAATCGGCTATTTTCTTGATTTATTTCCAATTATACTTCTTAATGTTTTACCAAATAGAATTTTTGGGATTATCAGCAATGAAACTTTAATTGCTGTCCCATTATTTATTTTTATGGGAGTAATGCTTGAAAGGTCTGGTATAGCATCTGAACTTCTTGAAAGTATTAGTAAAATTTGGGGTGAAGTCAAAGGGGGGTTAGCCTACTCAGTTTTAGTAGTTGGAGTTTTAATGGCGGCCTCAACAGGGATTGTTGGTGCTACTGTTGTCACAATGGGTATACTTAGTTTGCCCTTGATGTTAAAATGGAAATATAACAAAAGAATCTCAACTGGAATAATATGCGCAAGCGGTACGTTGGGTCAAATAATACCACCATCAATTGTTTTAGTTCTCTTAGCAGATATATTTCAAGGTGCAAATGAACAGGCCTCACAGATCTCAGGAGATTTAGCTCCAAATCCTGTAAGTAGTGTCGACTTGTTTGCAGGTGCTATTATTCCTGGTTTAATTTTAGTTACGTTTTATGGAGTTTGGATATTTTTTTATTCAGTTTTATTCCCAAGTAACCTTCCTAAAAAAAAAATTATAAATAAAAAAAGTCTTAAAGATATCCTTACGACAATAATACCTCCAACACTTTTGATAATTACTGTTTTAGGCTCAATTTTGTTTGGTATTGCGACTCCTACAGAATCTGCATCTTTGGGTGCACTTGGCTCAATTTTAATAGCTAAGCATAAAAAAAAGTTAGACAAAATTATTTTATCTGATGCATGTATACAAACTCTAAAGATTAATTCTATGGTTTTTTTTATACTAATAGGAGCATCACTTTTCTCACTTGTTTTTAGGGGTTTTGGTGGAGATATTTTAGTTGAAAATTTTTTAACTGAAATTCCAGGTTCTAGGGTTAACGCATTTTTACTAGTTATGATTACAATTTTTATTTTAGGATTTTTTCTAGATTTTTTTCAGATTGTTTTTGTAATAGTACCAATAGTTGGTCCCTCTTTAATATCAATGGGCTTTGATCCAGTTTGGTTAGCACTGATGTTTGCAATAAACCTTCAAACAAGTTTTCTAACACCTCCCTTTGGATTTGCTTTATTTTATTTGAAAGGGGTTTCAAAAGACTTAGTAAAAACCACAGATATCTATCTAGGAGTTATCCCATTTATAATAATCCAATTATTTTTATTATTTATTCTTTTTCAATTTCCATTTTTGATTACTTGGCTTCCATCAAAGCTATAGTCTTGACTCCAGAAAGCTTTTTTCTGAATAATCAGACCAGAACATAAACATCTCTCTATACTTAAGAATATTCTGTAATATTTTTTTCCCATCTGGATCTTGTTCAGCTAAATTTCTTGTTACTTCATCAGACTTATTTTTTAATTTTTGCAAAAGATCTTTAGAGTACTTTTTAAAATTAACATTATATTCATCCCTTAATTTTTTTATTGCAAAGCTATTTCTAACAAAAAACTCTGAAGCAATCATCGAGTTAGACTTTGCACAGCATGATTCTACTAATCTTTTGAGGTCATTATCTAATTGATTCCAGTTTTTTAAATTTATAAATGCTTCTAAACACGTTCCAGGTTCGTGCCAACCTGGGTAATAATAATACTTACAAACTTTATGGAGACCTTTACCAAGATCTGCTGCAGGGCCTATCCATTCAGTACCATCAATTGTACCTGATGATATAGCAGGCACTACATCTGGGCCAGGTAATAGTACGACGTTAGTCCCAAAGCTTTTTAATACTTCACCTCCTAGACCAGGCATTCTAAATTTTAAGCCTTTAAAATCATTCGTTGAAATTATTTTCTTATTAAACCACCCTCCCATTTGGTTTCCTGTATTACCTGCAGGAAAAAACTTTAAATTAAATTGTTTATAAATAGAGTCTGCTAATTTAATACCATCCCCATTGTAAAACCAAGAGCTCATTTCTTGATAATTCATTCCAAAAGGAATTCCTGACAAAAATGAAATAGCTTTAGATTTTCCGGTCCAATAGTAAGGCGAACCAAAACCCATTTGACATGTACCACTTTGTACAACATCAAATGATTCAAACGCACTTACTAACTCATTAGCATGAAACAATCTAATATTTAATTTTCCAGATGATATTCTTGTAATATCGTCACAAAGTTTCTGAAATGCTCTACCTAATATACCAGCTTTATCAAAAGCAGATACTGCTACCCAAGTAAACTTTTTCTTTTTTGCTCTTAAGATATTGGGAGCAAAAATTGCTGAGGCTCCAACTCCAGCAATAGTAACTTTTTTTAGCGACTCATCAAAAAATTTTCTTCTTTTCATAAAACCTTCACATTGGTGGGCGGAACAGGGATCGAACCTGCGACCTATTGCGTGTCGAGCAATTGCTCTCCCAGCTGAGCTATCCGCCCTGACAATCTAATATACATCGTAATAGTATTAGCAACAATAAAAAAAATGGCATAAATATTGCTGTCATCTTCTATGTTTTCAATAATAAGAACAGGTTTAGATGCTTCTAATAAGGACCTTGCTGTAATTTCTAATAATATTGCAAATGCAGGTACTAACGGGTTTAAAAGAAGTGAAGCACAATTTGAAGATTTCTATAGATCTATTCACAACAATACAACAGAAAAAGCAAAAGGTATTGGTGTTAGAACAATTAAGCCAAGACAAAGTTTTTCACAAGGTTCTCTTCAACAAACTAATGGAAGCTTAGACCTTGCAATAATGGGAGAAGGTTTTTTTGCGTTAGGAGCACCTTTAGGTAGAGAAGGCGCTAACACTAAACCTGTATTTACCAGAGATGGTTCATTTCAACTTGATAGAAATGGGAATATTGTAAATACTGATGGTCTTCCACTACTAGGCGAAGGACAAATTCCAATTAATATACCTTTCTCGAAGCCAACTCAGGATGGTGAAAGTTTGTTATCAGAAATTTCAGTTAAATCTGATGGTTCATTAATGGTAACATATGGATTGGATGATTTTGAAGTTGTTGGGCAACTTGAATTAGCTGATTTTACAAACGAAAGCGGATTACAAAATATTGGTAACGCTAGATTTGAGGAAACAGGTGAAAGTGGTGAACCAACTTTTAATAGACCAAAAGAAGGGCCAATTGGAAAAATTGAACCTGGATTTCTAGAAAAATCAAATACTGACATAACAGATGAAATAGTGCTCATGTTAAGAACTCAACAAGCATTCAATGGTTGCTCTAAAATGCTACAAACTGACGTAGATATAACAAAAAAATTATCTGCCCGATAATTTATAATTAACTTAATGGAATATTCCACTCTACAGCACTAATTTCAACTTCAACATTATCTTTTATAAATAAATAATTATTTTCATTGATCATTAATTCATCTGTAATCATTAAAGTAACAAGAGTTTTTTTAGATGATTTATTAAAATTAAGAAGTTTTACTATTTGACTTATTTCTTCATTACTATAAAAAACCTCGACTGACATCAAAGCTTTGTCTGTAAAGACAAATAAGGTATCTTTTTTTTTTTTATCTTTTGTACTTACACTTAAAATACATCTACCTTTAGAAATATTTTCAAACCCACAGTTTAGTATTATTGATAATTTTTTCTCATATCTCAATTCAACATTATCAACTCTTAGAATAACTTTATTTAGTTTCTTCCAATTATTTTTTGATTTCATTTCTCAATTTTTCGATAATGTTTTTTTTAATTTGCGATATTCTTCCTGTACTAATTTCTAAAATTTCTGAAATCTCATATATGTTAAGCTCTTCGACGTAATATAATTGTGCAATCAAAGCTTCTCTTTGATTTAGTGTTCCAAGCGCAACTTTAATTTCAGACTTGAGTTCTTTTGATTCTAACTGTTGTTCAGGATTCTCATCGGGTGTTGCAAATAGAAGTGAATACTCATCATAAGCACTATCAAGACTTTGTACTGTGTTCGCCTCAAAGGATTTTTGCCAATAATCATATTCATCAAATGAAATACCAAGTGATTGAACTATTTCGTTTTGTGATGGGGCCCTACCAAGACTCTGTTCAAGCTTGATCTTAACTTTTTCAAAGTCTTGTTTTTTTTTTATTGTTGTTCTACATAAATTAGAGTTTTTTCTGAGATAATCAATTATACTTCCTCTTATTCTTAATTGAGCATATTGAGGAAATGTAACATTCTCTCTTGGAGTGTATTTTTGTGCTGCATGAACAAGACCCTCCATTCCCTGTTGGATTAAGTCTTCAATTTCAATAACATTATGGACTCTCCCATGGATCTGCCATGCAATTTTTTTTACAATATCAAGATTACTTTCAATTAACTTTTCAATTGATATTTCAGAGTTTTGTGAATATAGATTATTCATTTTTTTATGCTCTTTTCTTTTGAGAAAGAAATGTCAGACCTCCCCATTCATTAGTTGGGGTTTCTGTAATATTTTTAGCAATTTTTAAAAAGTTCTGTGATATTTCCGATTTGGGTTCACTTATTGTAATTGGTTCTCTGTCAATTATTGACTTCGATACTTTTTTTGAATTTTTGATAGATCCTACGTAATATAAATTGACATCTAAAAACTTAGAGGTGATTGATTGGAACTTTTTAAATAAATCTTTTCCATGCTTGTCGTCATCAACTTGATTAACTGCTATACAGTAATTCTTAAATGATGATTTCGCGAACAAAGCTTTAATCAATGCATAAGAATCTATAAAACTGGTAGGTTCCCCAACAATCACTACAACCACCCTATCACAGGCCATAGAAAAGATAAGTGCATTATCATCTGCACCAGCAGCTATATCTACGATTAGTTTCAAACTATTAAAATTTAATAAATGGTTTTCTATTCCATTAAGAATAGAGTATCTGGACTTATTTTCTATATTTAAAACATTATTAGAGGCAGTACCTCCTGAAATCAAATTAACTCCATATTTATTTTTGTATATCACTTCTGAAACACTTTTGCTTCCTGATAAAACGTCAGCTAAAGTATAAGTTGGGTTATCTCCTAATAAAACGTGAGAGTTAGCCATTCCTAAGTCAGTATCTAACAAAAATACTTCCTTAGAAATTTTTTTAAATGCTATACATAGATTTACAGCGAAAGTCGTTTTACCAACTCCCCCTTTTCCACTAGTAATTGCTATCGAATCAGACACCTTTAAAATTCTCTTTCATATATTTTGTTAAAGAGTTCTCGTTAGCTTCAATAACAGAATTAATTATTACTTTAGTTCCTGTTACCAAACCAATTCTTGCTTTATTCAAAGCAAGGGAAGAAAACTCCTCTGCACCCACCCAGCATTCATCAAGCTTAGTAATTGCAATCATTGGTCTTACATCAGATATGCTATTACAAAGTCCTTTTATCATTTCAGAATTTGATCCACTTGGCAATGCTAATATAGAACAAAATTGAAAAGACGGAAACGAATTTTTTATCTCTTTAATTTTTTGTAGACTAAAATTTAGGTCCCCAGAAAAATCAAAAATATTTATTTTTGAGCTTTCGGTAGTTTGACTTTCATTGAAATCGAAATATTTGTGATCTTTTATTGGAAATCCCAAAACTCTACTGTAAGATCGTAAAATATCTGAATGCGTTGTACCAGAACCTGATACATCAATGAAATTAATTTCTTTAGTGGATTTTTTATCAGATAAAAATGAAGCAATTTTTGCTGATAAAGTAGATTTTCCTGAGCCAGAATTTCCAAATATAAATATATTTCTGGCGTTTACCATTCTTGAAATATCATCTGAAGAGAGTTTTCTAGATAATTCTCTAAAAAAAGAGATTCTTCCATCTTCAGAGTTTTTTCCAATGAATGAATAGCTTAGTTGATTTATTAATTCAGGTAGAAATTTTTCTTGTCTAAGTTTGATTGGTGTAAGATAGGACAGTTCGTCAGATATTCCAGTCTGGTCTGTAAGAACCATTCTACTCAAATCATCTCTTAAAGATGTAATTTCATTTTTAATCTTTTCGTAGACATCATCTCTTTTCTTATTGACAAAATTTTCCTTATTTCCTTTATCAATAAATGAAATATTATCATTCTCGTTTTTTATTTCCTTCATGAAAACTTTAGAAAAACTTTCTTTCTCTTTTAATTTTTCTTTATGGTTATGAATAGCATCATCACTGTCAGATGCCTCAACCTCAACTATACCATTGTTTTTTCGAGTCGATAAAATCACAGCATTCTCACCAAATTGATTATTAACTAGGTTTATAGCTGATTTCATATCTTTTGCTTTAAACAGTTGTGTTTTCATTAGATTTCTCCTTTTGTGAATTATTATTTATTTTTTCTCCAATAGTAGATACAACTTTTACCTTTTTATTTTCTGGTAATTCTGTAAATGAAAGTACAACTAAATCCTCTATATGTTGACGAAGTAAAATAGCTATATCTTTCCTTATTATTGGCGAAGTGACAATTACCAACGGTTGACCATCCATTGTAAACTTTTCCCCAACCTCAATTAGAGAGTTGATCATTTGTTTAGCAAGTTCTGGATCAATTAAAATTCCCTCAGAACCACTTTTCTTTGACATCGCAATAAGCATCTGTTCAAATTCTGGGTTGAAAGTAACGACATTCAATGACTCGTTAATATTAGAAATCTTTTGAATTAATAAAGATGATATTGCTGGCCTTACGGCCTCAGACAATTCTTCAGGACTAAGTTTTTTTTCTGAAAGATTAGTTAATGCCTCTAAGATTTTTTTTAAGTCATTTATTGGAACCCTCTCGGTAAGAAGGTTTCTAAGGATAATTGTTAAATGGTGAAGTGGTACTAATTTTGGAACAACTGATTGAACAAGTTGAGGATTAGATTTACTAAGATTATCCAAAAGTGATTGAACATCATCCTGACTAATTAAATCTCCTGAATACCTAAGAAGAACATTGTTAAGATGAGTAGCTATTACTGCCTCAGGTTCTATTATCATGTAGTGATTGGCTTCAGCTTTTGAGACCAAATGTTGCTCGATCCAAAATGATTCCAAACCAAAAGTTGGATCCTCAACTTGTATTCCTTGTATCTTTAACTGAGTTTCATCACTTGGCATTGCAAGTTTTCTATCAACATAAACTTTATCTTGTGCAACAATAGTATGACCAACTCTAATTCTATATGAATTAGAATCTAATGATAAATCGTCTTTTACTCTGACATTAGGTATAATAAAACCTAAATCCTTAGAAACTTGTTTTCTGATACCAGTAATTTTTGATATTAGTGGACCAGCTGACTTTTTGTCATTTGAATCCACCATAGAAATTAACCCATAACCTAAATCAAGTGATATAGATGCGTTATCAGATACATCATCAATATCAATTTTTCCAATTGCATCCGAATCATCTTGTTCCTCATTTTTTAACTCTTTATCTTTAAGATTGATTTCTCTATTTTTTGAGGTAAACCATGCTATTATTCCAGAAAATATTGATCCTGCTATAAATAAAGTATTGGGCATACCCGGAACTAGTCCAAATAATAATAAAACTGCAGAAACTGGCACCCATGCTTTTGACAAACCCATCTGGGAAGAGATTTGTCCAGCCAGATCATCCTTATCTGAAGATATTCTAGTTACAATTGTTGCTGTTGCCATTGCTAAAAGCAATGAAGGAATTTGTGCGACTAGCCCATCTCCAACGGTTAGTAGTATATATGATTCTGCAGAATCAGATAAAGAAAGATCATGTTGAGTAGTTCCTATAACCAAACCACCTATTATATTAATCACCAGTATCAAAATACCAGCTATAGCGTCACCTTTTACAAATTTTGCAGCACCATCCATTGCACCATAAAATTCGCCCTCTTTTGCTATTTCTGCTCTCCTTTCTTTAGCATCTTCACTAGAAATAACACCTGCATTTAGATCAGCATCAATTGCCATTTGTTTCCCAGGCATAGCGTCTAAAGTAAACCTAGCCGCTACTTCAGATACTCTTCCAGCCCCTTTTGTTATAACTATTAGGTTGATGATTACTAATATTGTAAAAACGAATAAGCCTACTGCATAGCTACCTGACATAACAAACGCACCAAAAGCTTCAATTATACTACCTGCTGAATCTGTTCCATTATGTCCAGAACCTAATATCACTCTTGTTGACGCGACATTTAATCCTAATCTTAAAACCGTAGCAAATAGTAATACAGTTGGAAAACTAGAAAAATCAAGAGGCTTGAAAGTTTGTAAAGCAACCATCAATACCAGTAATGAAACTAAAATATTAGTGGTGAATAAAATATCTAGCATCCAAGGACTTAATGGAATTACCATCATAGCCACAAGGATCATTATACCGATTGGTATACTAAATGTTCTTACAAAACTAATTAAGCTTTGTGATTGGAATGATTTTAGCACTAGATCCATAAAAAACCTTTACAGTTATGAAAATTGTCAAAAAAATGACTTTTAAAACCCACGGAAAACACGCTTTTTCTTTTTTTTAAACTCATATGTTATGTAGATGCAAGGAATATGCCACCTATAACTAGTGATTCAGTTATTTAATTTTTTTTTGGCATAATTTATGCACAAATTGTTCAAACAACTTTTATTGAGGTAAATATGAAATATATTTTAATTATTTTTACTGCACTGTTTATACAATCATGTTCTTCAAATTTTCTAGACAATATGAGAGGAAATTTAGCAAATAAGCAAGCAGGTCAAACAGCAGATGAATTTGATTATTCAGCTCCAACAAGTCAACTTAATAAAACAAGAGACCTTCTGGACGGGGCCTCCATTAATTTTCCAACCCTAACTGCTACTGGTTATGCAGTGGTATCAAGTCAACCTGGTCAAAGTATTGAGCAAAAAAGGTTGATGGCAATTAGATCTGCGCGTATGTCAGCAATGAGAGATTTAGCTGAACAAATTCATGGTCTTAAAGTTGATAGTAATACTACTGTTATTGATTTAATGGTACAAAATGATACTTTTCGTGGTGTTGTTTCTGGCGTAATTAGAGGGGCCAGGACTGTCAGAATTAATCCAACAGGCTCTGATACTTATGAAACAGTTCTTGAGATCGATCAAGATATGGTTGCATATTTATTTAGAAGTGCCCAAACATTATAGGTTTTATGTTAAAGAAAATTGAATATAATAAATTTGACGTAGTACTAAAAGATTTAGTTCTTTTCTTTTCTAGTGTTTTATTTGTTCTTCTTTTATCAACTTACACTCTTGCAAGTGAATACAATGTTAAAGAGATAATAACTGAAGGACGTGCAGTAATTATTGACGGAGATAAAAAGCTAGCAAAAAAAAGAGCATTGGATGATGCACTTTACCTGGCAAGCCTGAGAGGTGGAGCAAAAGTTGATGGATATTCCAATGTAGATAGTTTAACACGACTAAATGAAAATCTTTTGGTTAGACCTGCATCGACCATAACTGACTTTGTTATAATAGATGAAAAAGCAGATAAGACACATTATTCCGTTAAAATTAAAGCTTATTTAGTTAATATTAATTCAACATCAAGTTGTAGCGAAAGACCTTATGTTAACGTTTCGTATTTATCTCCACATTTTACAGTTTCAAGTAAATTAGATCCCTGGACTCATAAATTACCTAAGGCAATATCACATAATATTAGGCAAAGTTTAAAAAAAATCGATTTCATAAGATTAAAAGATAAATCTAATGTTTTTTTTAATCCAAAGAGTCTTAGTATTAAATCATCAGATTTAAATTATGATAACATAGTTGACGGCAGGAGTGTCTCATTAAAAGATGGAGAATTTGCAGTTCATCCAACAATTCTTATTGATAGCATTAACGGAAAAATTGGAAGATTCTCCAAAGAGTTATTAGTAAATTTAACTTTAGATATTTATGAAAATAGAAATTTTCAATTGATAAGTAGTTTAGAATATCAATTCTCTCTTCTTTTGGGACAACAAACAGGTTATCAGCATATAGACGCTTTTTATAGAAAGCCATACGATAAAATTAAAGTATTAGTGGATAAAAGTTTATCTAAAGTACAATATAGAATAATGGACCAATTAAAATGTCATCCACTTGAAGCATTAGCTAGAAAAGTTGATAATAAGATAATTGTTTCTTTAGGTGCTAACCAAGGTTTAAAAAAAGGGAAAGTTGGAATAATTTCACCAAATGGAAATGATATGAATATGAATGACTGGATTGTAGTAACAGTAAAAAATACAAATGATGATTTTTCTGAGATTGAACCACTAAACCCTAGCAATAAAAATGATGCCATTGAGGGAAAATTCATTAAATTTTTAAAATAGGAATGTGAAATGAAACTAAAAATTTTTATAATAATTTTTTCAATCTTAACTACTTCGATATACCAAGCTAAATCCAATGAACCTTTTGTAGTACTAGATTATAATCAAGGTCATGATAGCAGTGGTAAATTAAATAAAGATAACATTTTTGTTAAGAATCAAAGTTATAGCGTGAAACATAAGATAAAAAATGGTGAATCGCTTAGTGATATACTTAAAAAGTATTATGGTAATAGTGGACTGAATATGAGAATAGTTGAGGTTTCATTAATTGAGATAAACAAACATGCTTTTGTTAGAAAAAATCCTAACTACATGTTTGCAGGAAAAACTTTGGTTATACCCTCAATTGATCACATAATGAATTTGGTTAAAAATTCAAAAAATTTCAGTTCAACACAAAGTTCACAACGCGAACACATTTATTTTTTTAGTCCATAATATATGAAAATAATTTTTAAAATAATATTACTTACTTTTACTTTTAGTTCTTTGAGTACAAATAATTTACTTTCAAATACTATAAGTGGAATAGAACTAAAAACTATTGTCAATAGTTGGCTTCAAGAACAAAATCAATTACCGAACGTAAAGATTTTGGACGAACTAAAGTATCCCTTTTGTGAGAAATCTAAGATGATTATAAGCGATATTTCTGGTAATTATAATTTGATTAAAATTAAATGTGTAGATAAAAATCCATGGCGAATAATCTTAAGAAACAAAAAAGAAAGAAAAGTCACAGATAAAAGAAAAAAAACGGTTAAAACCTTTGCTTTAAAAAGAAACCTCAAAAATGGTACAATCTTAACAAAAGAACATTTAACTGAGGTTAATAAAAAATTAGTAGGTCAGAGTGTCTACATCACAAATCATTCAGATATTGTTGGCAAAAAGCTTAAAAGAAATATGAATAAAAGTATTTCACTACAATATAACGACTTACTAAATGATTGGTTAATAGAAAAGAATACTGTAGTTACAATAATCAACAATAAAGGCAACATAACTATCAGAGAATCTGGAATTGCTATGGAAAATGCGAATTTTATGGATAGATTGATTGTTAAAAATATAAAAAGTGGTAAAATATTGCAAGTTTATGCAAAAAATAAAAAAAATGTTGTATTTAACCCTAAACAATTTGAACCTAATGTCGTTAATAATTAAAAGGATTATAAAATGATTGACCAAATTAAACCAAAAAACCTAGGAACCGACCTCAATAATAACAAGGTTACCAGCGAGTCAGTAACTAATAAAGTTTCGGATGCTAAGGTTTCGAAAGTTAGTCATCTTACCACTGATGTTGAGTCCAATAACGGAAAGGTTTCGCAGTTCATTTCCAAAGAAAAGGTAAAAAAAATGGCAAGTGAACCACCTATTGATAAGACAGCTGTTACAAGAATCAAAGCTGCAATAGCTAGCGGGACATATCCGCTTGATTTAGAAAAACTAGCTGATGCTCTAATACAAGTCCATAAAGAAATAAAATAAGTTTCTTTAATGAAACAAATTCTTGATTTACTTATCTCAGCTCTCAAAGAGCTGGAAAAAGCTAGTGATACAGAAGATGTTATTAGATTGGAAGAAAAGGTTGAACTGATAATCAAAGATCTAAAGGGCTTAATAGAGGAAAATAAATACTCCGAAGATGATAAAGATTTAAAGCAAAGTGTTGATACGTTAGGTGAAGTAATTAAAAACCTAGACCAAAATCAAGAACAGAGAAACAAAACTTTTGCAGATTTCATGAAATATCTAAAAGATAGAAAAATTAATTAAAGTTGAGATAAATTATATAAAATAATAACATACAATCATGAATTATTTTAATAATTTGATAAAAAATGATCCCTCAGGGACAATCTTCACTTTTTTTCTTATATTTACAGTATTTATAATATGTTTAGTTTTAGTTGCATATTTAATTGATAATAAAAAAAATAAGCAAAACCTTCAAAGAATATTCATGCTTGAAAGAGCTATTAAAGATTTAATTGAAGAATTTAGAGCATTCGAACTGCTTTTTTCAGATCAAAAAAAGGCTATTCAAGATTATAAGTATTCATTAGAAAAAATCGATCTAGAAATTGCAAGATTAGCTGACTCTTCAAGTGGAGAATCTAAAATTACACTAGCTATTCAGATGGCAAATCAAGGTAAATCTATATCTGAAATATCAGAAGCTACTAACTTAACTACCGAAGAAGTAGAGCCTATTATTAAATATCATGGAAAAGGTTAGTTACATTTTAAATGTTTCTTTAGTGCACTGAACATTGAGAATTAAATTATCTACCCTCGCCTCTATTTTGTTGGTTTTTCTATATATTTTAATAACAAAATCTTCTGCTTCTTCAACTAAATACATTTTTTCATCACTTATATAAGTAATTTTAAACTTATGTAAATAATCACCTATTTCAACATCTACATCATCCCCTTGATCATAGTTTTTAATAAAAATTTTATTTAAATTGACACGATTTGGTTTACATTCGTGGGTCTCATATTTAAACCTTAGAAAAAGATCTTCGCATCCATATAAAATTATTATACAAAATATTATTGAAAGTATTTTTATTTTTTTTATCAAATGCTCCTCAATCTAGATATTAATTTAATATTTATAAAATAATCTTAGCAAAATTTTTCTTAATTAGTTTTTATTTCAATCTTAGTTTTTAGAATTATTTTCTTCTACTGGTTTGCTCTCAGAAGAAGGTGTAGCTTGTGCAACCGGTTTATCTTCACCTTGAGCCTTTTCTTCTGGTTTGCTCTCAGAAGAAGGTATAGCTTGTGCAACCGGTTTATCTTCTTCACCTTTAGCATCTTCTACTGGTTTGCTCTCAGATGCAGGTGCAGCTTGTTCAGCCGGTTTATCTTCTTTACTTTTAGCCTCTTCTAATGGTTTGCTCTCAGAAGACGGTGCAGCTTGTTCAGCCGTCTTATTCTCATCAGATTTAGACTCTTTTGAATCTTCCATTTTATCTTCAATTTTGCCATCTTTTTCTTTCTTTTCATGCTTATCTAAAAGATCTTTTTTATTTTTATCCTCAATATTTTGTTCTGCCTCATTAGTACTTTTATCAGATTTACTTTCTTTAGCCTCCTCTTGGATATCATTTTTTACACTAGCTTTTTTTTCAGGGTCAATATCTGCTTTTTTCGTCTGATCAGGCTTATCAGCTTTATCTATAACTATTTCTGCTTTTTTGGCATTTATAAGAATTTTTGAGTCTTCTTCTTTAACATCTAGTATTACATCCTTATCAATTTGTTTACCGTTGACTTCACCAGACTCAAGCATCTTTATTCTGACCCATTTCTCTTCTTTAATATTTGTTTTTTCATCTGACTTTTGTTCAACAGGTTTTGTTTTTGGTTTATTAATTTCAATTTTATTATCATATAATAAGGAAATTTTCCCTCTAATAATCTTTACTCTTGCCGCCAGTGCAGCAAGTCTCATTGTTTCATCCATATTTTCCATTAGCAATTTTTTGATGACTTGGTTTACTTCATCTAAAGGTTTATCTCCTATTTTTGAAATTATTTGGTCTCTTATTTTTTCAACTTCAGGATCTAAGTTTGTGTTTAACTCATTTTTTTCATTCATAAAATTAACAACCTTTCTTTTGGCATTCAATTTGCAAATTCCAAACCAAAAGCGAAAAAAAAATATGAATAATAGTATTAAACAACAATTTGATGTGTACAGCAATGCATTAAACATTAGAAACAAAAAGAATGAGATTCTTGCGTCTAACATTGCCAATGCTTCTACACCAAATTTTAAAGCAAGAGATGTTGACTTTGAGGTGGAATTAGCAAGATCATTAAACAACGGACCTCTAAAAACATCAAGTGATGCTCATATAGCATTAACTACTAAGTATTTACCAGGCAAAGTTCAATATCGTCAGTCAATTAACCCTTCTGTTGATGGAAATACTGTTGAACTTGCAGTTGAACAGATGGAATTTGCTGAAAACTCGATTAGATATCAAACAACTTTAGATTTTATTAATTCAAAAATTAGAGGGTTACTTGGGGCGATAAGGGGTGAATAATGGATATTAAAAATATTTATCACATAGCACAAAGGGCAATGGGAGCTCAGCTAGTAAGGCTTAATGCTACGGCTAGTAATTTAGCCAACGCAGATAATATTGCATCAAATCCTAATGATGCTTACAAACCTGTAAAACCAGTATTTGAAACAAAATATTTTGATCTAATTAGGAAAAAAGGGATTTCTACAGTTGATGCGGTAACTGTTCAAAAGATGGATATAGATCCGATAAAAGAATATAAACCTGGTCACCCTATGGCTGATGAGAATGGTTTTATATATAGAGCACCTGTGAATATTGAAGAAGAATACGTGGATATGCTTGAGGCATCGAGACATTATCAAAATAATGTAGAGGTAATTTCAACAATTAAAGCGCTAATGCTTAAAACTGCAAGTTTAGGAAAATAAAGGGGTAAAAAATGGCAGATATTTCAAAAACATCAGAACAATCTTTAAATAATATTCTAAATAAACTTGGAGTAAGAACGCAAGAAGATGTAAAAAAAGAAGGTAATAAAAACAAATTAGGTCAGGAAGATTTTTTAAAGCTCATGACCACTCAACTTCAAAATCAAGATCCATTTGCTCCAATGGATAACGGAGATTTTATTGCGCAGATGGCTCAATTTTCAACGGTAACAGGTATTACTGAAATTAATAGTAACTTAACTAATTTAGGATCAAAACTTGAACCTAATCGTGTAGCTACAGCTGCACAATTTTTAGGACATTCAGTTCTTGTCCCTGGACAAGTTGTAAGTCCTGATGATAAGGGTGAGATTCACGGAGTTGTTGATTTACCTAGTTACTCAAACGATGTAGGTTTAACTTTTACAAATCCAAGTGGTGAAATTGTTCACACGATGAACCTTGGTTCAAATGATAGAGGTTTAGTTGGTTTCAGTTGGACTGATATTCCAGATGAAATCAAAAGAAATAAGACAAGACTTACGATTCAAGCCTATGCAGGGAATGGTCAAGCAAGTGACGGAATAAGTACAGCTGTGTACAATAAAGTCATTGCTGCTTCTGCTCCAAAAGATAGTGAGGACGTAATTTTAGAAACTAAAGATTATGGAGAAATTTCAGCAAATGACGCCATAAAATTAAAAACTAACGATTAATACTTAAAGGAGAAAGAAAAAATGTCATTTTATACAGCATTAACAGGGTTAAATGGAGCGCAGTCCGATATTTCGGCTACTTCAAACAATATTGCAAACGTTAACACGACTGGTTTTAAAAGATCAAGGGCAGAATTTGGTGATATTTTTGCAACTTCTCCATTACAAAATGCTTCATCTTCAATCGGTTCTGGTACAATTCTAAAAAGTGTAAAACAGCAGTTCACTCAAGGTAACATTACTTCATCCCTTAACGTATTAGACGTAGCGATTTCAGGACAAGGTTTTTTCTCCTTAAAACCATCATTGACATCTGGTCAAACAGTTTATACAAGGAATGGCTCATTTAACGTTAATAATGATAGATATGTTACTGATTCATCTGGACAGTTTTTGCTTACTTTTCCAGTGAACGAGGATGGTTCAGTAACAGCAAAAGACTTAGTCAGTGCTGTACCACTGCAACTTCCAGTAACTTCAGGAACACCAAAGGCGACAACATCAATTGAGCTGGGTGTAAACGTATCTGCTACAAGTGAAATTATTACTGATAAACCACAATTTGAAAATGGTTATGTCTTTGATCCTAATGATCCAACCACTTACAATAATTCAACTTCAATCACGATCTTTGATGATTTAGGTAACCCAACGATTGCAACCATATTTTTTATTCGAACACAAGCAGCATCAGCTGACGACCCTACGAATAAGTTTGAAACAAGATTGGTAATTAACGACACTGTAATTGATCCAGATTTGGTTCGTTCAGTAACAGATACTCAACAGCCAATCTTTATTGACCGTTTCGGTCAGCAAACTACATCTGTTCCTGATGATAACTATTTCTTGGAAGGTAAAGGATCAGCACTTTATAAATTAGATGATTTACAAACATTAATTGATTCAACACCAGCAAAAGTAACTGGTGAATCTAGTGCTTTCGATTTTGGTGAAGAGGGTGATAAAACTGTGACTGTTGTTACAGATCCAATGAAATTTAATTCAACTAGAGAAAGTGGAGATACATCTTCAAGTATTTATTGGGGTACAAATTTTATGACTATTAATGTTGATAATAGTGACCAACCAGTAAATATTGATATAAGACCAGGTTCTTATAATGCTGCTCAATTATCAACCGAGATTCAAAGAGCTATTAATTCTGCATATGGTGATGATAAGAAAATTCAGATTGTTCAAAACGTTGATGACACATTGACTATTGATTTGCTAAAATTAAATGCAGATGGAACTTCAACAGGCCTGACCACACCTGTGTCTGTTGACTTGTTGAGTGATTCTTATGTCTCTAATTTAGAGGGAATAGTATTAACTGGGGCATCGCCTGATTTTACAAGAGAACAGTTTCTAGCTCATGCTCAGGCTCGACTAAATGCTGCTCTCAATGAATATGCAGTAACTCCATCTACTGACGCAGTAAATAGTGCTACAGCTTTAGGTGTTGGAGATAGTTTATTTTATAGGGCCTCTGGTAAATCTATATCTACGATACTTGACCAAAGTCAAGCTTTTACTTTTAATCACAGAACAGCTGATGATGGTTCAAGCGCAACATCAAACACAGCAGCAAACCTTACTGCAAACGGTTCTCTTTCAACAGGAAGACATCTTACCTATTCCTACTATGGAAAAAGTCCTGAACTTCATGTTTATGATGAAATGGATTCGTTAGGAGATAACGCAAGTACAACTGCAGTTGAATTTGATCAATCAGAAAATACTGTAAGATTTTATTTTGGGACAACAGACCCAGCTCTTACTGCTAACGAAAAAGTACGTTTTATTGGTAAATTTTATTCAGACACAACGCAAAATGCGAATGCTGATTTTGTAAATGGACGTGAATTTACTATTTCAACTACTGGCACTGAAACTTCAGGTGGTAATACCTATTATTATGTAGAAGCAAGTACAGCAGGTTTAAATTTTCCAGATTCTGATTTTTCTTTATCTGTAGCCGATGCAAATGACTCGGCTAACATATACTCAGAACAATCGACAGCTGTTGAAGCATTTTTTGAAGGAGCACAAAATGTTTACTCCGGAGCACCAGTAAATTTTAGTAGTTCAAAGATTGTTATTAGAGAAATTGGATCTACAACAAAACACGACTATACCAATGCAGACATGGTTACAAAAACAACTGCTGAGGGCGCTGCAAAAAATATTATTGATGATCTTGTAGAAGTATTCACACTTACTGATACTGAAACATCGGCAGGCACAACATTAGATACCTACGAGTTAACTGGACTAGGAGAAAACACAAATGCTAACACCAGAGACACATATCTGAATGGAGATGGAACTACTGATGATCAAACGATACCAGCCACTCATTGGGTAGATGAAAAAGATCCACCGATAGAGGTTAGTTATGATGTATTAAATCAAAGACTTCAGTTTGAGGTTGATAGAAACTTAATAGGTACAGGAACAAATAGTAATTTCAATAGTTTTAAAATTTTTGGTTCTACAACTGCAACATCAGAGAATAATTTAGGTATTCCTACAGCTGATGATACTCCAGAAACACTCATTAGAGGTGGTGTTAAATTTTCGGCAGGAACTTTTGTAGCTGATGGTGCTGAAATTCAGCTTAACGACAAACGATTTGGGGTTAAAGTTGGATATAATAGTGAGTTAAAAGCCTTTGAATTTAGTAGCGGGACTACAGGTGAAACTATCGCCGCTAATGGAGCAATTGGAGTTACCGAAGCTCAAACTGCTTCGAGTATTGTAGTTGGTAGATACTTACTATCTACTACTGATGGATCGGTAACTGATAGTACAGATTTTTTCTCAGGAGATAATAACCTTTTAGGCATTGGTGTGACTAAAACTAATGCCATTACAACTGATGCAAAAGGTTTAGCAGCTCAACCCGCTCAAGCAGTTGGGGCATCTGCTACCGAGGATCTTACACAAGTGTTTAGGTTATCAAATCTAGGAAATGAAAACATTTTCAACGTATCAGTTAATGGTGTGGCAGGAGTAATTGAAATACCACAAGGTTTTTATGTAGGAACAACACTTGCAGAAGCTCTTCAAGAAAGAATCAACCAAATTGAAGATGAATCTGGAACTGTGGGTGGTGGTATCACAGTAAAATATAATTCTGATACGAACAGTTTTACATTCACTAATGGTACAACAGGTAAGGATTCAACTATTAAAGTTAGAGGGGCCTCTAAGTTTGGTCTCGATAACGTTGATTTAGGTGTGGGTTCAGTTCCACAAATTTATAATCTAATACAAGCAACTAACGCAGAAGGACTTAATCTTTTTGTGGACGCAGATGGCAACAAAGTAACTACACCTCCAGCAAACCTAGTAGATGGATATTTTCCTTTGTACATTGATGAGGGTGAATTAACATTCGATAAATCCGGTAGTATTGTAAGTCCTAAACAGGGCGTACATTATGAGAAACAAGAAGCGGGGTTTAGTATCGATCTAGATATCGATTTCACTAAGTCCACACAGCTTGCACAACCTTTCTTTGTATCAACTGTGAATCAGGATGGTTTTACATCAGGACGATTAGATGGTCTAGAAATTGATGCATCAGGAACAGTTAGAGCCAACTATACAAATGGACAAAATAACCCATTGGGAAAAATTGTTCTAGCGAACTTTAACAACCAAAATGGTTTAAAACAAATCGGTAATGCTACCTATGTTGAAACAGCTGTATCAGGAACTGCAACGGTTGGTGAAGCTGGTGCAGAGGGTTTTGGTACTGTT
This sequence comes from uncultured Alphaproteobacteria bacterium, assembly GCA_902595755.1. Taxonomy (GTDB): domain Bacteria; phylum Pseudomonadota; class Alphaproteobacteria; order Methylaequorales; family Methylaequoraceae; genus TMED13. The sequence continues at coordinate 56,062 of CACJRF010000006.1, read as the reverse complement.
CTTTCAGGTTCACTTGAAAGATCAAATGTTGATATTACTGAAGAGCTTGTAAATTTAATTACAGCGCAAAGAAACTTTCAGGCAAACGCTAAATCAATTGAAACAACTGCTGCAACAACTCAGTCCATTGTTAATATTAGAATGTAATTTTTGTAAAATTTATTAGGAGATAAATTATGGATAGAATGGCACAAACTGCTTTGAATAGCTTAAAAATGTTAATGGAAAATCAAACTGCCACTTCTCATAATTTATCGAACCTTAGCACTCCTGGTTATCGTCAAGATGTTGTTACAGATTTTGGTTCAATTTATCTAAATAGACAAAACGGAGTGGAACCTAGAATCGTTTCAGCTAGAAATGTGGGTGGTTTTTCAACCCAACAGGGTTCAATGGAAACTACTGGAAACCCATTAGATGTGGCACTTGATGGAAACGGATATTTCTTAATAGAACCAAGGGATGGTGGAAACCCGGCTTTATCAAGAAGAGGTGATTTGCAAACTAGTGAAAATGGAGAATTACTTGATGGTGCAGGAAATAAAATATTAGATGATGGACTTCAACCAATCGTTCTTCCAGCATTTAGAAGAATTGACATATCACCAAATGGCGAGATAATTATTGAACCAACTGGGGCTGAACCAGATGCTTTGCCAATAAACGCAGCTTTAATAGCTACTTTTGTTCCTGGTGAGAACGATCAATTAAAAAAAACACTAGATGGTCACATAAGATTACAAACCGAGCCCGATGAAAATGGACAAATTAGTCTTGCTGAAATAGTTCCTAATAATCAGGGAAAGTTAGTAGCTGGCACGCTTGAAAAAAGTAATGTAAATGCTGTTGAAGAAATGGTTAACACTATAGACCAACAACGAAAATTCGAGATGCACGTAAAAATGATTCAAATGACAGAAGAACTTGACTCTGTTGGAGCAAGTTTGATGAGACTACCTGGAATGTAGTCACTAATTTGATTAGAGTATTTTTATGTTCTAGAACTATAAATTTATCTAGGCAAATAAGTAAGCTTCAAAGCTTCTTTACTTTCTAGACTTAAATATTTTATCCTAAAAAAAATTAAGAAAACATGGAATACTCTTTTCTTCATAATTTTTAAGGCTATAGATATACCTGATATTTTCGTCCAACTTTCTAGACTAGACTCTCTGTACAAAATTATAAACTTGAACTAAAAATAAAAAATTAATAATTTTGATTTCATGGGTTTACTTTTTTGCATACTTAATGGTCTATTTTGGGCTTTTTTTGATATTACTAGAAAGTTATCTCTTAAGTATTTACATCCCAAAATCTTGCTTTCTTTTTTTATGATCGCACAAGTTATAATTTTTTTCGTATGGACTTTGTATGAAAAAAATTTTTACTTCTCATATAATTACGTTTTACCAGGAATTATTCTTATTTTTATAAGTGTAATTTCAGCTATTTTTTTTTTAAAATCAATTCTTCATTCAGATTTAAGTTTAACAATACCCCTACTCTCACTCACGCCTATATTTAGTTCTTTATTTTCGTTATTATTTTTGAATGAAAAACTCTTACTTACGCAATATTTTGGAATATTAAGTATAGTGTTAGGAACATTGACTCTGTATACAAAGGAATTAACTCTAAATTCTTTTTTTAGAAGTTTTATGATTATAAAAGAAAATAAGGGTGCAAAATTAATGGTCATAGTATCAATTTTCTGGAGTGTAACTCCTGTCATTGATAAAATTTGTCTTAAATATACACCTATAAACTATCACGGATTATTTCAGTCACTGGGAATGCTATTAGCTCTAGTATCAATTTCAGTTAAGGAAATTAAAACCTTAAATTTCCCCTTAAGATCAAGTAGTTTAATTATAATTACATTACTAATTGGGACTACCGCAACTATCCTTCAATTTTACTCAATTCTTGAAAATTATGTTCCAATTATGGAATCAATTAAAAGAACAATTGGACAAGTATGTGCAGTAATTTTTGGATATATAATCTTTAAAGAAAAAATAACTATTCAGAAAGTCGTTGGAGTTTTAATTTTATCGATTGGGATATTTTATATTTTTTAATTTTCTAACAAAAAGTTAGTGTTTTTTGTAGAATTTTTATTTATTATATTGAAATGCTTAGAATAAATGATATTGCTCCTGATTTTGATGCTGAATCAACTCATGGTATTATTAATTTTCATGACTTTATTAATAATTCTTGGGCAGTACTTTTTTCGCATCCAAAAGATTTTACACCAGTTTGTACAACTGAACTTGGATATATGGCAAATATTAAAGAAGAATTTGAAAAAAGAGATTGTAAGATTTTAGGATTAAGTATCGACTCAGTAGAGGATCATCTTTCTTGGAAGAAAGATATAGAAGATGTTGCTGATACTAAACTTGACTATCCTTTAATATCTGATTCAAATTTAGAAGTAGCAAAGGCATTTAATATGCTTCCTGCAGATGAAGTTGCCAACACCAACAGAACTGCAATAACAAATGCTACAGTAAGATCAGTTTTTTTAATTGACCCTGAAAAAAAAATAAGAATGATGCTAACCTACCCAATGACAACTGGAAGAAATTTTGATGAAATTCTAAGAGTTTTAGATTCAATTCAATTAACATCAAAAACTAAGGTTGCTACTCCTGTAAATTGGAAAAAAGGTGACGAGGTAATCATTATACCTGCCGTATCAGATGACGAGGCAAAAAAAATGTTTGATTCTTTCACTTCTGTTAAGCCATATTTAAGATATACCAAACTTAAGTAGATTTAGTTGAACAACTTTTAGAACAATACTTTACATTCCCCCAGTCTCTTTCCCATTTTTTCCTCCAAAAGAATTCCTTCTTGCAAACTATACAAATTTTAGACTCTAACCTTTTTTTTTTATGTGCCATTAAGATATTGTATTTTCATCAATGAATTTGTTTGCACTATCAAAAATTCTCTTTTTCCTATCGTCCTTCATTTTATCTAAAACTCTCACCATCATTGACAATCTTGGGTTTTTAAGAAAAAAATCTCTATTTCTGTCAATAAAATTCCAATATAGTCCATCCATTACATCACACCATTCACCTTTTTTAAAATCCATCATTTTTAGAAAATATGCTGATCCACAAATATATGGTTTCGTAGCAAAAATTCCTCCGTCACTAAATAAACCCATTCCATAAACATTCGGGACCATAACCCATTCCGAAGAATCTATAAACATTTCCATAAACCATTTATAAATATTCTTTGGATGAATGCCTGCAAGATTCATTATATTACTCAATATCATGAGTCTCTCAATATGGTGAGTCCATCCATATTTAATTGCATTTTTAATAGAATGATCAAGAGGAGGTATGCCGGTTGTTCCATGATACCAGGTATTTTTCATCTTTCTTTTGTGATTGAAAAAATTTTTTTCTTCAAATTCATCGCTATACTCTCTATAAACCCCTCTTATAAATTCTCGCCATCCAATAATCTGCCTTACATAACCCTCATAAGAATTTATATTAACCTTTACTTTTAATTCCTTAAGTTTTGATAATATCTCTGCCGGAGTTATTAACCCAATGTTGATAAATGGGCTTAATGCTGAATGAAATAAAATATTATCCCTTTGATCAACTGCATCTTCATAATCACCAAATAAGTTGAATTTAAATTTTAGAAAATATTCAAAAAATTTTATTGAATCTTCTCTTCTTGTACCAATCCAAAAATCTTCAACACTTCCCGGATTTTTTTTAAATAATTCATCAACTATATCTTTTAAGTCTTTCGTATGTTGTGTTTCATGAAAACTAAACTTCTTGGGAATATCAACGTTTTTTGGCATTTTTTTTCTGTTTTCATTATCAAAGCTCCATTTATCTCCAATAGGTTTGTTTTGCTCATCTACCAAAATTTTATATTTTATTCTTTGGGTTTTGTAAAAACTAGCCATAAATGGTTTTTTAACTGTTTGGAGGTACTTTTTGAATTCATCCCTTTTGGTAAGAAACTGTGGTGAATTTATATAATTGAGTTTTAGATCTTTACAAAAATTTAAAATTCTTTCTTCAAATACTTTATCTTCGATCTCAAAGGCTGAAATTTCCTTTATTTCTCTTTTCATCATTTCTTCTTTTAACTTTTTTGTATATTCAATCTTAAAATCATTCTCATCGATGGTTTTATAAATAATTTTAAAACCCTTTTTCGTTAGCTCATCTCTGAAAGAGCGCATACAGGACAAAAAAAATATTATTTTATGTTTGTGATGCTTTTCGTATGAACATAGGCCATAATCCTCAGCCATATAAAAAATATGATCTTTTTTGTACTTACTCAAAAAATCAGGATTAAAAAGTTGATTACCTAATATTAAAAAAATCTTTTTCATTTCAATTTTGTTTAATTGATGCAAAAGCACTCAGGGCAAGCTCTCTGGAGCTCTTTATTTCCACGATAGGCCTAGGATAATCCTGTCCTACAATTGTACTTAATTCTTGTTGAAGATTAATAGGCGTTTCCCAAGGACTGAAAATATATTTATTAGGGAGTTTTTTAATTTCTGGGATAAATTTTCTTATGTATGCTCCATCAGGATCAAATTTTTGAGATTGTGTAATTGGATTAAAGATTCTGAAATATGGTGTGGAGTCTGTTCCAGTCCCTGCTACCCACTGCCAGCTGGCTGAATTGCTAGCGGTGCTTGCATCGAATAAACAATCCCAGAACCAAGCTTCACCTCTTCTCCAATCATGTAAGAGGTTTTTTACTAGGAATGATCCAACTATCATCCTGACTCTGTTATGCATATAACCAGTTTGCCATAACTCCCTCATACCTGCATCTATTATGGGGTATCCAGTTTTACCCCTAATCCAGGCATTATAAAACCTTTCATCATTATTCCATGGGAATCTATCAAATTTATTTTGTAGATTCTTAGTTTGTAAATTAGGAGAATGGAATAAAAGATAATATGCAAACTCTCTCCATCCTAACTCACTCATAAAAACTTCTGCACTATTAGAATTTATTGTTCTTGAAATTTTCATTGCATTATGCCAAAGAGTATTTACTGAAATTTGTCCCCAATGAATATATGGAGATAGCCTTGAAACATTCTTCTTTGAAGGAAAATTTCTACCCTCAGAATAATCACTTACACCATTTAAAAAAAAAGATTTCATGGTATTTTTTGCCTCTACTTCACTAATCTTCCAGTTTGTAAGTATTTTCTCTTCCCATTTTTTATTTTTAAGAAGTTTTAAATCTTTAAGAGAAGTTTGTTTGAAATTATGATCATAAATTTTTAAATTAGTCTCCTTAGGTTCTCTTGGTGGTGGTTTAGAAAGGCAACCTCTTTTGTAGTAAGGTGTAAAAACTTTATAAGGGGTTCCATTATCTTTTAAAACTTCCCAAGGTTCCCATAGTAATAAACCATTAAAGGAACTTACCTTTATTTTTTTTTTTAAATATTCTTTGATTTTTTTATCTCTATTGATCGTCCATGACTCGTAACACCTATTCCAAGAAATTTCTTCAACATCAAAAAAATTCGTTAGTTCATCTAAAACTTTTAAAGGATCACCAGATAAAAAAATCAGATTTCCATTTAATTGCTGATTTAAATCCTCAAGTGCATTGTGTAACCAGACCTTACTCGCAGAACCAATAGTTCTATCACAATTAATTTCGTCAAGAATATATACGCAAACAATATTTTCATAGTTTTTGGAAAGATGGTTCAGTGATGGATTATCCTGAATTCTAAGGTCCTGCCTAAACCAATGAATTGAAACTTTATTTTTCATTTTATAAACCTATATAATAGATAGTAAATTTTAGTATATACACCAAGAAAAACGATATGAATATTATATTTGAAATTCTTTATCTTTTGTCAGTGTTTTATCTTTTAGCTCTATACTTTTCTTTATTTCGGAATGTAGTTTCACATAGAAGAGAAACAAAAACAACTTTAGGATACAAAGGTGAAAAATTAGAAAGAGCAATCAGAGCACATTCTAATTTTTGTGAAACGGTACCTTTTAATCTTTTTTTAAGTCTAATTCTATATTTTAATAACTATCATTTTATATGTTTTTTATCTTTATTAATTATGTGCGTGGGAAGACGGATTCATGCCAATTCAATCTCAAATGTAAATGAGGATTTAAAAAAAAGACGCATAGGCATGAGACTTACCGTAACCTCATATTCTATTCTAATTCTTGGAATACTTTATTACATAGGAAATATTATATATTTTTATATTCTTTCAAAAACATTTTCTACCACAATTTTACCATAATTTAAAATTTACCTTCATAATTACCCTCACTAAACAATTTAACTTGGTTTGATCGTATTGATTAGCTCGAAGAAAAGTAATTTGCACTTGAGAATCTCAAACACTTCTAAGGTGTTTTTGAAAGATTGAGGCTGCCTCCCAAGAATAGAAAAATACATAGCATTGAAAGCTGATAATAAGAGAACATAAAATATGTTTGAACTGATCCACACTCTGAGCACATAATAGTAAATTTGAAGTTAATGGCGGAGAGGATGGGATTCGAACCCACGATAGGTGTTACCACCTATAACGGTTTAGCAAACCGTCGCCTTCAGCCACTCGGCCACCTCTCCATACATCAAAGGGAAAGCTTCCTTTTTAAGGTTTCATTTACCATTTTTGGATTTGCTTTACCATTAGAAAGTTTCATTACTTGTCCTATAAAAAAACCAAATAGCTTATCTTTCCCGCTTTTATACTGCTCTAGCATTTTTGGATTTTCCTTTAAAACCTTTTCAACTAATTCTTCAATTTCAGATTCATTTGAAATTTGAATCAGGCCTTTTTTCTCGATAAAAGTATCAGCATTCACATCACTCTTTAAATATTCATCAAAAATTTCCTTAGCTTGTCTATTAGAAATTTTATTAGATATAATAAGATCTAACAAACTACTAATTTTTTCAGGACCAATTTTACTCTCTTCTAACGAGACGTTTTTCCTCTTTAAATAAGAAAATAATTCCACGGTTATCCAACTTATAACAATTTTTGAGTCCCTACCTTCAACAATCTGTTCAAAAAAATCAGACACATACTTCTCCGTAACCAAAATTTCCGCATCATATGCTGTTATTCCAAACTCCTCTATAAATCTAGATTTCTTTTGATCTGGCAACTCGGGAAGTTTAAGTCTCAACTTCTCTATATCCTCTTCATTTAGTACTAATGGGGGTAAATCTGGATCTGGGAAATATCTATAGTCGTGAGATTCTTCTTTACCTCGCATTGATCTAGTTTCAAGATTATTAGAATCAAATAGTCTAGTTTCCTGAATTATCTTTTCCCCTTTTTCAATTAGGTCTACTTGTCTTCTTGCTTCAAATTCAATTGCCTGTTGAATAAATTTAATTGAATTAACGTTTTTAATTTCACATCTTGTTCCCAATTCATCCCCTTTTCTTCTAACTGAAACATTAACATCCGCTCTTAAATTTCCTTTTTCCATATTTCCATCACAAGTACCTATGAACCTAAGTATATTCCTTAATTTTTTTACATATTCTGCCGCCTCTGATGGACTACTCATATCTGGTTCTGATACAATTTCCATCAATGCACAACCTGATCTGTTTAAATCAATAAATGAGTTGTCAATATCTTGATCATGAAGACTTTTACCTGCGTCCTGCTCCAAGTGCAGTCTAGTTATACCAATTGATTTTTCAACTCCATCTATTTCTATATTTAGATGTCCTTTGCCAACAATTGGAAATTCAAACTGCGAAATTTGGTAGCCTTGAGGTAGGTCAGGATAAAAATAGTTTTTTCTATCAAAAATAGATTTTTTATTAATCTGTGCATTTAAACTTATACCTGTGAGTATTGCCTGATCAATACAATGTTTATTAATTACTGGAAGTGCTCCAGGCATACCAGAGTCAACCAATTCAACCTGGGAATTTGGATCAGCTCCCCAGTCGGTAGATGCACCAGAAAATAGTTTTGAGTTTGCGCTTATTTGAGCATGTACCTCTAAACCAATTACAAGTTCCCAGTTACCAGTTTTTCCTTCTATTAAGTATTCCATCAAAAACCTCTTAAGTCTTCAATTAAACTAGCAGCGCTTAGTATTGAGGACTCTTCAAATGGCTTGCCAATAATTTGCAAGCCTATCGGTAAACTATCTGAATTTAAACAAGCTGAAATAGAGATAGCAGGTAACCCTGCTAAGCTTGCAGGAACGGTCAACACGTCATTTAAATACATTTCTATGGGATCAGTCTGTTTTTCACCTATAGGAAAGGCGACGTTAGGGGTTGTTGGTGTAAGAATAATATCACATCTCTCAAATGCCTTTGAAAAATCATCTGAAATTAATTTTCGTACTTTAAGAGCTTTAAGATAATAAGCGTCATAATATCCAGCTGATAAAACGTATGTGCCAATCATTAACCTTCTTTTTACTTCTTTGCCAAAACCCTGTGCTCTAGTTTCTTCATACAATCGAGTAAGGTCTGATTTTTCTTCTGCTCTAAAACCATACCTTATTCCATCATACCTAGCTAAATTTGCTGATGCTTCTGCAGGAGCAATTATATAATATGTAGGAAGAGCTGACTCTGTGTTTGGTAAAGAAATTTCAATAATTTCTGAACCCACAGATTTAAACCAACTTATTCCTAAATCCCATGCTTTTTTTATTTCTGGATTCAGTCCGTCAAGTAAATATTCTTTTGGAACTCCAACTCTTTTACCTTTTAAATCAGATTTTTTATAATCTAATAAGTTTTCTATCTCTTTTTTGGAGCTCGTAGAATCTTTAGAATCATAACTAACCATTGACTGAAGCATCCTCGCAGAATCCTCAACCGTTAAAGTAATTGGACCTGCTTGATCTAGTGAGGATGCAAAAGCTACCATTCCAAACCTAGAACAACGTCCATATGTTGGTTTTAGACCAACAAGACCACAAAATGAAGCTGGTTGTCTGATGGAACCTCCTGTATCCGACCCTGTTGCAGCCAAACAAAGTCCAGCAGCTACAGAGGATGCAGACCCACCAGAGGATCCGCCGGGAACTAAATCTTTGTCGTTATTTTTTGATTTTAATGGATTTATAACATTACCAAAAAAACTAGTAGTATTAGCAGAACCCATAGCAAACTCATCCATATTCGTTTTACCCAAGAGAACAGCTCCTGAATTCCATAGATTTTGAGAGACTGTTGATTCATAAAATGGGATAAATGAATCTAAAATTTTTGAACCTGCTGTAGTTCTAATATCTTTGGTACAAAAAAGGTCTTTCATTGTTATTGGAATGCCCTCTAATGATCCTAGTTCTCTGTTTTTTATAATTTTTTCGTCAGATTTTTTAGCCATATCTATAGCTTTGTCAAAAGTTTTTGTTATAAAGCAATTCAAGTTTTCTTTTTTATTTATTTGATTTATAAAATATTCTGTTAACTCAACCGACTTAAAATCTTTATTTTTGAGACCTAGTAATGCTGAGGTAATATTTAATTTTGAGAAATCCGTCACTCAACAACCTTTGGAACAACAAAAAATCCAGCTTTTTTTTCAGGAGCATTTGATAGTATTTGCTTATTATCAAGTTTTGACGTCACCATGTCTTCTCTCATTGACATAGGTTCATTAGAAACTGATAGCATTGGATCTATATTTTCAGTATCAACTTTTTGAAGTTTATCCACCCATTCAAGAATATTATTTAGTTCATTCTTTAAATTCTGCTCTTCTTTAGCATCAACTTTGAGCCTTGCCAGCTTGGCAACTTTTTTTACTGTAGAATTATCAATAGACATTTTGCTTAAATAAAAGATATAAGTAATTATAAATAACACTGCAAATGATAATTCGCAATATAAAAGAGTTCATAAATATTATTAATAATAAAAAAATACTCTCAGTTGATTTGGGAAAAAAAAAAGTAGGATTAGCGATCTCAAATACCAAACATACAATTACAACACCAATAAAAAATATATTAAGAAATAAACTTTTTCATGAAAATATTAAAAAAATCATTTTTGAATATAACGTAGGTGCAATTTTAGTTGGGTTACCTTTAAACAACGATAAATCTCTAAATAAAATTTCTCAGTTTATAGTAGATATTTCTAAAAATATGGATTTATATTTAATTGAGAATAAAATAAATCTACCAATTTTTTTTTGGGATGAAAATTTTTCTAGTTTTGAGGCTGAAACTTTAGTTCGTGATTTTTATAAGGGTAAAAAAATTGATAAATTTGCAGCAAAAATTTTTTTAGATGACTTTATTAGAGAGTACACACTTTTAGATGAAAAAGAAAATTAATCAACCTCTTGAAGGGATAAATATCCTCGATTTGACAAGAGTTTTAGCTGGACCAACTTCGACACAACTATTGGGTGATCTTGGAGCTAATATAATTAAAATAGAAAGGCCAGAATCTGGAGATGATTCAAGAAATCTTGGACCACCCTACCTTGATAGAAATGCTAGAAAACCAAAAGAAAGTGCATATTTTTTAAGTGTTAATAGAAATAAACATTCTGTTACTATTGATCTGACAAAAAAAGATGGTCAGGATTTAGCCTTTAAATTGATAAAAAAATGTGACGTAATTGTTGAGAACTTTAGAGCAGGAAATCTTAAACAATATGGATTAGACTATGCAAATGTTAAACAGAAAAATCCAAAGATAATTTATTGTTCAATTACAGGCTTTGGACAAAATGGTCCTTACTCAAAAAGAGGTGGTTATGATTATTTAGTACAAGCTATGGGAGGAATAATGAGTATTACAGGCGAAAAAAAAGGGAACCCAACGAAAATAGGTGTTGGTGTATCAGATATAATAACTGGTCTTTACGCATCAAATGCTATATTGGCTGCACTAAGATTTAGAGATAAAACTTCAAAAGGACAACATATTGATCTATCTTTAATGGACTCTCAAGTCTCTTGGCTAAGCTACGTTGCACAAAGTTATCTGATTTCAAAAGAAATCCCAAAGAGAATTGGTAACGACCACCCTTCTATTGTTCCTTATCAAACAGTGACGGCTAAAGATGGACTTATGGTTCTTGCTATTGCTAATGATCGACAATTCAGAGATTTTTGTAAATTTGCGAAAATTCCTAAATTATTTAATAATCCCAAATATTCTACAAATTCATTGAGGGTAAAAAACAGAGGAAGCCTTAATAAAATTATTTTAAAGGTCCTAAAAGAAAAAAAAATAGATGAATGGGTTTTAGGGTTAAATAAACTTAATGTTCCATGTGGACCTATAAATAATATTAAACAGGTTTTCGAAGATCCCCAAGTAAATTCACGTAATATGAAAATTAAAATGAAGCATAAAAAGTCGAAGAAGTTCATTGATCTCATTGGGAACCCAATTAAGTTTTCCACAAGTAAAGTAAAATATAAAAAAAGCCCCCCTACTCTCGGTCAGGATACTGAAAAGATACTGACAAAATTTTTAAAGTTATCCAAAAATGAAGTTAACAGATTAAAAGATAAAAAGATTATTTGACAAGCTTATTGATCATTTTTTTTTTTCATTATATTATCCTCAATAATGAAAGAGGACTGTTCGCTAAAAATCTATCCTCACGAACACTTGCTTGGTACTGAGGGACTTCTTCCAAATGAAATCAATTATCTGTTAAATCTTTCCCATAATTTTGTAAATCATCTTAAAGAAGATAAAAAAAAAAAATTTGATTATTTAAAAAATAAAATTTGTATAAATCTTTTTTTTGAGAATTCAACAAGGACTAGGACATCATTCGAACTAGCAGGCAAAAAATTAAGTGCTGATATATTGAATATTGCGGTTGGTGCAAGCTCTATAAAAAAAGGGGAGACAATGATTGATACTGCTATGACGCTAAATGCAATGCAACCAGATATTATTGTCGTTAGGCATTATGATGCAGGTGCAGTAAAACTCTTATCTGAGAAGGTAAATTGTGGAGTAATTAATGCAGGAGATGGTCCTCATGAACATCCTACTCAAGCTTTACTAGATGCTCTAACAATACTAAATAGAAAAAAAACAATTGCAGGTCTTAAAGTTGCAATCTGCGGAGATATTATGCATAGCAGGGTAGCGCGATCAAATATTCACTTACTGAACACACTAGGAGCAGAAGTAAGAGTAATCGCACCTGCAACATTAATCCCAAAAAATATTGAGTCTTTGGGAGTAAAAGTTTTTTATGATATGAAAAATGGATTAAAGGATGTAGATATAATAATAATGTTGAGACTTCAGCTTGAAAGGATGTCAGGTTCTTTTGTTCCGTCAATTCGTGAATATTTTAGATTTTATGGACTGGACCGTGATAAACTTAACTATGCTCAATCTGACGCATTAATTTTACATCCTGGACCTATGAATAGAGGAGTTGAAATAGATTCAGAGCTCGCTGACGATTTAGATAGATCTGCAATATTTGAACAAGTGAGGATGGGTGTTGCCGTTAGAATGGCTTGTTTAAAGGCTTTAACTGAAAATAAAGAACTACAAAATGAATCTTAAAAATCCTTTTAATAACAAAAAAAAATCCATTAGTTATCTTTTAAAAAATGGCAAGTTTATAAATCTTAAAGAAAAGAAAATCGAAGATAAGGACTTGCTTTTAGAGAATAAAAAAATCAAACAGATTAAAACAGGAATTAATATTACTTCAAAAGATGTAGAGGTTATTGACTGTAGCGGATTGATGATAGCACCAGGCCTAGTTGATATGCGAGTAAATATTGGTGAGCCTGGATCTGAACATAAAGAAACAGTTAAAAGTGTATCAATGTCGGCAGCAAGTGGAGGTATTACATCCTTGATTTGTATGCCCAACACATCACCACCAATTGATCAACCAGCAATCATCCAAAGTATACAAAGAAAAGCAAGAGAAGTTGCTTTAAGCAAGTTTTATTGTACAGGATGTATTACAAGAGGAGCAATTGGAAAAGAAATATGTGAATTACAACTTATGAAAGAGTCTGGTGCTCTAGGTTTTACAGATGGATATAAAAGTATAGCAAATGTAAGAGTAATGAAACGTGCATTGAACTACGTAAAATCATTTGATGGATTAATAATTCAACATGCTGAGGAACCCGATTTAAGTGAAGAGGGTGTGGTCAATGAAGGAGAATTCTCAACAAGGTTAGGTTTAGTTGGTATCCCAAGTTATGCTGAAGCAATGATTGTGGAAAGAGATCTTTGGTTAGTTAGAGATACCGGATGTAGATATCATGTCAGTCATATATCTTCAAAAGATACTGTTGAGGTAATCAGAAAGGCCAAAAAAGAAGGATTAAATATAACATGTGATACAGCTCCACCTTATTTCATGCTTAATGAATTTTCCCTTGAAAATTACAGAACATTCTTAAAACTCTCCCCTCCTCTAAAGACCGAGGAAGACCGTCAAGAGATTATTAAAGGATTAAAAGATGGGACAATAGATTCAATTGTATCCGATCATACACCTCATGATCAAGATGCTAAGAGACTTCCTTTTAATCAAGCAGAGTTTGGTGGAATTGGATTAGAAACTCTTTTACCATGCACACTTTCTCTAGTAAAAAATAAATTATTAGATATTTGTTCTGCCATATCGTTAATATCGATAAATCCTTCCAAAATCTTGGGTTTAGGTTCAGGTATTATTGAGGAAGGTTCTGAAGCTGATATTTCTATATTTGATCCTGATAAATCATGGAAAGTTTCATCAGAGTCTTTTTACTCAAAATCTAAAAATTCTCCATTTGATGGAATGCTTTTAGAGGGAAAAAATATTATGACTTTCGTAAGAGGTAAGCTTGTCTATAAATCCTGAACTATATCTAATTTTAATATGCTATCTTTTTGGATCAATTCCATTTGGTTTGGTAATATCAAAAATTCTTAAAAAGGATGACCCCAGATCTTTAGGATCTAAAAATATTGGGGCAACTAATATACTTAGAGTAAGCGGGGTAAAACTTGGGTTCTTAACATTATTTTTTGATATTTTAAAGGCTTTCATCCCAATAAAAGTTATCAGCTTATCAAATTCATTAAATTTAGAAATAGCCATAATTTCAGTTTTTATTGGTCACCTTTTTCCATTTTGGATAAAATTTAAAGGTGGAAAAGGTATAGCTGTTTTAATCGGAGCAATCTTGGCCTATAAAATTAGTTTTGCTTTATTATTTCTCCTTACTTGGATAATAGTAGCGATTTTAACAAGATATTCTTCTCTAGCAGCTTTAGTTGCTTGTATTTTCACATTCTTATTTATGTTGATTGAAGGAGACAAATTAGTTCCAGTAATGTTTGTAATGTTAATATTAGTAATATTTAAACATTTCAATAATATAAAAAGACTTATTCGTGGAAAAGAAACAAAAATAATATTAAAAAAAGTAAAATAATTTTGACTTTTTATATTTATCAATATAGTTAATCTCATTAATTATGAAACTTCTAGTAGTTGAATCACCAGCTAAGGCAAAAACAATCAAAGGTTATTTAGATGACGAATTTGAAGTTCTTGCAAGTATTGGCCATTTCAGAGATTTACCTGAAAAGGGTATAGGAATTGAAGAAAATGAAGATTTTTCTGTAAAAAAGTGGGAAGTTGATAACAAAAAGATTGACCCAATTATTAAAACAATCAAAAAATCTGACGAAATTTTCCTAGCTTTAGATCCAGATAGAGAAGGAGAACTTATAGCGTGGCATTTAATTGAGATATGCAAAGAGAAGAAACTCACCGACAACAGAAGCTTTAAACGTATTGAATTTTCAGCTATAAGAAAAGAAGATATTATTAGTGCAATAAAACACCCCAGAGAAATAAATCAAAATTTAGTAAATGCAGCGATTACAAGAAGGTTTTTGGATCGTTTTTTTGGTTATAAGATTTCTCCTATTACAAAAAGAAGAACCATATTCGGAAATTCAGCTGGAAGAGTACAATCTCCAACCCTAAAAATTTTATGTGAGAAAGAAAAAGAAATTGATTTATTTATTGAAAAAGAATACTGGGAACTTGATATAACTTTAAATGACAAACAAAATAACAATATTTCCTGTGATTTGGTCTCTATATTAAATAAAAAATTTGATAAACTTTCACTAGAAAACAAAGTTCAAGCTGAAAAGTTGAAAGAAAAAATTTCTAATTCTAAATTTCTTGTAGATAATATTGTTAAAAGAGAAAAACAAAGACAACCATACTCTCCATACTCCAATTCACTGTTATTACAGGATGCGTCATCAAAACTAGGTTTTAGCCCTAAATACACTAATGCTCTTGCACAACAACTTAAAGACGGCGATGGATTAGGCGGATTAGGAGCACTAATTACGTACCACAGAACAGACTCTAATAGGATGAAAAAAAGTGAGGTATTAAAGTTAAGAGAGTTGATTTCAAGTTCTATTGGGAAAAACTATGTTTCAGAAAAAGAAATTATATATAAAGAAAAGTCTAAGTTCGTACAGCAAGGGCATGAAGCTGTTACACCCACCCAACTTAAAAGAAAACCTGAAGATATTAAAGATAAATTATCTCCGGATCAATATAAGCTTTATGATCTAATATGGAAAAGAACAATTGCTTCGCAAATGAAACCAAGTAAAAGTTTGGAAACACTTTATTACCTAAAGAGTGAAGAGTTCATTCTTAAGGCTTCTGGTTCAATTAAAACCTTCGATGGATTTAAAAAAATTTATAATTTCTCAGATGGTAAAGATGATTCACAAACTTTACCAAATCTTGAAAAAAATGAAAAACTTGAAGTGAAGAAACTTGATATAAAACAAAATTTCACTAAACCTCCTAACAGATATTCAGAAGCAGGTTTAATTAAAAAACTTGAGGAATTAGGAATAGGTAGACCATCTACCTATGTTTCAATTTTCACTAAGTTAGAAAAAAATTTATATATTAATATTAAGAATAAATCTTTAATACCAACTGGAAAGGGTAAGATTCTTGTAAAGTTTCTTGATGGATTCTTTGACAAGTTTGTTGACTATGGCTTCACTGCAGATCTTGAAGAGCAATTAGATCTTATTACTGAGTCAAAACTTAACTGGAAAAGTACCTTAAATAAATTTTTAGAAATATTAAATCAAACTGTAGATCAAGTTGAAAAACAAAGTATCACTCAAGTGATTGATAAAATAAATGAAAATAGTTCTGAGATTCTAAAAGAAAAAGACTGTAGAAAATGTAAAGATGGTAAGCTAACTATTAAATTTGCCTTTAGTGGTCCATTTATTGGTTGCACAAATTATAGTAAAGATGGTAATGGATGCACTTACAGTTATGCTTTGGGTGAAAATGATGAGAATAAAGAGTTGTCAGGAGATGGAAAATTTATAGGAATTAACAATGAAACAAAACAAAAAATATTTCTTAAAGTTGGGCGTTATGGTAGGTATTTAGAAACTTTATTAGATGATGGGAAAGCCAAAAGGACTAGTATACCTAAAAAAATGAAGAATGAAGAAATTGATATTGATAAATCAGTCAAATTATTATCGCTTCCAAGAAAAATTGGTGAGCATCCCGAGAGCAAGAAACTTATTACTGCATCAATTGGTCCATATGGACCTTATTTAAAGCATGACAATAAATATGTATCCTTGAAAGAAGATGATGTAACAGAGATAGGAATCAATCGGGCTGTTGAATTAATTGATAAAAATATCAAATCAAAACAAGACATCGTTATTGGTGAACACCCTTCAACCAAAAAAAAAATAGTTCAAAAAAGGGGAATCAAGGGAAGACCAGATTACCTATCATATAACAAGAAAAATTTTTCTATTAAAGATGATATGAAAGAAAAAAAAATATCACTTGAAGAAGCACTTAAGATTATTGATGAAAAGATTTCAAAGAAAAAAGAAAAAAGAAAATAAAGATATCAACATTTCCAATATTATTGATTCTGAAATTAAGGGCAACTCAATAAGGCAAGGTTTTTCAAAAGGAATACAATCTTATAGTCAAAGGTTTGACAAAATAGATTATAAAAGTCATAAAGATCTTACTCATATCCCCTTTGTTACAGTTGATGGTGAAAACAGTAAAGATTTTGATGATGCCGTATACGCTGAAGTAAATAACGAAAAAATTAAAATACTTGTTGCAATAGCAGATGTAAGTTTCTTTGTAAAAAAGGGAGATCCAATCGATGTAGAAGCTCGGAAAAGAGGAAATTCATTTTACTTTCCAGATAGAGTTATACCAATGCTTCCTGAAATCCTTTCAAATAATATTTGTTCACTTATACCAAATCAAATTCGGGCTTCTCTAGTTTGTGAAATAATTCTTCAGAATACAAAAGTAATTAAATATAAATTTCATAGAGCAAAAATTCTTTCTAAGGCTAGGCTTACTTATAAAGAAGTTGATGAAATTCATAAGAATAATAGTAAAAATGAAATATCTAAATTAGTTGATAATCTTTTTAAAGCTCTTGAAACTCTAAAGAAAATATCAGAAAGAAGAGGAAAAATAGAATTCAAAGTAAAAGAATATGAAGTAAATTTCACGAATGATAAAGAGTTTAAGTTTGAAGAAAAAGAAAATTATAAGTCAAATAGACTAATTGAAGAATTCATGGTTCTAGCTAATAATGTTGTAGCAACCCATCTTAATTCTAATGGTGTGAAATCAGCTTATAGAAATCATGAAAAGCCCAAAGATGAAAAAATTAAAGAGTTGAAAAAATCATTAAAACTTACGAATATTAAAGAAATTAAGAATTTTAAAGCTCAAGAAGATTTTAATTATTATTTAAAAAAAACATTTTCTAATAGAACATCTTTTATTAGTGAATTAATGCTAAGAGCACAATCAAAAGCATATTATGATATAAAAAGTATTGGTCACTTCGGTCTTGGTTTAAATCATTATACACATTTTACTTCACCAATTAGAAGGTATTCAGATTTATTAGTACATAGAGATCTTATTGAAATAATCTTTAATAAAAAATTAAATACTAATAACAAAGAACTAACGGATCATTTGACTATTCAAGAAAAAAAGAGTGATGAGTTAGAAAGAAAAATTAACGATAGACTATGTAGTATTTATATTAAAAATAATAATAGAAAATTCTTTACTGGTATGGTGGATGGAATTGAAAGTTTTGGTATATTTATAAAGGCAATAGAACTCCCCTTTTCTGCTCTTGCTAGATTTAGTAAATTTAACAATAATGATGAAAGTTTAAATTATAAATTTGGGCAAATTGTATCTTTTAAGATTATTAGAAATAATATTAAAAATGGAAAAATTCTTGCTGGAAATGTTAAGATACTAAAAAAAAATGAATAGAGGGAATTATATAAAACGAGGTTTTAAAAAAAAATGTCCAGCATGTGGTGAGGTGCCACTATATGTTGAATTTTTAAAAACATACAAAAAATGTAAATCATGCGGAATCAAACTATCAAATTATAAATCTGATGATGGTCCTGCATACTTAACAATTTTAATCGTTGGACATATCATAATCCCACTTGTCCTTCTTGCAGAAAAAAAATTAAGTCCATCCATTTATTTTCAAATGTTTTTTTGGCCACTCTTAACATTAGTTTTATCCTTATGGCTATTACCAAAAATAAAGGGTGCTTTTATAGGATTTCAAATCAGTGTTGATGATAAAACATAAGCTTGACATATGAAATTATTATTTTTATAAACTAAATATGGCAAAGTCTAATACTATACAAGTTAAAATGGTTAGTACAGCTAATACAGGTTACTTTTATGTCAAGTTCAGGAATCCAAAGACCAAAACAGAAAAATTAGAACTCAAAAAATACGATCCTAAAGCTAGAAAACACGTTGTTTTTAAAGAACAAAAAATAAAATAATCAGGATTTTTTTATCAAAATACCCAATTCCTTCAAATGATTTTCTGATGCTTTATTAGGTGCTCCAAGCATTAGATCTT
Source organism: uncultured Alphaproteobacteria bacterium (assembly GCA_902595755.1). Lineage (GTDB taxonomy): Bacteria > Pseudomonadota > Alphaproteobacteria > Methylaequorales > Methylaequoraceae > TMED13. The sequence goes on along the minus strand of CACJRF010000006.1, from coordinate 37,046 downwards.
CTGCTTGTTGATTCATTGGAAAAGCAACAACCTCTCTTAAATTATCCTCAGCTGCTAATAACATTACTATTCTATCAATACCAGGTGCAGATCCACCATGTGGAGGGGCACCATATTGAAATGCTTCAAACAAAAATCCAAATCTTTCTTTAAGCTCTTTTTCTGAGTAACCTGCAATTTCGAAAGCTTTAAGCATTATTTCTGGCTTATGATTTCTTATTGCTCCTGAAGATAATTCAACTCCATTACAAACTATATCAAATTGATATGCGAGAATATCAAGTGGATTATTATTATTTAAAGCTTCCATGCCCCCTTGGGGCATAGAAAAGGGATTATGACTAAAATCAAGCTTACCTCGTTCATCTAACTCGAACATTGGATAGTCTATTATCCAACAAAATTCAAAACTTCCGGTTTTTAATAAAGATAAATCCTCGCATAATTTATTTCTTGCTAAAGAGGAAAACTTTTGTGCATTTTTCAATTGATCACAAATAAAAAATAATGAGTCGCCATTCTCTAAACCTGAAACATTAAGAATTTTTTTTAAATTTTCGGAGTTTAAATTACCCGCAATTGGTCCTTTAGCCTCATTATCGTCAAAGATTATATATCCAAGTCCTTTTTGACCATTATCTCTTGCCCACTTATTTAATTTATCAAACCATCCTCTGGGTTTATCAGCTGATTTTGGAGCAATTATTGCTTTTACAACACTACCATTTGATATGTTTGACTCAAAAATTTTAAAGCCAGAGTTTAGAAAACATTGGGTAACATCTATTATTTCCAATGGGTTTCTTAAATCAGGTTTATCTGTTCCATATTTGGACATAGATTCTTTGTAGGTTATTCTGTTAAATGGTAGTTTAGATACTCTCTTGCCACTAAACTTCTTAAAAACCTTCTCTAGTATAGGTTCAATTTCATTAAATATATCTTCTTGCTCAACGAATGACATCTCAAAATCTAACTGATAAAACTCTCCAGGGGATCTATCAGCTCGAGCATCTTCATCTCTAAAACATGGGGCAATTTGAAAATATTTATCAAAATTTGATACCATTAGCAATTGCTTAAATATTTGTGGAGCTTGTGGGAGCGCATAGAATTTTCCATTATTTAATCGACTTGGCACTAAAAAATCTCTAGCACCCTCTGGCGATGATGCGGTAAGAATTGGAGTCTGAATTTCGTTAAATCCTGCATTAGTCATCTCCTCTCTAAGTGTTTTAATAACATTTGATCTTAAGATAATATTTTCATGAATTTTTTTTCTTCTGAGGTCAATATATCTATATTTTAGTCTTAGGTCCTCTGGAGAGTCATCATCGATAGATACTTGAAAAGGAATTTGTTTGGAGGCATTGAGCACTTCAAGTTTTTCAACAGAAACCTCAATCTCTCCTGTTTTTATTGCTTTATTAATTGTCTCATCAGATCTCTTTAAAACTTTGCCCTCAATTTTAATTACACTTTCTAACTTCACTGATTCAATTACATCATAGTTATTGATTTTAGAGTCAACAACACATTGCGTTACACCGTAATGATCCCTAAGATCTATAAATAAAAGTCCTCCATGATCTCTTTTCTTATTAATCCAACCAGATAACTTTACATCTTGATTGATATGATTACTAGTAAGTTCTCCGCAGTTGTTTGATCTATATTTAGTCATAATTGATGAAAATGCTTAATAATGATAATAATTAATGAATGCTCAATTTAAATAATGTTAAATTACAACAATTCTATTTGAAATGTCAAAAAGATAAATTAATTGGTATAGATACCGAATTCTACAGAGTTGATACATACCACCCAAAATTGTGTCTTATACAAATTTCTAATTTAAGTCAAAGTATTATTATTGATCCAATTTGTGGTAAATTAGAAAAGAAATTCCTTGAAAAACTTCTATTTAATCAAACAATAATAAAGGTCTTTTTTGCGGCAAGTCAGGATATTGAAATTTTTTACAAAATATTTAAAAAAATACCTAAACCAATTTACGATCTTCAACTTTGTATATCCTTAATTAATACAAACCTGTCAATTAGTTACGCATCAGCCTGTAAAAACTTCTTAGCAATAAATATTAACAAAAATAATCAATTTATAGATTGGAGAAAGCGACCACTAAGCGAAGGTAAAATTAGTTATGCTATAAATGATGTAAAATATCTGTTACCTTTATACAAGAAACTAAATTTAAAAATAAATTTCAGTAAAAATTTTATGTATCTAAAAAGTATCCATGAAAAACTGTTAAATCCCAAAACATATTCTGAAAAAGCTTTGGTAGCTTGGAAAAAATTAAGATTTATTCCTAAATCAAATGAAGATTTTTATAGACTAAAAAAAATCTGTGAGTTAAGAGAAAAAATTGCTATCAAAAATAATGTTCCAGTAAAAAGAATTATTAAAAACTTTGAAATTAAATTATTTTTTAAAAATAAATCCTCATTAAAATTAAAAAAAAAGGTAATAAATAAAGTTCAAAACTATGAACTCAAAACAGTACTAAATAATTTAATTTAATATAGATTTGAGAAAAGATTTATTAATCTTAGTTTTCTTTTCCAATGACATAATATCTATCATTTTTGCAAATTTTAATGCTGACTTATAAGATCTTTCAATTCTATTTATCAAATAATCTAGACTCTCATTATTAATATGTATATTTCTTTCCTTTAAATATTTTTCAATAATTTTTTTTAATAAAATTTCATCAGGATCTCTCATTTCAATAACGGTAGCAGATGAAATTCTAGATATTAAATCTTTTAAACCAGAATCTAAGAGCCGTGGCATTTTTCGAGAAGCCATCAAAATATTATTTTTTCCACTTGCTTTAATAATATTTATAAGATTAAGAATCTTTTCCTCATACTTATTATCTTCAAAGCTAATTATGTAATCAACATCGTCGATTATCCAATTATGATTTTGAATATAACTCAAATCATTCTGAGCAATTAATTTTTCCAGAAAGTTTTTTTTATTAATATATATTCCCCGTGATATATCCTTCCACAATTTGCAAACTAATGATTTACCGCACTTTTCAGATCCATAAATATAAACTACTTTAGTAGGCCATTCAGGCCACTTTTTAATCATTTTATAGGCCAACTCATTTTTAGTACTTACATAAAAATCATTATTTTTAAATTTAAAATTAAATTTAATAATTTCTTGTTTCATCAATTGATTTCATCTATTAGAAATGTTTTATTCTCAATAGACTTAATAATCAAACCATATTTACTCAAAGACAAATTAATTTTATCTATAGAAAAATTTGACATTACTTTATAAATCACTGAATCATCTTGAACTTGAAACAGTGTAATTTCATCATTATCAAAAATACTAAATAGTGTTTTCTCAATAAGTAGGCTTGTTTTCAAACCATCATAGTAATGTTTAATAAATATCTCGTTAATCATATTTGACTTAAGATCAAGCTTATTAGCCTTTTTTTTCCACCACATTTGCAGTTCGTTGATAACTGTTTTTGAGATAAGTTTCATCTGTGAAGTTGAGTAAATTTCATTAAAATTATTTTTATCAATAATTTTAATCTCTTCAAAATTATCGTCAGTAAAAATAGTTAAACTCAAGTCTGATTTAAATCCACCAGCTTCTTTATCAAAGTTTTCTCTTAAAAAAATTATAATACCTTTTTTTTTCTTATGAGTTTTTAGAAACCCCTTAATTGCAAAAATATCTCTTTTTATTATTTGTCGCGCAGATATCTTTAATTTATTTAGATGATTTTTCTCTGGAAAATATAATTTTAATAACCCAACTTCATCATAGTCTGACTTAAGGTTATCATACCAAGTATTATTCATCTCCCATAAGTATAAAGTATTTACTTTATCTAAAATTGGAAATACTAAATATTCGTCGGAAACTAATGTTTGAACTCTTATTTTATGCTTTCTAAAAAACTTTAGTATAGACTTTTGATTAAAATTTACGGAGATGTTTGCAGAATAGCTAATATCTGATATTTGTTCATCGGTTATCTTGTAATCATTCACAAGCTTATTAATTTTAAGGTTATCTAATTGATTTACACTTTTTAGATCTTTTGAATCAATAATTTTTTTTATTAATATTCTAAAGGCATTCTCAAAAGCAATATTTTTTGCTTTCTCTCTTAGATCCAATATATTGTTATCATTTTGAAGAAAAACTTGATTATCTTTAACAAAATATAATGCATCATTTCCATGTACATGAAAATTAATAAATATTATAATGATTAAATATTTAATAAAATTTCGCAATAAACCAAAAATTGTTAAGTTTTATTTGATTTATAGCATTTATTTTTTTCTAAAGTAATTATTAAAGAAAATTAAGGAGCGACCAATTAAAATAACATATAAATCTTCTGGTGTTGATACTAACAAAACATCAAAATTAGTAAATAATATTGAAAATATAACCTCTACAAATATTAGGAGAGAAGTTATTAAAAATACAGGTGGATTTTGTTCTCTGTTTGACTTAAAAAAACTAAGGTATAAAGATCCAATTTTACTTAGTAGTACAGACGGTGTAGGGACAAAACTATGCGTAGCAATAAATTATAATAAACTAGATTATCTAGGATTTGATTTAGTAGCTATGTGTGTTAATGATATTTTAGCAAGTGGAGGTGAACCCCTATTTTTTTTGGATTATATTTCTTCTTCAAGAATAGAAAAAAAAGATTTTTTAAAACTTGTTAAAAGCATCAATAAGGCATGTAAAGTATCAAATTGCTCATTAGTTGGAGGAGAAACCGCTGAAATGCCAGGATTATATAAAAATAATGATTTTGATATAGCTGGATTCTCGGTTGGTGTGGTTGAAAGAAAAAATTTACTTAAAAAGGGAAATGTAAAAAAAGGAGATTTAATAATTGGTTTAGAGTCTAATGGTATCCATTCAAATGGATTTTCAATGGTAAGAAAAATACTGGAAATTAATAAAATATCACTTGATGAAAAGTTATCTTTCAATTCTAAAAAAAAAGTTGGAGATGAACTTATTAAACCAACAAAAATATACATTGATTACATATTACCACTAATAAAAAAAAGAATGATCAAATCAATTGCTCATATTACTGGTGGAGGGATATATGAAAATCTGGTAAGAGCTATCCCAAAAGAGTTAACTGCAATTATTGATTTTAAAAATTATAAAATTCCCAATATATTTCTATGGCTTCAAAAGTTAGGCTCTATAGAAAATAAAGAAATGTTAAAAACATTTAATTGCGGTATTGGATTAATTTTGATTATCTCAGATAATCAGCAAAAAGGTGTCATAAGTTTTTTAAAAAAAAAAGGAATTAAATTTTGGATTATGGGTAAAACTTTTGAAAATAAGATGGGCAGTCAAATAATAATAAAGAATTATGGTAAATGGGTTTTAGAATAGCTATTTTGATTTCCGGTAGAGGAAGTAATATGAAGAATATCATCGAAGCATGTAATAAAAAAAAATTATGTTCTTCTGTAAATTTAGTTGTATCAAATAAATCTAATGCATACGGATTAAAAGTTGCAAGCAAATATAAAATAGAAACTCATATTCTAGATAGTAAAAGTCTAGCTACAGAAAGTTTTGAGAGTCTTTTAGATAAAATATTAAAAAAAAATAACATTAATCTTATTTGCTTAGCAGGTTTTATGAAGATACTTAGTAAAGGCTTTGTAAAAAAATGGCCAAAGATGATTTTAAATATACATCCCTCTATTCTTCCATACTTTAAAGGATTAAATGCACAGAAACAAGCTATAGAAAATAATGCAAAATATTCTGGATGCACTGTACATTTTGTAAACGATGTTATGGATGGGGGGGAAATTATAGATCAAAAAATTGTTAATATTTCGACTCACGATGATGAGGATTCGTTATCAAAAAAAATATTGATGGAAGAACATAAATTATATATAAAAGTATTAAAAAAATTGGAGAAAGATTATGGAAAAAGTAAATAGTAAACAGCACGAAAGTTTCTATAATAAATTTATAAAATTCAGCATTATCTCATCAGTAATTATAACGATATTGTTAGTTTTACTTTGGTTCTTTTTAATTTATTAAAAGTTATATATCTCTCTTTTGCTAAAAAAGAAATCTATTTCAATTTTCGCGTTCTCTTCGCTATCTGAACCATGAACTGAGTTTTCTTCAACTGACACACCATATGACTTTCTTATAGTATTATCCTCAGCATTTGCTGGATTTGTGGCACCCATGAGCTCCCTATATTTTACGATTACATCTTTACCTGACAAGACCTGAACTACAATGGGTCCAGAAATCATATAATTACACAAATCCTGATAAAAAGCTCTATCTTTATGAACTGAATAAAACATTTGGGCGTCCTCTAATGATAATTTGATCATTTTCTGACCAACAATCTTTATAGACTTATCCTCAATCATAGTATTTATTTTACCAATAAGATCTCTTTTGACTGCATCAGGTTTGATTATTGATAACGTAAGTTTCATAATATCTCCTCACAATTTACAATGACTTCCATTTAAATGCATTGAACTCTTCAAAACCGTTAACTGTGAAGCCTAATGATTCAAGTCTAATTTTATAAGAATCGAAATTCTGGTAACTACCTTTATAACAAAAAACTAAGAATCTTTTAAATAATTTAAATGACTTTATACTTTTTTCGGGCGAAATAATCAACGTATCAAATTTTTTCTCCAAATAATCAGGTATCTCTGAATTTTGAGATAATACAATTTTATCCTTTTCAAAAATTTCTTCGTTAATTAATTTGTGAGGTAAGAAACTACTTTTTTCTTTAACCCATAAAAACCTATCTATATCGTTTAAATCTTTATATTTATCCAATAAAACAAGAGTTTTATAATCACGACCCATAAGCTTTTCACCTAGCTTAAGAAGTATGTCTGAAAAATTTGAGGATATATAGTAAAAATCTATCTGTCTAGATTTGACTCCATTATTCATAATTTTCTTTAACAAAATTATCTAATAATCTTACACCAAAGCCAGTTCCGCCAGGTCTTGAGAAATCTGTGCCCCTTTTTGACCAAGTAACTCCTGCAATATCTAAGTGTGCCCAATCGACATCTCCTACAAATCTTTTGATAAACTGAGCAGCAGTTATACTTCCTGCCCCCCTAGTGCCAGTAATATTCTTCATATCAGCTACTGAACAATCAAGAAGTTTATCAAATTTATTATCCATTGGTAATCTCCAAACTAGCTCTTGTGTATTGATGGAGGATTTGTAAATTTTGTTTGACAAACTATCTGAATTTGAAAAAAGTCCAGCATATCTATCTCCCAGAGCAACAATTATAGCTCCAGTCAATGTTGCTAGGTCAATCATCAAAGACGGTTTATATTTTTTCCTAACATAGGTTATAACGTCTGCCAGAACAAGTCTTCCTTCTGCGTCTGTATTTAAAACTTCAATTGTCTGACCAGACATTGATTTAACAATGTCACCAGGTCTTTGAGCATTACCATCAGGCATGTTTTCTACTAGACCTACAATACCTATAGCATTAGCTTTTGACTTTCTTATTGCAAGTGTATACATCAATCCAGCAACAACCGCTGCTCCACCCATATCCCATTTCATGTCCTCCATTCCCCCTGAAGGTTTAATAGATATACCACCTGTATCAAAAGTTACACCTTTTCCGATAAAGCCAAGAGGGTTTGAAAAATCCTTATCCTTTTTGCCATTCCATTTCATTACTAATACTCTTGGTGGTTTTACAGAGCCTTGAGCAACTCCCATAAGAGCATTCATACCCAAGCTCTTTATTTTTTTTTCATCAAGAACCTCGGTTTTTATACCAACTTTTTTTAAAACATTACAAAGTTGAACAAATTTCTCTGGATAGAGTTCATTAGCTGGCTCTGAAATTAGATCTCTAGTAAGGTAAATTCCCTTTACCATTTGAATCTGAGTCTCTAGATTTTTTTTTTCTGATTGTGAGGCTTGAAAAATAAATGATAAAGATGTAACTTTGAAATCTTTTTTTGTTATTGTTTTATATTTTTCAAACCTATAATCTTTCATTAAGAAACCATGTGTAAGAGCTTTGATTGTATTAAATAAGCCTTCTCTGTTAGAATCTACTGAACAAATAACAACGGCCTTTTCAATATTATTCCTTTCCAGTTGACTTAATATTTTTCCAGCCAGTGCCTCTGTATGAGATACTTCAAATTTTGATTTTGTCTTTGAAATTAGTATTTTTTTAATATTCTTTCCATCTGGGATATTAAAGAATTCAGTAAATGATTTTTTAGATTTATTTAATTTTTCAACCTTCTCGATTAAGTTTTTTTCAGCGCCACTCAACGTGATTTTTTTAAGAAGTTGGTTTTTGTCTGAATATATTATTACTAGGCTATCTTCGCTATCAAACTTATTGGAAAAACTTATTTTCATTTTCTGTATTAATTAAGATTAAAATTTGTAATAAATAATGTATATTGTTTTTTTAAAAATATTCAATGAATTTAATTGACAAATATATATTTAAACAACTTTGCTACAACTCATTATTAATACTTTTGCTGATTATTTCTCTTTTTTGTTTAGCTAAAAGTGTTCAACTTATTGAGCTAATGATTGGTAGAGGTTTGCCTTTTTATATTTTTATAAAACTTATAAGCCTATCACTTCCCCAAATAATTCCTGTAATTCTTCCTGTAACTGTTTGTTTATCAACTTACTTCGTATTTTCAAGAATGCAAACAGACCGTGAGTTAGTAATTCTACAATCTTCTAGCTTCACTATTCTAGATATAATTAAACCAATAATTATATTTTCTACAGTTCTTTGCATTATAAGTTTTTATTTCACCCTTTATCTTGCTCCACAGTCAAATACTGACTTTAAAAAATTATTTTATACACTTAAAGATGATTATTCCTCTACTTTACTTCAAGAGGGTACATTTAACACTATTGGTAAAAATTTCACCATATTTGTTAAAGAAAGAAAAGTTGATGGTCTTTATAATGTTTTTATCCACGATACTAGAAATAATAAACAAACTTCAACATTAATAGCTAAAAAGGGAGAAATTATTTCTGGTGACTCATCAACAAAAATCATGTTGGAAGATGGCTCACAACAATTTCAATCTCAAGACAAAAAGCTTTCAGTTCTTTATTTTGATAAGTACTTACTAGATATAAATCAAAATCAAAGTGATAATTGGTCTGCAAGATGGAAATCACCATCCGAAAGAACTATTGACGAACTAAAAAATCCAAATCCAAATTCTCTCGACGACCAAAATAATATTCAAGCATTTAGAGCTGAATTAACTCTCAGATACTCAATGCCTCTTAATATAATTGGATTTAGCTCTTTAATTGCAATCATATTATTATCCTTTAATTATAGAAGAACAGAAGGTTTAAATAGAACAGTAATAATATTTATTTCAATAATTTTATTACAGGTTGTTTCAATTACAGCCTCAAATCTGTCTATAAAATTTATGAATATGCAACTTTTTAATTTTATTCCATCAATTTTATGTTTATTTTTAGTTCCAGTTCTTATTGATAAGTCAAAAAAAATATGATTTTTAAAAATACACTTGTTTTAAGATATATTATAAAGGAAAATTTATTCTCCTTTCTTATAATTTTTACATTTTCATGTATTTTTTTTATTTCTATTGACCTCATCGAACTTATTAGAAGAAGCTCTAGCAAAAATATTGAGTTCACGATCTTACTCAAAATGGCATTACTTCACATACCTACACTCTTTCCTATAATTCTTCCTACAGTTTTTCTATTAAGTTCAATGAACACATACATGAGGTTAAATAAAAACAATGAATTAAGTGTCCTAAGGGCATCAGGGTTCTCAATATGGTCTTTAATATTACCTACAATAATAAATGTGACTATTGTAAGTATTCTTTTTTTATTTATTTTTAATCCGGTTTTTTCCTATATGAATCTAAAATTTAAAAGTCTTGAAAATTCATTTTTTAAAGGCTCGTCTGGTTTATACTCAGTTTCGCAAACTGGTCTTTGGTTAAGGGAAAAAAATGATGAGTTCGAATATGTTATAAATTCTAAATTATATATTCCTGAAGAACAAAAACTGCAAAATGTTAAAATATTCAAATTTGATCTAAATAATAAATTTTTGGAAAGAATAAATGTTGAAAATATAATAATGTTAAATACAGAAATTTGGGAACTCAACGACGGATATCGACTAGAAATTAATAAACTTCCAATGAAATTTAACAAATTACAACTGTTTATAAATCTTGACGCAAAAAAAATTGAAAGAAACTTTAGGCCACCTGAATCAATTGGTTTTTGGGAGTTGGACAATTATATTAAGAATTTGGAAAAATCTGGATTCTCAGTTAGAAAACATGTTGTTTACAAGAACTATTTATATTCATATCCCTTGATACTTTTATCTATGGTATTACTTGGTTGTTTGCTATCCATAAAAAAAAATAGAATAAAGAAGAACTTTTTAATGGTTGTTATTGGTTTAATAATTGGAGTTATTTTTCATTTTACTGGTGATATAGTCAAAACACTTGGTCAAACAGGGAATTTAAATGTTTTTTTTTCTGTCTGGGCAGCACCAATCATTTTCAATTTATTTTTAATTAGCGCATTGATTCATATTGAAGATGGGTAAAATAATTCTTCTAATCTTGCTTCTTTTTTTCAATAATACCTTCTCAAATGATGAAATAGAAATTAAAGCTGACCAATTCACATATGATAAAAATAGCACTAGAATCTATGCGACGGGAAATGTTGAAATTATTGATAAATTTTTTAAATTAAATGCAGATAAAGTTTTTTTGAATAATGATTCAAATGTTATTTCTGCAAGTGATAATGTTAAAATTTATAACAAAACTGATGGTACTTTTTTAAGAGCAAAAAAAATAGTTGCCGATAAAAATCTTGAGAATGCTATAATTCAAGATAAGTACTTATATATTCCAACCTCAGAAAACTTAGTTAAGAAAAATTATATTAGGATCGCTGCAAAGAAAGTAGAGAGAAGAGACCAATATTGGGAAAAATTAGATAATGGAATTTTTACCGCTTGTGATATTTGCAAAAAAGAAGGGTCAGATAAATTTGAAAATCCACTTGTTCAAGTTAAAGCAAAAAAAATCATTCATGATAAAAAAGAACAGATGGTTAAGTTCTACGATTCATATTTAGACGTTAAAGGTAAAAGTATTTTTTATCTTCCATACTTTTCAGTTGCATCTCCTCTAGTTAAAAGAAAAGCAGGATTTATTGCACCTAGTTATAAACAAAATTATTATTTTGGTTTTTCAGTTGATATCCCATACTACATTCCGATCAGTGATTATCAAGATGTCACAATTCAACCGAAATTCTCGCAAAAAAAAAATCCAGCACTTTATATTGAGCATAGAAAAAATTTTAGAAATGGCGAAATTATTACTGACTTTAGTGGAACAATAGAAAATCAAAAGGTTAATATTACCAAAGAAGATAAAAAAAGAGGCCATATTAGATCTCATTCAAAATTTGATATCAATGAAAATACATATCTTGATTTAAAACTCCAACGAGTAACAGATAGAAACTATCTTAATACATATAGATACAAAAATACTGATATTTTAGAAACTTCTTTTAAATTAGCAACTCATCATAATAGAAATTTTTATTCTTTAGAATCTTATGCAATTCAGGATTTGAGAGCAAATATTATCAGAGAAACTAAACCAAAAATATTCCCCCTTTTTAAGTTTGATTTAAACTCTGCTAGTCAAATGAATAAAATAAACCTTAATACAAAGGGTGAATTTGTCAGTTTACACAGAACAAAAGGTACAGAAACTAATAAGTTTTTCATTAATCAAAATCTCCTATATCCTACTATATTAGTTGATGGTACATCAGCTGAAGTAGGTATTCATCTAAATGCTGGTTTTTATAATATCAATAAATACGACAACCCAGCAAATGGTAGTTTTGAATACAGTAAAAATAGGATAAACGCCTACCCGGTATTCTCTCTCAAACTGAATAAACCCTACTTTAAAAGTAGTAGAAAGTATGTAAATATAATTGAGCCTAATATTATGTTTATTAAGTCAAATAAAAAAGCATTTAATAGGTTCATACCAGACGAAAATAATATAAACAATTTTCAATTAGATTACTTTGATATTTTTAATATTAATAGATTATCCGGATTCGATAGATTTGATTCTCAGTCAAGGGTTGACTACGGAATTAAATTTAAAAAAAAATCAATAAATAATGATTTCGTAAGCGAAATCTCTGTTGCCCAAAGTTACCAGATGGAAAGACAGTCATATATGCAGGAAAATTCTGGTATATCTAAAAAATTCTCAGATTTTGTTGGAAATATAAAAATTCAGCCATCAAGTCTAGTTAACATTTCCTCAACTTTCTCTCTAGATCAAGAAAAGTTCTCTTTAAAAAATGCATATTCAAGTTTAATTTTTACAGTTAATAAAAATCAATTATCCATAAGTAACATTCATTCTCCAGTAATTTTAAATGAAACTGGTACGACTGAAATTGAAGGTAAAAATCAATATTCTATTTCTTATAATCATCAAATTAGTGAATTCTGGTCCTTTACCTCTTCAACAACATTTGATAAAAAGGATGAAATTAAATACAATAATATTAATTCAAAAATAAAATATGAAGACGAATGCGTGGGTTTATCTTTTTCCTGGAAACGTAAGTATACTCATAATCCAGAGGATCCAACGTCTAATAGCTTTATATTTTTATTCAGTCTTAAGGAGATTATGGACGGTGATATATAAGAGTTTTATTTTTGTGATTTTATTTATACTTTTATTGGAAACAAAATTACTGTCTGATGAAAAATTTGAAGGTTTAATTGTCTCGGTAGATTCTGAGGCAATAACAACCTATGACCTATCTGAAAGGATAAAACTTGTTTTAAAGTCATTAAACCTTGATGATAATATTAAAAATAGAGATTCTGTAAGAGATAGAGTTCTTGAATTGTTAATTTTAGAAAAAATAAAAAAAATAGAATCTGAAAAATTTAATGTTGAAATAGCTGAAGAAGAATTAAATAATTTCATATCAAAGATGTATGATTTTCCAGTAGATGAGTTTGAACAGTTCAAAACCTTTTTAAAACAGGAAAAAATAGATATTGATGTGATTAAAGAACAACTTAAAGCTGAATTAATGTGGAAAAAGTATACACGACAGAAATTTTCATCAAAAATCACGATCAATAAAAGTGAAGTTGAAACACTTGCGAATAATTTGATGAATAAAGTTGGAAAAGTAGAATATAATTACTCAGAGATTCTTTTTAAAAACATTAAAGAAAACGATTTGGAGAATACAAAAAAAAGGATGAACAAAGTACTATCTTTGTTAGAATCAGAATTGTCGTTTGATTTAGTAGCAAAGAAATTTGATGAGAATATTTCAACAACGAATCTTGAAAAAAATAGATGGGTAATGGTAGATAATTTAGATGATGATTTAAAAAGTGTATTAAATCAATTAGGTGTTGGAGAAATTAAATCTAATATTAAGACTAAAAATGGTTATAAAATTATAAAGTTGAATGAAAAAAGAATATTTGGTCTTGAAGCATTTACATATTCGTTCATCAAGTTTTCGTCATTTAATAAAGATTTAAATGAACTAAAAAAAAGCAATATAACTTGTGAATTTGACGAAGATAAGTTTAATCTTGAAGATATTTCATTTGTGTCAATTCAAAATATTAAGGCTAACGAACTTTCAGAGATCTTTTTTGACGAACTTGAAAAAACTAAAATTGGGTCTTTCACAAATATAATTGATATATCAGGAGAAAATAACATACTACTTGTTTGCGATAAGTTTGATAAAGAAAAACAAGTTGTCAATCGTGAAAAAATTGAAACAAAGATCTTTGCTGAAAAATTTAATCAGCTTACAAATACATACCTTGCAAATCTAAGAAAAAATATAAATGTTAAATTTTTTACAGAATGAAAAAAAAGCCAATTGTTTTAACAATGGGAGAACCATCTGGAATAGCAACAGAAATTGCTATCAAATCATGGCTCAAGAGAAAGAAACTAGGTCTACCCATTTTTTTTCTACTGGATGATTTCAGAAAAGTTGAATTTATAAATAGAAAATTCAATTTAAAAGCAAAATTAGTGAAAATATCGAAGGCAAAGGAAGCTAAAAAATATTTTAACGAATATTTACCTGTTCTTGATATGAAAATAAATCTAAAATTTAACTTAGGTAAACCTAATTATAAAAATTCACAATATGTATTAAGATCTATAGATGGTAGTTATGACTTATTTAAAAAAGGAGATGTTTCAGGCTTAGTAACTTTACCAGTATGCAAAAAAAGTTTAAAAAAGAATGGTTTTAATTTTTGCGGACAAACTGAATATTTATCAAGCTTGGCCTCAAAAGATAATTTTAAAAATTCAAATGAAATCATGATTTTGTCAACTACAAAACCTGAGGATAAAGGTACAAATTTAATAGTAGGATTGATAACAACACATGTGCCTTTAAAAGACTGCTTAAAAAATGTAAATAAAAAATTAATTGGTGAAAAGATTAGTCTTTTCGATTTATCACTCAAGAAATTTTGGGGTATTAAAAACCCTAAAATTGCAATAGCCTCGGTAAATCCTCATGCTGGGGAAGGTGGTCTTATAGGGCGTGAAGAAATCTCACTTATCAAGCCTGTATTAAAAGGATTGAAAGATAAAATTAATGTTTACGGACCATTAAGTGGTGATTCATGTTTTTCAAAGGATATAAGAAAAAACTATCATGGTATTATATGCTTTTATCATGACCAAGGTCTTATTCCCATTAAGTTACTTGACTTTAAACATTCAATAAATGTTACAGGTGGCCTCCCATTTTTAAGGGTATCGCCCGATCATGGTCCAGCTTTTGATATTGCTGATAAAAATTGTGCTAACTCTGAAAGTTTATGTGCAGCACTAAAATTTATAAAAAAAAATGTATAATTTTTATCCAAAGAAAAGGTTTGGGCAGAATTTTCTTAAAAATAAAGATTTACTGAAAAAGATTTCCGAGTTAAAAAATTTTGAAAATAAATCAATTTTAGAAATTGGTCCTGGTAAAGGTGCACTCACCGAATATTTATTAAAAAAAAAACCCAAAAAACTTTTAGCAATTGAGAAGGATGAAGAACTCAAGCCTTTTTTAGTTAACATACAAAATAAATATCCAGAGATTCTTAAGATTATTTTTCAGGACGCACTTACATATGATTATTCTAAAATTGAGGATAAAAAAATATTTTTAGTTGCAAACCTTCCTTACCATATAGCAACAACACTTGTGATTAAATGGTTAAGATATATAAAAAAATTTGAGTCGATTATTGTTATGGTCCAAAGAGAAGTCGCAGATAGATTATCAGCAAAAGTATCAACAAAGTTTTATGGTAGAACTAGTGTACTTGTTCAGCTACATTCAAATGTGAAAAAAATTTTCGATGTGTCACCTGAAAATTTTCATCCCAAACCCAAAGTTGATTCATCAATTATAGAATTAACTCCGAAATCTAATCTTAATTTTAATTATGAAAATATCGATGAACTACTAAAAATTTGCTTTGCTCAACGTAGAAAAAAGCTAAAAAACAATCTTAATAAAATCAGTCATTCTGACCTTCAAAAAATTATTAATAGCGGTGTAGATCTAAACCTGAGACCGCAGAATATAAGCATAGATAGTTATTTGATGATGTCTAAATTATTATTCTAATAACTTTCCAACCATCTCAAATAAAAAGTTTTGACGAGACTTCTTTTTTCTCTCGGCGTACAGTATAGTAAGTACTTCTTTAACACATTCATCTAAATTCTCATTTATTAAAACATAGTCATATTCTATCCAATGACTTATTTCTGATTTTGCCTTGCTCATTCTAAGTGAAACTGTATCGTCACTATCCTCATCTCTATTTTTTAACCTGTTAGATAATTCATGATTGGTAGGTGGAAGAATAAAAATTGAAACCATATCAGTACTTGAAAAATTGTACAATTTTTGAGTACCTTGCCAATCTATATCGAATACTACATCCACTCCATTTTGCATATGATCTATTACAATTTTTTTTGGAGTCCCATACCAATTATCAAATACATTTGCGTATTCAATAAAAAAGTCGTTATTCTTAAGCTTTTCAAATTCATTATCTGAAACAAAAAAGTAGTCAATTCCATTTGTTTCACTTTTTCTTTTTTTTCTTGTTGTGTAAGATATAGACATTACTAGATCATTTTCTATTTCTAGTAGTTTTCTGCAGATTGAAGTTTTACCTGCACCAGAAGGAGAAGACAAAACTAACATTAAACCTTTTCTTTTGTTTTTTTTAGTCATTAATTTTATATTCTTTTATCATTTTTATAGTTTTTAAATGTTGATGATAATGTTTTGAAAAGATGTGTCCATTAATTTTAGGGTCTGCTACAAAATAGAAATATTCATTTTGATCTGGATTGAGAGTTGCCTCTATTGATTTTATTCCGGGAAAACAAATGGGTAAGGGTGGTAATCCTTTATTTAAATAAGTATTAAAAGGTGATTTATACTTCAAGTCTTTTCTCAATAACTTTCTATTAAATTTTTTTTCCCCTTTAGTTATTGCAAATATAACAGTTGGGTCAGATTGTAATCGCATTCCCTTTTTTAATCTATTATAAAAAACACCAGCAACTTCCTTTTTTTCATAATCCAACGATGTTTCTTTTTCAATTATTGATGATAATATAAACACCTCTTCAATATTTTTTAGTGGTAGCCCTTCATCTCTTTGGCTCCACAATTTATTTAAAATTTCAGAACTACTTTTAGATATATTTTTAATTAGTTCATTAGCACTTTCGGCTACGTTATAATAATAAGTATCTGCGACAAAAAAATCGCTCAGTTCATTTAGCTCAATTTTTTGATCAGGATAAGTCCCTCTAATTTTTTCAAATAAATCAAACTTTGTAGTACCTTCAACTATTGTAAATTTTCTGAAAAAAAAATCTCCACTTTTTAATTTGCTAACAATTTTATTTACTGACACTCCATTTTCAAACTGATACTCACCAAATTTAATTTTTGTTTCGACAAAATTAACTTTAATCCAAATTTTAAAAGCTAATTTACTTTTTATAATATTATTATTTTTTAGTAAGTTGCTTACATCCGAAAGACTCATTCCCTGCTCGATAATGATTTTTTTATTATTTTTTAATTCATAATCTTTAAAGAATAACTCAAAAAAAATATTTATAACTAGAACAAGTACAAATATAAAATAATTCAGCACTATTGTTAAATTTTCTTAAAAATAAGCGATACATTCGTCCCTCCGAAACCAAAAGAATTCGATAATGAAAAATTAACTTTTTCTTTTATACTTTCATGTGGCACTAAATTTATCCCCGAACAGCTTTCCGAAATATTATCGAGATTGAGTGTTGGAGGTATTTCGTCGTTTTTAAGTGATAAAATTGAAAATATAGCTTCTATTGAACCCGATGCTCCAAGTAGATGACCAGTCGATGATTTTGTTGAAGACATGAAAAGATTAGTGTTATCTGAAAATAACTTTTTTACTGCCGCAAATTCAATCTCGTCTCCTAAGGGCGTTGATGTGCCGTGAGCATTTATATAATCAATATCTTGCGAAGAAATATTTGCTTTATCGATAGCCATTTTCATAGCTCTAAATGCTCCATTTCCATCAGATGCAGGTGCTGTTGGATGCGATGCATCACCAGACAAACCGTAACCAATTATTTCTGCATAAATATTTGCTGACCTTTTTACTGCATGTTCATATTCTTCAAGAACTAATATTCCAGAACCTTCTGAAAGTACAAATCCATCTCTATCAATATCCCAAGGACGAGATGCAATGCTTGGATTATGATTATATCTAGTCGATAGTGCTCTCATTGCACAAAAACCAGCAATACCAAATCTAGTACATGCAGCCTCTGTTCCACCTGCTACCATTACATCAGCTGTTCCGTCAGAAATAAGTCTAAAGGAGTCACCGATTGCATGTGCTCCTGAAGAACAAGCCGTAACAACAGAGTGGTTTGGACCTTTAAAGTTATATTTTATAGATACGTGTCCACTTGCTAAGTTTATCAAACATGAAGGAATAAAAAATGGAGAAATCTTTCGAGGGCTTCTATCTAAATTAATTGCACTTTTCCTTATACCATCTAATCCCCCTATTCCTGAACCTATCATAACGCCAGTTTTATATGAATCTTCATCACTTTCTGATTTCCATCCTGAGTCTTTTAAAGCTTCACTCGCTGCGATCAGTGCGTATTCAATAAATGGCTCTATTTTTTTTCTGTCTTTAACTTCTATTATATTTTCTGAAAAAAGTGTTTTGTCTCCATCCATCGGAAGCTGTCCACCAACCTTTGAAGGTAAATCACTAATTTCAAAACCTGATAACTGTCTGATTCCAGACTTTCCTTCGATTAGTTTATTCCAACAATGTTTCCAACCAAAGCCGAGTGGTGTACACATACCGATACCTGTAACTACCACCCTTCTCATAGTTTAGTTTTGAGAATTTTGGATATGATCTATCGCGTCTTTAATGGTAGTAATTTTTTCTGCCATATCATCAGGAATCTCTATATTAAATTCCTCTTCAAACGCCATAACTAACTCAACAGTATCTAAACTATCTGCCCCTAAATCATCAACAAAACTTGCTGAACCTACTACCTTGTCTGATTCAACACCTAAATGTTCAACTACAATTTTTTTAACTCTTTCTGATATATCACTCATACTACCATCCTTACATTAATTAATATGTTTATTAATAAATAATTTTTCTTTTAAATCAATTATATTATAACATTGCAAGACCTCCATTAACATGAATAGTTTGGCCTGTAATATAGTTTGCTTGGTCGGATACTAAAAATTTCACACAATAAGCGACATCCTCTGGCCTTCCAATTCTAGCGAGTGGTATTTTATTTTTTATAAAATCTTTTTGTTCATCAGTTAAAGATGCAGTCATTTCAGTATCTATGAAACCAGGTGAAATTGAATTCACAGTAATATTTCTTTTAGCAAGCTCAATTGCTATAGATTTTGTCATTCCAATTATGCCTGCTTTAGAGGCAGTATAGTTTGATTGACCAGCATTTCCAGTATGTCCAACCACTGACGTTATATTAACTATTCTACCCCATTTTTTTTTTATCATTTGTTTGGAAAAAAAATTACTAATCATAAAATTTGAGTTTAAATTAATGTTTATAACTTTATTCCATTTTTTTAAATCCATTCTTAAGAAAAGGCTGTCATCTGTTACCCCGGCATTATTTACTAAAACGTCAATTTGTAAATTCTTCATTGAAATTTTTTCAAAAAAATCTTGCAAACTCTTAACTTCACTTATATCGCAAACAAAGTATTCTTTTATAAATGAAAATTTATTGGATAAATTTATTAACTTTTCTTCATTTCTTCCCAAAATATAAATTTCGTGATCATTACCTAGAAATTTACAAATTTCCAAACCAATTCCTCCTGTTGCTCCTGTGATCAAAGCTTTTTTCATAATATATCCTTATTTAAATTGATAAATTGCTCAATACTTTTCATATCTAAAAGATTTTGTGTCGTTATATTTTTAGAAATTCTTTTATTCATACCGGATAAAACACTACCATTTCCAACCTCTAGGAAAGTTTTCGAACCCATTTTCTCTGCTACTAGAATACTTTCTCTCCACCTAACCCTACTTGAAATCTGATCGATAAGTAAACCTTTTATTTTATTAACATCATTTTCAATCTTTGCAGTAACATTACTGATAAATTTTGCATTTAAATTCTTAAAATCAGTATCTTTTAAAACCTCTTCCATAATTTTAGATGCTTCATTCATTAAGCTACAGTGAAAAGGAGCACTAACATTTAAATCAATAACCGATCTTGCTCCGTTTTTTTTTAGTACTTCTGAAAAGTCTTCTATTGCATTTCTTGTACCCGATAAAATGATTTGACCTGGACAATTATCATTTGCTATTTCACAAACCTCATTTTCTTTTATAATAAATTTTTTAAGTTCATTCTCTAAATTTACAATATCCAAACCAATGATAGCTACCATTTTTGTCTCTATGCCTCCAACTGATTGCTGCATAGCTTTTCCTCTTTGTTGTAAAATTTTCGTAGTCTCACTTATAGTTAGTGAATTTATAGAACATAACGCAGAATACTCTCCCAACGAATGTCCTAATACAATTTCAGAGAATGATGTAATATCCTTTTTAAGTTCGTCTTCAACCACTTTTACTACGGCAAGACTTGTTGCCATTATTGCAGGTTGTGTATTTTCTGTTAATTTCAATAATTCACTCGGACCATCAAAAATTATTTTAGAAAGTTTGAAGTTTAATGTATCATCAACTTCATCAAAAACTTCTTTTGCTTTTTTATGGTTTTGATAAAGGTCTAATCCCATTCCTACTGTCTGTGAACCCTGTCCTGGAAAAATGAGGTTAAAGTTATTCATTTTTATAAATTATCTCTTTAAAAATTATTTAATAATGTTATAAACCTAATTTTAAAACCTTGCTATTTAAAAATAGCTAAACTGTTAAAAGTTTAACCGAAAGGATTAAAATGTTATACGAGAATGTTTTTATTATAAGTGGTCAGTTATCTAAAAAATCTGCAGACGACTATTATGATGATTTGATCAAAAAAATTAAAGATACTGGAGGTAAAATCCTTAAAACTGAATTTTGGGGACTTCGGGATTTAGCCTACAAAATAAAAAAAAATTCGAAGGGGTACTACTACATGATTAATTGCGAATGTGACCCTAAAATTTTTAAGGAATTTGATACCAAGGTAAGACAGGATGTAAATTTTATTAGATTCTTTAATTTAAAAATTAAATCCATAAGCAAAGATCAATCGCTTTTGACAGAACAAAAATAATCAATGGAGCTAACAAATGAGAAATAAGGTCTTCGACAACACATCTTCTAAATTATTTTTTACTAAGAGTTGCCCACTCTCAGGTAAGGATGCTCCAATTGTTGATTATAAAAATATTAATCTACTCCGAAGATATATGACTGAAAAGGGTAAAATTCTTCCAAGTAGAGTTACACAAGTTTCAACTAAAAAACAAAAGGAGTTATCTGTAGCAATCAAAAGAGCAAGATTTTTAGCACTGCTACCGTACGTTTCAAGACAATGAAGTTTTCGAAAGAAAATAATAATCAAATTAGCTTAGTTTTATATTCCTCACTCTTTTTTATTTTAACTGAGATCATTCTTTTAAGAATATCAACACAGTTCTTTTTTTTTTTTTCACACCTTCCAATTTTATTTTTATGTATTATTCTTACCCAAAGACAAATTATTAATAGCGTTGTTTTATCTGCAATAATTCTCACCCTTATTAAAAATTTTAGCATCTTTGAATTTATTAATTATAAAGATTTAATTTTTCTTTCTTTCGTCTCAATTGTTGCATTAAGTTTCACATTTTTAAACCATCTTAAAAAAAATGAAAATCACATGAATGGGATTATTTTCTCAAGATTAATTCTAATTTTAGGTTTTATTTTAAGTGTATTTATCTTATTTTATTACAGGAATCTTGATCACTCAGCTATGATAGAGAGTTTATCAGAGATACTTAGAAAATTTAATCCAAAATCGTTATATTACTCTGGAGATACTTTTTCAGAAATATCAACACTTATAGTAAATATTTTACCTTCAGTAAATTTTTTAGTTATAATTTCGGTATTCATTGTAAATTTCAGATTAGCAACAATGATTTGTAAATCATTAAAGTTTATACAAAATTATTCTTTTTCTTTTAAAAATATTTCTCTCGAAAAATCCTATACTTATATATTTTTATTTTTTATTATTCTTAAATTACTTAATTTCGAAGGAATTGAAATATTATCTGTAAATATACTCATCTTTCTAAGTTCAGGTTATATAGCTGAAGGCTACCAAAATCTTCAAACATATTTTGAAAAATTTGAAATAAGCTCGTCTATAAAATTTTTAATAATATTTTTACTTTTTATATTTTTAGGGTATGTTCTGTTACTGATTATATTTTTGATTGGATTATACAAGAATATTAAAAAACTATTATTTAGGATTTAAATATGGAAGTCATTTTATTAGAAACATTCGATAGACTAGGAAAAATCGGTGATGTCGTTAAAGTTAAAGACGGGTTTGCAAGAAATTTTTTAATTCCTCAAAAAAAAGCACTTAGGGCAAATGAAACCAATAAAGACTATTTTGCAAGAATTAAGAGTGACCTATTAGAAAAGAGTAAGAAAGCAGTTGATGAAGCAAATTTAGTCTTAAAGAAAATTGAAAATAAAGATATTATTTTTATCAGAAATGCAAGTGATAATGGTCAACTCTATGGATCTGTATCTCCGAAAGATATTTCAAACTACTTTGCAGAACAAAAAGTTGATATCAAGCCTTCAAGTATAAATCTCTATACTTCAATAAAAAAAATCGGTATCTACGACATTAATATAAAACTCCATGCAGAGGTTACATGTAATCTAAAAATTAACGTTGCTACATCAGAAGAAAATGCGACCAAGCAAAAAGATGAACTTAACAAACCGAAAGAATCTAAACAAAGTGAAAAAAATGAACTTGATAAAAAAACTGCCACACCTGAATCTGAAGTTATTGAAAATAAAAAAGAATCTCAGCAGATAAGTCCAAAAAATAGTGATGATAAAGATGACTCAACTCAGATTATAAAAGAAGATAATGATCCACAGCAATGAAAATTGCCTAAATGCTTCTAGAAATACTTAAACTAATATTAGGTCTATTCCTCGCAATAAAAGGTGCTGACATCCTAATTTCATCTTCGGTTGGTTTAGGACTAAAGCTAAAGGTTTCAGACTTCTTTGTAGGACTTGTAATAGTAGGATTTGGTACGTCTATTCCAGAACTTTTGGTTTCTATTGAAGCTGTATTGAGCAATTCTGCCAATTTATCTGTGGGGAATATATTAGGGTCCAATATAGCAAATATTCTATTAGTATTTTCCACCCTAGGCTTTGTTAATAACATAAAAATAAAGAGTATAGCATCTTTTGATATTTTTTTTCACTTAAGCATGCATGTAATTTTTTTCTTAATCTTCAATTTTTCAACATTCGGTAAGAAATTTGGAATGTTATTTATCGTATTTTTTTTGATTTATATTATTTTTAGCCTTAAGTTTTCAAAAGATAAAAAGCAGATTAATACCACTAATGAAATGGATTATTTTTCAAATTTCACTTTTAGAAAACCATTTTTATTTAGTCTGCCGATACTTATAATTTCTATATCTTTAACTCTATTTGGTGTTGACCTAGCAGTTAATTCTGCTGTGCAGATATCTAAAGAACTTAAAATACCTGATTCTTTCATTGGATTATCTCTTATTGCCATTGGCACATCACTCCCTGAATTAGTTACTTCAATATCAGCAGCTAAACGAGGTAATAACCAAATAATTTTTGGTAATATTATTGGATCAAATATTTATAACTTATTATTTATACTAGGATTATCATCATTATTTAAATTTTTTGGTTATAATTACTACATTTTAAAAAATGATGTATTAATTTTAACTATCATAATATTTATATTTTCAATATGTTTGTTAAAAAAAATAACTATAAACAAAAAAATATCAATTATTTTTTTAGTATCCTACATTCTTTATTTAATAACCCTTTATTACAGAAATTTTTAAAGTTTTACACATTATCCACTTAATTAACAATCAGAAAAATACTGCTTTTAATTTTTATGGCAGTATACTTTAATAATGTCTAATCAAAATCCTAACAACAAAATCGTCACCGTAAATACATCAAAAAATTTGAGTCTTTCAAGAGAAGCACCCATGAACCTTGGAGCAGAACAAGCTTTATTAGGAGCAATTATATCGAATAACTTAGCATTCGAAAAAATTGAAAATTTTTTAAGATCTGACTTTTTCTCAACTAAAATTAATAAAATAATATTTGAAGCATTAAGAAGAATAATTTCTAATGATCAGATAGCAGATATTAATACTCTTAAAATATTTTTAGAAAATGATGAGGATTTTAAGAAAAATGGTGGATTAGATTATTTACTTAAACTTTGTGAAAATAGTCTAAGTATTGTTAACGCAAAACAATACGGTGAACTTATTTACGATTTATTCATAAGAAGAAAGTTAATCAATGTCGGTACAGAACTCATTAATGATTGCTACAACATAAATAATGAAGATAAGGCTCTTAAAATCATAGAACAAACGGAGAAAGAACTTTTTGAATTATCGAATGATGATAGTATCTCAAAAGGTCCAAGAACATTCGAAGATATTTTAATAAATACAATGGATTATGCTGAAAAAGCTTTTAAGAAAAGTGAGGAAGTTATTGGTTTAAGAACTGGACTTACTGACTTTGATAAAAAGATTGGAGGTTTACATAAATCTGACTTAATAATTGTTGCAGGTAGGCCTTCCATGGGAAAAACAGCATTTGCAACTAATCTTGCTTACAACATTACTAAAGATTTAAAAGATAAAAAAAAAGAAAAAAATGTCATTTTTTTTTCACTAGAAATGTCCTCTGAACAACTGGCAACTAGGATTATCTCAGAAATTGCAGGTCTTTCATCAGAAAATATAAGGACAGGAAATTTATCAAAGAATGATTTCAATAAGTTAATTAAAGGTAGTGAAAATCTTAAAGACCTAAACTTATTTATTGATGATACTCCGGCACTTACTATTTCTTCTATAAGAACTAGAGCTAGAAGAATGAAAAGAAAACATGGTCTAGATCTAATCGTGCTTGATTATCTTCAGCTTGTATCAAGTGATAGTCGATACAATGATAGTAGAGTACAAGAAATATCAGAGATTACCAGAGGATTAAAAGCTATAGCAAAAGAATTAGATGTTCCTGTAATAGCATTATCACAATTATCTAGAAAAGTTGAAGATAGAGAAGAAAAGAGGCCACAATTAGCTGATTTAAGAGAATCTGGTTCTATAGAACAAGATGCAGATTTGGTTGTATTTCTTTATAGAGAAGAGTATTACCTTGCAAGAACAGAACCTTCAGAAGGAACAGATAAACATGAAGTATGGACTAGTAAGATGGAAAAAGTACATAATGTTGCAGAAGCAATAATTGCTAAAAATAGACATGGGCCAATCTCAAAAGTGAGACTTTATTTCAACCCTACTATTACTAAGTTTTCTGATTTAGCAGAAACATCGTTTTAGTAAAAAAAAATGGACACAAAAAACTTTATTATTAATGAAAATTGTTTACTTAAGATAAATCTTAATACAATTAGTTTAAATTATAAAAAAATTCAAAAAAATATCGCTAAAACCTCCACTGTTAGTGCTGTCCTGAAATCAAATGCATATGGCCTTGGACTTTCATATATAGCAACCAAACTTATTGATATAGGTTGTAACTCTTTTTTTTTAAATTCAATAAAAGAGACACTACATTTAAGGAAAATATGTGGAAATTCTGATATTTATTTACTTAATGGTTTAATAAATATTAACCATAATGAAATAAAAGAGGTTTTGGATAAAAATATTACCCCTGTTATCAATTCTTTAGAAGAATTAGAAAAACTTATTAAATTAAAAAGAAGTCGTGGTGATTGCATTGAAATATCTTTACATTTTGATACAGGAATAAATAGGCTTGGAATTCGACAAAATGAATTAGTACAAATTAAAAATATTTGTAAACAAAATGATATAAAAGTTAAATGTGTAATGAGTCACCTAATTGCCTCGGACGAAAAAACAATACTAAATAAAGAACAAAAAAAAAAGTTTGATGAGATAACTAAAAATTTTCCAAATGCGATTTTCAGTATTTCCAACTCAAACGCCATCATTAACGATAAATCGTTGAATTATGACATGGTACGTTCAGGTGGAAATATTTTTGGAGTTACATCAAATAAATTCAAACAATCTTTTGGCTTATATGCAAGAGTTTTACAAATTGCGAAAGCTGAGGAGAACTTAAATCACTTTGGATATAATTCTACTTTTAAATCAACAGGTTTTAAAAGGATTGCTATCTTGGGTTTAGGTTATGCCGATGGTTATCCAAGACTACTAAGTAATAAAGCCGAAGTTTTTTTTAAGAAAAGACTTTCCATTATAGGCACAATTTCAATGGACTATACTATAGTTGATATTTCAAAGTTAGGTGTTGGTCAAATTAAGGTTGGAGATTGGGTTGAATTTATTGGGGAAAATATAAACATTAAAGAAATATCTAGAAAGTCACAGACTATACCTTATGAAATTTTAATAAATATTTGTAGTAGAGCCAAAAAACAATATATTGGTTAAACATGAAGTTTAATCTTTTAGTATTTCAAAAAGTTTTTAGGAAAATAGGTAGTTATGTTTTCAATTTCTTTTACGATATAGGAGACGTTTTCTTCTTTTTTCTTCTATTTATTAAAAATTTATTAACTGATAAATTTTATCCTAGGCTTTTCTTTAATCAAATTGT
Organism: uncultured Alphaproteobacteria bacterium; assembly: GCA_902595755.1. GTDB lineage: Bacteria > Pseudomonadota > Alphaproteobacteria > Methylaequorales > Methylaequoraceae > TMED13. The sequence continues at coordinate 10,314 of CACJRF010000006.1, read as the reverse complement.
TAAAATTGGCTTTAATTCCTTACCTGTTGTAGGTCTAACAGCAATTTTTACTGGTATGGTATTAGCTTTACAATCATATACAGGTTTTTCAAGGTTTTCTGCAGAAAGTGCCATTCCTAACGTAGTAGTGTTGTCAATTACAAGAGAACTCGCACCTGTATTAGCTGGATTAATGGTTGCAGGTCGAGCTGGTGCTGCTATTGCCGCGGAAATAGGAACTATGAAAGTAACTGAACAAATCGATGCTCTTAAAACTTTGTCAACAAATCCTTTTTCATACCTAGTAACACCAAGAGTAATTGCTGGTATAATATCACTTCCATTTCTTGTTTTAATTGGCGATATAATTGGTGTGTTAGGAGGATATTTGATTTGTGTAAATCTACTAAATTTTAACCCATCGGTATACTTACAAAATACTTATAATTTTGTGGAATTTATTGATATATTTTCTGGACTTGTAAAAGCAGCAGTCTTTGGTTTTATTATAACCTTTATTGGTTGTTACTTTGGATTTAACACTAAAGGGGGAGCACAAGGTGTTGGACAGTCTACTACATATTCTGTTGTATCATCTTCAATCTTAATTTTATTAATGAATTATATAATAACTTCGCTTTTTTTTAAGTTATGAGAAAACTAAAAATAGAAATTAAGAAATTATCAAAAAATTTTGAAAAAAGATTTGTCCTTAAAGATCTAGATCTAAATATTTACGAGTCTGAATCTTTGTCAATAATTGGTGAATCTGGCTCAGGTAAGTCAGTTTTAGCAAGGTGCATAACAGGATTGACAGAATTTGAAAAAGGTAAGATTCTAACTGATGATTCAAAGGATGTTATGAGGATGTCATCAAAGTCTCTAAATGAACATATATCGAAATTTGGAATTTTATTTCAAAATTCTGCATTGTTGGATAGTTTGAGTGTTGAGGAAAACTTAAAGTTTACTGATAAAAATATTAATTTGTCAGAAATTTTAAATGAGATTAATTTGACAAAAAAAATCTTAAAAAAATTTCCCTCAGAGATCTCTGTTGGTGATCAAAAAAGAGTTGGATTAGCAAGAGCAATTTTAAAAGAGCCAGAAATATTGATATTAGATGAACCAACAACTGGGCTTGACCCACTCATCTCAAATCAGATCAATATTTTAATTAAAAATATTGTTGAGAAAAAAAAGATTACAGCAGTAACTATCACCCATGATATGACAAGTGTAAATGAATATGGAGAAAAGGTTGCCTTCTTAAGAAGTGGTAAAATAGAATGGTATGGAGATGCTAAAAAAATATATGATACTAAAAATAAAAACTTAAAAAATTTTATAGATGGAGCTCTTTGAAATTATAAATGCTTGACCTAATAATCATAATTTTAATATTTATTTCTGCCTTTTTTGCTTTCATACGAGGCCTTTCATTAGAAATTCTTTCTCTTTCTGGATGGATCTTTTCTATTGGTATTTCGTACCTATATGGAGGCTTAGCTTCCAATCAAATAAATCAATTTCTGGACAATTTTCTAATATCTACTTTAGTTTCATATGTTTTTTCATTTATTCTTCTTCTTATAATTTTTTCGTATCTTACTAAAAATGTTTCTTCATTGATTAAAAATTCTTTTGCTGGCCTTTTAGATAGAAGCCTAGGTTTTTTCTATGGTTTATTAAGAGGTTATTTATTAGTTTGTTTTTGTTATTTTTGTTTCGACTACTTTTACAGTGGTTCAAAACCTATTTTTTTAGATAGTTCAAAGTTAGTCCCAATTATTAAAATTTCAAATAAAGAAATTTTTAATATCATGCAAGTAGATAACGAATATTCTAAAAAATTGAGAAAAGAAATTGAACAAAAATCAAATTTTTTATTTAAAAAAAGTATCGATTCAAAATTAAAATTTAGAGAAAAAGATATGGATAACTCTTATAATGAAAAAAATAAAAAAGATCTTGAGAATATAATTAATAATAACTTAGACTGATATGAAAATAATTTTTTCAGATAAAAAGCCAAGAGATGAATGTGCAATTTTTGGTGTTTCAAGAAACTCTAATGCAGCCCAGCTTGTGGCTTTAGGTCTTCATGCGCTCCAACACAGAGGACAAGATTCAACAGGTGTCGTCACAACAGATAATATCAACTTTTTTGCCCATAGAGGTATGGGACAAGTATCTGAAGTTTTTTCTGATAAGAAAGTTTTTAATCATCTTAAAGGTGAATTATCAATTGGCCATAATAGATATGGAACAACTGGTGAATCAGCGCTTAAAAATGTTCAACCATTATTTTCAGAACTTAATATTGGTGGTATAGCCATAGCTCATAATGGAAATTTAACTAATACAAATTTTTTAAGAGAGGAATTTATTAAAGATGGGGCAATTTTTCAATCTACATCAGATACTGAAGTTATTCTACATCTAATTTCACGATCAAAGGGTGACCTTATCGATAGACTTATCTATTCGTTACATTCAATAAAAGGTGCATATTCTCTTTTACTAATGTCTAAAGATGCACTTATTGCTGTAAGAGACCCAGTTGGCATACGTCCTTTGGTAATAGGCAAACTAAATGACTCTTATATATTTAGTTCGGAGAGCTGCGGTTTAGATATAATTGGTGCTAAACTTATTCGTGATGTTGAACCTGGAGAAATTGTTATTATCAAAAATAATAAATTAGAATCTATTAAACCTTTTTCAAGATCTTACCTTAGACCATGTTTATTTGAATATATATATTTTGCTCGACCAGATAGCATTCTAGATGGAAGGAATGTTTATGAGGTAAGGAAAAAAATTGGCCATGAGTTAGCCAAAGAAAATTTGGATGATAAAGAAAAAATTGATGTTGTTATACCCATACCAGATTCTGGGAATGCCTCTGCACTTGGATACGCAGAAAAAATTGGGCGAAATTTTGATCTAGGAATTATTAGAAATCACTATACAGGTAGAACATTTATTCAAGAAAGTAATACAATTAGAGATCTGTCCGTTAAACTAAAACATAATCCAAACCTAAATTCTTTAAGGAATAAGAATATAGCATTGATCGATGATTCAATAGTTCGTGGAACAACATCTGTAAAAATTGTCGAGATGTTAAAAAATTGTGGAGTAAAGAAAATTCATATGAGAATAGCCAGTCCTCCTGTAATGTATCCTTGTTTCTATGGAATTGATACCCCGAACAAAGAAGAGTTATTGGCATCTAAATATTCGCTAGAGGAAATCAGAAATTTTATAGGAGTTGATACACTCAAATTTATTTCTTTAGATGGCGTATATAAAGCTCTAGGTCATAAAAATGGAAGAAATTCAAAAAAACCTGAATACACTGATCATTATTTTAGTGGTGACTATCCAGTGGAATTAGTTGATCAAAAATCAGGTGTATTTTCATCTCAATTATCTTTGTTAATTGAAAGTAAATAATAATTATGGAGGATCTTAGTCAAAAAAATATTATAATTTTTGGTGCAACAGGTTTTATAGGCCAATATTTAACAACCACTCTAGCAAATACTGGTGCAAAATTAATTGTACACGGTAAATCTGATAAAAAAGTAAAGGAATTGTCCAGATCTAACTCATCTAGAAATAAAAATATAATACCATTTTACTCAGATGTTTTATCTGAAAAGTTTTACCTAGAGCTTTATAAAACTGTATCATCTCACTTTAATCACATTGATGTGATGATAAATCTGATAGGAAAGTTTAATGGACTAAAATCTATTACAGATTTATCACATAGAGATTGGAATGATCATATGGAAATAAACTTTAGTTGTTATTGGAGAATCATTAAGGAATTAAAATCTATAATGGGTGGAAAGAGAAAAACAAAAGTCATTTTTTTAACAAATAAGAAAATTGAAAAAGGTAAGGCATACCATCATTCTTTTGGCTTAAGTAAGAGTTGTTTATGCTCTCTTGTTAATACACTTAATGATGAAAAAAAAAAGCTTGGTATGGAAACTACATTAATTGAAATTGAACAGCTAAATATCGGGATGACTAGTCTGTTAAGGGGGCAAAATGCTTTCAAGGAAAAAGATATAGATACAACAATTCAAAAAATTATGAAAAAACTATAATTATTTAACCATATAATGTTTTCACTAAATTTTCATACCAACCATAGGCTTGACGTGTTTCATCGTAATATTGATGAGACAAAGCATCAACCTTAGTGGTACTGCTACCCAAAGATACTATTCTAGTTTTTTTTTTATTAAGTTTATACCAAGATGTTATCGAGAAGGCCCTCTTTGAGGAAGAAAAACTGTAACAAGTATTCAAGAATACGGGACTTAATATATCCTTTTCATATATTCTGTTAACTAAATTAGTAGCTAAAATCTTTGCTTGACTATTAGCTGAAAAAGCTGACTTAGGCATATCTCCTGCATCTATAGAATCACCAACTACAAATATATTTCTAAAATTCTTAAGTTCGAAAGTCATAGGGTTCACATCACACCAGTCCTTATTTCCATTAAGTTTTGATCTTGTTAAAATATCAGCTGCTTTTTGATTAGGAATGATATTAATAAAATCTGCTTTAAATTTTGATCCATTAGAAGTTTTTACATAATTTTCTTTTTTGTTAAAGTATGTAACCTTTCCACCCTTACTTTTGGGGATCCATTCTATAGATTCTTTATGATAGTTTCTCCATTCATTTAAAAAAATTTCCTTTTTAGTAAATGAATCTTTTGAATCTAGTATTAGTATCTTAAATTTTTTTTTCTTTCTTTTCAAAAAATTAGCTAACAGACTTGCTCTCTCGTAAGGAGCAGGTGGACATCTGTAAGGATAGTCAGGTGCAGAAATTATTATAGTACTTTTTTTTTCCAGATCATTTAATCTTTTTTTAAATTTAAATAAATCTTTTGTACCGTTCCAACAGTGTGGAATAATTGTTCTATCCTTATGATTATACCCATCTATATCATTCTTGAAATTAATACCTGGTGATAAAATTAGATAATCATAATCAATTTTTGAACTATCTTCTGTTTCAATTATTTTTTTTGATGTGTAAATTGTTTTAACCGAACTATTTAAAAACTTTATATTTTTTAATCTCATGTAGTCAAAATCATGGCTTATATAACTGTATGGAATAATATCTGCAATAACAAGATTTGACATTGGGCAAGTTTGTATTCTTTCATTCTTTTCAATAACAATAATATCAAAATTTTTTGAAAATTTTAGAAGATAACTAATACAAGTAGCTCCACCAATACCAAAGCCTACAATAATAATTCTAGGCTTAAGTTTACTTTTTGAGTATGAAGTATTAATTTTAAAAATACTGCTGAAGAGTAAGGAACTAATAAAATAACTAGAGTTTTTTAAAAAATTTCTTCTATAATTATTCAATTTTTTCATAAATTTCATCAGCCATTTTTAATATATCTTTCTTATTTAGCACCTTTGATATTCTGCTCATAACGTGATCATTATTACTATTAACATATTTAATCATTTTTGAAATAAATTCCTCTTTTTCAAGTGGTTTTAAAGATTTTATATAATTGTTTCCTTCATAATTCTGACCATGACAAGATTTACAATTTTCTATTATTACATTAATCTCAATATCATTAGCAAATATATGAAATGGAAATAAAATTAATAAAATAAAAAGTTTACTTTTTTTCATATGGATTAAATGATTTTTTAAATACTAATTTTGTTGGCAACCCAGTGAGATTGAAATAATTTTTTAAATTATTTGCTAGAAATCTTTTATATGAGTTACTTATAAATTTAGGATGATTTGTAAAAATAAAGAATTTAGGTGGTGCAATACTAACCTGAGTTATAAATTTAAATTTAACTAAATTACCATTGTACATCGGGTGTGGCGTTTTATTAATAGCTGTGCTAAGCCATGTATTTAGATTATTTGTTGGAATTCTATTTTTCCATGACTTTAGTTGATACAATAATGATTTATAAAAGGTTTCAAAACCTATACTTTTTTTTGCGGATACAAAACAAATTGGAATACCTTTTATTTGAGGAGTTAAGTAATAAATGTGTTCAGTTATATCACTCTTACTCAAAGATGTCTGGGTATCAATTTTATTTACTAAAATTAAAATACATCTATTCTCTTTAAAAACATGGTCAATAATTTTTGAATTTATTTTCTCATAATAATTATTTACATCTAAGACAATTATAATCACTTGGGACAGACGAATCTTTTTTAATGTTTGCTCAATAGAAATCTGATTCACTTTCAAGCGACTTTCAATACCCTTTGAAAAACCAGCTGTATCAAAGGCTCTAAATTTTATATTTTTAATATCAATATCTGATTCAACTGTATCTCTTGTCATAAATGGTATTTCACTTGTTTGAGAAATAGCTTTTTTATTTAACAAGTTAAAAATTGTAGATTTACCAGTGTTAACTTTACCCACTATTGCAACTGAAATATTCTTATCTTCGGTTTTAACTTCATCATTTTTCTCAAGATGATTGTAAATTTCCCATTTTAGATCATCTATTCCTGAATTATGGGCAGCTGATATAAATATTTTTTTCCCAAAACCATTTAAATCGTGTATTTTATGATTTTTTACATCACATTTATTTATAACTATCAAAGTTTTTTTATTAAGTTTTCTTATTAAATTGATTATGTTGTGATCTTCAGAAGTTAAGTCATCTTTTGAATCAAATACGAGTAAAATTAAACACGATAACTTTGCATTTGAAAGTGTTGAGGTATTGATACTTTTTTCAAATTCATTTTTGGACAAAATTAAACCTGGTGAATCAATTAACTCTAATTCTTTATCCCATAAAGTAATTTTTTTTTTTCTTATATCTCGTGTCAGGCCAGGGTAATCATCTACTAAAGCCATTTTTTTATTTATAATCCCATTAAATATTGAAGATTTTCCAACATTTGGCTTTCCAATTATTATTACTTTATTTGACATTTCAACCTAAAATAAAAATTGTACCTTTCTTGGTAATAAATAAGACCTCTTTTTTAATTTGAAAAGGGCTTAAAATAAACTCTTCACCCATGTTCAGTTTGCTTAATGTTTTGCCTGTAAATGGTGATAATGAAAGTATTGTTCCAAATGAGTTAGCGACTAAAAGCTTATTTGATGTTAGAAGTGGACCAAACCATCTAATTTCCTTTCCATCATAGTTTGTTTTTAGCTGAACTGACCATAACAATCTTCCAGTCTTACTATCTAAACAAAGTAGTTTTCCTAATGTATCAATTATGTATAGTGCTTCACCAGAAATTATTACCTGATTTATTGAAGAAATCTTTAACTCCCAAATTTTTGATCCTTCGTTAATATCGTAAACAAGAAGCTTATCTGAGAAAGTTGGACTATAAACTTTATCATTAACAATTGATAATGGTGACTGAATATCGTTTAAAGCAGATCTTGAAAAGTAATTACTTGAACCAACATTATCAAACCAAATTAATGATCCATCGTTTTCGTCTAGGGCATAGATTTCACCAGATGAGTATGAGAGTACAACTGTATTGTCAATTGCTGCAGGTTTAGATCCACCTATAATTGATACTTCCTCAAGATTTCCAATGTGATTCCAGATAATTTCTCCATTTTTGAGGTTTAGGCAGAATGTTTGATTATCATCTGAAACAGCAAAAACTTTATTTTTGAAAATTAGTGGAGGACGTGAAAACTGTACTAAAAAATTCTTCTTCCACTGTTTTTTTCCAGTAATGGAATCGATTAAATAAATATTTCCAAGACCAGATGTCACAACTAAAGAGTTACCATCTAAACTCATCCCGCCTAGAAATAAAATTTTTTCCTTCTTTTCCCTTTCTAAATTTAGTTTCCAATTTAATTTTCCATTCAAATAATTTCTAGATATTATATTGAAATCTTTATCTGCATAGAAGATATTATCACCCAGATTCACAGGTTGAACAATAAGATTAATTTTATCAAACAATATATTTCCTAGCGAAATTTTTCTTTGAAGTTTTAAAACTGGTTTACTGCTGAAGTGAAATAGGTGATTTTTTGAATTCTGAAACTGTTGGCTCCACGAATTAATTATTGCTGGTTTATCAATAAGAATTTTCTTATTAGCTTTTACAATAATATCATCATTAAAATCAAAAACATTTTCTCTTTTTCCAGGAAGTTTAACTTCCTTTTCTTTGAAAATAGATGTAATTTCATTAAATGAACATCCCATAGTAGTGAATATTAAAATAGCAAAAATTGCATTTTTTATAATCAACTTATTTTTCCTTTAAAAGGTTTATTAAATTTTTGGCTCTTTGACTTAAATCCCCAGGCTTTGAAGGAAGTTTTGAAATAGTCTCGAATGTCTCAATTGCTTTATCTATTTCATTATTTCTTAGATAGATATAACCTTTTAATTCAAGGGCAGACGATTTCCAAATTTCACTATTTTCAAGCGGTATTATTTTTTTCAATAGATCATCTTTAGATTCATTATTTAGTGAGTTTAAAACATATAATATAGTGGCAATATCTCTAAAACTCTGATCAACTGCATTTTTTTCTAAATCTTTATAAATTTCTAACCCTTCATCAATTTTACCTTTTTCAATTAATATTGAAGCTTTCTTCATTTTTGCCATGGTAACATAGCCATCAGAACCTTTATCAACAATCCTGTCTAATGCCAGTAACGAAGCATCTAAGTCATCTTCACTAGCCAAAATGACTGCAGCCGTAAAATCATCTCCAAGTTTCTGCCTCTGATTATTTGAGTAGCCTTCCCAGAAAACAAAACCTGAGATAAACAAAACTATTCCAAGGGAAATACTTACAACGTATGGAAAAAACTTTTTCCAAAGTTTGAGCCTTTTCTCCTCCTTTACATCTTCGTCAACTTCTCTTATAAATTCATCAGTCATTTTAACCTATTTTTTTTTTACAAATACAATATAATTTATAGATACTTATATTCTATCAAATTTAAATTTCAATTTTTATATTTATGAATAATTTAAAAAATAAAAAGTTCGTTGGTTTCCAAAAAAGAGAGATACATACAATAATGGAATTATATTCAAAAAAAATATCAATTGGTGAATGGAAGGATTATTCAATCAGCTATAACAAAGATTATGCTATTTTTTCAATACATAGGTCAATTAAACAAGGCTCTTCATTCCAAATTAAAAAAATAAAGAAAAAAAATACCTACGTATTAACTCATCAAAATACAACATTAGCAGTATCTAGTTGTCTTTTAAATATTATCAACTACTTAAAAAAACCAGTTTTAACGATTATTAAGTAACTTTCTTATTCCTGATGTGTAGCTTTTATTTTTATCTTTAAATAATCTTTGAAAACCCATAACACCGTTAAACCAATAGTCTGTACTTCCAGATTCCCATGTGATTTCTAGATTTCCGTCTTTTATTATCCATTTACCCTCCTCACCGTTTCCATATTCAGAAATAGCAATTCCATCTTTTTTAATTGTAACATTGTACTCAGATTGCCACTCATCCGTAGCAACCCATTTTCCATACCAATTATTATTAGCATTAGCTTTATGATAAAATATAACCAAACCCATCAATAATAATAAATTTTTAAGCATCTTTTCTTTTTTCTATAAGTTTAAGAACATAGTTTTTTTGATTATCGGTAAGATTTGACCAATTTACAATTTCTTCAATATTTCTTAGACAACCTTCACATAATTTTGTGTGAGGGTTCATCTCACATTTCTCAACACATGGTGATTTTATCATAACTCTAATTTAATTCCGTTAATTACGAATTGAATTGCTAATGCACCTAATATCAATCCAAAGATTCTTTGTATAATATTTAATATTGTCATATTAAAAAAATTACCAATTACTTTTGACAAGAAGATAATTATTGATGTTGCTAATAATGTCAAGATTAAAGGTGACACGTTTAGATAAAAACTTTGTAGTGTGTAATCAAAATTTTTTGATATTAGCACAGATAAAGTTATTGCTGATGGTCCTGCTATCAAAGGAATGGAAATAGGAAAAACTGCAATACTATCGATTGAAAAATCATCTGACAAACTTGTAGTAAGATTTTTTTTTCTTTTCACCCTCTTTTCTAGTACCATTTCATAAGAAATAATTAACAAAAAAAGTCCCCCTACTATTTGAAAAGACCCTAGAGAAACTCCCATATAAACAAGAAAATTATTTCCATAAATGCAAAAAAATGTTAATAGAAATGAAGTGATAATAAAAACAATAACTGATAATTTTATAGTTTCTCTAAGGTTAATTGTTGTTGT